>NZ_JBVHXR010000005.1:175246-272635 GCF_055569295.1 Streptomyces sp. NPDC029292
GGAGGATGGGGTTGTTTTGGTGTGGGGTGGGGTGGACCCGGGGGGGGGGCGGGGCATCGGGGAGGTGCGGGAAGGAAGAGAGGCGGGGGTGCCCCCCGCAAACCCCCCCCGCTTCTCGGCGTGTGCAGAGGCTTTTTATCAGAGCGGCAGCTTGAAGCCCACGTGTGAGGCCGTGAAGCCGAGCCGCTCGTAGAAGCGATGTGCGTCGGTGCGGGTGACGTCGGAAGTCAGCTGGACCAACTGGCAGTCCTGACGCCGGGATTCGTCGATTGCCCACTCGATGAGCTGTGTGCCGAGGCCGCTGCCGCGTTCGTCGGCGTGGATGCGTACGCCTTCGATGATCGAGCGGGTCGCTCCCTTGCGGGAGAGCCCGGGAATCACGGTGAGTTGAAGGGTGCCCACGACGCGGCCTTCGCGCACGGCGACGACCAGGTGTTGGTTCGGGTCGGCACTCAGGCGTTCCAGGGCCGCCAGATACGGGGTCAGGTCGTCCGGCGATTCCCGCTGGGCGCCCAGCGGGTCGTCCGCGAGCATCGCGACAATGGCGGGCACGTCGTCCGCGACAGCGGCTCGTATCTCAAGATCTGCCATGGCCGCACCCTATGAGGGTGCAGCCCCCGAGCGCGTGATCTACGCAGGCACGCTCGCCGACTCCACGACCCGGACCAGGGGGGCCAGCTCCGGGTTCTTGGCCGCTTCGTCGAGCGCCTCACGCAGGGCGGCGTCGTTGGTGGGCCGCGCCTCTTCGAGAAGCTTGAGGCCCGCCTCGCTGACGTCCGTGTAGATGCCGCGACGGTCGGTCGGGCACAGATAGCGGGAGAGCAGCCCGCGGTCCTCGAGCCGGGTGACGAGCCGGGTGGTGGCGCTCTGGCTGAGGACGACCGCGTCCGCCACCTGCTTCATCTGCAGATGACCGCCGACGCCGTCGTGCTGCCGACTTAGCACGTCGAGCAGGGAGTACTCGCGCACGCTCAGGTCGTGCTTGGCCTGCAGTGCGCGCTCGATGTGGGCCTCGATCCTCCCGTGCAGCAGGGAGAGAGCACACCAGCCCTGAGCGAGGGCGGTGAGCGCGGGGTCCGTGGCTGTCATGGCGTTTTCCTCCGTCCCGGAGCGGCTGAAACCCAGGATAGAGCACAAGCGCAATAGCCTGCTGTTGCGGATTGCCCGCGTGTGCAACTATTGTGGACGCACGCAAAGCGCTCCTGCAATCGTCTGGGAAGGTGTCCTCCACCATGCCTCTCGCGCTTCTGGCCCTCGCGATCGGGGCCTTCGGAATCGGAACCACCGAGTTCGTGATCATGGGTGTGCTGCCCGAGGTCGCCGGTGACTTCGGTGTCTCCATCCCCACCGCCGGACTACTGGTGACCGGCTATGCCCTCGGCGTCGTGATCGGTGCCCCGATCATGACCGCGCTCGGCACGAAGGTGTCCCGCAAGCGGATGCTGTTGCTGCTGATGGGGCTGTTCGTCCTCGGCAACCTGCTCTCCGCCATCGCCCCGACCTTCGGACTGATGCTGGCGGGCCGGGTGGTCGCCTCCCTCGCGCACGGAGCCTTCTTCGGCATTGGCTCGGTGGTTGCCGCCGAGCTGGTGGCGCCCGAGAAGAAGGCCGGCGCGATCGCCATGATGTTCAGCGGTCTGACGATCGCCAACGTCGTCGGTGTCCCCCTGGGCACACTGATCGGGCAGTCCGTGGGCTGGCGCGTCACCTTCGCGGGTGTCGCCGCGCTCGGTGTGATCGGGCTCCTGGGCATCGCCAAGCTGGTCCCCGAGATGCCGAAGCCCGAAGGCGTACACCTCCGTCACGAGCTGGCCGCCTTCAAGAACGTCCAGGTTCTGCTGGCCATGGCGATGACCGTGCTCGGCTTCGGCGGCGTCTTCGCGGCCATCACCTACATCGCACCGATGATGACGCACGTCGCGGGCTTCGCCGACGGCTCCGTCACCTGGCTGCTGGTCCTCTTCGGCCTCGGTATGGTCGGCGGGAACCTGATCGGCGGCAAGTTCGCGGACCGCGCTCTGATGCCGATGCTGTACGTCTCCCTGGGCGGCCTCGCCGTCGTGCTCGCCCTGTTCACCGTCACGGCGCACAACAAGTTCCTGGCGGCCGTCACGATCGCTCTGATCGGTGCCCTCGGCTTCGCGACCGTTCCGCCGCTGCAGAAGCGCGTCCTCGACCAGGCGCACGGCGCCCCCACGCTGGCCTCGGCCGTGAACATCGGCGCCTTCAACCTCGGCAACGCCCTCTCGGCCTGGCTCGGCGGCATCGTCATCGCGGCGGGCCTGGGCTACACCGCCCCCAACTGGGTCGGCGTCGTCCTCGCAGCGAGCGCGCTCGTCCTCGCCGTCCTCTCGGCCGCACTGGAACGCCGTGCGGGCGCCTCCAGCACTGTCGTTGCCGGGGGATCGCCCGCCGAACGGCGCGCCGCCGTTCACCACTGACCGGGCCGAGCCCGGTGCGGGACCACGGCCGTCCACGCACCCGCTCGACTCAGCACCACCCATAAGGAGAAACCCCCTCATGAGCACCACCACTGCTGTCGCCCCGCTGACCATCGAGGACGCCGAGGTTCTCGTCACCGCGGCCCGCCGCGCCGCCGAAGCCGCCGGGGTCAAGGCCAGCGTCACCGTCCTCGACGCGGGCGGGCATCTGCTCGCCTTCCGCCGCGACGACCAGGCCGTGCTGATCTCCGGAGAGACCAGCACCCGCAAGGCGTACACGGCACTCCAGCTGGACTCTGCCACCGCCGACCTCGTCGACGCGGTCCAGCCTGGCGGCCTCTTCCACACTCTGCCCACCGCGCTCGACCGGCCGCTGTTGTTCCTCGCGGGCGGTGTGCCGGTCCACCGCGACGGCCGCCTGATCGGTGCGATCGGGGTCGGCGGGGGCATGCCGGATCAGGACCACGGCTTCGCCGTCGCCGCCGTGGCGGCTCTCGCCTGACCGCGCCGCAGCACAGAAGCGTCGGTCCCCCGTCTCTCGCGGGGGACCGACGCTTCCTTGTACGTGTGAGCGTCGATGAGCTCTTCAGGGATGAACGTCTGCGGCTGTCTCAGCCCGCCGCCACCGTCAGCGGAGCGAAGCGTCGTGACCAGTCCCCGGGCAGCTCCGAAACTCCGTACGTCATCACCGCATTGAAGCTGGTGGAGGCCAGCCCGTGCTCCTTCACCCAGGACAGCAGCTCTTCGTGCCGTACGTCGATGTCGGTGCGCAGCGGGCGGTCCGTGTGGGCGGCCAGCGAGGCGATGAGTGACTTCGCGGTCTTCGTGTCACGGGCGATCAGCGGACCCACCACATGGTTGTCCATGTTGGGCCAGGCGGACGCGTAGCCGACGATCCGCCCGTTTTCCTCGGCCACGCGCAGCTGGTCGGAGAAGGCGGGCAGTCGCGTGATCACATGGGTGCGGTCGGAACCGAAGATCTCCTCGTCGAGCCGGAGGATCGCCGGGAGATCCTCGGCCGTGGCCGGGCGGGTGAAGACCTCGGGCCCTGGCCCGCCAGGGATGAAGCGTCCACGGACCATCTCGGCTCGGCCGGTGACTTTGAAGCCCAGCTCCTCGTAGAGCGGACGACCGTACGGAGTCGCGTGCAGGGTCAGTGGGGTGGTCCCCATCTCCGCCATGACATGCCGCATCAGCCTGCGGCCCACCCCCTGGCGGGTATGCCGCTCGGCCACCAGCACCATGCCGATCGCACCCAGATCAGGGCGCTCCCGCGGTCCGTACTCGGTCACGACGCAGGCGGTGATGAGGCCGCCTTCGGGGTCGTCGATGCCGTATCCGGTCCCCGCCGCGAGGAGCAGACCCCACTTGTGTTCTTCGCGGGGCCACCCCCGGTCCTCGGACAAGTCGGCGCAAGCGGTGAGATCGCGACGCGTCAGACGACGGATGGGCAGAGCGGAGAGGGAAGGTGTCGACACGCAGGTCAGGCTGTCTGACACGTACCCCTGACGTCCACCTCTTTGCGGGGAGACGTACGCGCTTTTGGCCATGTCGTGCACAACCGCACAGTGCGCGGACAGATGTTTCACGTGAAACGGCGTGGATCAACAGCTGGGATCGCCGAGGGGGACAGGCGCTGCCACTAGCCTCGGCGGACATGACACGACTTCACCTCTTCGACCTCGACGGGACACTGCTGCACGGAAGCACAGCACCGGTGGAGATCTCACGACAGCTCGGGCTCGAAGCCGAGACCGTGGCGCTCGATGAGGCGATCTCCGACGGACTCATAGGTCCTCCGGAGTACGCGACGCGGGTGCATGCCCTGTGGACGGAGCTCACGGAGGCACATGTGACAGCCGCCTTCGAGGGAGCGCCGTGGCTGTCTCGCATCGAGGACGTCTGGGCGGAGATCCGGGAGAACGGCGACTTCTGCGCCGTCGTCTCGTTGTCGCCCTCCTTCTTCGTGGAACGGCTGACGACTTGGGGAGCGCATGCGGCGTACGGCTCGCGTTTCCCCTCCGTGCCCTTCACCGAGCCGGTGGATCCGGAGGGGGTTCTCAGCGCTGCGGCCAAGGTGCAGATCGCGGACCGGCTGTGTGAAGTGTTCGGGGTGGAGCGAGCCGATTGCATCGCCTACGGCGACTCGCTGTCGGACAAGGACCTGTTCGGGGCGGTGCCTGTGTCCGTTGCGGTCAATGCGGACCGGCATCTGGCGGGCCTCGCCACCCACTCCTACGTGGGGCGCGATCTGTGGGATGCCTATGAATTGGTGCGGCGCGCCCGGTAATTGAGGCAATTGCTGGTTCGGCCCGCGAATTCGTGCTGAAGCAAGGGGGGACTTGTGTGTGGGGCGGCTGCCGGTATGGTCGAGTCCGGTTCGCGTCCGCCGTGATGTACGCACGTCTCGTGGGGGCACGAACGCAGGCCAATGCAGCCTAACGGGACGGAGAGATCGAAGACCCGCATTTTCCGTTATGCGGCCGGGCGCCGGCCCGAGGTGGGATGCTGCGGTGAGAGTAGTGCGGTCAATGTCACATTCTCGCCTTACTTGTCCGTAGCGAGCGGGAATCCGGGTTCAATGTGGCCGCATTGGCCGACGGGGACTGAACGAGTAAAGAAAGCAAGCCGTCTGCGGGGGAAAGCAGGCATCTTCCGACCGCGGAAGTGCGCAGACCGACCGAAAGATGTTCGAGGCGAGGCACACCATGGACGCTCCGACCACCATGTCGGCCGACAACGGCACTTCCGGGGGCAACGGCGGGGGCGGCTGGTTCACGCCTCGCAAGGATCCTGCGCCTTCCGGCGGGGAGCGGGAGGCAGCAGCCGACGGTCGTCGGCTGGCCGCGATGCGTCCAGTCGGCCGTCCTGCCCCGGGGCAGGGAACGTCGGAGCAGGAACGAATATCCCCACCCGTGGAAACGGCACCGACGCCCCACGAGGCAACACCGGCCCAGAGGCGGCCCGAACAGGCGACTCCGGCTGACGCACGGCCCTACGAAGCGGCACCAACTCAGGCACGGCCCTACGGGGCGCCACCGGCCGAGGCGCGGCACCCTGATCCGGAGCCCGCCCACGAAGCCGTACGGCCGCAGGCGGGGCCACAGCAGCCCGTACACGGCTCTGCGCAGGCTGATCCCGGGATGGAGCCGCGGGTGCCCGCCCAACGGCCCGCCCCCACTCCGGAGGCGTCCCCCGACGCCATACTGATCCGTCGGACCATGGCCGAGGCCGGCCCCGTCGCCGACAAGGTCACCTCCTACTTCTACGCACTGCTCTTCGTGCGCCACCCGGAACTGCGGTCGCTGTTCCCCGCCGCCATGGACACGCAGCGGGACCGGCTGCTCAAGGCCTTGCTGACGGCTGCCGAGCACATCGACAACACCGAGGTCCTCGTCGCGTATCTGCAGAACCTCGGCCGTGGACACCGCAAGTACGGCACCCGGCCCGAGCACTACCCGGCGGTCGGCGAGTGCCTCATCGGTTCACTCAGCCGGTATGCCTCGGCGATCTGGGACGCCGAGACCGAGGCAGCCTGGGTCCGCGCGTACACGACGATCTCCCAGGTCATGATCGACGCGGCGGCGGCGGACGAGTTGCGTGCCCCGGCCTGGTGGTACGCCGAGGTGGTCTCGCACGATCTCAGGACCCCGGACATCGCGGTGATCACCGTCCGCCCCGACCAGCCGTACCCCTTCCTCGCCGGGCAGTACACGAGCCTGGAGACGCCGTGGTGGCCGCGGATCTGGCGGCACTACTCGTTCGCGTCGGCGCCGCGCTCCGACGGGCTGTTGTCGTTCCACGTGAAGGCGGTACCGGCGGGCTGGGTGTCCAATGCGCTGGTGCACCGCGCCCGTCCCGGCGACATCATCCGGCTCGGCCCGCCCGCCGGTTCGATGACCGTCGACCACACCACCGACAGCGGACTGCTCTGTCTGGGCGGCGGCACCGGGATAGCGCCCATCAAGGCGCTCGTCGAGGATGTCGCCGAGCACGGGGAGCGCCGCCCGGTCGAGGTCTTCTACGGCGCCCGCACCGATCACGACCTGTACGACATCGACACGATGCTGCGGCTTCAGCAGAGCCACCCGTGGCTCGCGGTGCGCCCCGTCGTCGATCAGCAGGCTCATCTCCAGCTGCCCGACGTCGTACGCGAATACGGGCCGTGGAACGAGTACGACGCGTATCTCTCGGGTCCGCCCGGGATGATCCGCAGCGGTGTGGACGCCCTGAGGGACATCGGCATCCCGTCCGACCGCATACGCCACGACTCGGTGGAGGAACTCGTCGCCGCCGGGGACTGACCGGGGCCGCCCCTTGGGACAAGCCCCGCAACAGCCCGTAGGAGAGGTGCGTCAGCCAAGGTCAGGCGCGTGCATCGCCCTTACCCCTTCGATGTTCCCGTCGAGATAGTGCCGCAAAGACAGCGGTACGAGGTGGACGGAGGCGATCCCGACCCGGGTGAACGGCACCCGGACGATCTCGTACTCGCCGCATGGGTCGTCCACCTCGGGGCCGTGCCGTTGGGCCGGGTCCATGGACTCCAGACGGCAGACGAAGAAGTGCTGCACTTTCACGCCGGTCGCGCCGCCGTCGTCTCCGATGTGCTCCACGGTGTCGACGAAGCAGGGCACCACATCGGTGATCTTGGCGCCGAGTTCCTCGTGCACTTCACGGTGGAGCGCGTCGACGACAGTTGTGTCCTCCGGCTCGACCCCGCCACCCGGTGTGAGCCAGTAGGGATCGACGCCGGGCTTGGTGCGTTTGATCAGAATCAGGTCGGCGCCATCGAGCAGGATGGCGCGGGCGGTGCGCTTGACCACGGGTCGGACGGTCATGGGAGAAATGTGGCCCGGCTGGTTCCACGTGAAACATCGCGAAGCCCCGAGAGGCTCAGGAGGAGCCTCAGGACCAGTCGGTCGCGGCACGCAGCAGCCACTCATGCGCCCGCGCGATATGCGGCATGGCCAGCGTCCCGGTGCGGACCACCAGGAAGTAGGTACGCAGCGGGGGCACCGCCGGGTCGAGGAGCGCCACGACGGCGCCGCGTTCCAGGGCGGCGGCGCACAGATACCGCGGCAGCACGGCCAGGCCCGCGCCCGCGGCGGCGCAGGCGAGCACCGCGCGCAGGTCGGGGACGACGACGGTGCCCGAGGCGGCCGGGCGGGAGTCGAAGACGGAAGCCCAGTAGCGGGCGACGAGCGGCAGCGACTCGTGCACCTCGACGACGGGGAAGTTCTCCAGCGCGTGCGCGCCCTTGCGGCGCAGTTTGCCCGGGCCGATGCGGGCGGCCCAGCGCGGGGACGCGACCAGGACGTGCTCCTCGTCGCAGAGCGGAGTCGCGGTGAGCAGGGCACCACGCGGGCGGGCCGTGGTGATGGCCAGATCATGATGTCCGGCGGCGAGTCCCTCCAGCGTCTCCTCGGCATTCCCGAAGGAGGCGCGCAGCGCGAACCCCTGACCGTCGTCGCCCGTCAGCTCCGTCAGCGCGGGCAGGGCCCGTTCTGCGGTGAACTCCGGTGGCCCGGTGAGATGCAGGGTGCGTAAGGAGGAGTCCTCGTCGAGCCCGGCCTCGGCGATCTCCACCAGAGCGTCGAGATGCGGCGCAGCCTTGTGGGCGAGCTCGTCGCCGATGGTCGTGGGGGTCACCCCTCGGGCCTGGCGCAGGAACAGGGGCCGCCCCAACTGCCGCTCCAGCGTGCGGATCTGCGAAGTGACGGCCGGCTGCGAGAGTCCGAGCAGCGCGGCGGCTCGGGTGAAGGAACCGGCCCGGTGCACCGTCACAAAAGTGCGCAGCAAGGCCAAATCCATCGTGCCCCTCCCCTCCCAGCACCCCCGCGCGAGCCCCAACTATAAATAAGTCGATAGGTCTCTGTCGCTACTGTGATTGGACACTGACACAGAGTCAACTAGCCTTGTTCGCGCGGTTCTTCGCGCGCAGAACCGGGACGGTCCGAGCCACGAGGGGGGAGGCTCGGACCGTCCGTTGTACGTAGCGAGGTACTAATCCTGCGACCCGGACCCGCGCAGCCGCGTACTCACCGGTCACTCAGGAAGGGCTTACTCCGCGGACTCGTCGAGGGCCCGCAACACGTCCGCCACCAAGTCCTCGGGATCCTCGGCGCCGGCCGAGAAGCGGATGAAGCCTTCCGGCACCGCGTCCCCGCCCCACCGGCCGCGTCGTTCGGCCGTGGACCGCACCCCGCCGAAGCTCGTCGCGTCGTCCACCAGACGCAGCGCGTCGAGAAAACGGTCGGCCCGCGCGCGCGTGGGTAGCGTGAAGGACACCACACACCCGAAGCGCCGCATCTGCTGCGAAGCGATCTTGTACGAGGGATCGTCGGGCAGCCCCGGATAACGCAGCCCGGTCACCTCCGGCCGCTCCCGCAGCGCCTCGGCGATCGCCAGGGCGTTGGCGTTCTGCCGGTCGGCACGCAGTTGGAGCGTGGCGAGCGAACGGTGCGCCAGCCAGGCTTCCATCGGCCCGGGGATCGCTCCGACGATCTTCCGCCAGCGTCGTACGGGAGCCATCAGAGCGGCGTCGCGTGCGGTGACGTATCCCAGGAGGATGTCGCCGTGCCCGGTGAGCATCTTGGTGCCGCTGGCCACGGTGAAGTCGGCGCCCAGCTCCAGCGGGCGCTGCCCGAGCGGGGTCGCCAGGGTGTTGTCGACGGCGACGAGGGTGCCCTGGGCATGGGCCGCCGCGACGAGCCGCCGTACGTCGCACACGTCGAGGCCCGGGTTCGACGGCGTCTCGATCCACAGCAGCTTCGCGCCGTCGAGCACCTCGAGCTGGGCGTCGCCGCCGGTCGGGGCGGTGCGCACCTCGATGCCGTACGCGGTCAGCTGCTCGCGGACCAGCGGCAGCACCTGGTAGCCGTCGTCGGGCAGAACCACGACGTCCCCGGCGCGCAGCTGGGAGAAGAGCACGGCCGAGATGGCGGCCATGCCCGAGGGGAAGGCGAGCGTGACGACGCCGTCCTGTCCGGGGGCCTCCAGCTCGCCGATGGCGCGCTCCAGGAGCGTCCAGGTCGGGTTCTCGTCACGGCCGTACGTGTACGGGCCGGTCGGCTCGCCCGGCAGATGGAAGTGCGCGGCGAACACCGGGCCCGGAAGCGTCGGCTCGTACTTGACGGGTTCGGGCAGCCCGGCCCGCACCGCGCGTGTGCCGTCACCTGTCCCCGTGACGAAATCCCCTGACGTCATATCGCTCGTCCCTCCACTTGCTTCTGTACCGCGGCGAGCAGTCCGGGGCTCGCCGCCTCCACCATCTCAAGACACTCCTCGAAGCCGTCCATATGTCCGTAATACGGATCGGGGACGTCCAGATCGTCGCCCGCGGTGGGGTCGTACGACCGCAGCAACTGGACCTTGTCCGCGTCCTCGGGAGTGGGCGCGAGGCGGCGCAGGGCCTTCAGATGGCCGGAGTCGAGGGCGATGACGAGGTCGAGGCGGGCGAACCACGAGGCCTGGAACTGGCGGGCCGCGTGGCCGCTCTCGTAGCCGCCCGCCTCCAGTATGGCGACGGTGCGCGAGTCGGCTTCGTCGCCCTCGTGCCAGCCGCCCGTGCCCGCGCTGTCGACCTCGACCAGGCCGTCGAGCCCGGCCTCTTCCATGCGGGCGCGGAAGACGGATTCGGCCATCGGCGAGCGGCAGATGTTGCCGGTGCAGACGAAGCAGACGCGATAGGGCATGGGAGCACTCAGTCCTTGCCGTCGGGCAGGACGACGTTGAGCGCCCAGGACACGACGGAGATGATCAGGCCGCCCACGACGGCGGTCCAGAAGCCCTCCACGTGGAAACTCAGGTCGAGCTTGTCGGCCAGCCATGAGGTGAGCAGCAGCATCAGGGCGTTGACCACGAGGGTGATCAGGCCGAGCGTGAGGATGAAGAGCGGGAAGGTCAGCACCTTCACGATCGGCTTGACGAGGAAGTTGACCAGGCCGAAGACCAGCGCGACGAGCAGCAGCGTGCCGACCTTCTTGCCGGTGCTGCCACCCGTCAGGGTGATCTTGTCGAGCAGCCAGACCGCGACGGCCAGGGCCCCCGCGTTGGCGAGCGTCTTGACTACGAAATTCTTCATGTGTCTGATCGTGGCAGAAGAGATCGACTGGCGACCATGGCTGTGGAAACAGCCTGCGGCGTACGAGAGCGGACGAGGGCGATGAAGGCATTCCGGCTGGATGAACTTGAGGCGGAACGCGCCGCCAACGACGGTGCCTACCTGCAGTTTCTGCGCGAGCGCAACATGTCGGTCGGCCTGTATGCCCTCGACGCGGGCGAACTCGACTCACAGAAGCCGCACCAGCAGGACGAGGTGTACTTCGTGGTGAGCGGACGCGCCTCGATCACGGTCGGTCTCGAGACCACCCAGGTGGCGCGCGGCAGCGTCGTCTACGTACCCGCGGGGGTGGCCCACAAGTTCCACCACATCACCGAGGACCTGAGGGTTCTGGTGGTGTTCTCTCCGCCCGAGAGCTGACCCCCCTCTCAGGGTTCCCTAGGGGGACGGTCAGGGGAGGACAAGGGGTGCGAGGCCCCTGTTGGGCCCCCTCTGGGCTCTAGCATCGAACGCAGAACATTGGAGAACCCGGAATCAGTGTCCTGGACTTGGGGCGACGGGCGGAGAGGTAAGGACGAGGGCGATGCGAGAGATCTTCACGGGTATGCCGTGGTGGGTGAAGTGGGTCGCGGTGCCGGTCATCGCCCTGGTCGTGTTCGGCACGGTGATAGTCAGCGTGCTCAGTTTTGTGATCGGCCTGCTCTTCAAGGCGCTGGTCTTCGTCGCGCTGGTCGGCGGACTGATCTACATCGTGCGGAAGTTCATGTCGAGCTCGTCCTCGCGCAGTGACTGGTGAGGCGTGAGAGGGTGAGCGATCGGTAACGGGCAGGCCGGTAAAGGGAACCCGAGGTTCCCTCGGCCGAGGGAAGTTTTCCGGCGAGGCCGTCTGCGAGCGGTGGCGGGCGGTTAAGGTCCGGAATTCGACGCGGGGTCGACCCCCGCGGGCAGCGCACAGCCCCCTCCCGTGTCCCCGCACGGGCGGTCCCCCTCGCGCTCAGGGAGTGCCCCTTGGCCACGGTTGACACCGCACCCGCAAATTCCCACGTTCCACCGGTCCAGCGGTCCGGTGCGCCCGCGGGGCCATGTGTCCCGCCCGCCCAGCCGCGCACATCGCCGGCGGAGGCACACGGCACGCGCCCGGAACAGCGCACCCCTCCCACGGCGGCGGCCCTGGAGCCGCACCCCACGACCCTGATCGGCTCCGTGCAGCGGGCGATGCGCCTTCTGGAGGCCGTCGCTTCGCGTGAGCACGGGGCGCCCGCCAAGCAGCTCGCCCGGGAGGCCGGGCTCGCGCTGCCGACGGCGTACCACCTGCTGCGCACTCTGGCGCACGAGGGCTATCTGCGCCGTGAGAAGGGGCTGTTCTTCCTCGGTGAGGCCGCCGTGCGGCTGAGCAGCAGCGGAGCCCAGCAGAAACGTCGCGGCAAGGTGACCGAGGCGCTCGCCCACTGGCGCGATGCGATCGGTGTACCCGTGTACTACGCGGTCTACCGCGAGGGCGAGATCGAGGTCATGTGCGTCGCCGACACCCCGGGGAATCCCGCGGTCGAGGAGTGGGCCGACTTCCGGGAGACCGGGCACGCCCACGCGATCGGCCAGTGCCTGCTGTCCCAGCTGGATGACAAGGCCCGCCGGGACCACCTAGACCGCTATCCGGTGCAGTCGATCACTCCGTACACGGTGCGTGACAACGACGGTCTGTTGCGACGCCTGGAGCGGACGGGGCGGATGGAGCCCGTCGTCGAGCGGCAGGAGTACGCGCTGGGCACAGTCTGCGCGGCGATTCCCATCACCGTCGGCTCAACCGCCGCGACAATGGCCATTTCTGTGCCTTCTCACCAGGCCGACCGACTACTACCCGCCGCACAACGGCTGCAGAGTGAGATCGGCAGGCTGCTAGGGACGCTCGCCATCTCTATCAGTATCTGAAAACTCACTCCTTGTGATCTGGTGTGTACGTTGAGCAAGATTCCAGCAGTGTCAGGCGGACGATTCCTGGCCAGTCGACGGCAAACGACGGGGTAGGCGATGCGCGAGTCGGTACAGGCAGAGGTCATGATGAGCTTCCTCGTGTCGGAGGAGCTCTCCTTCCGCATTCCGGTGGAGCTGCGATACGAGACCTGTGATCCGTACGCCGTGCGGCTGACCTTCCATTTGCCCGGCGATGCGCCCGTGACCTGGGCGTTCGGCCGGGAGCTGCTGATCGACGGCGTGGGCAGGCCGTGCGGCGACGGCGATGTGCACATTGCGCCCGCCGACCCGGAGGCATTCGGCGAGGTGCTGATCCGGCTTCAGGTGGGCGGCGACCACGCGCTGTTCCGGTCCGGAGCGGCGCCACTCGTGGCGTTCCTCGATCGCACCGACAAGCTGGTGCCCCTGGGGCAGGAACGCTCCCTGGCTGACTTCGACAGTCACCTCGACGAGGCGCTGGACCGCATTCTGGCGGAGGAGCAGAGCGCGGGCTGAACGCAGCCACCCGCCCAAGTGGAGTAACGCTTCCTCTCAAGTCGCGTGGGCGCAGGGAGACTCAGCGCTTGCGGCGGCGGCCCTTCCCACCGCGTGCCGGCGTTCTGGTTCCCACAGGCTCGGCAGGACCGGCCGGAGCCCCCGGACGGTCCGCGGAGACCACCAGGGCGGCCAGCGCGGTGGTCACCGGCACCGAGGCGACCAGACCGATCGAGCCGACCAGGGTGCGCACGATCTCCTCGGCGACCAGCTCACTGTTGGCGACCGCGCCCACGCTGCTCTGCGCGATCGAGAAGAGCAGCAGCAGCGGCAGCGCGGCGCCCGCGTACGCCAGGACGAGTGTGTTGACGACCGACGCGATGTGGTCGCGGCCGATCCGGATGCCCGCGCGGTACAGCCCCCGCCAGCCCATCGTCGGATTCGCCTCGTGCAGCTCCCAGACCGCGGACGTCTGCGTCACCGTCACATCGTCGAGCACACCGAGCGAACCGATGATGACGCCCGCGAGCAGCAGACCGCTCATGTCGATGGACGGATACAAGCCGTGGATCAGGCCGGTGTTGTCGTCCGTGTTGCCGGTCAGCGCGGCCCAGTCGATGAACCCCGAGCCCAGCAGGCCGATCAGCACCAGCGAGAGAAGCGTGCCGAGTACCGCCACTGATGTACGGGCCGAGAGGCCGTGGCACATGTAGAGCGCGATCAGCATGATGGCGCTGGCCCCGACGACCGCCACGACCAGCGGGTTCGAGCCCTGCAGGATCGCGGGCAGGATGAAGAACGTCAGGATCAGGAAACTGACGGCCAGCGCGACGAGCGCCATGACGCCCCGCATCCTGCCCACCACCACCACGACCAGTGCGAAGATCCCGGCGAGCAGCGCCATGGGGAACTTCCGGTTCACGTCGGTGACCGAGTACTGCAAGTCCTTGGGAGCGGAAGGCTCGTACGCGACGACGACCTTCTCGCCCTGATGCAACTGCCGTGACTGGTCCGGCTGGACGATCTCGGTGAACGTACGGCCCTTGTCCTTGCCGGTGTCGACCCGGATCGTCGCCTTCTTGCAGTCGCCCGTCGCCTGTTGCTGCGCGGAGGAGCCCTCGGCGGTGGAGGTGTCGCCGGTCGGGGTCTCCCCCGAGGCGTTCACGGACTTGCAGTCCACCTTGTCGACCTTGGTGACCGTCGCCTGCTGGGTCTGCCGGTCGAAGCCGACGCCGGTGCGCTCGTGGGACGGGGCACCGCCGGGCCAGAGCACGGCCAGGCCCACGACGACCGCGGCCGCGAAGGGAATCAGCACGGCGGCGATGACCTTGCGCAGGTGCTTCGAGACGGGGGCGGCGGGGCCATGACTGTGACTGTGCGAGTGGCCGTGACCGTCAGCGGGCCCCTGCCCGTGCCCGTCCCCGGGCCCCTGGTCCTGCCCGTGCCCATCGCCGGGTCCCGGGCCGTGGCCGCTGCCCGGTCCGTGTCCACGGCCGTCGCCGGAGCCGTGTCCATGGCCGTCACCGGAGCCGGGTCGGCGCGGCGGCTCAGACGGCGGGAACGGGGGCTGCTGCATTGTGGTCACCGACCGATCATCGCAAGAACGGCGGGGGCCCTCTGTTCACCGCGCCAGATATGACGCTAGCGTGGAGGCACCTTTGCACACGCGGGAGCTCGGAGCACCGGGCTGAGAGGGCGCTGACCTTCGTCCCAGCGATGTTTCACATGAAACATCGGCGGACGGAAGCCGCTGCGTCGACCGCCGAACCTGTTACCGGGTAATGCCGGCGTAGGGAGTAGGTCTCATGACCAACAAGGACGTACGCACGCCTGCCTCCAGCCAGACGGACGGGGCGCCCGCTCCGACCGAGAACGGTGGGGCGGCTGCCCCGATCGAGAGTGGCGAGGCCGGGAAGTCCATCGGCTGGCACAAGGCGTATGTCGGGGGTTCACGCCCCGATCTGCGCGTGCCGGTCCGTCAGGTGCACCTCACCAACGGGCAGTCCGTCACGCTGTACGACACCTCCGGCCCGTACACCGATCCGACCGTCGACACCGACGTACGCAGGGGTCTCGCACCGCTGCGCGAGAACTGGATCATTGCCCGCGGCGACACCGAGGAGTACGCGGGCCGCCCCGTCCGCCCCGAGGACGACGGAATCAAGCACACCGCACCGCGCGGGGGCCTGCGCAACCTCGACGCGGTCTTCCCGGGGCGGCCGCGTCAGCCGCGCCGGGGCCGCCCCGGAGAGGCGGTCACCCAGCTCGCGTACGCCCGCCGTGGCGAGATCACGCCCGAGATGGAGTTCGTGGCGGTCCGCGAGAACGTCGACCCGGAGGTCGTACGCGAGGAGATCGCCGCGGGGCGCGCGGTACTGCCCGCGAACGTCAACCACCCGGAGATCGAGCCGATGATCATCGGCAAGCGATTCCTGGTGAAGGTCAACGCCAACATCGGCAACTCCGCGGTCACCTCCTCCATCGAGGAGGAGGTCGAGAAGATGACCTGGGCGACCCGATGGGGCGCCGACACGGTCATGGACCTGTCCACCGGCCGCAACATCCACACCACGCGGGAATGGGTCCTGCGCAACTCCCCCGTCCCCATCGGCACGGTGCCGCTGTACCAGGCACTGGAGAAGGTCGACGGCCGCGCCGAGGAGCTGACCTGGGAGATCTACAAGGACACGGTCATCGAGCAGGCCGAGCAGGGCGTGGATTACATGACGGTCCACGCGGGCGTGCGCCTGCCGTACGTGCCGCTCACCGCGAACCGCAAGACCGGCATCGTCTCGCGTGGCGGCTCGATCATGGCGGCCTGGTGCCTGGCACACCACAAGGAATCGTTCCTCTACGAGAACTTCGAGGAACTCTGCGAGATCCTCGCCGCGTACGACGTCACCTACTCGCTCGGCGACGGACTGCGTCCCGGGTCGATCGCGGACGCCAACGACGCAGCGCAGTTCGCGGAGTTGAGGACACTCGGGGAACTCAACACGATCGCGAAGCGTTTCAATGTACAGACCATGATCGAGGGCCCGGGACATGTCCCGATGCACAAGATCAAGGAGAACATCGACCTTCAGCAGGAGATCTGTGATGAAGCTCCGTTCTATACGCTCGGCCCGCTGACGACGGACGTCGCGCCGGCGTACGACCACATCACCTCCGGCATCGGTGCCGCGATGATCGCCTGGTGGGGCACGGCCATGCTCTGCTATGTCACGCCCAAGGAGCACTTGGGCCTGCCCAACCGTGACGACGTCAAGACCGGCGTCATCACCTACAAGATCGCCGCCCACGCAGCCGACCTCGCCAAGGGGCACCCAGGTGCGCAGGAATGGGATGACGCGCTGTCCGACGCCCGCTTCGAGTTCCGGTGGGAGGACCAGTTCAACCTGGCCCTCGACCCGGACACGGCACGGGAGTTCCATGACGAGACACTGCCGGCCGAGCCCGCCAAGACGGCCCACTTCTGCTCCATGTGCGGGCCGAAGTTCTGCTCGATGAAGATCTCCCAGGACATCCGTCGCGAGCACGGTGGTTCGCAGGTGGAGATTGAAGAGGGCATGGCCCAGAAGTCCAAGGAGTTCGCGGCGAGCGGGAACAGGGTGTATTTGCCGCTGGCCGACTGATCGCCCCCCATGTGAGGTGGGGAAGCGTCAGCCTCTGGGAAAGCCCGGGGGAGGCATCCGAATTCCGGATGCCTCCCCTCTGGGAAGATGCCGGCACAACAACTCACTCGCCGATGACTGACCCGTACTCGGATGGAGAAGTTCCCAGCAGAATCAGCGAGAGGGCGAGGCTGAATGCGCAGCAGATGACAACGATTCGCAGAATGGTGAGGTAGGTGCTGCGATTGGCCGGATCAACTCGCCATCCGATGAAAGCCATCATCGCGGTGGATGCGGCGGCAAGGGGAGTGGCACTGTTGGGTGCCGCCGGCATGAGCTGTGTGGCCAGATTCGCCGGCGTCGGCATGCAAAGGATCACGCTCGCGGTGGTGCGCCATGTGTAGGACGCGGCCCAGCCAGCCCGTGACATGAGTTCACCCGTTCTTGAAGGAGCCGTCCAGGTTCCGTCCCACGCCGCGGCCAGGCTCTGAATCTTGTCGATCCGCGCGGTGAGAGCGGAGTAGACGATCTTTCCCTGTCAGACGGTCTCAGCGTGGGCTCGGTTCCCGCTGACCCGCGGTCCAACTCGACTCGGCCACAGCCTTGTTGCCCTCACGCGTGACGGTGTTCTCGGTGACGAACTCCATGCCCTTGTTGTACTTCGTGACCTGCTTCTGGCTGGTCGCGCCCTCCGGTCCTGAGGACTCCGCCTCTCCCTGTCCGGAGGCCTCTTCAAGGAACGCCTTGAAGACCTCGGGGCCATTGAGGTATCCGACGAACTTCGTCTGCTCGGCGGGAGAAAGAGCCTTGAATTCCTAGCCAAGAAAAACGCTGGGCAGGCGTTTCCGGTCCCCCGTTGATCATGTGTCAACCTGTCGTCGCCGATGCGTAGAGGGCAAAGGTTCCTTGCAAATCTGAGCAACCTCCGAGCTTCGCGATCATGTTCGGAGCGGAGAATTCAATGGCGGGCCAGCCGTTGATGCACGGTGGAGGCTCGGTGCGGGCTGGCCGTTGCCAGAGGCACCGTAGCCTCTTGCGCCCCTCACGACAGACCGGAGGAGTTCAGCCGATGGCGCGCAAACCGGTACGAGCAGCACTCGGCGAGATATGGCTCACCTGCCACGTCTGCCGCAGTGACCTATTCCGCGATCGGACCGTGCTCCTCAACAGCACGGGGATGGAGTTCATGAACCTGGCGTGGGCCGACGAATCGGCCACCGGGCTGATCTGCTGGCAGTGCGGTTACGTGCACCTCTTTGTCAACGGGGAAATCAAGCTGTATCGCCCGGACAAGAAGTCCTAGCGCGCTCATGAGGGGGCTGGAGCGCCCGCACGCTCGGGGGTCCGCGGCTGCTCGATGTGAGGAAAGTGCGGGGGACGGCTCCGGGGCCGGGGACGGGTTCTGTCGGCAGACTGGGCGCATGACGTCGACATCCATGAGCAAGGGCGCCAACCTTCCCGTCGCTGCCGAGGCGGTGCAGGCCGTGCTCGGCTGGTCCGGGGGGTCCGCGGGGGCAGATGCGCCGGACGCCGATGCCTCGGCGCTGCTGCTCGGCGCGGATGGACGGGTGCGGGACGACGGGGACTTCGTCTTCTACAACCAGCCGCAGCATGCCTCCCGTGCCGTACGCCACCTCGGCAAGCAGCGGGATGCCGGTGCCACGACGGACACGGTCGAGGTGGACCTGCGCGCCCTGGAGCCGGACATCGAGCGGGTCGTCCTGTGTGCCTCCGCCGACGGCGGCACCTTCGGGGATCTCACCGGACTGACGCTGAGGCTGCTCGACGCCGGGACGCGCCAGGAACTCGCGCGTTTCGAGATGGAGGCCACGACGGAGACGGCGTTCATCGGTGGTGAGCTGTATCTGCGGGGCGGCCAGTGGAAGTTCCGCGCCGTCGGACAGGGCTACGCGTCCGGACTCGCGGGTCTGGCCACCGACTTCGGCATCAGCGTGGACGACGATCCTGGTGTCACGGCGTCTGCGCCGCCGCCCCCGCCTGTGGTCGCCCCTGTCGGTCCGCCCGCTGCCCCGCCTGTAGCCACCCCTCTGGTTCCGCCCGCTGCCCCGCCCGCGACCACCGCTGTCACTCCGCCCACGACTCCGCCCGCGGCTGCGTCCGCCCCACGCTTCACCAAAGGCGAGGAGCAGTTGCCCGTGGACATGCGCAAGCGGCTCTCGCTGCGCAAGGAGCAGGTGGCGGTCAGTCTGCGGAAGCACGGTGCGGAGGGGGTCACGGCGCGCGTCGTGCTGATCCTTGATGCCTCCGGGTCGATGTCCTTCCTGTACTCGAAGGGCGTGGTGGCCGACGTGGTGGAGCGGATGGCCGCGGTCGCCGCGCAGTTGGACGACGACGGGGTGATGCAGGCGTGGACGTTCGCCTCGCACGCGGCACGGCTGCCGGATCTGAGCCTCGGGGAACTACCCGAGTGGCTGGAGCTGCACGTCAGGGTCGGTGAGCTGAGCCTGTTCCGACGGAGCAAGAAGTCGCGGAAGGGACTGCTGCCGGGGCAGGTGGACATGCGGGCGGTCGGGATCCAGAACGAGGAGCAGAAGGCGATCGCAGAAGTTCGTACGTACGTACGACAGCACCCGGCGGCCGATCCAACACTGGTGCTGTTCTTCTCCGACGGCGGCGTCTACCGCAACAAGGAGATCGAGCAGCAGCTGCGGGAAGCGGTGGAGGAGCCGATCTTCTGGCAGTTCGTGGGTCTGGGGCGGTCCAACTACGGCGTGCTGGAACGGTTCGACACGCTGGCGGGCCGACGCGTCGACAACGTCGGGTTCTTCGCCGTCGACGACATCAGCAGCGTCCCGGACCCGGAGCTGTACGACCGGCTGCTGTCCCAGTTCCCGGCCTGGGCGAGCGCGGCACGGCAGCTGGGCATCATCTGACCGAGCCCCCGCCGGGGAGCGTACGAGCGTACGTGGCACAGCGGTTCGGGCCCGCGCTGTATCGGCGCGGGCCCCGGGTCCCTTGCCGAACACGGCCCCGCACACCGCTCGGCACACCGCCCGCACGCGGCCCCTGCCCCCGCACACGGCCGGCCCTGACGTCACTCCGGCTGGTGCTCCGGCCCTCCGAAGTCCGGGCTCGTGAAGTCCGGGCTGGAGAAGCTGGGCCGCGGCCCGGCGGCGGGTCCGCCGTCGGGGCTGCTGAACCCCGGCCGGTTGTAGCCGAGGTGCGGGATGCGGCTCGGCGCCGGCGTCGGACGGCCCAGTGCCGCGGAGCCCGGGTCGGCGAGTGCCTCGCGGAGGAACGGCAGGATGCCGCGCTCCAGCAAGGCCTCGCGCCAGACTTCTCCGGCCCGGGTCACCTGTTCGTTCAGCTCGCTGCGCGCCCCGGCCCGGAGCGAGGATGAGCCGTTGCGCAGTGCCGTCAGCAGCAATAGGACCGCGGCGACCAGAATCGCGGCCGCCGTGACCGCGCCGAAGACCCACCCGGTGGTCAGAAGGGTCTTGGCGATCGCCGGCTCGGGGTCGAGCATCTTCAGGATGTACCCGACGAGCAGGAAGATCACGGCTGCTGTTCCGGCGAGGACGGGGGCGAGCACCGAGACGACGGCGATGGCGCCCGCTCCGGCGGTCTCGGAGACCTCTCCCACGGTGGTGGCGAGCCCCAGCGCGGTCGCGCCCGGCTCCGCGGAGCCGGTTGCCTCGCTCACGGCTGGGGTGGACGGCGCCGGCTGGCGCAGTTCCTCGCGGACCTTCACATAGTGCGCGTACTCGGTCGCCGCGGCCGCCGTGATGAGTGCGGTGGCGTTGAGCGCCATGGTGCGCAGCTGTTCGGGGTTGAGCCGCTGGCCGACAGCGGCGAGTTCCGGGCGGTGTGGTGCGGAGCGCAGCGCCTCATCGAGGATCCGCTCGTACTCCTGGCGGTCCTCGTTCAGCAGGTGCTGCGGAACGCTGTTCATGTGCATCCCCCGATGCTCCGTAGGGCTGGTGGCTCGCACGCTGACGAGCCGTCGGGCAGAAACGGAGGGGAGCCTGCTACGGATAAGCCGATGGTAGAGCGGTGACGGCACGCCGTGACAGGGGGTTTCCAGAAATTGCCCCCTGGCCGGCGCAGTCCTCCTTGGGGGGACGCCTGCCCGGTGAACGCTCAGCTATCCAGAGGAAGTTGCTGGACCAGCAGCTTTCCGGCCATGGTCACTCCGCCGTCCATCGCGATGGCCAGCCCGGCGGCGTAAAGATGTGGTCCCTCGACCACGGGGCCCGCGCTGTCCTCGCCGTCCTCCGAGCCGACCTCGCCCAAGAGGTACGGAATGGGGCTGTGACCATGGACGATGCGGGTGCCGCCGTAGGTGTCCAGCAGGGACCGTACGGCCTCGGCGCCCCCGTCGTCGCGGAAGGCGAAGCGCTTGGTGAACTTGCGGAAGAGGTCCCAGCACTCGTCCGCGTCGTTGCGAGTGAGGGTTTCGCGGACGGTGTCGTTGACCGCTTCGATGGAGTCGCCGTAGTCGAGGTAGGCGGTGGTGTCGGAGTGCACCAGGAGGTGTCCGTCGACCTGCTCCATGGCGTCGAGGCGGGCCATCCACTGGAGGTGGTGGTCCTGGAGGCGGTCCATGTCGGTCTTCTGGCCGCCGTTGAGCAGCCAGGCCGCCTGGAAGGTGGCGGTGCCCGCGCCGGAGTTGACGGGGGTGTCGCCGAAGCGCTTGGCGCCGAGCAGCAGCAGCTCGTGGTTGCCCATGAGCGCCTTGCAGTAGCCGCCGGCCGCGGCCGCCTCGGCGGACAGCCGCATCACGAGGTCGATCACGCCGATGCCGTCCGGGCCGCGGTCGGTGAAGTCGCCGAGGAACCACAGGCGCGCGGTCCCGGCGGACCAGTTGCCCGCGGCGTCGATGAGGCCCTGCTCCTGGAGCGCGGCGACCAGCTGGTCGAGATACCCGTGCACGTCACCGACGACGTACAGCGGACCCGGCCCGTCGCCGGGCTGCGGTCCTGGCACGGACTCTGGGTCGATGACCACCTGAACCGTGTCACCCCGGTTGATGACGGGCAGATCGCGCCGCGTGGGCGTGTAGCCCTCGGGGCCCTCGGCAGGCCTGGCGTCCTCCCCCGGGGGCGTGCTCTGCGCGTACGGACCGGTCTCGTGGACGTACGCGGGCACCCGGAAGTCGCGCAACGTCGCCGTCCGCACCACCTCGGGTCCCTGACCGGCCCCCTGAGTCATCGACCCCTCCACCACCATCGCGCCGCATCTGCACCGGATCGGACTGCCTGGTCGCAGCGGCCCGCGGTGTCGTCCGCCCATCATAGGAATGCGGATCGCGCCATGTGATGACCCAGGGGTGGTGAATCGGAGTAGGAGCCCAGTTCACCGCGGTTTTCGCCCGAATTGGGCGGGGCTTTCCCCGCCCTTTCTTCACCGGGCGTCAACCTCGTCGCGCGAACCGGGCGTCACCCCTCCTCGGGTGATCGGGGCGGACTGACCGTCGTACGGGGTGGACGGCGTTCGGAGGAGGTCCGCACGATCAGCTCCGTCGGTATCACCTGTTCGACCGGCTGGTCCGATTCGACCCCCTCGATGGCGTCGATGAGGAGCTGGACCACGGCCGTACCGATCCGGCGCGGTTTGAGGGAGAGCGTCGTGATGGGCGGTTCGGTGTTGGCGTAGACGGTGGACTCACTGCAGCAGACGAGCAGCAGGTCGTCCGGTACGCGCAGGCCGTAGCGCCGGGCCGCGGCCAGCAGGTCGGTGCCGTTGGGGTCGAAGAGTCCGTAGACGGCGTCGGGGCGGTCGGGCCGGGCCAGCAGCCGGTCGGCGGCGACGGCTCCCGCGCACGGATCGTGCGCCGGGTAGGCCTCGTACACCGGATCCTGGCCGACCCGCTCGCACCAGCGCAGGTATGCGGTGGTGGAGAGGTGGGTGTACGTGTCCGTGGAGGTGCCGGTGAGGAGGCCGATCCGGCGGGCGCCGGCGTCGGCCAGGTGGTCGAGGATGCCCAGGACCGCGGCCTCGTGGTCGTTGTCCACCCAGGCGGTGACCGGGAGGGAGCCCGCCGGGCGGCCGTCGGAGACGACCGGTAAACCCTGGCGGACCAGCTCGCTGACGACCGGGTCCTGGTCGGACGGGTCGATGACCACGGTTCCGTCCAGGGCGACGTTCGACCACACGTCGTGGCGCGAGGTCGCGGGGAGGATGACCAGGGCGTAGCCCCGGGCGAGCGCGGCCGAGGTGGCGGCTCTCGCCATCTCCGCGAAGTACGCGAACTCGGTGAAGGTGAAGGGTTCATCCCCGTACGTCGTCACGGTCAGGCCGATGAGGCCCGACTTGCCGGTACGGAGGGTTCGGGCCGCGGCCGACGGGCGATAGCCCAGCCGGTCGGCGACCTCGCGGACGTGGCGTCGGGTGGCGTCCGGGAGCCGGCCCTTGCCGTTGAGGGCGTCGGAGACCGTCGTGATGGAGACTCCTGCGGCCGCGGCCACGTCTCTGATGCCTGCCCGGCCCGGTCGACCGCCGCGGCGGGAGGTCTCCGCCCGGCTCACCTGGTGCTTCCCTGCTGCTGTCATGGCGAGCCGATAGTAGGGCTCATGCGGTGGGGTAGTGCGGACGCATATGCACGCGTTGACAGGCACGTTTCTGCATGGTCGACATGGGTCAACTCCCTTGGAAACAAAGGATGTTGAACGATACAATGGCAGTACGTGACTTGTCGGCGCGCATGGGCCTGCCAAGTGGGCCATGTTTCGAAGAGGTCTCAACTCACCTTCACGGGTGATGCGCGCCACGGCGTGAGCCACCGGCGCGTGCGCGGCCGGGCGGCGCGCCCCCCTATTTCGTACGCCTTCGTATGAGGATGACCACTCAGCCGTACGAGGATGATCACGAGGGCGCCTTCGGGCCGTGCGAGGGTGAGCGCCGAGCCGCGTCCGGTTGCCGTCCGGTTGCTGTTCGGTTGTCCACAGCCCATTCGCAGCGGCGCCGAATCCTCATAAGGTAAGAAGCATTGGTAGCCGGTGGTGGTCCTGAGCCGCTGGTGGTCACGAGGAGGACTGCGGTGAGCGAGACGAGCCCCAAGCTGCGTGCCGAGCTGGAGGGTATCCCCACCTACAAGCCCGGCAAGCCTGCCGCGGCCGGCGGTCCGGTGGCCTACAAGCTGTCGTCCAACGAGAACCCGTATCCGCCGCTGCCCGGCGTGATCGAGAGCGTGACCGCCGCGACCGGGTCCTTCAACCGCTACCCGGACATGGCCTGCACCGGACTGATGAACGAGTTGTCGGACCGTTTCGGCGTCCCCCTCTCGCACCTGGCCACCGGCACCGGCTCGGTCGGGGTCGCGCAGCAGCTGCTGCAGGCCACGAGCGGTCCGGGCGACGAGGTCATCTACGCCTGGCGGTCCTTCGAGGCGTACCCGATCATCACGCAGATCAGCGGGGCGACCTCGGTGCGGGTGCCGCTGACGCCGGGTGAGGTGCACGACCTGGACGCGATGGCGGACGCGATCACCGACCGGACCCGGCTGATCTTCATCTGCAACCCGAACAACCCGACCGGCACGGTGGTGCGCCGGGCCGAGCTGGAGCGCTTCCTCGACCGGGTGCCCAGTGACGTGCTCGTCGTCCTGGACGAGGCGTACCGGGAGTTCATCCGCGACGTGGAGGTCCCCGACGGCGTCGCGATCTACCGCGACCGGCCCAACGTGTGTGTGCTGCGTACCTTCTCCAAGGCCTATGGGCTCGCCGGTCTCCGGGTCGGCTTCGCGATCGCCCATGAGCCGGTCGCCGCGGCGCTGCGCAAGACGGCGGTGCCCTTCGGCGTGAGCCAGCTGGCCCAGGACGCCGCCGTGGCGAGCCTGCGCGCCGAGGACGAACTGCTCGGCCGGGTCGGCTCGCTGGTGTGCGAGCGCGTCCGTGTGGTCGAGGCGCTGCGCGGGCAGGGCTGGACGGTGCCCGAGACGCAGGCCAACTTCGTCTGGCTGCGGCTGGGGGAGCGCACGCTCGACTTCGCCGCCACCTGCGAGCAGGCCGGAGTTGTCGTGCGGCCCTTCGCCGGGGAGGGAGTCCGCGTGACGATCGGCGAGTCGGAGGCGAACGACATCTTCCTGAAGGTGACGGAAGGGTTCCGCAAGGAGCTGTAGTGGCCCACAAGCACTAGACGTTCTCTACGAGTTCTACGCGGACGGGGTCGCCGTCGCGCACCGTGGCCAGGTGGCCCGGGTCGCCGTCGAGACGGCCGAGGACGTTGCACGGGCTCGCGAGGCGGCACTCGTCGCCTCGCGAGATCGGTGTGGGCCCGTAAGGGAGCGCGAGGGCGTCGCCGTCGGTCCAGAAGGCCACCGTGCCGGGTTCGACGACCTGTTGGGCGCCGTCCTCGAGGGCGACGGAGACGCCGGTGTCGAAGTAGACCTCCTCGCCCCAGGTGCGGGCGGTGGAGGCGAGCGGCAGCGCCTGGGCGAGGGCCAGGGCGGTCGGGGTGTCGCCGAGGGTCGCGGTGAGGTGTCCCGCGGGCCAGGAGATCCGTATCTGCATGCGGCGGATTCAACAATATGTTGAAGTTCCTGCCAAGGGGGCCCGGGGGGTGACGTAAGAGGGGACCCCCCTTCGAAGGTCGAAAGCCGGTGCGTCATAATTGCTTGTGAATGTGAACGCGTTCACAAACGTGTCCCGGTTGCTCCCGTTATGTGTGTGACAAAGGGGGCAAACTGCCGCTGTACCACGGCGACGTAAGGAGACTGACGACGTGGAATTGGCTTTGGCGCCGGAGACTCTGGCGCGATGGCAGTTCGGCATCACCACCGTCTACCACTTCCTCTTCGTCCCCCTGACGATCTCGCTCGCCGCGCTCACCGCCGGCCTGCAGACGGCCTGGGTGCGCACGGAGAAAGAGAAGTACCTCAGGGCCACCAAGTTCTGGGGCAAGCTCTTCCTGATCAACATCGCGATGGGCGTCGTCACTGGCATCGTGCAGGAGTTCCAGTTCGGCATGAACTGGTCCGACTACTCGCGCTTTGTCGGCGACATCTTCGGTGCCCCGCTCGCTTTCGAAGCCCTGATCGCCTTCTTCTTCGAGTCCACCTTCATCGGGCTGTGGATCTTCGGCTGGGACAAGCTGCCGAAGAAGCTCCACCTCGCCTGCATCTGGATGGTCTCGATCGGCACGATCCTGTCGGCGTACTTCATCCTCGCGGCCAACTCGTGGATGCAGCACCCCGTCGGCTACAAGATCAACAAGGTGAAGGGGCGTGCCGAACTCACCGACTTCTGGCACGTGCTGACCCAGAACACCGCGCTCGCCCAGTTCTTCCACACACTCTCGGCGTCCTTCCTGACTGGCGGCGCCTTCATCGTCGGCATCGCCGCCTTCCACCTGTTCCGCAAGAAGCACGTCTCCGTGATGAAGACCTCGCTGCGGCTGGGGCTGGTCACCGTGGTCATCGCCGGACTGCTCACCGCGATCAGCGGTGACACCCTCGGCAAGGTCATGTTCAAGCAGCAGCCGATGAAGATGGCCGCCGCCGAGGCGCTGTGGGACGGTCAGGACTCCGCGCCGTTCTCGATCTTCGCGTACGGGGACGTCAGCAAGGGGCACAACACCGTCGAGCTGTCCATCCCGGGGATACTGTCGTTCCTCGCCGACGACGACTTCAGCTCGTATGTCCCCGGCATCAACGACACCAACAAGGCCGAGCAGGCGAAGTACGGTCCCGGCGACTATCGCCCCATCATCCCCGTCACCTTCTGGGCGTTCCGCTGGATGATCGGCTTCGGCATGGCGTCCTTCGCGATCGGCCTGGTCGGACTCTGGCTGACCCGCAAGAAGTTCATGCTGCCGCAGCACTTGAGGGTCGGCGACGACGAGGTGCCGCAACTCGTCCTCTTCAAGAACAAGGCCCTCGGCCCGACGCTCACCAAGTGGTACTGGCGCATCGCGATCCTGACCCTGGGCTTCCCGCTGATCGCCAACTCCTGGGGCTGGATCTTCACCGAGATGGGCCGTCAGCCGTGGGTCGTCTACGGCGTCCTGCAGACCCGGCAAGCGGTCTCCCCCGGTGTCTCGCAGGGCGAGGTGCTCACCTCGATGATCGTCTTCACGACGCTCTACGCGATCCTCGCTGTCGTCGAGGTCAAGCTGCTCGTGAAGTACGTCAAGGCCGGACCCCCCGAGCTCACCGAGGCCGACCTCAACCCACCCACCAAGATCGGCGGCGACTCCCAAGACGCCGACAAGCCGATGGCCTTCTCCTACTAGGCCCAGGGAGCTGCTGAGTCATGGAACTTCACGACGTCTGGTTCGTACTCATCGCGGTCCTCTGGATCGGCTACTTCTTCCTGGAGGGCTTCGACTTCGGAGTCGGCATCCTCACCAAACTGCTGGCCCGCGACCGCATCGAGAAGCGGGTGCTGATCAACACGATCGGTCCCGTCTGGGACGGCAACGAGGTGTGGCTGCTCACGGCGGGCGGCGCGACCTTCGCCGCCTTCCCCGAGTGGTACGCCACGCTCTTCTCCGGCTTCTATCTGCCGCTGCTGATCATTCTGGTCTGCCTGATCGTGCGCGGTGTCGCCTTCGAGTACCGGGCGAAGCGGCCCGAGGAGAACTGGCAGCGCAACTGGGAGACCGCGATCTTCTGGACCTCGCTGATCCCGGCGTTCCTGTGGGGCGTGGCCTTCGGCAACATCGTGCGCGGAGTGAAGATCGACAAGAACTTCGAGTACGTGGGCAACCTCTGGGATCTGCTCAACCCGTACGCGATCCTCGGCGGACTGGTCACGCTGACGCTGTTCACTTTCCACGGAACGGTGTTCGTCGGGCTCAAGACCGTCGGGGACATCCGTGAGCGCGCGCGGAAGCTGGCACTGCAACTCGGTCTTGTGGCAGCCGTATTGGCGCTGATCTTCCTGCTCTGGACCCAGGCCGAGAACGGTGACGCCAAGTCGCTGGTCGCACTGGTGGTGGCCGTGGTCGCGCTCGTCGCGTCGCTGGTGGCGGTCAACGCTGGCCGTGAGGGCTGGGCGTTCATGCTGTCGGGGCTCACCGTCGTGGCGGCCGTCGCGATGCTGTTCCTGTCGCTCTTCCCGAACGTCATGCCGTCCTCGCTCAATGACGACTGGAGCCTGACGGTCACCAACGCGTCGTCGAGCCCGTACACCCTGAAGATCATGACCTGGTGCGCGGGCATCGCCACGCCGATCGTCCTGCTCTACCAGTCGTGGACGTACTGGGTGTTCCGCAAGCGGATCGGTACGCAGCACATCGCCGCGGATGCCGCGCACTGAATCCGACCTAAGGGCATGTTTCACGTGAAACATGCCCGATGAGCCAAGGGTGTGTTTCACGTGAAACCGATCGACCCGCGTCTGCTTCGGTACGCCCGCGCCACTCGCCACTTTCTCGCGGCGGTCGTCGGTCTGGGGGTCGCCGGGGCGGCGCTGGTCATTGCCCAGGCGATGCTCATCGCCGAGGTCGTGGTCGGCGCCTTCCAGCACGGACTCTCGGCCGGCGAGCTCCGGACACCGCTGGTGTTGCTGGCAGTGGTCGCGATCGGCCGGGCGGTCGTCTCCTGGCTCACCGAACTCGCCGCGCACCGAGCCAGCGCGGCGGTCAAGTCGGAGTTGCGGGGACGGCTGCTGGAGCGGGCCGCGCAGCTCGGCCCCGGGTGGCTGAGCGGGCAGCGGACGGGCTCGCTGGTCGCCCTGGCCACGCGGGGAGTCGACGCGCTCGACGACTACTTCTCGCGCTATCTGCCGCAGTTGGGGCTCGCGGTGGTGGTTCCGGTGGCCGTCCTCGCGCGGATCGTCACCGAGGACTGGGTGTCGGCGGCGATCATCATCGGCACGCTGCCGCTCATCCCCCTCTTCATGGTGCTGATCGGCTGGGCGACTCGGTCCCAGATGGACCGTCAGTGGCGGATGCTGTCACGGCTTTCGGGCCACTTCCTGGATGTGGTCGCGGGGCTGCCGACGCTCAAGGTGTTCGGCCGGGCCAAGGCGCAGGCCGAGTCGATCCGACGGATCACCGGCGAGTACCGGCTGGCGACCATGCGGACGCTGCGGATCGCCTTCCTGTCGTCCTTCGCGCTGGAGCTGCTCGCCACGATCTCGGTCGCGCTGGTCGCGGTGACCATCGGGATGCGGCTCGTCCACGGCGAGATGGACCTGTATGTGGGGCTCGTCATCCTCGTCCTCGCGCCCGAGGCGTATCTGCCACTGCGGCAGGTGGGGGCGCAGTACCACGCCGCCGCCGAGGGGCTCGCGGCGGCCGAGGAGATCTTCTCCGTGCTGGAGACGCCGGTGCGGGCCGGTGGCTCGCTTTCCTTGCCCGCGGGGGAGATCGGCTTCGAGGGTGTGACCGTGCGGTACCCGGGGCGCTCCGGGGACGCGGTCTCGGACGTCTCGTTCACGGTCGAGCCCGGTGAGACGGTCGCCCTCGTGGGGCCGAGCGGGGTGGGCAAGTCGACACTGTTGAACGTACTGCTGGGGTTCGTGGAGCCCGCCGAGGGCCGGGTGCGGGTCGGGGGAGTCGATCTTGCCGAGGCCGACCTGGCGGAGTGGCGCTCGCGGGTCGCCTGGGTGCCGCAGCGGCCCCATCTCTACGCCGGGTCCATCGCCGAGAACGTACGGCTGGCGCGTCCCGACGCGGACGACGCGGCGCTGCGGCGGGCGCTTGTCGACGCGGGCGCCGCGGGCTTCGTCGACGCGCTGCCCGACGGGGTCGACACGGTCCTCGGTGAGGACGGGGCCGGGCTGTCCGCCGGTCAGCGTCAACGCCTCGCCCTGGCACGGGCGTTCCTCGCGGACCGTCCGGTACTGCTCCTCGACGAGCCGACGGCTTCGCTGGACGGGGCGACCGAGGCGGAGGTCGTGGAGGCGGTGCGGCGGCTCGCCGTGGGGCGGACGGTGTTGCTGGTGGTGCATCGGCCCGCGTTGCTGGGGGTGGCGGACCGGGTGGTGCGGCTGGAGCCCGGGGCGCCCGTCGTGGTGTCCGGCTCCGTGGACGCCGCCGGAGCGCAGCCTCCCCGGCCGGTCGAACTCGAAGGCGTGGCCGCGGCCGACGGCGAAGGCCCCTACGTGGCCCCGCAGCGGAGTGGCGGCGTGCTCGCCCGTGTCCGTGCCATGGCCGTTCCCCGGCGTGGGCCGCTCGTGCTCGCTCTCCTCCTGGGCAGCCTCGCGCTCGGCAGTGCCGTCGGTCTGATGGCCACCTCCGGGTGGCTCATCTCGCGGGCGTCCCAGCAGCCGCCGGTGCTGTATCTGATGGTGGCCGTGACGGCTACGCGGGCGTTCGGGATCGGGCGGGCCGTGTTCCGGTACGCGGAGCGGCTCGTGTCACACGACGCGGTGCTGCGGATGCTGGCCGACACCAGGGTCGCCGTGTACCGGCGCCTTGAGCGGCTGGCGCCCGCGGGGCTGCGGACGACGCGGCGCGGTGATCTGCTGTCGCGGCTCGTCGCCGATGTCGACGCGTTGCAGGACTACTGGCTGCGGTGGCTGCTGCCCGCCGGGGCCGCGGTCGTCGTGTCCGCCGCCGCCGTGGGCTTCACCGCCTGGCTGCTGCCCGAGGCCGGTGCCGCGCTCGCCGTCGGGCTGCTGGCCGCCGGGGTGGGCGTCCCGCTCGTGACCGGCGCCGTGGCGCGCCGCGCCGAACGCCGGCTCGCTCCCGCTCGCGGCGTCCTGGCGACACGGGTGACCGATCTGCTCACGGGAACGGCCGAGTTGACGGTCGCGGGCGCGCTGCCCGCCCGTACCGCCGAGGCGCGGCGGGCCGACACCGTGCTCACCCGCATCGCCTCCCGGGCCGCCACCGCGACCGCGCTCGGCGACGGGCTCACGGCGCTCGCGTCCGGGCTGACCGTCACGGCCACCGCCCTCGTGGGGGCCCAGGCGGTCACCGCCGGGCGGCTGGGCGGCGTGGCGATGGCCGTCGTCGCCCTCATCCCGCTGGCCGCGTTCGAGGCCGTCCTGGGGCTGCCGCTCGCCGTCCAGTACCGCCAGCGGGTGCGCAAGAGCGCGGAGCGCGTGTACGAGGTGCTGGACGCCCCCGATCCCGTACGCGAACCGGAACACCCGGCGCAGCCGCCCGCGTCCGCATTCCCCCTGGTGATCAAGGAACTGGCCGCACGCCACACCGGACAGGACCGGGACGCGCTCGCCGGGCTCGACCTCACCCTCGAACAGGGCCGCAGGGTCGCTGTCGTCGGCCCCTCCGGGTCCGGCAAGACCACGCTCGCGCAGGTGCTGCTGCGGTTCCTGGACGCGGGCGCGGGGACGTACACCTTGGGCGGTGTGGACGCGTACGCGATGGACGGGGACGCGGTACGCCGCCTGGTCGGGCTCTGCGCCCAGGACGCGCACCTTTTCGACAGCACGGTGCGCGAGAACCTGCTGCTGGCGCGGAAGGACGCGACCGAGACCGCACTGCGCGACGCGCTCGCCCGGGCCCGGCTCCTGGACTGGGCGGACGGGCTGCCCGACGGGCTCGACACGCTGATCGGCGAACACGGGGCGCGGCTGTCCGGCGGCCAGCGTCAGCGGCTCGCGCTGGCGCGGGCGCTACTCGCCGACTTTCCCGTACTCGTCCTCGACGAGCCCGCGGAACATCTCGACCTGCCGACGGCCGACGCGCTCACCGCCGATCTGCTGGCCGCGACCGAGGGCCGTACGACGCTGTTGATCACGCACCGGCTGGCCGGCCTCGACGCCGTGGACGAGGTGATCGTGCTCGCGGAGGGAAGTGTGGTCCAGCGGGGTGTGTACGCGGAGCTGGCGGCTGTCGAGGGCCCGCTGCGGGAGATGGTGGAGCGGGAGGCGGCGGGGGATCTGCTGGTCGGGTCCGTGGGGCGCTAGGTGTGCTGTCCGGCGGATCACGCCGGAGACGCGGCGTTCGCCGTCGTCCTGCCGCCCCGTCGTCCTGCTGCCCCGCTTTCCTGCCGCCTCGCCGTCTCCCCGGCCGGGCTCGACTTTCCCTTGCACGGGCTCGACTTTCCCTTATAAATGGGACTAACTACCCTCAAGGCATGTCAGTAGCTCCTGCCTCGCCCGGCCCGGACGACGGCCCAGACGGTGGCCTGGACGCGGCGGCGCGGGCGGACCGGGGCCTGCAGGGGCTGTCCACCGAGCTGACCGCGCGGGTGCCGCAGCTGCTGGAGGCGATGCGGTCGGTCGGGTCGGGCCTGGAGCTGCACTCCACGCTGGACCGGATCTGCGAGACGGCGGCCGAGCTGGCGGACGCGCGGTACGCGGCCATCGGGGTCGTCGCCGAGGACGGAGAAGGGCTCGCGGACTTCGTCTACCACGGGGTCGACGAGGAGACCGCCGAGCGGATCGGGCGGCTGCCCGACGGACACAAGGGGCTGCTGGGCGCCCTCATCCACGACCCGGTGCCGGTGCTGCGCGCGAACGTGGCCGACGATCCGCGTTCGTGCGGGTTCCCGGAACACCATCCGCCGATGCGCAGCTTCCTCGGGGTCCCGATCCGGGTGCAGGGGGAGATCTTCGGGAATCTGTACCTCAGCGAGAAGCGCGGCGGCGGACCCTTCGACGACTACGACCTCAACATGGTCCGGGTGCTGGCGATGGAGGCGGGCATCGCCATCGGCAACGCCCGTCTGTACGAGGCCGCCAAGCAGCGCGAGCGCTGGATCGACGGCTCGGTGGCCGTCACCACCGCGCTGCTGTCGGCCGACGACGCCGAGGACGCCCTCCAGGTTGTCGCCGAACAGGCCCGACAGCTTTCCGGCTCGGCGGCCGGGATCGTGCTGCTGCCCGCCGAAGAGGGCGGTCTGGAGATCGTCGCCGTCGCCTCGGAACGCCCGTCGAAGGCGCTCGGCATGGTCATCCCCCCGGAGAGCGGGCTCGTGGCGGAACTCCTCGACGGGGAGCTCATGTTCGTCGAGGACGCGGCCACCGACCCGCGGATGGCCACGGATCTCGCGCGCGAGTACGGGCCGATCATGTTGCTGCCGTTGCAGAGCGACGGCCGTGTGCTCGGGGCCCTCGTCACACCGCGCGTCCGCGGCGGCCGTCCGTTCACGGAGACCGAGCGCACGCTGGCCGCGCAGTTCGCCTCGCAGGCCGCGCTCGCGCTGATGACGGCCGAGGCGCAGCGCGACCGGGAGCGGCTCGCGGTGTACGAGGACCGCGACCGGATCGCCCGTGACCTGCACGACCTCGTCATCCAGCGGCTGTTCGCCACAGGGATGATGCTGGAGAGCGCCCAGCGCCGGTCCGTCGTGCCCGAGGTGCAGGAGGGCGTCGGCAAGGCGGTCGACGCACTCGACGTCACCATCCAGGAGATCCGCACCGCCATCTTCGCCCTCCAACAGAGCCCCGCGGAGGTGCCGTCGGCGCTGCACACCCGCGTGCTGCGCGAGATCAACATGGCCGCCGTACCGCTCGGCTTCAAGCCCTCCCACCACTTCGTCGGCCCCGTCGACACGGTGGTCGGCGAACTCACCGGCAAGAACCTCATCGCGGCCCTGCGCGAGGCCCTCTCCAACGCCTTCCGGCACGCCGGGGCGTCCCGTATCGACGTCGTCGTCGACGCGACCGTGCTCCTGCCGGACGGTCGGCCGGCTGTCCGGCTGACCGTCGCGGACGACGGCGTCGGCATCCCCGACGGCGGCCGGCGCAGCGGCCTGAGGAACCTCAAGCGCCGTGCCGAGTCTCTGGGCGGCGACAGCTGGTACGGGCCCGGGATCGGCGAGGACGGGGGCGGTACGACGGTGGTGTGGCAGGCGCCGTACTGAGCACTCCGGGGCCGCGGGACCGGAGCGGCTCTCCAGGACCGAGGAGCAACGCCCCGAAGGCGGGCTCCAGGACCGAGGGGCAGCGCACCGAAGGCGGGCTCCAGGACCGAGGAGCAACGCACCGAAGGCGGCTCCAGGTTCACGGGAGTCAACACACCGAAGCCGAGCCCCTGTTCGGCCCAGTGGCGTCCGCCATCCGTGGCGTCCGGTCCCCCAGGTGCACGACCTGAACGTGACCATGCCCGATCCGGCGGGACACGATCGCTGTCATTGTCCGGGTCCGGTAGACAGCGGCTCCTGCTGAACTCGCTCGGTTCTACAACCGCTGCGACGATCCGCTCGGTTCTACAACCGCTCCGCGACCATCCGCTCGATCACGACCGCCACCCCGTCCTCGTTGTTGGCGACCGTGCGCCCGGATGCCGCGGCGATCACGTCGGGATGCGCGTTGCCCATCGCGTACGACTGGCCCGCCCAGGTGAGCATCTCGACGTCGTTCGGCATGTCGCCGAAGGCGACGACCTCCTCGGGAGAGATGCCGCGCTCGGCGCAGCACAGTGCGAGGGTGCTCGCCTTGGAGACGCCGGGGCCGCTGATCTCCAGCAGGGCACTGGGGCTGGAGCGCGTGACATTGGCGCGGTCGCCGATGGCATGGCGGGCGACGGTGAGGAAGTCGTCCGGATCCATCTCGTAGTGGTAGGCGAGCACCTTGAGCACCGGCTGATCGGCGTCGAGGGCGTCCTCGGCGAGGAGCTTCTCGGCGGGCGCGACGATCTCCGGGGGCTCCATGTGCAGCGAGGGGTATCCCGGTTCCAGGTGGAGTCCGTATGTGCGCTCTACGGCGCACACCGTGCCGGGTGCGGCGCCGCGCAGCCGCCGGATGACGTTGAGCGCGATGTCGGGCACCAACTCGCGGATCTTGACGAAGCGGTGGGCACCGGGGCCACCGTGCAGGTCGACCACGGCCGCGCCGTTGCCGCAGATCGCCAGGCCGTGCCCGTGGACGTGGTCGCTGACCACATCCATCCAGCGGGCCGGGCGGCCGGTGACGAAGAACACCTCGATACCGGCCTGCTCGGCGGCGGCGAGGGCGGCGATCGTGCGCTCGGACACCGACTTGTCGTCGCGCAACAGGGTGCCGTCGAGATCCGTGGCGATCAGCCGGGGCGGAACGGTGGAGGCCGGGGTCTCGGGCCGTCGAGTCGCTGAGGTCACCGGCCCATTCTCCCGCATATGCGCGCACGGGCGTGCGCCGGTCCGCACAAGTGAGTGGTTACCGTCCTCACCAGCGCCGTTACGCCCCGTCAAAGTCAGCGCAGCTGTGCCGGGGCCTCCATGGCGATCTGCTCGAAGACCTTCTCGTCGGCGGCGAAGCCCGAGTCGGGGATCGGCCAGTGGATCACGATGTCGGTGAAGCCCAGCTCGGCGTGCTTGCCCGCGAAGTCGACGAACGCGTCGAGGGACTCCAGCGGACGGCCGCGGTCCGGGGTGAAGCCGGTGAGCAGAACCTTGTCCATCGCGGCCACGTCACGGCCGACCGCGGCGCAGGCGGCGCCCAGCTTCTCGACCTGTCCGCGAATGGCTTGAATCGACTGTTCAGAGGTGCCCGTCTCGTACAGCTTCGGGTCGCCGGTCGTCACCCACGCCTGTCCGTGCTGTGCGGCGAGCTTCAGCCCGCGCGGCCCGGTGGCGGCCACGGCGAAGGGCAGCCGGGGGCGCTGGACGCAGCCGGGGATGTTGCGCGCCTCGTGCGCCGAGTAGAAGTCGCCGTTGTAGGAGACGGAGTCCTCGGTGAGGAGCCGGTCGAGCAGGGGGACGAACTCGGCGAGGCGGTCGGCGCGCTCGCGCGGGGTCCAGGGCTCCTGGCCGAGTGCCGTGGCGTCGAAGCCGGTGCCGCCCGCGCCGATGCCCAGGGTGACCCGGCCGTTCGAGATGTCGTCGAGGGAGATCAGTTCCTTGGCGAGGGTCACCGGGTGCCGGAAGTTCGGCGAGGTCACGAGCGTGCCGAGGCGGAGATGATCGGTGACGGCGGCCGCGGCGGTCAGCGTCGGGACGGCTCCGAACCACGGGCCGTCGCGGAAGGTCCGCCACGACAGATGGTCGTACGTGAACGCGGTGTGGAAGCCGAGCTGCTCCGCACGCTGCCAGGCGGAACGCCCGCCCTCGTGCCAGCGGACGTACGGCAGGATCACAGTGCTCAGACGCAGACTCATGCATCGAGCGTAAGCGGAGCCGCGGGGTGGTCGTGCCCGCGGCCGATCAGTGCGGTGCGGGAAACCGCAGGTACCGCGGCGGTACGGCCCGGGTGAGCCACACCCCGTTCGCACTGACGTGGAAGACATGGCCGTCGCGGTGCATGGCGGCGGCGTCGACGGAGAGGACGACGGGCCGTCCGCGGCGGGCGCCGACGCGGGTGGCGGTGTCCCGGTCCGGCGAGAGGTGTACGTCGTGCCGGTTCATGGGGCGCAGGCCTTCGGCGCGGATCGCGTCCAGGTTGCGGGCCACGGTCCCGTGGTAGAGGTACGCGGGCGGGGTCGCCGGGGACAGTCCGAGGTCGACCTCGACGGAGTGGCCCTGGCTGGCGCGGATCCGGGTGCCCTCGATCGCGAAGCGCCGCTTGTCGTTCGTGGCCACCACGTGGTCGAGCTCCTCGCGCGTGAACCGGAATCCGTGCGTGGCGGCCGCGGCGATCAGCGCCTCGATCTCGACCCAGCCGCCCTCGCCGAGCGTGAGCCCGATGCGTTCGGGTTGATGCCGCAGATGCTTCGAGAGGTACTTGGACACTTTCACGGTGCGTCTTTCATCCATCTCTCCAGGGTGCCGGGCGAGATGCTGATCACGCATTTGATTTTGGTTCGGAGGTTTGATCCACAGCCAAGTGCGGTTATCCACAGGGGAATTGGCGAATCTGTGGACAACTGCCCAGCGGTTTAGGGTATTTCGTCAATTTTGGTCTGGTTGCCATGGTTTGAGGTGAGGTGGTCCAAGGTCCGGGCCTGCACCTCCCGTTCGGCGGCCGCGGTGACGAAGGCGCCCACCTGTCCGGCGCCAACCAGCCGCTCCACAGCCCTCATTGTGGCCGCGGGGATCTCCACGGAAAGCGTCTCGTCCTTGCATTGCGGGGGTTGGCCCGAACCCAGGTGCCGGCGCAGCTGCCGGTTGGCGAACAGCCGCATGGCACGGGCCAGTTCCGCGTCCACCGTCTGCTGCGCGAGCGGCCGCAGTCGTCGTACGAGCGAGGCCGCCTCGGCCGCGTCCGCGTCGGTCGGCGGATGCTCCCCCAGATAGCGCGCGAAGACATGCTCGGTCGTGAACTCCAGGAAACGGGAGGCGATGTGCTCGACCTGCCCCCTCAACTCCCGCAAATGGCCGGAGATCGCGGACAGCGGCACACTCGCCGCGTACAACTCGACAGCCACAGCCAGCTCTTGGGGACTCGGCACCACGAAAGAGTCAGCGTCCCCGGGAACCGGCTCCAGCACGCCGAGCTCCACGGCGTCGGCCACCGCCGCGTCGTCCGGGCTGCCGCCGAACCGCTCGAACAGCTCGGCCCGCGAGATCCGTACGGCCTCCTCGTCGGTCCATGGCCCGTCGACCTCCGCGACCAGGCCCAGGATCCCGCCGAGGCCCCGGCCCGTGTCCCAGGCCTCCAGGAGTTCCTTGATGGAAGCCAGCGTGTAGCCGCGGTCGAGGAGGCCGGCGATCTGGCGCAGCCGGGCCAGATGCGCGTCCGCGTACACATTGGCGCGGCCGCGCCGCTCGGGGCGGGGGAGCAGCCCGCGGTCCTGATAGGCGCGGATCGTCCGGACGGTGGCGCCGCTGTGGTGCGCCAGGTCCTCGATCCGGTACGCGACACCGACCGACTCGTCGTTCACGCTCCCTGCCTTTCCGCGCCGCCCCGCGCCCCGGGAGACCCGTCCGCGTGAGGGCAGCCCGTCCCTATGCGATGGCCGCCCGCCCGATCACCCCGGCCGCCGTCCGGGCCGCCGGGGACTGTGCCAGATACTCGACGGCTCTGCGCAGTGAGCCCTCCTGCGACGGATGGTACGACCGCCGCAGATAGCGGGGTATGGCCGCGCCGAGTTCCTTCCAGGTGGGCAACAGCCCCTTGCGTACAGCCCTGTTGTGGGCGGCGAGCGAGTAGCGCAGGCGGCCGGCGAGCTGGGGGTCGTGGCGTGGGAGATAGGCGGCGCCCCCGAGCCCATGGGTGTGCGCATGGGACACGGGGGCCGCCGTGCTCGTGATCCGCCGGGCGTACGAGGGCAGTTCGCTGCCCGGCTGGGACCTCCTGGCCCATGAACCGTTCCTTAGCGTTGGACAGGCTGGGCCTGGCCAACGGCGCGCCCCGAACGGTCTTGGACGCACTGGTCGCCCACTTTCGCAGCCGGGCGGCGACACGGATCCTGTCCGTGGTCCAGTCCCGACCGGGCGGGGTCCCTCACGGCCTGACCGGATGAACGTGGCCAAAGGCGACGAGGAGGCCCTGAACCATCTCACTGGTGGAGCAGGGGCCTCGTACGCCGACGCCATGCTCGGCTTCCCAGGTCGCATGGGCTACGTCACCTGAGCAAGAGCCGGGCCCTGCAAGCCGCTAGTGGGATCATCGCTCCATCGAGTGACGGGGAGGGAGTCGTCGACCGGCGGCTGCGCCTCCTTGAAGACCTGCACGAACCACCGCTCCCCCGCCGGAAGCAGCAGATGCAGCACGGTGATGACGTGGGTGGCGGTGGGCTCGTCCGGTATCCAGTGGAGCGGGGTCTTCTCCCAGTCGAAGGACACCCGCCTCGGGGTGATCGCATGGTGTTCGCTCACAGCGGCGGCTCCATTCGTGCGATCGCCCGCAGCGCCCTCGGCGTGAAGCGGGACATGAGGTGGGCGCCGCGCGCCTCCGGGGTGACGGGGACGACCGCCTGGTTGCGCACGACCGCGCGCAGGATCGCGTCGGCGACCTTCTCCGGCGGGTAATTGCGCAGCCCGTACAACCGCGCCGACTTCTTCTGGCGCCGCTTCTCCTCAAGGGCGTCGACTCCTGCGAAATGCGCGGTCGAGGTGATGTTCGTGTTGACGAAGCCGGGGCAGATCGCCGAGACGCCGATGCCCTGCCCTGCCAGCTCCGCGCGCAGGCATTCGCTCAACATCAGCACGGCCGCCTTGGAGGTGCTGTAGGCGGGCAGCGCCTTCGAGGGCTGGTACGCCGCTGCCGACGCGGTGTTGACGATGTGGCCGCCCTGGCCGCGCTCGGCCATCTGCTTCCCGAAGAGCCGGCAACCGTGGATCACACCCCACAGGTTGACGTCGAGGACCTTCTTCCAGTCCTCCGGAGTCGTGTCGAAGAAGGACCCGGAGAGCCCGATCCCCGCGTTGTTCACCAGCACGTCCACCACGCCGTACTCGGTGGCGACCTTCTCGGCGAGCTTCTCCATGGCCTGCTCGTCGGACACGTCGACCGTCTCGGCCCAGGCCTCGGGGGAGCCGATCAGCCGGGACATCTCCGCCGTGCGGGCCGCGCCCTCCGCGTCCCGGTCGACGGCCACCACGCGCGCGCCGGCCTCGGCGAACGCGAACGCGGTGGCCCGCCCGATGCCGCTGCCCGCGCCGGTGACCAGCACGAGCTGCCCGCCGAATCGGTCCGCGTACTTGCTGGTGGGCAGGGTGTCCCGGACGGGCACACCGTCCTCGTTGGCGTGCACGAACTCCGTGATCCAGGCCGCCAGTTGATCGGGGCGCGTACGCGGAACCCAGTGCTTGGCCGGCAGCGTGCGGCGCACCAGCTGCGGCGCCCACGTCTCCAGCTCGTCGTAGAGCCGCTCGGAGAGAAACGCGTCCCCCAGGGGCGTGATGAGCTGCACGGGCGCGTGCGCGTAGGCGTCCGGGCGTGGCCTGCTGAGCCGGGCCCGTACGTTGTCGCGGTACAGCCAGGCGCCGTGCGCCGCGTCCGACGGCAGTGACGGGGTCGGGTAGTCGCCCGAGGGCACCTTCTCGAGCCGCTGGAGGATCTTCGGCCACTGCTTGCCGAGGGGGCCGCGCCAGGCCAGCTCGGGCAGCACGGGCGTGTGCAGCAGGTACACGTACCAGGACTTGGCGCCCTGGCCGAGGAGCTGGCCGACCTTGCGCGGGGTGGGCCGCTTCATGCGCTGCTTGATCCAGTGCCCGAAATGGTCGAGGGACGGGCCGGACATCGACGTGAAGGACGCGATCCGGCCCTCGGCGCGCTGGACCGTGACGAACTCCCACGACTGCACCGAACCCCAGTCGTGCCCCACCAGATGTACGGGTCTGTCAGGGCTGACCGCGTCCACGACCGCCAGGAAGTCGTCCGTCAGCTTCTCCAGCGTGAACCCGCCGCGCAGCGGCTGCGGCGCCGTGGACCTGCCGTGTCCCCGTACGTCGTACAGCACCACATGGAAGCGTTCGGCGAGGCGCGTCGCCACCTCGGACCACACCTCCTTGGAGTCCGGATATCCGTGCACGAGCACCACCGTGGGCTGTGTCTCGTCGCCCAGCTCGGCGACGCACAGCTCGACTCCGCCCGTCCGCACCCAGCGCTCGCGCGCGCCCTCGAGACTCACTTGTCCTCCGCCCAGCGCCGCACATGCGGCAGATCGTCGTCCAGCCAGAACGCGCTCGCTTGAGGGTCCTTGGAGTCGGTGACGACCAGGATCTCCTCGAACTTCGCGCCCGTACCCCGGAATCCGAGGTGTGGTTCGACCGCCCACAGCCCCGGCCGGGGCGGATGGTCGGAGAACTTGTACGGAGACCACAGCGGCGACCAGCCGTCGCGGTGCCCGTGCAGCGCGTCGCTCGCCAGGCCCTTGAGGGACTGCGTGCCGAACCCGAACAGATGCGGCGCCCAGGGACGCTCCTTCACCCGGTCCACCTTGTGCGCGATCACGCCGAACGGATACGCGCGATGCCGGTTCGCATAGCCCTGGCGGACCATGAGTCGGTCCACGTCCTCGTAGATCTCGCGCAGCGGGCGCCGCTCGCGCACCTCGCGCAGGATCAGCTCGCGGTGCGCCTCCAAGTCGGCGAGCAGCTTGTCCTGCACCGGGTTCAGCCCGAGGGAGCCCGAGTAGCCGATGTCCGCCGTATAGCCCTTGTACACAGGGGCCATGTCGAGGATGAACGGCATCCCCGGCTCCAGGCGGCGGTTGGTGGGGAAGAACTGGAGCGGGATCCGGAAGTTCACGAACGCCGTGCGGTCGCCGAACCAGGCGAAGGGCAGGTGGAACCAGTCGCGCACCCCGCGCTCGCGCAGCCACTCACGCTGCAGGCGCGCCGCTTCGCGTTCGGTCACGCCCGGTTTCAGCTGCGCCGCGACCGCCTCCGCGCACTCGTACGCGAGGCGCTGCACTTCCCGGAACCCCCGCAGGTCCGCGGAGAGTCCGGCCGCTGATGAAACCTCTGATGAGGCCACTGCTGAGCTCATGCCACCGTCCGTCCACGCCGATTGCCTTACGCGCTCGTAACTTGACACTGATGAATGTGACAATTGTTAGAGGCTGCGTCAATAGGCGTGCGCGACACCTGTGGACAACCAATCCGATGTGGATAACGGCCGCCGGCTGTTCGACCTCAGGGGGACCCCTACGGGCCCGTACGACTGGAGTCTGACGCGAATCCAGCTCCGTGGTCTGACGACTGCTGTGGCGTGCGCCACTACTTTCGAAGCGTGACTGTGATCGCGACCGAAAGCCTGAGCAAGCGGTTCCCCCGGGTGACCGCTCTTGACCGGCTCTCCGTGGACGTCGGGCCCGGTGTGACCGGGCTCGTCGGAGCCAACGGAGCCGGCAAGTCCACACTGATCAAGATCCTGCTGGGTCTGTCCCCCGCCACCGAGGGCCGCGCCCAGGTGCTCGGCCTCGACGTCGCCACCGACGGCGGCGCCATCCGCGAGCGGGTCGGGTACATGCCCGAGCACGACTGCCTGCCACCCGACGTCTCGGCCACCGAGTTCGTCGTCCACATGGCGCGCATGTCCGGGCTCCCGCCGGCCGCCGCCCGCGAGCGCACCGCGGACACCCTGCGCCACGTCGGCCTGTACGAGGAGCGCTACCGCCCCATCGGCGGCTACTCGACGGGCATGAAGCAGCGCGTGAAGCTCGCGCAGGCCCTCGTGCACGACCCCCAGCTGGTCTTCCTCGACGAGCCGACCAACGGCCTCGACCCGGTCGGCCGCGACGAGATGCTCGGCCTGATCCGTCGTATCCACACCGACTTCGGCATCTCGGTCCTGGTCACCTCGCACCTCCTGGGCGAGCTGGAGCGCACCTGCGACCACGTCGTCGTCATCGACGGCGGCAAGCTGCTGCGGTCCAGCTCCACCACGGACTTCACCCAGACCACCACGACCCTCGCCATCGAGGTCACCGACACCGACGAGCACCCGGACGGCACCGGCGCGGTGCGCGACGTGCTCCACGCGCGCGGGATCGAGACCCACGACGGCAGCGGCCTGCCGGGCGCCGGGCACATCCTGCTGCTCACCGCCGAGGGCGAGGAGACGTACGACCTCGTGCGCGACGTCGTCGCCGAGCTCGGCCTGGGCCTGGTCCGGATGGAACAGCGAAGGCACCACATCGCGGAGGTCTTCAAGGACAGCGACGAACAGCGGAAGGAGGCGGTCGGCCATGGCAGTTGAGCAGTCCCTCACCCGAGGCGGTGAGCAGACCCGTATCCACAACATCGGCTACCGCAACTACGACGGCCCGCGCCTGGGCCGCGCCTACGCCCGCCGCTCGCTGTACTCGCAGTCTCTGCGCGGCGCCTACGGACTCGGCCGCTCGGTCAAGTCCAAGGTGCTGCCGATGCTGCTCTTCGTGGTGATGTGCGTCCCGGCGCTGATCATGGTGGCGGTCGCGGTCGCCACCAAGGCGAAGGACCTGCCCGTCGACTACACGCGCTACGCGGTCATCATGCAGGCCGTCATCGGGCTGTACGTCGCCTCGCAGGGACCCCAGTCCGTCTCCCGCGACCTGCGCTTCAAGACCGTACCGCTGTACTTCTCGCGCCCCATCGAGACCGCCGACTACGTACGCGCCAAGTACGCGGCGCTGGCTTCGGCGCTGTTCGCCCTCACGGCCGCGCCGCTGATCGTGCTCTACGTAGGGGCGCTTTTGGCCAAGCTCGACTTCGCCGACCAGACGAAGGGATTCGGACAGGGGCTGGTCTCCGTGGCACTGCTGTCGCTGCTCTTCGCCGGGATCGGCCTGGTCATCTCGGCGGTCACCCCGCGCCGCGGCTTCGGTATCGCGGCCGTCATCGCCGCCCTGACCATCTCCTACGGAGCGGTCTCCACCGTCCAGGCCATCGCCTTCGATCAGTCCAGCACGGGAGCGGTCCCGTGGCTCGGCCTCTTCTCGCCCATCACGCTCATCGACGGAGTGCAGACGGCCTTCCTCGGCGCCACCTCCGCCTTCCCCGGAGGGGAAGGCCCCTCGTCCGGGCAGGGCGTCGTCTACCTCATCGTCCTCCTGGGTCTCATCGCGGGCTGCTACGGCCTCCTGATGCGCCGCTACCGAAAGGTCGGGCTGTGACCACGCTCAACATCGACCACGTCTCGCGCTGGTTCGGCAACGTGGTGGCGGTCAACGACATCACGATGACGATCGGCCCCGGCGTCACCGGCCTGCTCGGCCCGAACGGCGCGGGAAAGTCCACCCTCATCAACATGATGGGCGGCTTCCTCGCCCCCTCCACGGGCACCGTCACCCTCGACGGCCAGCAGGTCTGGCGCAACGAACAGATCTACCGGCACATCGGCATCGTCCCCGAGCGCGAGGCGATGTACGACTTCCTCACCGGCCAGGAATTCGTCGTCGCCAACGCCGAGTTGCACGGCCTCGGCGCGAAGGCCGCCCAGAAGGCGCTCGCCACGGTCGAGATGGAGTACGCGCAGGACCGCAAGATCTCGACGTACTCCAAGGGCATGCGGCAGCGCGTGAAGATGGCGTCCGCGCTCGTCCACGACCCGTCCCTGCTGCTGCTCGACGAGCCCTTCAACGGCATGGACCCGCGCCAGCGCATGCAGCTCATGGACCTGCTGCGGCGCATGGGCGACGAGGGCCGCACGGTGCTGTTCTCGTCCCACATCCTCGAAGAGGTCGAACAACTCGCCGCGCACATCGAGGTGATCGTCGCCGGACGGCACGCGGCGAGCGGTGACTTCCGGCGCATCCGCCGTCTGATGACCGACCGCCCGCACCGCTACCTCGTCCGCTCCAGCGACGACCGGGCGCTGGCCGCCGCGCTGATCGCCGACCCGTCGACGTCCGGCATCGAAGTGGACCTCGCCGAGGGCGCGTTGCGCATCCAGGCGGTCGACTTCGGCCGGTTCACCGCCCTGCTGCCGCGCGTCGCGCGCGACCACGGCATCCGGCTGCTCACGGTCTCGCCGTCCGACGAGTCCCTCGAGTCCGTCTTCTCGTATCTCGTCGCGGCGTAGGAGGCCAAGAGATGTACGACCCCACAGTCGCCCGGCTCACGTATCGGGGGCTGCTCGGCCGCCGCCGGGCCCTCATCCTCTGCGCGCTGCCCGTCCTGCTCATCGTGATCTCCGCGGCCGTACGCGGCTTTGCCGGAGCCGACGACCAGGTGGCGTCGGACGTGCTCGGCGGGTTCGCCCTCGCCACGATGGTCCCGATCATCGGCGTCATCGCCGGTACGGGCGCGATCGGGCCCGAGATCGACGACGGCTCGGTGGTGTATCTGCTGGCCAAGCCCCTGAAGCGGCCCACGATCATCTTCACCAAGCTGATCGTCGCCGTCGCCGTCACCATGGCGTTCTCGGCGGTACCGACCTTCATCGCGGGCATGATCCTCAACGGCAACGGGCAGCAGATCGCCGTCGCCTACACCGTCGCGGCGCTGGTCGCCTCCATCGCGTATGCCGCGCTGTTCCTGCTCCTGGGGACGGTGACCCGGCACGCGGTGGTCTTCGGGCTCGTCTACGCGCTCGTCTGGGAGGCCCTCTTCGGGTCGCTGGTGTCCGGCGCGCGCACGCTCAGCGTCCAGCAGTGGGCGCTCGCGGTGGGCCACAAGGTCACCGGCGGGGACCTCGTCACCTCGGACGTGGGCCTGCCGACCGCGACGGTGCTGCTGGTCGCGGTCACCGTACTCGCCACCTGGTACGCCGGTCAGAGGCTGCGGTCGCTGACGCTGGCCGGGGAGGAGTGAGCGAGGGGCTCCACGCGCGCGTGGAGCCCTTTTTCTTGACAGCGGCTTCACCTCTGTCTGGGCACACTGGGCCAAGGGGATGCGCGGCTAGGAGGAACGGGGATGGCAGAACCGAAGGGTGAGGAACAGCGGGAGTCCGGGGACGTCTGGGACGACGTCGTACTGGACGAGAACTTCATACGCTCCGCGGAGACGGCCGAGCCGTCCGCTCGCGCGCGTATGCTCGCCGCCCGCTGGCGCGAAGGGGGACCCGATCCGCAGCCCTGGCGCTCCGACGAGCCGCCCGCGGGGTGGTTCTTCAGCAAGGGGCGGCGGCGCAGGTGGCGCCGCCGGTGAACCCCTTCGCGGCCGCCTTTTAATCAGTGGCGCCCAAGTCGGCGTACGGGCACAGTAGTTATGTCCACGCCGCCGCATCGAGCCGGCGCCATGTTCTGGGAGAGGAGCGCGATGATGCCCATCAGGAGCAATACGTCGAGCTCCCGACAGGGCAGCCCGCGGCGGGTTCCGGAGTAGTTACTCCTCTGTCGAACCCGCTCCGCACGGGGGGCTGCCCGGGGCGGCCGCTTCGAGCGCGCATTCTCGCGCGGGCCGCCCACCCGGAGGATTGGCCGAGAGGTAAGGCACCGGCTTGCGCTGTGTTTGATGAAAAGCAAGTCGCGGTCGGGGGCACCCCCGCGCGCGTTCGATCCGCGCATCCTCCGCAAGACGTACGACAGGCTGCCGACCCTGGACGGACAGCACCGCAACGCAACGCCTAACCCAGCAAGCGCTCCAGCACCACCGCGATGCCGTCCTCCTCGTTGGAGAGCGTCACCTCGTCCGCGACCGCCTTGAGCTCCTCGTGGGCGTTGGACATGGCCACGCCGTGGGCGGCCCAGGCGAACATGGGGAGGTCGTTGGGCATGTCGCCGAAGGCGATCGTGTCCGCGGCCTTCGCGCCGAGGCGGCGGGCGGCGAGAGACAGCCCCGTGGCCTTGGACAGGCCGAGGGGGAGAAGTTCCACTATGCCCGCGCCCGCCATCGTCACGCCGACCAGGCCGCCCGCGACCTGCGTGGCCACGGCCGCGAGCTCGTCGTCGGAGAGCGTCGGGTGCTGCACGTACACCTTGTTCAGGGGAGCCGACCAGAGATCGGACGCGTCCCTGATCGATACGACCGGGAGCGGGCCGTCCTGCACCTGGTAGCCGGGGCCGACCAGTACCTCGCCGTCGAGGCCGTCACGGCTCGCGGCCAGCAGCAGCGGGCCGACCTCCGCCTCGATCTTGGCGAGCGCCAGACCGGCCAGCTGCCGGTCCAGCGTCACCGAGGTGAGCAGCCGGTGCTCCCCCGCGTCGTACACCTGCGCGCCCTGACCGCACACCGCGAGGCCCTCGTAGCCGAGGTCGTCGAGGATGTGGCGGGTCCAGGGCACCGCGCGCCCGGTGACGACGATGTGCGCGGCGCCCGCAGCGGTGACCGCTGCGAGAGCCTCACGCGTGCGCTGCGAGACCGTCTCGTCGGAACGCAACAGCGTCCCGTCGAGATCGGTCGCGACGAGCTTGTAGGGAAACGAGCCGGTCGACCCCCTCGATCCCGCGGATCCATTTGATCCAGTCGACCCGGGCGACCCAGTGGTGCCGGTCACTTGGAGATCGGCTCCAGGACCTCACGGCCGCCCAGGTACGGACGCAGGACCTCCGGCACGCGCACGGAGCCGTCGGCGAGCTGGTGGTTCTCCAGGATCGCGACGATCGTGCGCGGTACGGCGCACAGCGTGCCGTTCAGCGTCGCCAGCGGCTGGACCTTCTTGCCGTCGCGCATCCGCACGGACAGGCGGCGCGCCTGGAAGCCTTCGCAGTTCGAAGCCGAGGTCAGCTCGCGGTACTTGCCCTGGGTCGGGATCCACGCCTCGCAGTCGAACTTGCGGATCGCGGAGGCGCCGAGGTCGCCCGAGGCCACGTCGATGACCTGGAAGGGCAGCTCGAGGCCGGTCAGCCACTGCTTCTCCCACTCCAGGAGCCGCTTGTGCTCGTTCTCCGCGTCCTCGGGGGTGACGTACGAGAACATCTCGACCTTGTCGAACTGGTGCACGCGGAAGATGCCGCGGGTGTCCTTGCCGTACGTGCCGGCCTCGCGGCGGAAGCACGGCGAGAAGCCGGCGTAGCGCAGCGGCAGCTTGTCGGCGTCGATGATCTCGTCCATGTGGTACGCCGCGAGCGGCACCTCGGAGGTGCCGACCAGGTAGTAGTCGTCCTTCTCCAGGTGGTACACGTTCTCCGCGGCCTGGCCGAGGAAGCCGGTGCCCTCCATGGCGCGCGGGCGGACCAGCGCCGGGGTCAGCATCGGGATGAAGCCGGCCTCGGTGGCCTGTGCGATCGCGGCGTTGACGAGAGCGAGCTCCAGGAGCGCGCCGACACCCGTCAGGTAGTAGAAGCGGGAGCCGGACACCTTGGCGCCGCGCTCGACGTCGATGGCGCCGAGCGCCTCGCCGAGCTCCAGGTGGTCCTTGGGCTCGAAGCCCTCGGCACCGAAGTCGCGAATGGTGCCGTGCGTCTCCAGGACGACGAAGTCCTCCTCGCCGCCGACCGGGACGTCGGGGTGCACGAGGTTGCCGAGCTGGAGGAGGAGCCGCTTGGTCTCCTCGTCCGCCTCGTGCTGTTCGGCGTCGGCGGCCTTGACGTCGGCCTTGAGCTGCTCGGCCTTCTTCAGCAGCTCGGCGCGCTCGTCCGGGGAGGCCTTGGGGATCAGCTTGCCGAGCGCCTTCTGTTCGGAACGCAGCTCGTCGAAGCGGACGCCGGACGACCTGCGCCGCTCGTCGGCGGAGAGGAGGGAGTCGACGAGGGCGACGTCCTCTCCACGGGCGCGCTGGGAGGCGCGAACACGGTCGGGGTCCTCACGGAGCAGGCGAAGGTCAATCACCCCTCAAGGCTACCGGTGCGTGCTTCCGGCCAACGACTCGATATTCCAGTGCGTGAGGGCTGTCACGTTATGCGCGAAATGCCGTACTGAATCTCTTGATCACCAATGCGCGTCAATAAAAGGGGCCGTACTCCCCGAAACGGGGCAGATGGCGGTTCTCGCGTTGACTGGATTCCCTTGTGCGGAACGGGACTTGAGAAGGCGTTGTCCACAGGGGCCCACACCCCTGCAGAGTTATCCACAGGCTGTGCGGAAGATCTGTGGACTCCGGAAGTGATCGTTCCGAAAGCCGCATGCGGGACGAAGAATTCCCGGGTCAAACCATCTCTACACCCACGTTCGAGTGGAAATGGTTCGCTCCAAAGGATTGATCAAGGGAAAAGAGTGGACGAGGGGTGACGTGCGGGGCTGTGGACGAACTTGGGGCCTGTAGGCCGATTTGTCGACGATGTAGCGCTTCGTTGTCGACTTGTCCCCAGGTCGAGAAGCGCACCTGTGGATAACGCCTGTGGATGACGAAAATCTGCAGGTAGGACTGAGAACAGACAGGACTCAGAACAGGCAGGAGTGAGAACAGGTGCGCCTGAGAGACAGGTAGGACGGAGAAGAGGACGGGTTAGAAACGGCCGTCCTGGCAGCGCGCCAGCCAGTCCGACGCGGCGGAGAACTCGTTGTCCGACGTACCGGCCCGGGGCGCGCGTACGTCCTTGGGGTCGACTTCCGCACGGGGGTACGAGCCGAGGAAGCGCACTTGGGGGCAGACCCGCTTGAGCCCCATGAGCGCCTCGCCCACGCGGCGGTCCGAGATGTGGCCCTCGGCGTCGATGGCGAAGCAGTAGTTGCCGATGCCCTCGCCGGTCGGCCGGGACTGGAGCAGCATCAGGTTGACGCCGCGTACCGCGAACTCCTGGAGCAGCTCCAGCAGGGCGCCCGGGTGGTCGTCGCGCTGCCAGATGACCACGGACGTCTTGTCCGCGCCGGTCGGTGCCGCGGGTCGGGCGGGCCTGCCCACCAGCACGAAGCGCGTCTGCGCGTTCTCCGCGTCGTGGATCCCGGTCTCCAGCGGCTGCAGCCCGTACTTGGCCGCCGCGAACTCGCCCGCGAAGGCGGCGTCGTAACGGCCCTCCTGCACCAGCCGTGCGCCGTCCGCGTTCGACGCCGCGGACTCCCAGAGCGCGTCCGGCAGATTGTTCTTCAGCCAGTTGCGCACCTGCGGCTGCGCGGCGGGGTGCGCGGTCACCGTCTTGATCTCCGACAGCTTCGTGCCGGGCCTGACCAGCAGCGCGAAGGTGATCGACAGGAGCACCTCGCGGTAGATCATCAGCGGCTTGCCCGCGACCAGCTCGTCGAGAGTCGTGGTGATGCCGCCCTCCACCGAGTTCTCGATCGGCACGAACGCGGCCTCGGCCTCGCCGTTGCGGACAGCGTCCAGCGCTGCGGGAACCGACACCATCGGGACGAGCTGCCGGGTGGCAGCCTCCGGAAGCGTGCGCAGGGCGACTTCGGTGAAGGTGCCTTCGGGACCGAGATACGCATAGCTGGCTGGCATGACCTCACCCTAATGGGCCTTGCACAACCCGGCTCACCCCTGTGGAAACCGCCGCCCCACAGGACGGCCCGCCCTCGTGGATTCGGCAGCCCCTCAGCCGTCCGTCGGCGTTCGCTCTCAGCCGTCCGCCGGCGACCGCATTCAGCCGTCCGCCGGCGTTCGCCGTCAGCCCTCCAGCAGCCGCTGCCCCACGTACTCCCCCTCCGCCGCCCCGCCCGGCACCGCGAACAGCCCGCTCGACTCGTGGCGGATGAATGTGGACAGGGCGTCGCCGCGGTCGAGCTTGCGCTGCACGGGGACGAATCCGCGCAGCGGATCGGCCTGCCAGCAGATGAAGAGCAGGCCCGCGTCGGGCGCCCCGTCCGGGTCGAAGCCGTCGTGGAAGGAGAACGGGCGGCGCAGCATCGCGGCCCCGCCGTTCTGGTCGGGCCGGGTGATCCGGGCGTGCGCGTTGATGGGGACGACCAGGCTGCCGTCGGCGTCGGTCTTGTCGAGGTTCATCGCGGTGGTCTCGGTGCCGCCGGTCAGTGGCGCCCCGGTGGACTTCTTCCGCCCGATGACGTCCTCCTGGTCCTTGAGCGAGAGCTTCTCCCAGTCGTCGAGGAGCATCCGGATACGGCGTACGACGGCGTACGAGCCGTTCGCCATCCACGCCGGGTCGCCGGACGTGGGCACGAAGATGCGCTGGTCGAAGTCGGACTCGGACGGCTTCGGATTACGGGTGCCGTCGATCTGGCCCATCAGGTTGCGGGCCGTCATCGGCTGGGCGGTGGCGCCGGGCGAGCGGTTGAAGCCGTTCATCTGCCAGCGCACCCGGGCCGCGCTGCCCGCGTCCTTCTGGATCGCGCGCAGGGCGTGGAAGGCGACCAGGGCGTCGTTCGCGCCGATCTGCACCCACAGGTCGCCGTTGCTGCGCGCCTTGTCGAGGTGGTCGGAGGAGAAGTCGGGCAGCGGGTCCAGGGCGACCGGGCGCTGCTTCTCCAGGCCGGTACGGGCGAAGAAGCTGTGCCCGAAACCGAAGGTGACCGTCAGGGACGACGGACCGGCGTCGCGCGCCACGTCCGTGTCGTCCTGCGCCGCCGCCTCGCCCGCCATCAGTCGCTGGGCCGTCGTCGACCAGCGGCGCAGCAGTGCGGCCGCCTCCTTGCGGCCCGCGCCCGAGGTCAGGTCGAAGGCGACGAGGTGGCCGCGCGCGTGGAGGGCGGTGGTGATGCCGGGCTGATGTTTCCCGTGAAACGTCACCGCGTCCGCGCCGAGCGCGGTCAACGGCGTGGCCTTCTCGGCTGAGGGAGCCGCCGCGTATCCCGCGGCGCCTCCGGCCGCGCCCAGAGCGAGTCCGGTGGCACCTGCGGTGCCGAGCAGCCGACGCCGCGAAAAGACCCCTCTGGAAGAGGGCTCTTGGGAAACGGCCTCCCCAAGGGGGGCATTTTCCGAAGCGGCGCCCTCAGGATCCGAAGCGGCACTCTTAGGAGAGGCCTCCGGAGTGGACTGGTCAGCCATGGTCAGGTTCAGCCGATCTGCGCGTTCTTGTTCACGGTCGCTTGGTCGATGTCGGAGGTCCGCACGGTCACCGCGATCTTCCAGTCGCCCGCCATGGGGATCTGCACCCCGCTCGCCGACCAGTGTCCGGTGGCGATGCGGTCGGGGGTGACGGGCAGCGGACCGATGCTCTTCGCGTCGAGGGTGAAGGCGACCTTCACCTCGGGAACGTCGAAGGCCTTGCCGTTGGGGCGCTCCACGAAGACATGCATCTCGTTGCCGCCGACCCGGGCCGGGTCGAGGGTGACCTCCACCGTGCCCTTGCCGTCCTCGCCGCCCGTGTCGAACGGGATCTTCAGGGACAGCGGCCCGGACCGCTGCGAGGCGGACGCGGTGGCCTGTTGGGCCGCCTCCTCGGTGCGCCCCGGCTCGGTGGACGTCAGCACGGTCGTGACGGCCAGCAGGGCGACGGCGACGCCCGCCTCGGCCAGCACCGAGCGGCGCAGGCCCGAGCGGAGCGGGTCGGCGTCGCGGATGCGCTTCTCACGCGCGGTGGCCACGGCGGCCCGCTGCCGGGCGAGCTGGGCCGCGCGCCGGGAGCCCGCGGGAACCGTCGTCTTCTCGCGCTGGGCGACCACGGCCTCCGCGACGGCCTCCGCGGCCGGAACCTCCGACAGCTGCCCGGTCCAGCGCCGCGAGATCCCCGCGATGCCGACGAGGACCGCCACCAGGCCGATCTTGACGAGCAGCAGCTGCCCGTACGTCGTGTCGGTGAGCGCCGACCAGGAGCCGACCTGGCGCCACGACTGGTAGATCCCGGTCGCGACCAGCGTGAGGACGCTGCCGAACGCGACGCGCGAGAAACGGCGTACGGCCGTTGCCTCGATCTGCGCGTCCACCGGCGCCCGGAACAGGGCCACCAGCAGCGTCGACAGCCCGCCCAGCCAGGTGGCGACGGCCAGCAGGTGCAGCACGTCGAGGGGCATCGCGAGGCCCGGCTGGATGCCGGTCGAGGCGTGCTCGGCCATCGCCCAGGTAGCGGCCAGGCCGGCCGCGACGACGGCGCCGCCGATCGCGAGCCCGAAGGTGAGGTCCTTCTTCTCGGCGGCGGCCTCGGCGGCGGCCTCGGCGGAGCCGCCGGCCGCGTCTGCCTCGTCACGCTTCACGTACGCCCCGAAGAGCACCGCGATGAACAGCGCCCCCGCGGCGAGCAGCAGCAGCCGCGAGACCAGCGCCGCGCCCGCCTTGGTCTGGAGCACCTGCCCGAGCAGCGTCAGGTCGAAGATGTCGCCGACCTTGCCGGAGCCGACGTACGCACCGCGCAGGAGCAGCAGCGCGAGCGTGGCCCCGGTCAGCGCCAGCCATCCGGCGACCACGAGCCGCTGCACCGGACGGACCCCGGCGCCGCGCTGCCAGCAGGCCAGCACGAAGGCCGCGCCGCCGACGAGGAGGATGAATCCCGCGTACGAGACGTAGCGCGCGGTCCCGTAGAGCGCGCCGACGACTCCGCCGCCCGCCGCCTGGCCGGACAGCGCGACGGAGGTCTGCGAGGGCGCGCCGATGGAGAAGGTGAATGCGCCCGAGACGGGGTGGCTGTCCGCCGACACCACCTGGTAGGTGACGGTGAACGTACCGTCGGGCAGCCCCGAGTGCAGCTTCACGCCGTACGTGGTGCCGCTCAGGTTGGTCGCCTTGCCGGTGTCGACGCGCTTGCCCTTGGGATCGAGCACGCGCAGCGAGCCGTCGTTCATCGCGACCTTCTCGGAGAAGGTGAGCGAGACCTGGGCGGGTGCCTTGTCGACCACCGCTCCCTGCTTCGGGTCGCTCCCGGTCAGCGCGGCGTGCGCGGAGGCGGGCGCCGCGCCGGCCAGCAGCGTGCCGGCGACGGCGAGGAACAGCAACAGCAGCGTCCGTACCCGGAGGACGCCACGGGAAGCGCTGTTCTCGGCGGCACGGGAAGCATGACGGAAGGCACTACGGGAAGCGCCGTTCCCGGCAGCACCGGGAGCGATGGTCTGCGTCACAGGTGATCCCTCCCTCAGTGCCCGGTCTCGGGGTTGTACGTCGCGGACTTCACCGGCATCGAGATCTTCACCGTGCCGGACTTGGCGAAGCGCAGCTCCACGGACACCTTCTCGCCCTGCTTCGGCTTGTGGGTGAGCTTTTCGAACATGAGGTGGTTGCCGCCGCTCGCGAAGTCCAGCGTGCCGTCCGCGGGCACCGAGAAGGACTTCTCCTCCTCCATCGCGCCGCCCTTGGTGGAGTGCAGCGTGACGTCATCCGAGAGGTCGCTGGTGACCGAGGTCAGGGTGTCGGCGCCACCGGAGTTGGTGACGGTGAAGAAGCCGGCCGCCATGGTGCCCATGCTCGGGGCGGGCATATAGGCGCCGGTGACCTTCAGTTCGGGCTTGGCCGAAGTATCACCGTCGCCCGAGCCGCAGCCCGCCATCGTCACCGCCGCGGCAATGACCATCGCGGATCCGGCGAGCGGCCTCCAAGGACGGCCGGGACGCCTCACGGGTTCTCCCCCTTGATGAGCTTGGGGAGGTCCTTGGTGTAGTCGTCGACGGTGGCGTCCTCGCCGTACAGCACATAGCCCCCGTCGGTCTTCGGCGAGAACGCGATGACCTGGGTGCCGTGCACGGAGACGAGCTTGCCGTTCTTGTCCTTCGTCGTCGGCTCGATGGAGATGCCCATGGTGCGGGCGCCGGCCTGGATCGTGGCGAAGTCGCCGGTCAGGCCGACGAAGTCGGAGTCGATGCCCTTGAGCCACTTGCCGAGCGCGGAGGGGGTGTCCCGGGCCGGGTCGGTGGTCACGAACACGACGCGCAGTTTGTCCTGCTCGGCTTTGGACAGCTGCTTCTTGGCGACGGCGAGGTTGTTCATCGTCAGCGGGCAGACGTCGGGGCAGTGGGTGTAGCCGAAGTAGATCAGCGTCGGCCGGCCCTTGGTCTGCGCGCGCAGGTCGTACTTCTTGCCGTTCGTGTCGGTGAGCACGAGGTCCGGCTTCTCGAACGGCTGGTCGAGGACCGTCGCGGCCTTGCCCGAGCCGGTCTCGGCGGACACGTCGGCGACCGGCTTGTTGCTGTCGTCGCCACTGCCGCAGGCGGAGAGGGTCAGAGCGGCGGCGGCGAACAGGGCGGCCGCGGCATACGTCTTCTTGCGCATAGAAAAATGTCCCAGATGTGAGGGCTCCGGTGCGCACCGGGGTCGTACAACGCCCGAACGGCGAGGTCGTACGTGCTCCCGGTGCACACCGAAAGGGGGTGGACCTCAGGCGTTCGTACGCCGACGACCGGCCAGCACGCCGAACGCCACGCCCGCGACGCCGACGACGATGCCGACGATGCCGAGCACGCGCGCGGTGGTGTCACTGCTGTCGGAAGACGCGGCCTCGGTGGTGTCCTTGGCGGCCGCCTCGGAGGCGGAGGCATCCTCGGTGGTGCCGGCGGAGCCGTGGTGGCCCGCCTCCGTGGACGCGGCGGTGAGCGTGAGCACCGGAGCCGGGTTCTCGGGCTCCGCCTCGCCCTCCTTCTGAGGCTCGATCCAGCGCACGACCTCGTTGTCGGAGTACGTCTGGAGGGCCTTGAAGACCAGTTCGTCGGCGTCCTCGGGCAGTTGTCCGACGGCGACCGGGAACTTCTGGAAGAAGCCGGGCTCGACGCCCTTGCCGGTGGCGGTCCAGGTGACCTTGGAGACGGCCTCGTCGATCTTCTCGCCCTCCATCTCGACCGGCTTGGCGAGCTTGGTCTTGGTGACCTTGACGGTCCAGCCTTCGACGGGCTGCGGCATCACCGAGGCGAGTGGGTGGTCGGTCGGGAAGCTCACCTCGAGCTTGGTCGTCGAGGCCTTGTCACGCTCGTTGGGAACCTTGAAGTCGACGGTCGCCCAGCCGCCCTTGGTGGCCTCGCCCTCCGGCTGCACGCTGACGTGCGCGAAGGCGGGGGCGGACAGGGCGAGAACGGCCGAGGCGGCGACGGCACCGGCGGCGGCGATACGGGAAGCCTTCATGGCAGGAAACACTCCACTTTCAGTCCGTTGAAAGTCCGTTGAAGGAAGGGGTGCGCGTGCCGAAAAGTGCCCTCTAAGGAGAGGTGCCGAAAAAGGTGGGCACGCGCGTGTGCCGCACGACGGCATCCCCTTCGTGGAGTGCGCGTCGTGTCAGGCAGCGAGGACGAGTGCGGTGGAGGACGGTGGTCCGCGTCGGATCACCGTGTGCTGAAGTGTGGTGGTACGAGGCTTCGGCGGCGCGAGCAGTGCGGAGCGCGGAGTGCGCGGCGCCGCGCCCGGCGTACCGGGAAGTCCGGCGCGCAGGGCGCGCACGAGTGCGAGCGCGGCGCGCAGGGATCGTACGAGCGCCCCTTCCGCGACCCCGTGCGCGGACAGCCGCATGAGAAGCAGCAGTGCCATGTCCCCGCGGCGCAGCACCCATCCGGCGGCGACGGCCGCGAGGACGTGGCCGAGCAGCATCGGCAGGGAGGGCAGCACCGACATCGACATGGACATCGACATCGAGGAGCCCGTGGCGGCCGACAGGGCGTCCGCGGGGTGGTGCATCGACTGCGTCATGCCCATACCGAGTCCCGCCTCGGCGAGGATCTTCTGGGCCTGCGCGGGGCTGATCGCCGCCGCGGTCGTGCCGCACACGAGCCGTGCCGCCCGCTCGACGAGCGAGGCGTCGGACATCGACATGCCCGAAGAAATCGACGACATCGACGACATTGAAGAAATCGACGACATCGACCACGTGCCCGACCCGATGGCCGTACTGCCGTACTGGCCAAGGCCGAACAGTGTGTGCAACACGGTCTGGCCGACCGCGAGAACCGCCGCGATGCCCGGCAGCGAGCGTTCACGTCCCGCCAGGGCGGCGGTGACGGCGAAGACCGCGAGGAAGCCGGCGCCCAGCGTCCACAGGGGGACCGTGGCGCAGGAGGCGAGCCCATGACCGGTCGCGGCCAGCACGACACAGACCGCGGCGAACACCGCGGCCCGCAGAATCCGGAGGTCGATTCCGGAGCGCGCCCTGCGCTGGTGGGGGGCAGTCATGGCGGGCTCATCATCGCACTGGGCTTACCCGTTCCCTACGGCAGGTCCGCAAGGTGACGTTCGGCTGCTTACGTTCCGGAAGATCACCATCTGGGGGGCGCCACCCGCACATACACCGATCCCTGTCGCGTGCGCATCCACCGTATGGGCGGCATCACGTCAAGTGGGCGATTGCGCACGGGTGCTTGCGGCAATACGTAACGGTATGTCGAGCCGCGGCCAGGAGGCTGGAGCATGAGCATCTGGTGGTCACTCCATTTGCGGCGCGAGGCTGCGAGCGTTCCGCTCGCCAGACGCCTGCTGCTCGGCACGATGGAGACCGCGGGCGTCGACCCGGACATCTCCTACGACCTTTCCGTCGCCCTGAGCGAGGCCTGCGCCAACGCCGTCGAGCATGGCGGGGACACCGCGCACGGCGCCTCCTCCGAGGCCTACCGGGTGACCGCCTACCTCGACGGCGAGACGTGCCGCATCGAAGTCGCCGATTCCGGCCCCGGCTTTCCGTCGGGTCGCGCCCGCACGCCGCTCCGTCCGGCGCGTGCCGACGCCGAGCACGGCCGGGGCCTGTGTCTGATCCAGGAACTCGCCGACCACGTCCACTTCGACAACAAGCCGGGGCGGGGCGGCGCGGTGGTCAGCTTCGACAAGATCCTCAAGTGGAAGAAGGACCCTTCTTTGCTGACGGCCTAGCGCGCTGAGCGGCGGCGAAGCCCCCGGTCGCACCACCGCTCAATCTGGAAGCCAACTTTATATTGACAGTAGACTCCCATTTGGGAGTAGCCTTTCATTAGGTTGCTCCCTCTTGGAGGTCCACGTGTCCGTACCCCGCCTGTCTCCGTCGCCCCGCCGTTGGTGGGCACTGGCCGCCCTCACGTTCAGCGTGCTGATCGTCGGGCTCGACGGCACGATCATCAACGTCGCCCTGCCGACTCTCGCCGGCGATCTGCACGCCGACAGCGCGCAGTTGCAGTGGATCGGCGGCGGCTATCTGCTCGCCCTGTCCGTGGCCATGCTCCCGGTCGGCCTGCTGGGCGACCGGTACGGCCACAAACGGCTGCTGCTTTCCGGGATCGCGCTCTTCGGGCTCGCCTCGCTGGGCGGTGCGTTCGCCGGGTCGCCCGCCACGGTCATCGCGGCCCGGGCCGTCCTCGGCCTCGGCGCGGCCACGATCATGCCGCTCTCGATGGCGATCCTGCCGCGCGTCTTCGCCAAGGAGGAGCTGCCCAAGGCCATCGCCACCTGGACCGCGGCCACCGCCCTGGGCATGCCCGTCGGCCCGCTCGTCGGCGGCTGGCTGCTCGACCACTTCTGGTGGGGCTCGGTCTTCCTCTTCAACGTGCCCGTCACCGTCCTCGCCCTGGTCGCGGGCCTGTGGCTGCTGCCGAGCGACAAGAAGCGCGAGGCCGCCGTCCCCTTCGACGCCCTCGGCGCCGTACTGAGCGCCCTCGGCATCACGGCACTCGTCTACGGCACGATCCTGATCCCGCGCGACGGCTGGACCGACCCGACGGTCCTCGCCACCCTCGTCGCCGGAGCCGGCCTCCTCACCGGCTTCGTACGGCGCGAGCGCCGCCACCCGCACCCCCTGGTCGACCTGAAGCTGTTCGCCGACCGCCGCTTTTTGTGGGGCACGCTGATCGCGGTCTTCGTCAACTTCGCCGTGATGGGCATCCTGTTCGTCGTCCCGCAGTACCTGCAGGCCGTGCTCGGCCACGACTCCTTCGGCACCGGAATCCGCGTACTGCCCCTGATCGGCGGGCTGATGGCCGCCGCCACGGCGAGCGAGGCCGTCGTGCCCCGGCTCGGCGCCCGCACCGTCGTCCCGCTCGGCATGGCCATCCTCGCCGGAGGGGTCTTCCTCGGCGCGGCCTCGGACGTCTCGAACGGCTACGGCTTCACCGCGCTCTGGCTCTCCCTCACCGGCCTCGGCTTCGGCCTCGCCGTCGTGCCCGCGACCAGCCTCGTGATGGGCTCGCTGCCGGAGGGCAACACCGGTCAGGGCACGAGCCTCCTGGAGACCGTCCAGCAGCTCGGCGGCGTCCTCGGCGTGGCGGGCCTCGGCAGCCTCCTCGGCTACGGCTATCTGAACCGGCTCCGCACCGACGGCCTGTCCGGGCCGGCGGCCGACGCGGCCCGCGACTCGGTGTCCGGCGCGGACGAGGTCTCCCGGCAACTGCACGACACGGGCCTCGCGACCTCGGCGCACGAGGCCTTCGTCCACGGTATGAACCTGGTTCTTACGGCCTGCGGGATCATCTCCCTGCTGGCCGCCGTACTCGCCGCGATCTACTTGCCGAGCCGGTCCACGGAGTCCCGGAAGGTGGCCCAGGCCGCGCCCGAGCAAGCAGAATCGGTGGCATGACTACGCAGGAGACCGTCGTATGACCGCGCAGGAGACCTCGGCCGCTCCCCTCGGCCTGCGGGAGCGCAAGAAGCGACAGACCCGCGACCGCGTCCGCCGCGAGGCGTACCGCCTGTTCGCCGAGCACGGGTACGAGGCGACGACCGTCGACCAGATCGCGGAGGCGGCCGAGATCTCCCCGAGCACGTTCTTCCGGTACTTCCCCACCAAGGAGGACGTGGTCATCCAGGACGAGTACGACCCCGCGCTCGTCGAGGCACTGCGCGCCCGCCCGGCCGGCGAACCGATCGTCGACGCGATCCTGCACTCCCTGAGGGGCCCGCTGGGCCAGCTGCTGGAGCAGGACCGCGAGGAGCTGCTGCTGCGGACCCGGATCACCTTCACGGACCCCGCGATCCGGGCCCGCTCGGTGGGAGAGCAGGAGCGCAGCGAGGCGGAGCTCGCCGCGATCATCGCGGAGCGCAGCGGGCGGGATGCCTCGGACCTCGACGTGAAGTGCGCGGCCGCGGCCATCATCGCCGTCTTCACGACGCTGGTACGGCACTGGGTCGAGGGCGGCGGCACGGAGGACCTGGCTCAGCTGTACGAGCGTCATCTGCCGCTGCTGTCGCACGGCTTGGAGTTCTGAGCTCCGTCTGCCGCTGCTGTCACACTTGTTCGGGGTTCTAGAGGGGCACGTTTACGTTTCGGACCCCCTAGGAGGGCGTTTTCGGGCTCCCGAGGAGGGCGTGTTCGCGCCGACTTCAGCTTTCTCAGAATCCATATCCCGTTCACAGCCTCACCCCATGACCCTGACGGGTGCCGCTTCTAACTTCCCGACCATGACTGGGACCCACAAGGACACAACGATCACCCGGCGCCGCGCCCTCGCGGTGACCGGAGGCACGGTCGCGGCCGGCGGACTCGCGGTCGCCGGATACCAGGCGGCGTTCGCCGACGAGACCACGACCACCACCACCGACGCCGCGTCCGCCTCGGCGAGCTCCACCAGCAGCGGCACGTGCGTGCTGATGTCCAGCGTCACCGAGGGGCCGTACTACCTGGACGGCGCCCTGGTGCGGAAGGACATCACCGAGGGCAAGAGCGGCGTTCCACTGACGCTGCGCATCACCGTCCAGGACACCACCGACTCCTGCGCCCCGGTCTCCGGCGCCGCCGTGGAGATCTGGCACTGCGACGCCTGGGGCTACTACTCCGGCTACACCACCGCCAACCCCGGCGGCTCCGCGCCCGCCGAGAGCGAGGACGGCTCCACCGCCAACGATCAGACGTACCTGCGCGGCTACCAGGTCGCCAACGCCAACGGGGTCGTCAAGTTCGAGACGATCATCCCCGGCTGGTACACCCCGCGCACCTGCCACATCCACGTCAAGGTGCACACCGGCGGCGAGAAGGAGGACGGCACCTACGAGGGCGGCACGGTGAACTACACCGGGCAGCTGTTCTTCGACGACGACATCGCCGAGACGATCTTCGCCCTGGAGCCGTACTCCCAGCACACCGGCAGCTACACCACGCTCGACAACGACATGGTGTACGACGGCGGCGGTGCCTCCAGCGGCCTGCTGACGCTCGAGCCCGTCCACAAGAAGGACCCGTCCAAGGGCTACAAGGGCTACATCACCCTGGGTATCGACCCCGACGCCGAGAGCACCGGCGCGGGCAGCGGCGGCGGTGGTACGCCCCCGAGCGGCGCGCCGAGCGACGCCCCGACGGGTACGCCGCCGAGCGACGCCCCGAGCGACAGTGCCTCCCCGTCCGCGTCGGCGTCTTCGTAAGGAACGCCCATGAGCAGCCGTGAGGACGAGACGCTCGCGCAGGCCGCCGTGGCCGCGCTGACGTGCCAGCTGGAGCTGGCCCCCAAGCCCGGACTGCCCGACCCGCGCGATCTCGGCGCCCGGGCCACCCGCCAGGACCACTGCTCCCTGCGCTGGTCGGCCAAGGCGCTGGCGCCCGGCCTCGCGGCCATGGCGGCCGCCGCCCGCCGCACCGGTCACCCCACGCCCGAACTCCGTGCGGAGCTGGGCGCGATCGGCCGGTCCACCGAGCACTCGGTGGCCCTGGCGGGCGGCGGCCACCGCGGCGCCCTGTGGGCCCTCGGGCTCCTGGTGGCGGCCGCGGCCCTGGAACCCCGTGCGAGCGGGAACGACGTCGCCGCGACCGCCAAGCGGATCGCCGCGCACCCCGACCGGCGGGCGCCGCGGCGGCCCTCCCGCGGGTCGTCCGTCTCGGCGAAGTACGGCGCCGCCGGCGCGCGTGGTGAGGCGCGCGCCGGGTTCCCGCACGTACGCCGGGCGCTGGACGCGCTCGGCGCCGCGCGCACGGCCGGCGCGCCCGAGCCGTACGCCCGGCTCGACGCCCTCCTCACCGTCATGTCCACCCTCCAGGACACGGAGTTGCTGTACACCGCCGGTCCCCTCGGTCTCCGCCATGTCCAGGCGGGCGCCCGGGGCGTGCTGGAGGCGGGCGGTACGGTCACGGAGGCGGGGCGCGAGGCCCTCGCCGCCTTCGACGACGACCTCCACGCGCGCGCGTGGAGCCCCCGTGGCAGCGGGGCGCTGCTCGCGGGGGCGCTGTTCGTGGACGCGCTGCCGGTGGTGGTCAGGGCACCGGCACGGGCTGCCTGACCCCGTCCCGGCTCGGGGCTGTCACGCCGCGCGTGGCAGCCCACCGCGCCGCCGGACCCATCCCGAACGACGCCGCCGCCATCAGCCCGCCGAGCAGGAGCCACCCCGGCGTCCCCCAGCCCACCAGCAGGGCCGTCAGGACCAGCGGACCCATCGTGCGGGCCACCGTGACGCCGGTGCCGAAGAAGCCCTGGTACTCGCCCATGCGGTCGGCCGGCGCGAGGCCGAAGGCCAGCTGCCAGGAGCCGGCGGACTGCTCCATCTCGGCGACGACCTGGAGGACCGCGCCCGCCACCAGGACCCCGGCCGCGACCCACGGGGAGGCGCCGGACGACAGGGCGAAGACGGCGCAGGACGCCAGCATGACCAGCCCGGAGCGGCGTATCGCGCGCGTGGCGGACGCGCGCCCCGTGACCCCGCGCGCCATCCGCACCTGGAAGACCATCACCGCGCCGGTGTTGAGCACGAACAGCGCGGAGACCAGCCAGGCGGGCGCCTCGGTGCGCTCGGTGATCCACAGCGGGATGCCGAGGCTGAGCAGCGGCATCCGCAGCAGCAGCACGGTGTTGAGGAACGTGACCAGTACGTACGGGCGGTCGCGAAGGACACCGGCGCCGAGTCCATGACCCCGCTGTACGAGGGCGGTCGGCACGGTCGGCAAGCGCAGCAGCAGCGCCGCGCACAGCAGGAAGCTCACCGCGTCCAGCGCGAACACCCCGAGGTACGCGGCCCGCGTCCCGGCGTGCAGCGCGAGCCCGCCGAGCCCCGCGCCCACCGCGAGACCGGCGTTGAGCGTCGACTGGAGATGCGCGAGGAGCCCGGTCCGCTGCCCGGCGGGTACCAGCCCCGCGAGCAGCGCCTGCCGGGCCGCCGCGAGCCCCGACTGCGCGGACGCGTACGCGCACGCCGCGAGGACGAAGGGGAAGAAGCCACGGACGACCAGGAAGGACGCCATCGCCGCGGCGGTAGCCAGCGCGAGCAGCACCGCCGTGCCGCGCGGCCCGCGCCGGTCGGCGAGCCTCCCCAGCGGCACGCCCACCAGCGAGCCGATCGCCCACGCGACGGTCAGCCCGAGTCCCACGCGCGCGGGGGCGATCCCGACGACGTGGGTGAAGTACAGCGCCGAGGTCACGTAGTAGGCGCCGTCTCCGACGGAGTTGGTCAACTGGGCCAGGGCCAGGACGCGCTGTGGGCCGGCGGGCGGGACGAGACGGCTTGACTGCACGCGAGCTGCATTCGTCATGTCCTCGACGCTAGGGGCATATTGGCATGCTCAACAGCTCCAATTGCCACACCTGTTGATGGCCCAATTCAGCTGGGGCGGCGCGCTCCCTCAAGCACTCGCCCCAGGACCTCCAGCGCCTCGGGGTACACCCGCTCCCGAGGCGTCCCGTACCCCACGACCAGCCCCTGCGGCCGTTCCCCGCCGCGCGCGTGCCAGTGGTCCCCGAGACGCCCGACCGCGAGCCCCTCCTCCGCGGCCCGCGCCAGCACCTCGGTCTCGTCCGCCACCTCGACCAGCGCGTGCAGCCCGGCCGCGATGCCGCGCACCTTCGACCGCGCCCCCAGCCGGTCGAGGAGCTGGTCTCTGCGTCGCCGGTAGCGCAGCCGGCATGCGCGCACATGCCGGTCGTACGCGTGGCTGTTGATCATCTCGGTGAGCGCCAACTGGCCTATGGACTCGGTGTGATGGTCGCTGTGCAGCTTGACGTCGGCCACCGCGTCGACCAGGTGCGGCGGCAGCACCATCCAGCCGAGGCGCAGCGCGGGCCCGAGCGTCTTGGAGGCGGTGCCCAGGTACACGACCTGGCCCGGTGCCATCCCCTGGAGGGCGCCGACCGGCTGCCGGTCGTAGCGGAACTCCCCGTCGTAGTCGTCCTCGACGATCAGCCCGTCACGCGCGCGTGTCCAGTCGGTGAGCGCCCGCCGACGCTCGGGGTGCAGCGTGACACCGGTCGGGTACTGGTGCGCGGGCGTGACGACGACCGCGTGCGCCCTCAAGGCATCCAACGCGCCCGCGCAGGCGCCGCGTTCGTCGACCGGCAGCGGCACCACGGACCCGCCGCCCTTCCTCACCACATCCCGGTGGAACGGCAGCCCGGGGTCCTCCATGGCGACCGTCCCGCCGTCCAGCACGCGCGTGAGGAGCGCGAGCCCCTGCACGTACCCCGAAGTGATCACGATCCGCTCGGGGGGTGCGATCACTCCCCGAGCGCGCCCCAGGTAGCCCGAAAGCGCCGTCCGCAGTTCGATGCGCCCGCGCGGGTCCCCGTAGTCGTACGCCAGGGAGGGCGCCGTCGCGATCGCGCGCCGCAGCGCCCGCAGCCAGGCCGCCGCCGGGAACGTGCCGACGTCCGGGCTGCCGGGACGCAGATCGAAACGGGGCGCACGCGCGCGTGCCCCTCCGTTCGGCGCCGCCAAAGAAGAGGCCGGCAACAGCGCGACCTCGGTGCCCGACCCCTGGCGGGCCGTCAAATACCCCTCGGCGACCAGCTGGTCGTACGCCCCCTTCGCCGTCCCGCGCGAGACGCCCAGCTCGGCCGCCAGCCGCCGGGTCGCGGGCAGCCGCGTGCCCGGAGCGAGCCGCCCGTCGCGCACGGCGTCCCGCAGGGCGCGCTCGAGCCCGGCTCTGCGCCCCGCGGCCGCGTCGGGCTCCAGATGCAGGTCCACCCCGACGCCGGACCAGAAATCGTCCACGAAAAGCCGCCCCCAGACACACCAATGGCCGGGCACCTCTCCTCGGACCCGGCCACCAGTCTCGTATCAGGCGTTGAAAGCCGCTATGTCAGCCCTTCAGGGACGCCATCCACGCCTCGACCTCGTCGGAGCGGCGCGGCAGGCCCGCCGACAGGTTCCGGTTGCCGTTCTCGGTGACCAGGATGTCGTCCTCGATGCGGACGCCGATGCCGCGGTACTCCTCGGGCACCGTCAGGTCGTCCGCCTGGAAGTACAGGCCCGGCTCGACGGTCAGGCACATGCCCGGCTCCAGCGTGCCCTCCACGTACGTCTCGGTCCGCGCGGCGGCGCAGTCGTGGACGTCCATGCCGAGCATGTGACCGGTGCCGTGCAGGGTCCAGCGGCGCTGGAGGCCCAGCTCGAGGACGCGCTCGACCGGGCCCTCCACGAGGCCCCACTCGACGAGCTTCTCGGCCAGCACGCGCTGCGAGGCGTCGTGGAAGTCGCGGTACTTGGCGCCCGGCTGCACGGCCGCGATACCGGCCTCCTGGGCCTCGTACACGGCGTCGTAGATCTTCTTCTGGATCTCCGTGAACGTGCCGTTGATCGGCAGCGTGCGTGTGATGTCGGCGGTGTAGAGCGTGTGCGTCTCGACGCCCGCGTCCAGCAGAAGCAGGTCCCCGGAGCGCACGGGACCGTCATTCCGCACCCAGTGCAGCGTGCAGGCGTGCGGTCCGGCGGCGCAGATCGAGCCGTACCCGATGTCATTGCCCTCGACCCGCGCGCGCAGGAAGAAGGTGCCCTCGATGTAGCGCTCGCTGGTCGCCTCGGCCTTGTCGAGGACCCGTACGACGTCCTCGAAGCCGCGCGCGGTCGAGTCGACGGCCTTCTGGAGCTCGCCGGCCTCGAACTCGTCCTTGACGAGCCGCGCCTCGGAGAGGAAGACCCGCAGCTCCTCGTCGCGCTCGGCGGTGACCTTGTCGGTCAGGGCCGCCTCGATCCCGGCGTCGTAGCCGCGGACGACACGGACGGGGCCGGTGGCTTCCTTCAGTTTGCCGGCCAGCTCGCGCACGTCCGAGGCCGGGATGCCGTACAGCTGCTCGGCCTCGGCGAGGGAGTGGCGGCGGCCGACCCACAGCTCGCCCTGCCCGGACAGCCAGAACTCGCCGTTCTCGCGGTCGGAGCGCGGCAGCAGGTAGATGGTCGCCTTGTGGCCGCTGGTGGTGGGCTCCAGGACCAGGACGCCGTCCTCGGTCAGGTTGCCGGTGAGGTACGCGTACTCGACCGAGGCACGGAAGGGGTACTCCGTGTCGTTCGAGCGGGTCTTCAGGTTGCCCGCGGGGATCACCAGGCGCTCGCCCGGGAAGCGCGCGGAGAGCGCGGCACGGCGGGCGGCCGTGTACTCGGCCTGCGCGATCGGCTCCAGGCCGCGCAGCTCCGTGTCGGCCCAGCCGGACTTCATGTTCTCGGCCAGCTCGTCGGACACGCCCGGGTACAGGCCGTTCTTGCGCTGTTTGATCGGCTCTTCTTCGCCCGCTTCGTCAGCGGCTTCGTCGAGCACGGCTTCCGGGGTCTCCGGGTTGAGCGCCTCCGACACGGTCTGCCTCCTAGATACGACTCTGGACCCCCACCATCGTACGGTCGTACTGAAGGGGGCCCAGGGCCGGAAGACCTGTTACGTACGGCTCACTCAAAGCGGCCTCCAAACGCTCACTCGAAACGCGCCGCCAGGAGTACGACGTCCTCCACGCTGTCTGCCTCGTCCAGCCCGTCCGGCAGCACACTCCGCAGGACGTGATCGGCGATCGCGCCCGGATCGTCGCGCAGCGCCCTGGGGACGCCGGCGGCCGCCGCGTGCAACCGCGCGAAGGCGCGGTCCATGGGGTCGCCGGTGCGGTGCAGCAGGCCGTCCGTGTAGAGGAGCACGGTCTCGCCCGGTTGGGCGGTCAGTTCGACGCTCGGCGCCTCCCAGCAGGCGAGCATCCCCAGGGGCGCCGACAGGGAGGTCTCCACGAACTCCGTGCGCCGCGCGCCGATCACCAGGGGCGGGCTGTGTCCGGCGCCGGCCAGCGTGAGCTTGCGCAGCGCGGGCTCGCAGTACGCGAAGAGGGCGGTCGCGGAGCGGGCGGGCTCGGTGAGCCTGAGCAGCAGTTCGAGGTCGGACAGGACGGCGACGGGGTCCTCGCCCTCCATCACGGCGTACGCCCGCAGGGACGCCCGCAGACGGCCCATCGCGGCGACCGCGCTGGGCCCCGACCCGGTGACGGAGCCGACCGCGAGGCCGAGCGCGGCGTCGGGCAGCGGCAGCGCGTCGAACCAGTCGCCGCCGCCGCGCGGCCCGGTGCGGTGCCGGGCGGCGAGCTGGACGCCGGAGACCCGGGGCAGCCGTGGGGGGAGCAGCTCCTCGGACATCGTCGTCATGCACGCGCGCGTGCGCTCCAGTTCCAGCAGCCGTGCCAGGTGCTCGGTCGCGTACCGGGCATAGAGGCCGATGAGATGGCGCTGGCGCTCGACGGGTTCGGCGGGCTCGTCGTAGAGCCATACGGCGGCGCCCAGCCGGCCCGCGGCCTCGGTGGACAGGGGCAGCGCGTAGCTCGCGGCGTAGCCGAGCCGGGCGGCCACCTCGCGGTGGCGGGGGTCGAGCCCGTCCTCGGAGAACAGGTCGGGCTGCGTGATCTCGGCCTCGCCGCCCGGCAGCCCGTCCAGGATCCTGCCGTACGACATGGAGCTGCGCGGCACCGTCTCGATGTGGCCGAGATCCGCCCGCGCGAGGCCCAGGCCGATCGTGGTGTCCGGGCCGAGCCCGTCGCCCGGTTCCATGACGACGAGACCGCGCCGGGCGCCCACGAGGGCGGCTCCGGCGCGCAGCAGTTCCTGGAGTGCGTCGCTCAGCGTCGCGGTGCGTGCCAGGCGCTCGGTGAGTTCATGGAGGGTGGTGAGATCCGAGACCCAGCCCGCGAGACGATCTTGGAGAACGGCTCCGGGGCCGGTGGAAGAGGTGGCCGAAGAGACACCCGTGGCGGCAGTCGTTGGCGCGACAGTGTGTGCGGGCGACGGAACCGTTGAATCGATTCCGGCCACTTTCGGAAGGTGAGGGGCGTTCATGGCGTCCGGCTTTCCGACCGGTGCGTATTGCTCAATAGCATCGCAAACCCCCATGTCGTTCTGCGCCGCTAGCAGTGTCTCCACATGTACACGCACTCGTGAGGGGATGTCCAGCATTGTCCTGCTGGGATTCCTGGTGTCCATGGGACTCGTTGATGCTCTTGCGGGAAAGCAAAGTTGGCTTAAAACTGACTCGGGTAACGGCTTATTGGGGTCGACTGGCCCTGTTCGACGGAGCGTCACAGCGGTCGTGATGGGTACGTACTCGGTGAAGGCCAGGGGTGGTTGGGTTACGCCCGGAACCTGGCGACGGACCCGGGCGTCTTAACCACCGACGACCGTGCCCCATCCTCCCGTGGCGGAGGCGGCAAGAAATACGCGGGACGGCAAAACGCCAGGCGCCGCCACCCCACGCCATGCCCATGCTTTAGACAGACGCAGTATGGACGCGGACGCAGCCAAACGCTCGGCCCAGAGGGGTTCCCCTTGTCTCCAGCAGGGGTGTGATGCGCCAGCAGGTACGCACAGTGAAGTGATCGACACATGGTGTGATGTGGTCCACAGTGTTGCCAGGCGTGCAACGGAAAGGAACGAGCGCTCATGCGCGAGATCCTCGGAAGGCGACGCAGGCTCCTGTCCAGGCGAAACAGCGGGCGGCCTGAGATGCTCAAGCCGGCCCTGACCTTCGCGACCGAATGGCAGTGGCCCGTACTCCCGGGTGTGGCATCGGACCCGCAGGGGCGCGCCCGCTGCGGATGCCCCGACCCGGAGTGCACGGTGCCCGGCGCCCATCCCTTCGACCCCGGTCTTCTCGCGGCCACCACCGACGAGCGCATGGTGCGCTGGTGGTGGACCAACCGGCCGTCGGCACCCATCGTGCTGGCCACCGGAGGCAGGGCCCCCTGCGCGGTGAGCCTGCCCGCCCTCGCGGCGTCCCGCGCGCTCGTCGCGCTCGACCGCAAGAGCATGCGCCTCGGCCCGGTCGTCGCGTCCCCCACGCGCTGGTCGATCCTCGTCGCGCCGTACTCCATGGAGCAGCTCGGCGAGCTGCTGTATGCCAAGGACTACGTGCCCGGCTCCCTGCGCTTCCACGGCGAGGGCGGATACATCGCGCTGCCCCCGTCCGAGACCGGCCAGGGCGAGATCCGCTGGGAGCGCGCGCCGCTGCCCGGCTCGGCCGCCCCCTGGGTGCCCGATGTGGAGGCCGTCGTGGACGCGGTGGTGGAGGCCCTCACTCGTACGGGTGTGAGCGCGCCCGAGTTGTAGCGGTGCCCGGCGCGCGGTGAACCGCGCGCCCGCCCCCGGTCGATATCTTCGCCCTCATGAACGTTCGCCTGCTCGCACTCGCGGGCGTAGTGGCGGTCACGGTCGCCCTTCCGCTGGCCGTGGCATCCGCGGGACCCGTCGGTGACGAGGGTCCCGCGGTCGTACGCGCATCCGAACGCGATGACGCCAAGCGGCAGGAGGCCCCCGCACCCACGCGGTCGCCCCTGCTGCTCGGCCTCGGTCTCGCCACCGCCGCCCGGTGCGGACCCGAGCTCTCCTCGCCCGACGGCATCGAGGCGCAGACCTGTGTCCTGACACAGGGTGAGGACACCTGGGCGCGCACCTACTACCGCAACGCGACGGGCGACGAGCTGAGCTCCGTACTGAGCCTCATGGGGCCGGGTGGCCGCACGGTGCAGATGCGCTGCGCGATGGGCGCGGAGGACGACCCGGGGGCGTGCGAGACGCCCCGGGAGCGCACGACGGGGGATGTGGGGGCGTACACGGCGGTCGCGGAGTTCGCGAAGGGCACCGGGAGCGGACCGCTACTGCTGCGCTCCGGGAGCAACTCGGCCTCGTAGCACGCGAGTTGGTGCCGCCCGAGGTGCCGTACGGGGAGGGGGTCCGGTTCCGCGCCGAGCGCGCGGTCGGATCCGCAGCGAGAGCGCCGCTGGATCCGCACATGGAAAGACCCGGTTGCTGGCGACGGGGGATGCACCAGCAACCGGGCTACTCGAACGGTAACAAGAGATCGGCGGTTCGCAAATTCGATCTCGGCTATTCGGACACGGATTTACCTGTCACAACAGGGAGTTGTGACAGGAGTCACCCGCTCCGTGAGGCGCTGACCAGCTGAACGGTCGGTCAGTTCGCTCCCTGTGCGTCAGCTGAGCGTCACCTGTCGGTTGGTGAGGCCGCCGCGCGCCCGGCGCTCGTCCGCGCTGAGCGGCGCGTCGGTGGCCAGAGCGGTGGCGAGGCGCTCGGCGAACTCGGCCGCCGGCTTCTCGATGTCCTCCGCCGTGACACCCGTCGGCAGGTCCCAGACCGGCACCGTGAGCCCGTGCGCGCGGAAGGAACCGACGAGCCGGGTGCCCTCGCCGAGGCTCGACGAACCGGCCGCGTGCAGCCGCGCGAGGGCGTCCAGAAGCTGCTCCTCGGGGTGCGGCATGACCCAGCGCAGATGGTTCTTGTCGGGGGTCTCGCACCAGTACGCCGCGTCGACGCCGGCGAGCTTCACGGTCGGGATGGCGGCGGCGTTGGCCCGCTCCAGGGAGGCGGACACCTCGGGTGCCGTGTTCTCCGCGTCCGGGACCCAGAACTCGAAGCCCGCGTGCACAACTGGCTCGAACGTGCCTTCGGGGTCGAGCAGATCCTGTAGCCGCGGACCGTCGGCAGGGGCGCGCCGGCCCTCGACCGGAGTGCCGGGCTTCGCGGTGAGCGCGCGCTGGAGGGTGTCGGCGAGATCGCGGCTGATGTCGCCGGACGCCGTGTCGTTCTGCAGGCCCAGCAGGACCGAGCCGTCGTCGCGGCGCAGCGCGGGCCACGCCATCGGCAGGACCGTGGCGAGCGTGACCGACGGGACGCCCTCGGGGAGGGTCTCCTTGAGCTTCAGTTCGACGGTCGCGGCGGGCACCAGCTCGCGCAGCGCGACCCAGTCCCCCTCGCCCGGCAGGCCCTCGAAGGGGCGCTGCACCAGCTCGGTCACGGCGTGCGCGGCTGCCCGGCCGTGACAGGCCTTGTAGCGGCGGCCACTGCCGCAGGGGCAGGGTTCGCGAGCACCGACAACCGGGACCTCTCCGTCGCTGATCCGCGGCTGCTTGGCCTTCGTCTGGGGTCGCTTCTTGGCCATCGTGGGTGTCTCCCGATTACGGCTCGTCTCGTACGGGCGCGAGCCTAGCCGTTCGCGCGACGGCTGACGGGACCCTGTGGACAACGCACCGAGTCGTCCCGGAACAGATGCTTCGGTCCAGGTCGTCTCAGTCCAAGCCCTCGAAGGCGTCCGCGAAATCCAGGTCGGGTATCCCGGAGACGGACGGTGACGCGACGCGCGTAGCGAAATCGTCACGTCGGCGCGCCGTTTCCACGTTCTCCTGGACGACGACCCACACCGTGACCTCTCCGCGGGCGTCGTCCCGGACGCCCCAGTCCTTGGCCAGTGCCGTGATGATGTTCAGCCCGCGGCCGCCGTGCGCGGTGACCGAGGGCGTGGCCGGAACCGGGCGGGTCGGACCACCGCCGTCCGTCACCTCGACGGTGAGTCTTCCGGACGCGTCGACACGCCACGCGGCGCGGACGTCGCCGTCCCCCGCCAGGGCGTCGCCCAGTGGCCTGCCGTGCCGGCACGCATTGCTGAGCAGTTCGGAAAGGATCAGTACGGCATCGTCGATGACCGATTCCGCCACGCCACCGGAACGCAGCTGATCACGCATCCGGTGTCTTGCTTTCCCCACGCCCGCAGGGCCATGGGGTACGGCCATGCTCGACGACGTGGGCACCTCCTGTGCCACCACCAACGCCACCCCCGAGACCTCCTTTGCCCCACGCCACGGTGTGGATGCCCTTTTGGACTGGACCGGAAACCGGCCAATCCACGTCTCCTGACGCACTCGTAACGATCGAATACGGAACGAACGCGCCGGTGCACTCCCTGTAATTGCCCGGCCGGTTTTCGTCCGTGTTGGCGGGGTGGATTTCCGGTGCCTCCCGGGCGTGTCCGCCGGGAAGTCAGCGGCCCAGCTGGCGCAGCACCGCGCGCGGGCGGTTGGTGATGATGGCGTCAATGCCCAGCTCAACGCAGAGATCGACGTCCTCGGGCTCGTTCACGGTCCAGACGTGCACCTGGTGTCCGGCTCGTTTCAGTCGTTCGATGTACGCGGGGTGACTGCGTACGATCCGCATCGACGGGCCCGCGATCCGGACACCCGCGGGCAGCCGTCCGTCGCGCAGCCGGGGCGAGACGAACTGCAGCAAATAGACCGTGGGCAAGGCCGGGGACGCGGACCGGACGCGGTGCAGTGAGCGCGCCGAGAAGCTCATGACGCGTACGCGCGACTCGGCGGCGGACTCCGGGGCGTCCAGGCCGAAACGCTTCAGCAGGAGCAGCAGCCGCTCCTCCACCTGGCCCGCCCAGCGCGTCGGGTGCTTCGTCTCGATGGCCAGCTCGACGCGGCGGCCCGCGTCGGCGACGAGCTCGAGCAGCCGCTCCAGGGTGAGGACGGAGGTGTCCTCCGGGTCCCCGGGGCCGTACTCCCAGTCGGGCGACTCGTCGCGGTTCTTCCAGGCGCCGAAGTCCAGTGCGGCGAGCTCGGCGAGCTCCAGGGCCGAGACCGCTCCGCGGCCGTTGGACGTACGGTTGACGCGGCGGTCGTGGACACAGACGAGATGGCCGTCCGCGGTCAGCCGTACGTCACACTCGAGGGCGTCCGCACCGTCCTCGATCGCTTTCTTGTACGCGGCCAGGGTGTGCTCGGGGGCCTCTTCGGAGGCTCCGCGGTGGGCGACGACTTGAATCGGGTGCTGTCGTGCGAGGGTCACCGCGTCATGGTGCCACCGCCACGGGGCAGGCGTGCGGGCGGAGACATCACGAATCGGTCAGTTTCGCCGGACAGGTCCGTTATAAAGGATCGCCTCGGACCCACAGCCACCGCTTATGGTGCTCTGACGGCCGGTGGGAAAAGCTGACGGCAGACAAAGGCACATGCACAGCTGAATCGCGCCGGACCGCCGACAAGCGTGAATGAGCGTGACCGAGTGCGACCGAGAACAACAGCCGTGGATCGAGGAGAAGAGCTGTGAGCACCGAGAACGAGGGCACCGCAGTACCCCCGGCCCCGTCCGCACCTCCTGTGCCGGTGGACACTCCCGCTGCTTCCGCGCAGGCCGCTGCGCCCGAGGGGGGCGCACCGACCGCTCCGATCCCGGCGGTGCCTCCGAGCGCCCCAGGCGCGCAGGAGCAGACGTCGGCGCCCGCGGGGCAGCCGGACTACGCCTCCGCCGGGGCCGGACAGGGTTCCGAAGCGCAGAGATACGGCGCGGGGGTACCGGGTTCCGCGGAAGGCGCCTCCGCAGGACCGGGCTCCGCCGCCGAGGCGGGCTGGCCGCCTCCGCCGCCCGCCACTCCTTCGTACGCCGACGGCGGTGGTTCGGGATCCGACGGCTGGGGCTCCTCCTACCAGCAGCCCGCGCCGAAGCCGAAGAACGGGCGCGGCGGCCTGGTCGCAGCGATCCTGGTGGCCGCGCTGGTCGCGGGCGGCGTCGGCGGTGGCATCGGCTACTCGCTGGCCAAGAACAACGACAACTCCACCGACTCGACGACCGTTTCCGCCCCGAGCAGCAGCGGCGACGTGAAGCGCGCCTCGGGCACGGTCGCGAACGTGGCCGCCAGCGCGCTGCCGAGCACCGTCACCATCGAGGCCCAGAGCACCAGCGGCGAGGGCGGCACCGGCACCGGTTTCGTCTTCGACACCCAGGGCCACATCCTCACCAACAACCACGTCGTGGCGGACGCGGTCGACGGCGGCAAGCTCACCGCGACCTTCCCCAACGGCAAGAAGTACGACGCCGAAGTGGTCGGCCACGCCCAGGGCTACGACGTCGCGGTCATCAAGCTGAAGAACCCCCCGTCGGGCCTGAAGCCGCTCGCGCTCGGCGACTCCGACAAGGTGGCCGTCGGCGACTCGACGATCGCGATCGGCGCGCCCTTCGGTCTCTCCAACACGGTGACCACAGGCATCATCAGCGCCAAGAACCGCCCGGTGGCCTCCAGCGACGGCAGCTCCAGCAGCAAGGCCTCGTACATGAGCGCCCTGCAGACGGACGCCTCGATCAACCCCGGCAACTCCGGTGGCCCTCTTCTGGACGCGCAGGGCGCGGTCATCGGCATTAACTCGGCGATTCAGTCCTCGAGCAGCGGCGGCCTCGGCGGCACCAGCCAGTCCGGTTCCATCGGCCTGGGCTTCGCGATCCCGATCAACCAGGCGAAGAACGTCGCCCAGCAGCTGATCAAGACGGGCGAGCCGGTCTACCCGGTGATCGGCGCGTCGGTCTCCCTCGACGAGGGCACCGGCGGCGCGAAGATCACCGAGCAGGGCGCGAGCGGCTCCGCCGCGGTCACCTCCGGCGGCCCCGCCGACAAGGCCGGCCTCAAGCCCGGCGACGTCATCACCAAGCTCGACGACCAGGTGATCGACAGCGGCCCCACCCTCATCGGCGAGATCTGGACCCACCAGCCCGGCGACGTCGTCAAGCTCACCTACACGCGCGACGGCAAGACCCACACCGCCGAGGTCACCCTGGGACAGCGCGCGGGCGACAGCTGACCGGTTAGTCTTGTCCCCGCGCCGTCACCATGGTTGACGGCGCGGGGTGGGTTGCCCGAGCGGCCTAAGGGAACGGTCTTGAAAACCGTCGTGGCAGCGATGTCACCGTGGGTTCAAATCCCACACCCACCGCTTGCAGGTCAGAAGGGGTGTCTCTCAACGAGAGACACCCCTTCTGCGTGAAGCCGACGGGCCTGCATGAACTCGACGCCGTGCGTGACCCTGTTGAGCGAGCGCAGTGGAGCGTTGCCGTCCGCGGCGGCTCAGCTTCCCGCAGGCCTCGGCCGCTGGACCGTCATCCGTGCCGCCGAGGCGACCGTCGAGCGGGCCTCGCGTTCGGTGAGGCCGGTGCGGACGGCGGCTTCGACCAGGGGGGCGGTCAGTTGGGGGCCGATGCCGTTCTCATAGGCGCGGCAGGCGGCCCAGAAGAGGCGGGTGTTGCGCTGGCCCGCGTGGGCGGCGAGCACGAACTGGATCAGGCCCTGGCCGTGTTGGCCGGTCGAGAGGGGCGTGGGGTGGTGCGTACGGGGCGCGGGCGTGAGCAGGCGCAGGAGTTCGCGCGGGCAGGGCGCCGGGGCCAGCTGGGCGGTGCCCGGGGCCGTGCCGTACACGCCGTGTTCGGTGCGTGAGCCGGGGCCGACCAGGTAGCCGCCGGCGCCGCGGATGTCGATACCGGGGGCCAGGCGGCTCGCGGAGTTGGGGACGACGACGTCGGGCGGGCCGCTCAGCCAGAGGTGGCGGCCGCCGCTGGGGGTCAGGACGACGACCGTGTCCGGGATCGTGAAGAGGTGGCGCAGGGCCAGTTCGCGCAGGGCCGCCGAGGAGTCCGTACCGGATTTGGTGTCGAGGTCGATGCCGATGAGGTGGTGCGGGTCGAGGCCGCAGGCGATGCCGTAGCCGGTGGCCCAGGGGGCGGCGGCGAAGAGTTCGCGGATGCGCCGGGGGTCGGTCGAGGCGTCGTACACGCCATGCCCGAAGCGGCCGCATTCGCCGTGGCATGCGCGTGTCGTGGGGTCGGGGTCGTCGCGGTGGGGGGAGCGCAGGGCCGGGAGCTTCGTGCGGGACAGCGGGATCACCGCGAGGCCGCGCTCGGCGGCGGACAGGGCGTGGGCCAGGGCCAGGGTCGTGGCCTGCCGGTCGATGGTGGCCATGCCTCTATGTTCGTACGAGTGTTCGAAAAAGGGAAGGGCTCGATCAGGGGATGGGGGCGACGGAAGGCGCTGGGTGGGATTGGTCGAAATGTGCCGGAACGCTTCAGCCCTTGCGGCGCCTGGGATGAGGCTGCCTGCCGGGGCTGGCAGGGGGTTTATGGGCGTGAAGGGGGTTTATCGACATGTCATCACGCTTGAGGGCGAATCACGGCTTCCGGGGTGGTTCGCCGGGGATTCGGTGGGCAACTCTGGATTCGCGACGTCGTGCACAACACCGAGGTGGTCGGCCAACCGCCTTGGAGCAAGTCGTATTTCACGTACATCCCGGTTCACCACCGGTGCGTACAACCGGTTCTGGAGGAATTCACATGGCAAGCATCCGTACCGCCCGCGTCCTCGCCGCCGTCGCGGCCCTGCCCCTCGCGGCCGCCCTCTTCACCGGCGTCGCGGCGGCAGACAACGGCGCCTTCGCGGACGACGGATCGAACGCGGGCGTGGCGACCGTCAGCGGCAGCGGGGTCGGACACAACAACAACGGCAACTCCTCCACCACACAGCAGCAGGCGGTCGGCTCCGGTGCCTCGAACCAGAGCAACACGGCCCAGGTGAACCGTTCCGCGTTCACCGCCATCGACCAGTCGTACACCGTCGTCAACTTCACCGAACTCTGGTGAGCCGTGGGCCGATGCGCTCTCATCGGCCCTGAAATCCCGTGTGGGGTTGTGCTCTGTGGGGTGTGACGCGTCTGCGCGGCGGTGCTTCGGTGCCGTCGCGCAGACGCGTTTCCGGGCGGCCGGGCGGTCCCGGCGGCGCGGACTCCGTGACCTTGACAGTGCACGGCATCTGACGGACAGTCAGAAACCCTTGTTCGTACGAGGTCCGGGAGGGCCGCCGCCGTGCACCTCGCCCCCACCGAGCGCCAGCAACGGCTGCGCGCCGAGCTCCGTACGTACTTCCGGGACCTGATGCCCGACGGGCCGCCACCCGCGGACGACCTCGGGCGGCAGCGCGAGCTGCTGCGCCGCATCGGCGCGGACGGGCTGCTCGGACTCGGCTGGCCCGTCGCGTACGGGGGGCAAGGGCGCGGCGCGGACGAGCAGTTCGTGTTCTTCGACGAGGCCTACCGGGCCGGGGCGCCCGTGTCGATGGTCACGCTGAACACCGTCGGGCCGACGCTCATGAAGTACGGGAGCCAGGAACAGAAGGACTACTTCCTGCCGCGCATCCTGCGCGGGGACGTCGTCTTCGCGATCGGCTACTCGGAGCCCTCGGCGGGGACGGACCTCGCCTCCCTGCGGACGCGCGCCGTGCGCGACGGCGAGCACTGGCGGATCGACGGACAGAAGATCTTCACCTCCAACGCCCAGAACGCCGACTGGATCTGGCTCGCCTGCCGGACCGAGCCGGACGCGCCCAAGCACCAGGGCATCTCGATCCTCCTCGTGCCCACGGACGCGCCCGGCTTCTCATGGACGCCGATCGAGACGGTGGGCGGGCTGACGACCACGGTCACCTATTACGACGCCCTCCGCGTCCCGGCGACGAACCTCGTCGGCGAGGAGAACGGCGGCTGGGGGCTCATCACCAACCAGCTCAACCACGAGCGGGTCGCGCTCGCCGCGATCGGCATGCAGGCCGAGGACTTCTACGCGGCCGCGCTGGAGGCGGCGCGTACGCCCGATCCGGTGACGGGTCGGCGCCGGATTGACGAGCCGTGGGTGCGTTTCCGGCTGGCCGAGGTGCATGCCCGGCTGGCGGCATCACGCCTGCTCAACTGGCGTTTGGTGGGAGATGTCGGGGCCGGCCGACTGGCGCCGGGCGACGCCAGCGGCGTGAAAGTGGTGGGAACCGAATCGGCGGTCGCGGTGTACCGAATGTGTCAGGAAATTGTGGGAGCGGACGCGCTGGTGCGTTCCGGTTCGCCGGGGGTTTTCGGGGACGGCGAGCTGGAGCGGATGAACAGGGCGGCGCAGATCAACACGTTCGGGGGCGGGGTGAGCGAGGTGCAGCGGGAGATCGTGGCGACCATGCGGCTCGGGATGAGGAAGGGGCGGCGGTGAGCGAGGACTTCTACCACCGGGTGAAGGCGTACGAGGGGCGCGCGGCCGCCATCGAGGGCGTCGGCAAGGACCCGGTCAACGAGCCGATGATCCGGCACTGGTGCGAGGCGCTGGGCGACACCCATCCGGCGTACGGGGGGCCCGACGCCATGGCGCCGCCCACCATGCTCCAGGTGTGGACGATGGGCGGCCTCTCCGGGCACGCGGGCCGCTCGGAGGCGTACGACGAGCTGCTCGGGCTGCTCGACGGCGCCGGGTACACCTCGGTGGTCGCCACCGACTGCGAGCAGGAGTACGTGCGTCCGCTGCGCCCCGGGGACGAGATCACCTTCGACGCGGTGATCGAGTCGGTCTCCGAGCGCAAGACGACCAAGCTCGGCACCGGACACTTCGTCACGACCAGGATGGATGTACGGGCAGGCGGCGAACTGGCAGGTACGCACCGGTTCCGGATCCTCAAGTACACGCCCGCGCGGCGGAAGCCGAAGGCCAGACGGCCACGCCCGGTGGTCAACCGGGACAACGCGGGGTTCTGGGAGGGCGTCGGCCGCCATCAACTGCTGATCCAGCGGTGCGACGGCTGCGGGGCGCTGCGGTTTCCCTGGCTGCCGGGGTGCAGCGCGTGCGGCTGTCTGGAATGGGACACGGTCGAGGCGACCGGCGACGGGACCGTGTACTCGTACGTCGTCATGCATCACCCGCCTTTCCCCGCCTTCGACGCTCCGTACGCGGTGGGGCTGATCGAACTGGCCGAGGGCGTGCGGATCGTGAGCAATGTGGTGGGGGTGCCGTACGACAAGGTGCGGATCGGCATGCCCGTGCGGCTTGAATTCCAGTGGTACGACGAGGAGTTGGAGCTGCCGGTGTTCCGCGCCGGCGAGCGCGGGGAAGGCGGCGGCTGACATGGACTTCACGCCTACGGAGGAGCAGGCGGCCGCCCGTGATCTGGCCGCGCGGATCTTCGGCGACCTCTCCACGCACGAGCGTCTCGCCGCGGCGGGGACCGGCAGCGACACCGCGTTGTGGAAGGAGCTGTGCGCGGCCGGGCTTGTGGCGGCCGTGGAGGACATAGGGCTGCTCGGCCTGGTGCTCCTCCTGGAGGAGCAGGGGCGCACCACGGCCCAGGTGCCGTTCGCGGCGAGCTGTGTGTACGGGCTGCTGGCGGTGGCGGCTCACGGTTCACGGGAGCAGCGGGAGCGGCTGCTGCCGGGGATCGGGGACGGGACGGTGGTGGTGAGCGGGGCGCTCTCCGGGCCGGGGGCCCTGCGGGCCGGTGACTCGGGGAGGTTGAGCGGCGTCGTCCCCGTGGTGCCCTGGCTGCGGGACGCCACCCATGTGCTCGTCGCCGACGACCGGCGCCGGCTGTGGCTGGTGCGGACCGCCGAGGCGGCGTGCGAGCCGGTGGAGCTGACCGCGCCCTGGTCGGCGGGACGGCTGACGCTCGACGGGACTCCAGGTGAGCGGCTGGGCGGGACCCGGGATGAGCGGACAGGTAGGGCGCCGGCTGGGCGGACGGGTGGGGCGCCGGAGGAGCGGACCGGTGGGACGCCGGGTGGGTGGACGGGTGAGCGGCCGTGCGGGGACGGCGCCTACGACGACGTACTGGCCACCGCCCGGACCGCCTTCGCGGGGCTGCAGGCCGGTGTGTGCGCGGGGTCGCTGGCCAGAGCCGTGGAGCACACCAACACGCGCCAGCAGTTCGGGCGCCCGCTAGCCGCCAAGCAGGGGGTCCAACTCCGTGCCGCCGACGCGTACATGGACACCGAGGCGATACGGGTGACGGCGTACGAGGCGGCGTGGCGGCGCGACGAGGGGCTGCCGTATGCGACGCACGCGCTGACCGCGGCCTGGTGGGCGTCCGAGGCGGGACAGCGGGTGGTGCACACGGGTCAGCATCTGCACGGCGGGACGGGCGCGGACCTGGAGCACCCCGTGCACCGGCACTTTCTCTGGGGGCGGCAGCTGGACGCGTATCTGGGGTGCGGCAGTGAAGTGCTCCAGGAGTTGGGGGAGTTGATCGTGAGCGGGGAGGTGGAGGCATGAGGGTCGGCGAGGAACTGCCGCCATGGGAGATCGAGATCACGCGCACACTGATCGTCGCCGGCGCCATCGCGTCTCGCGACTACCAGGACGTGCACCACGACGCGGAGTTGGCGCGGGCGAAGGGCTCGCCCGACATCTTCATGAACATCCTGACGACCAACGGGCTGGTCGGGCGGTACATCACCGATCACTTCGGCCCGGCCGCCGTCCTCCGCAAGGTCGCCATACGGCTCGGAGCGCCCAACTACCCCGGAGACACCATGGTGTTCACCGGCACGGTCGAGGAGCTCGACGGGGACACGGCCACGGTGAAGGTCGTCGGCGCCAACGCCCTCGGCAAGCACGTCACCGGCACGGTGTCGGTCACCGTCCCGGCACCGGCGGGAGGCGCCTCGTGAGCGTACGGACGAGGGACACCCTCGGCGGAAGGGCGGCGATCGTCGGGATCGGGGCCACCGAGTTCTCCAAGGACTCGGGACGCAGTGAGCTGCGGCTGGCCGTGGAGGCGGTGCGGTCCGCGCTCGACGACGCCGGGCTGACGCCGGGGGACGTGGACGGGATGGTCACGTTCACGATGGACACCAGCCCGGAGATCACCGTGGCCCAGGCGGCCGGGATGGGGGAGCTGTCCTTCTTCTCGCGGATCCACTACGGGGGCGGGGCGGCCTGCGCGACGGTTCAGCAGGCGGCGCTCGCGGTGGCGACCGGAGTGGCCGAGGTCGTGGTCTGCTACCGGGCGTTCAACGAGCGGTCGGGACGGAGATTCGGCTCCGGGGTGCAGCAGCGGGAGCCGTCGGCGGAAGGCGCGGCGCTGGGCTGGTCCCTGCCGTTCGGGCTGCTCACACCCGCGTCCTGGGTGGCGATGGCGGCCCAGCGCTATCTGCACACGTACGGGCTGACGCCCGAGGCGTTCGGCCATGTCGCCGTGGTGGACCGGAAGTACGCGGCGACGAACCCGGCGGCGTACTTCCACGGCAGACCGATCACGCTCGCCGAGCACGCGGCCTCGCGGTGGATCGTCGAGCCGCTGCGGTTGCTGGACTGCTGCCAGGAGACCGACGGCGGCCAGGCCCTGGTGGTCACCTCCGTGGAGCGGGCCCGCGATCTGCCGCATCCCCCCGCGGTGATCACGGCCGCCGCCCAGGGCGCGGGCCGCGCGCAGGAGCAGATGACCAGCTTCTACCGCGACGATCTGTCGGGGCTGCCCGAGATGGGCGTGGTGGCGCGGCAGCTGTGGCGCACGGCGGGGCTGACCCCGGCCGACATCGACGTGGGGATTCTCTACGACCACTTCACGCCGTTCGTGCTGATGCAGCTGGAGGAGTTCGGGTTCTGCGAGCCCGGGGAGGCCGCGGACTTCGTCGCCCAGGAGCGGCTGCCGCTGAACACGCACGGCGGACAGCTCGGGGAGGCGTATCTGCACGGGATGAACGGGATCGCGGAGGCGGTACGACAGCTGCGGGGCACGTCCGTGAACCAGATAGCGGGGGCCCGCCGTGCCCTCGTCACCGCGGGGACGGGGGTGCCTACGTCGGGGTTGATCCTGGGGCGGGGTGAGCGTTCCTAGCCCGCCATGAGGGTTCCCTGCCCCGGGGAGCGACGCCCGTGTACTGCCGTAGTAGTCGTCTCTCAGGGATGAACCCTCAGGGTGCAGGCCCCTCTTGTCCACCCGTAGGAGGTGAGGGCAACCCCCCTCCTACAACCTGAGGCGGACTCGTCTTCGGGACCTGCGGCCGATCCGCCGGAGGAGGGGCCGCTCATAGCGTGGAGCCATGACCACACCCGTCTGCACCAGCGCTTCGAACGCCGCGACGCGGACCCTTCCGTACCCGTCGTACCCGTCGTTCGCGTCGTATGTGAAGGCCCGCCAGCCGGTGCTGCTGCGTACCGCCCGGTCGCTGACCGCGAACCCGAGCGACGCGGAGGACCTGCTGCAGACCGCGCTCACCAAGACGTATGTCGCGTGGGACCGGATCGAGGACCACCGGGCGCTCGACGGCTATGTGCGGCGGGCGTTGCTGAACACGCGGACGTCGCAGTGGCGCAAGCGCAGGGTCGACGAGTTCGCGTGCGACGAGCTGCCCGAGCCCGAGGGGCTGCCCGCCGGGGACCCCGCCGAGCAGCAGGCGCTGCACGACGCGATGTGGCGGGCGATCACGAAGTTGCCGGCGCGGCAGCGGGCGATGGTCGTCCTGCGGTACTACGAGGACCTGAGCGAGGCGCAGACGGCGGAGGTGCTCGGTGTGTCCATCGGGACGGTCAAGTCGGCGGTGTCGCGTGCGCTCGGCAAGCTGCGCGAGGATCCTGAGCTGGCCCCCGTCCGCTGAGCCGGGCGGGGGTTGCCGTTATGAGGCAGTCCGGAGTGGAAAGGGTGTTCTGACCTGATCGATTATCCCGGGTACTAGTGACATACCGCGCGGTATGTGCGCAGAATCAGCGCAGCCCATTACTACCGCGTAGGCAATGTCGCCCCGGGAGGACGCCGTGCTGAGCACGATGCAGGACGTACCGCTGACTGTGACCCGCATTCTCGTGCACGGGGCGCTCGTGCACGGTACGTCGCAGATCACCACCTGGACCGGGGAGGGCGAGCCGCAGCGTCGCAGCTTCCGCGAGGCCGGGGTGCGCGCGATCCAGCTCGCGGGCGCACTGCGCGACGACCTCGGCGTGACGGGCGACGAACGGGTCGCGACGCTGATGTGGAACAACGCCGAGCATGTGGAGGCGTACCTCGCGATTCCCTCCATGGGCGCGGTCCTGCACACGCTCAACCTCCGCCTCCCGGCGGAGCAGCTCGTCTTCATCGTCAACCACGCCGCCGACCGCGTGGTCATCGTCAACGGCTCGCTGCTTCCGCTGCTCGCGCCGCTCCTCCCCCATCTGCCGACCATCGAGCACATCGTCGTCTCGGGGCCCGGTGACCGTTCGCTGCTCGACGGAGCGGCCGTGCGGGTCCATGAGTACGAAGAGCTGATCGCCGGGAAGCCGGTGACGTTCGACTGGCCGGAGATCGACGAACGCCAGGCCGCGGCCATGTGTTACACCTCCGGCACCACGGGCGACCCCAAGGGCGTCATCTACTCGCACCGCTCGATCTACCTGCACTCCATGCAGGTCAACATGGCTCAGTCGATGGGCCTGACCGACCAGGACACGTCCCTCGTCGTGGTGCCGCAGTTCCACGTCAACGCCTGGGGCCTGCCGCACGCCACGTTCATGACGGGCGTGAACATGCTGATGCCGGACCGTTTCCTGCAGCCCGCGCCGCTCGCCGAGATGATCGAGAGCGAGAAGCCCACGCACGCCGCGGCCGTCCCCACCATCTGGCAGGGACTCCTCGCCGAGCTGCACGCCAAGCCCCGGGACGTCTCCTCCCTCACCCAGGTCACCATCGGCGGCTCGGCCTGTCCGCCCTCGCTCATGGAGGCCTTCGACAAGCTGGGCATGCGGGTCTGTCACGCCTGGGGCATGACCGAGACCTCCCCGCTCGGCACGATCGCCCGGCCACCGGCCCACGCGGTGGGCACGGACGAGGAGTTCGCGTACCGGCTGACGCAGGGCCGCTTCCCGGCCGGCGTCGAGGCCCGCCTCACCGGCCCCGGTGGCGAACGGCTCCCCTGGGACGGCGAGTCCGCGGGCGAGCTGGAGGTGCGCGGCCCGTGGATCGCGGGTGCGTACTACGGAGGCCAGGGCGCCGAACACCTGCGACCCGCCGACAAGTTCAGCGAGGACGGCTGGCTCAAGACCGGGGACGTCGGCACGATCAGCCCCGACGGATTCCTGACCCTCACCGACCGCGCCAAGGACGTCATCAAGTCGGGCGGCGAGTGGATCTCGTCGGTCGACCTGGAGAACGCGCTCATGTCCCACCCGGACGTCGCCGAGGCCGCCGTTGTCGCCGTCCCCGACGAGAAATGGGGCGAGCGCCCCCTCGCCACCGTCGTCCTGAAGGAGGGCGCCACCGCCGGCTTCGAGTCGCTGCGCGCCTTCCTCGCCGACGAGGGCCGTATCGCCAAGTGGCAGCTCCCCGAACGCTGGACGATCATCGAGGCGGTCCCGAAGACGAGCGTCGGCAAGTTCGACAAGAAGGTGCTGCGCCGGCAGTACGCGGCGGGCGAGCTGGACGTCACCCAGCTCTGACGACTGTTGGGCCGATACGACGGTTGGGGTGCTGTTTCACGTGAAACAGCACCCCAACCGTCGTGTGGGTGATGCCAGTTAGTAAGCCGGAGCCTGGTCGGTCAGTTCGTGCCGATGCGCGCCAACAGGTCGACGATCCGGTCCTGCACCTCGGCGCTGGTCGAGCGCTCGGCGAGGAACAGAACCGACTCGCCCGCGGCCAGGCGCGGGAGTTCGGCCCGGTCGACGGCGGCGGTGTAGACGACGAGCGGGGTGCGGTTCAACTGGCCGTTCGCGCGCAGCCAGTCGACGATTCCGGCCTGGCGCCGACGCACCTGCATCAGGTCCATCACCACCAGGTTCGGCCGCAGCTGCGCGGCCAGCGTCACCGCGTCCGTGTCCGTCGACGCCCGCGCGACCTGCATCCCGCGCCGCTCCAGCGTCGCGGTCAGCGCCAGCGCGATCTCCGCGTGCTCCTCGATGAGCAGGACGCGCGGCGGGTGCTGCTCGGAGTCCCGGGGCGCCAGGGCCTTCAGGAGTACGGCGGGATCGGCGCCGTACGCCGCCTCGCGTGTCGCCTGTCCGAGTCCCGCCGTCACAAGGACCGGCACCTCGGCGGCGACGGCGGCCTGGCGCAGCGACTGGAGCGCCGTGCGCGTGATCGGACCGGTCAGCGGGTCGACGAAGAGCGCGGCCGGGAAGGCGGCGATCTGCGCGTCGACCTCCTCGCGCGAGTGCACGATGACGGGCCGGTAGCCGCGGTCGCTGAGGGCCTGTTGGGTGGTGACGTCGGGTGCGGGCCAGACGAGCAGGCGCCGCGGGTTGTCCAGCGGCTCCGGGGGCAGCTCGTCGTCCAGGGGACGCGGCTGCGGCTGGTCGGCGACCTCGACGGCACCGCCGGGTCCGTCGAGCGGCTCGGGGCCTTCGTCGGCGTTCTCGTCCGGTGCTCCTATGGCGTACGACCGTCCGGCGCCCTCGGTGGCTCCGGAGGGCCGGGGTGCGGAGGCCTGCCCGGTCGACGGATGCGGACGGGCCGCCGACTCCAGGCGCTCGCCGGCGGGCTCGGGGGGTGTACCGAGCTTGCGACGGCGGCCGGAACCGTTCGTCTGGTGCGGCGGAGGCGTGGCGGACTGAGGCCCCGGTTGGGCCGGCGTCTGGGGCCCCGGCTGGCTCGGCGCGGGCTGGCGGGTGAACGGGACACCCTGGCCGAGCGTGCGCACGCTGATCGCGCGTCCCTGCGTCGAGTTGGGGTCGACCGGGGCCGCGGCCTCGGCGGGCAGCGGCTGCGCCACGCGGGGCTGGGCGGGGCGCTCGGGCGGGAGGGGAGTACCGGGGGCAGGGGTCGCCTGAGACGCGGCGGGGGCGTCCGTGGCGCGGGACGCGGCCTGCGCCGGAACTCCGGGCTGTACGGGGGCCGGAGACCCGGCACCCGAGGTGTCCTCGGCGTTCGCGTTCGGCCAGGGCTGGGGGGCGGGTACGCCACCGGCGGGCGTCTCGGCGTTGCCCGGCCACGGCTGCGGTGCCGCCGGAACGGGAGTTCCCGGTGCCGGGCTCGGAGCCGCGGTGGGCTGGGGCTGGGCCGGGGTGGCCCGGGCAACCGTCTGCCCGGGAACGCCCTGTGCCGGAACGCCCTGTGCCGGAATGCCCTGTGCGGGCGTTCCCGCCTCATCCGGCTGGACCGGAGTCCGGCTGGCGCGGCGCCGTCCCGGCGGGGTGGAAACGGGGTGCGGCTGGGGCGGGGTGTGATCGTCGGCAGGGTCGTGCAGCATCGCGTCGTGACGGCCGTCGTCGGCCTGGTCGTGAGCGGCGCGGACGGTGTCGGCCTGCTGCTGAAGCTGCTGCTGGGCCTGTGCTTGGAGCTGCGCTTGGGCCTGTGCTTGAGCCTCTACGTACTCGGGGGTGCGGTCCGCCTCCGCGGGCGGCAGCGCGAACACCGCGCGGGAGCCTGCCGCCTCCTCCGCGGCGGCACGCTCGGCCGCGGCGGCCAGCGCACGCCGACGCCGCCCCGTGGGCTGCGTGCCGTCCTCGGAGCCGGAGGCAACGGCGTCCGACGCACCCTGCCCGCTCGGCGCATTGGGCGCACTCGGAGCCGCGGGCAACGCGGGCGGCAGCGCATGCTGTTCGCCGTCCCGTCGCGCACGGCGCCCGGAGGGCACGGGCACGCCTTGCGGAGGCACCGTTCCGCCGAGCCCCGTACCCGCCGCCGCGGTCCCTGCCGCGTGCTCGGCCGCCGTGACGACCGCGCCCTCGGAGACACCCTCGGTCGCGCCGTCGCCCGAGCCCTCGGCCGTACTGGGCCGTCCACGCCGTCGCCCGGTACCACCGGAGCCATCGGCGGCCCCGCCGTCACCGGGGCCGCCCTCGACTCCCGAGCCCTGCGCGGGAACCGACACCTCGCCGGTCCCGGCGGTTCCGCCGGTCCCCTGCTCATCGGCCGTACGCCGCCGACGCCGTCCCGTGGGAGCAGTCGCACCGGCCTCAGCGCCGGACGTGCCGGACGCGACGGCCGTCGCGGACGTGGTGTCGGACTTCCCCGCCACCTCGCTCTCCAGGAAGGCGTCCACGGAGGAGCGCCGGGCCCGCCGCCTGCCACCCCCCTGATGGGAGGCCTGCTCGAGAAGGGCTACCTCGGATCCGGGCGTCTCGACGGCCTCGGTCTCGACCGGGACCGCCCCGGCCCCACCGCCGATCGGCACCTCGAGCACGAACGCGCTGCCGCTCATCCCCGGCACCTCGTGCGTCTGCAGCACGCCACCGTGCGCGCGCACGATCCCGCGCACGATCGGCTCGTGCACCGGGTCTCCCCCGGTGTACGGCCCGCGCACCTCGATGCGTACGACCTCACCGCGCTGTGCCGCCGCGACGACGACCGTGTTGTCCATGTAACCGCCCGCGGACACCGGAGCGTTGCCGGTCGCGTCGACTCCCGCGACGTCCGCGATGAGATGCGCGAGGGCGTTCGCGAGCCGCTTCGGGTCGACCTCGGCCTCGATCGGCGGCGCGTGCACGGCGAACTGCACCCGTCCGGGCCCGATCAGCTCCACGGCGCCGTCGACACCGGCCGCGACGACCGCGTCGAGCATGACCTTCGTACGGGAAATGTCCTCGGCACCGGAGTCGAGCCGCTGATAGCCGAGCACGTTGTCGACCAGCGTCGTGATCCGCGAATAGCCCGCAGCGAGGTGGTGGAGCACCTGGTTGGCCTCGGGCCACAGCTGCCCGGCGTCGTCGGCGGCGAGCTTCGACAGTTCGCCGCGCAGTTGGTCGAGGGGGCCGCGCAGGGACTGCCCGAGCACGGCGAGCAGCTGCTCGTGCCGGGCGGCGAGAGCCTCGTACCGGTCCTTCTCGCGCTCGCCGAGCGCCGCGTACCGCTCGTCGCCGGCGGCGAGTTCCTCCTCGTGCCGCTCGCTCACCTCGGCCAGTTCGGCCTCGTGCCGCTCGCGCAGTGTCTTGAGTTCCTCGGCGTGCTCGTCGGCGATCCGCTCGAGTTCATCCGCGTGCCGAGTCGCCTCGGCGTCCTTCTCCTCGGCGAGGGTGTCGTACGGCCGCCGGTCGGTGAACGTCATCACGGCGCCGACGAGCTGATCGCCGTCGCGCACCGGCGCGGTCGTGAGGTCGACCGGCACCTTGGCCCCGGTCTTCGACCACAGCACCTGCCCGCGCACCCGGTGCTTGCGCCCGGAGCGCAGGGTGTCGGCGAGCGGGGACTCCTCGTAGGAGAAGGACTCGCCGTCCGCGCGCGAGTGAAGGATGAGGGCGTGCAGATCCTGCCCGCCGAGGTCGCTGGCCCGATATCCCAGTATCTGAGCGGCGGCGGGATTGACGAGAACAACCCGCCCCTCGGTGTCCGTCCCCACGACACCTTCGGCCGCCGCGCGCAGGATCATCTCGGTCTGCCGTTGCGAACGCGCAAGTTCGGCCTCGGTGTCGACGGTGCCCGACAGATCGCGTACGACGAGCATGAGCAGCTCGTCCGCGGTGTAGCCGTAGCTGTCGTAGGCCTGCTGGCCGTTCTCGAGATTCGCACTGGTGACTTCGACGGGGAACTCGCTGCCGTCGGTCCGCCGCGCCACCATCCTGGTCGGCTTGGTCCGCCCGAGCTGGTCGATGGTGTCGGGCCGCCGCATGGATCCCGGGATGAGCCGGGAGTCGAACTCCGGCAGCAGATCGAGCAGGCCGCGCCCCACCAGAGCCGTGCCCGGGGCCTCGAAGGCCTCCAGGGCGATGGAGTTGGCGTTGACGACTGTCCCATTGGCGTTGACCAGCACCAACGCATCGGGCAGCGCGTCCAGTATGGCTGCGAGGCGAGCAGCGCCTCGGGATGGCCTGCTGCTCACGAGACGCTTCCTCCCTGTTACCGCACCTTGCCGACCGCGGATGCCATCTTGCCAACCGGCCCGCAGCGTGTCACGCGAGGGAGTCTACGGGCAGAGGTTGCGCTCGCGACGCCGGATGAGAGGGAGGTCGCACGCAGAAGAGACGTAGAACCTGTGACCGCGCATTTCGCCCCTCCCTTCGCCCTCGCGGAACCATGACGTCACCGTGATCCCGCCATGCCCTGACTGTGACCCCGACCGTGACCGGGCCACGACCCTGACCGTGGCCGACCCGTGAACCCGACCGTGAACCCGGCCCCCTACTCCCCGACTACGGATGGGCGTCGGGGAGTAGGGGCGCGAGAGCGTTCCATCGCGCGATCTGGCATCCGTCCGCGCGGTCGAACCGCGCGTCGACCGGTCGTCCCGCCCAGGTCCCCGTGACATGCGCGGTGGCCGGACCGCCGTACTCCATCGTGCACATGGTCCCCGGCGGCACCGGGGCGAAGGGGTCCTTGCCCCATCTGGTGCGCTGGTCCAGCGTGCCGCAGGCCCCCTTCACATCCGGGTGACTGCCGCTGCCGGGATGACACCGCAGCTCGTACGTTCCATCCGCACCGCTCCCCGCCTCGTGGACGGTCACGGTGAGCTGATCGCCGGAGTCCTCGCCGTGAGCCGGCGGGGGCAGCAGCGGCAGGTTCAGGGGGACCGGTTCGGCGTACGCGGTGGCGGGCACCGCCGCGGAAACGGCGGCGGACGCGGCGGTGATCGCGGCGGCGGAGGCGGCGGCGAGAGTGAGACGACGCAACATGACCTGACTAACGCCACGCGCCCCGCGCGGTTGCGCGGACGCTCCTGCCGCTCACGCCGTTTTGGGCTTTGCTCTGCGGGCCGAGTGCCTAGTACCGTGGGAGGCGATTGGTGACACCCCACCCGGCTGTGTCATCATCTGCACGCACCACTCGCGCTCGCGCGGGCGGCTGTGCGGGAGGCGTCGCCTAGTCCGGTCTATGGCGCCGCACTGCTAATGCGGTTTGGGCCTTAAAGCCCATCGAGGGTTCAAATCCCTCCGCCTCCGCGCCAAGATCCGAAGCCCCGGTCCACCTGGACCGGGGCTTCGGCGTTACCCCGTGCCGGAGGGTGTTTGCCCAGCTCACAATGGGTGCGGCAAACGGATTTCACATGGCGGCGGCAGTCATGTAATGTTCTTCCTGTCGCCGCGAGCGGGCCGAAAGCCCGGGAAGCGGCGCAAAAACAAAACAAGCACTCGTAGCTTAACGGATAGAGCATCTGACTACGGATCAGAAGGTTGCAGGTTCGAATCCTGCCGAGTGCACACCAGACCAGAGGCCCTGTGGAGGAATCCACAGGGCCTCTGGCTTTTGCCGTGACGGCAGTTGCAAGAAGCCTCAGACGACCAGGTCTTCGCCGTAGGTCAATGAAAATAGCGCACGATCGTTTGCTAAAGCGGGGCGATGGTGTCGGGTGTTCTGCCGCAGCTGCCCAGGTATTCGGTCATCAGGCTGTTCGTCCGGGTGAACCAATCGTGCAGGACGGCGATTTCGGCGGGCGTGTAGTCGGACAGGAGTCCGGCCAGGCGGGCACAGTACGGCTCGTAGAGGGCCCGGACTCGGGTGACCGCGGACAGCTCCGCGGCGATGCGGACGCGGCGGCGGTCCTTGGGATCGGGGCGGCGGGTGACGTAGCCCGCGCGTTCGAGGCGGTTGAGGATGCCCGTGACGGCGCCGGTCGTCACGTGGGCGCGTTCCGCGAGGTCGCCGGCCGTGAGCAGGGTGTCGCCGGCCTCCAGGACGAACCCGAAGCACGTGAGGTCGGTGACGTTCAGGTTGAGCTGCTGGGCCACCGCCTGCTGACCGAACATGCTCGTCGCGATGAGGTGGTCCATGGCGGACAGCGCCTGGGCCGGTGTCGCGTGCGGGCGGGGGCGCGGCTTGCCCTGCTGCATCCGGGATTTCCTTAGTGCGTGAGAGATTTCCGGTGTAAATTTCTTAGATGGTGAGGGATTCAGTCTATTCCGTCGGGGGTGGCGGGTGAGGGATCTCGGTGCGAGGGAGGGACATCCCGGTTGCGTCGGGTGCCGGCTCGCAGGGCGACGGCTGGTGGGCGTGATCGTGTCCTCGTCCTCGTCCTCTTCCTCGTCCTCTTCTTCGTCTTCGTCCGCCTCCGCGTCCGACGGGCCGGTGACCGAGCCCGTCGTCTGACTCGTCGAAGTAACCCACGCCCGCCAGTCCCACGCCCTCCAGTCCCGCCCCCTCCAGCCCACCCCCGACCCCGGCGCAGCCCCGCCCCCGTCGCCCGCCGCGATGTCAGTGCCAGCCCCGTCGCCCGCCGCGATGTCAGTGCCAGCCCCTACGCTCGACAGAGATGGCACAGGTGGCGTGGAGATGTTCGGGGCTGCGGTGGTCGGCGGACGGCCCCGTGTTGGTGTGGGGCGGTGGGCGGGGCAGCCCGTTGCCGTGGGGGAAGCGGGTGGCGTTCCGGGTCGTGGATGAGGGGGTGCGGACGTGCGTGGGGGCGCGGGGGCATGACTGTCCGGTGGGGGCCGTCGTCTCGGGGCGGAGTACGGGGGCGCGGTGCGAGGAGTGTGCGCGGCTGGACCGGGCGCACTCCGTGGCCGCCGACACGATCGCCGATGATCCGCGGCCGTACCACGTGTATCTCGCGTGGTTCGGGCCCGGCATGGTGAAGGTGGGGATCACCGCGGTCGAGCGGGGGTCCGCGCGGCTCCTGGAGCAGGGCGCCGTCACCTTCAGCTGGCTGGGGCAGGGGCCCTTGATGGCCGCGCGGCGGTCCGAGGAGTTGCTGCGGGCCGCGCTCAAGGTGCCCGACCGGATTCCGTACGCCGACAAGCGTGCGGTGCGGGCGGCGCTGCCGGGCCCCGACGAGCGGGTGGCCGAGATCCGGGATCTGCACGCGAGCGTCGCGCTGCTCGATGCGTGGCCCGAGTCGCTCCAGCGCGCGCCGTTCCAGCCCGTCGACCACACCGACGTGTTCGGGCTCGCGGGACTCCCGCCCGCGGAGGGCGTGGTGAGCGAGCTGGTCGCGGGCGGGGTCGTGAGCGGTGAGCTGGTCGCGGCCGCCGGGCCCGATCTGCATCTGGCGACCGAGCGGGGGGTTGTGGTTCTGGATACGCGGTTGATGACCGGGTGGGAGCTGACCGCTGTCGAGAGCGGGCAACTGACCGTGCCGGTAAAGGAGTTGGGGGACAGAAACGTGCAGGACGGGCTGTTCTGAGGGGTGCGAAAGCTCCACTCCCCGATGGTCAAGACTTCGATCCCTTTTGGATCCCGTTCGGAAAGGCGCTGGACGGCGGGGGCGCACGGCCCGAGAGTGGCGGACATGAGCGATCACTCCATTGCACCTGTCGCCGCCCACGAACCCCCCTACTACGCCGCCGTGTTCACCTCCGTGCGGACGGAGGGCGACGGAGGCTACGGCGAGACCGCCGAGCGGATGGAAGAGCTGGTGAAGGACATCCCGGGCTTCCTCGGGATGGATCACGCGCGCACGCCGGGAGGGCTGTCCATCACCGTCGGGTACTTCCGGGACGAGGACGCGATCAGGGAGTGGAGCGGCAATGTCGAGCACCGAGCGGCGCAGAAGCGCGGCCGCGCCGAGTGGTACGAGCGCTACACGCTGCACGTCGCCAAGGTCGAGCGGAGCCACGGGTTCGAGCGTGAACGTGGCTGACGGGCAGGACGTCCGCCGGTTCTGGGAGCGGCTGGGGCTGCCGGGGCTCGTCGATGTCCACACGCACTTCATGCCCGAGCGCGTCCTGCGCAAGGTGTGGGACTACTTCGACGGGCTCGGGGCGGTGACCGGCGGCGCCGTCGAGTGGCCCATCACCTATCGCACGGACGAGGCCGAACGGCTCGCGCGGATCAGGGAGTTCGGAGTACGGGCCTTCACCGCCATGCTCTATCCGCACAAGCCCGGCATGGCCCAGTGGCTCAACTCGTGGGCCGTCGACTTCGCCCGGCGCACACCCGACTGCCTGCACACCGCGACCCTCTTTCCCGAGCCGGGCGTCGAGACGTACGTGGGCGAGGCCGTGGACGCCGGGGCCCGCGTCTTCAAGGCGCATGTGCAGGTGGGGGCGTACGACCCGGGGGACCGACTTCTCGACCCCGTCTGGGGGCTGCTCGCCGAGGCGGGCGTCCCGGTCGTGATCCACTGCGGGTCCGGGCCCAGCCCCGGCAAGCACACCGGGCCCGAGCCCATCGCCCGCGTCCTCGCCCGGCATCCCCGGCTGCGGCTGATCGTCGCCCATCTGGGCATGCCCGAGTACGAGGACTTCCTCGGGCTCGCGGAGCGGTACGGGGAGGTGCGGGTCGACACGACCATGGCATTCACCGACTTCAGCGAGCGCCTCGCGCCGTTTCCACCCGAGTCGCTGCCCCGGCTCGCCGATCTCGGCGACCGGGTGCTGCTCGGCACCGACTTCCCGAACATTCCGTACCCGTACGTCCATCAGCTGCATGCCCTGGAGCGACTCGGGCTGGGCGACGACTGGCTCCGGGCCGTCTGCTACGAAAACGGGGCACGCCTCTTCGGGCTCGCCGCGGCCTGACCCCGGCCCCCACCCGGCCGATGATCTTCCCAGGAGTTACCTGAGAGACACCTGTGAGTTTCTCAGGGAAATCACAGGTTCCCGAAAGGATGCTCTCAGCGGCGCCCAGCAAGGTGTCCGCTATGACCACGACCTCGCCCCAGGGGCGCACCGAACTGCTGAGGCCGGACGGGAGCCCCGTCCGAGTGCTTGTGGTGGACGACGAACTGTCGATCACCGAGCTGCTCTCCATGGCCCTTCGTTATGAAGGCTGGCAGATCCGCAGCGCGGGTGACGGGACCGGTGCGGTGCAGACCGCGCGCGAGTTCCGGCCCGACGCCGTCGTCCTCGACATGATGCTGCCCGACATGGACGGGCTGACCGTCCTGGGACGGCTGCGCCGCGAGCTGCCCGACGTGCCCGTCCTCTTCCTTACCGCGAAGGACGCCGTCGAGGACCGCATCGCCGGGCTCACCGCCGGCGGCGACGACTACGTCACCAAGCCCTTCAGCCTCGAAGAGGTCGTGGCCCGGCTGCGCGGGCTGATCCGCCGTTCCGGTGCCGCCGACCGGCGCTCCGACTCCGTGCTGGTGGTCGGCGACCTCACCCTCGACGAGGACAGCCACGAGGTGTCGCGGGGCGGCGAGAACATCCACCTCACCGCGACCGAGTTCGAGCTGCTGCGCTTCCTGATGCGCAACCCGCGTCGGGTGCTCAGCAAGGCGCAGATCCTCGACCGCGTCTGGTCCTACGACTTCGGCGGCCAGGCCAATGTCGTCGAGCTCTACATCTCGTACCTGCGCCGCAAGATCGACGCGGGCCGCGAGCCGATGATCCACACCCGGCGTGGGGCCGGTTACCTGATCAAGCCCGCCGCGTCATGAGCCGGCGACGACAGCCGCGTACGCAGAAAAGGCGAGGACGACAGCCGCGCACCCTGCGGACGCGGCTCGTCGTCTCCGCGGTCACGCTGATCGCCGTGGTCTGCGCGGTGATCGGGACGGTGACGACCTTCGCGCTGCAGGAGCATCTGAACCAGCAGCTGAACGGCCAGCTGAACGAGGCCGCCATGCGCGCGACCGGAGGCCCGGTGAAGCCGGGGGGCGCGAACGCGCAGGACGGCACCACCCCGGTTGGCGGGGCAATAGACGACTCCTCGACGAACAGCCCCTTCGACTTCCTCACCCGCGGCCCCAACCCGGAGAAGACCATCGCCGCCCTCGTGGAGAACGGCGGGATCACCCAGGCGGTCTACTCCAAGGAGAAGAAGGACGACGACGGCGGCTTCGGGGGCATGACCCCCCGGACGCTCAGCGCGGCACAGCAGGCCGTGCTCGGCTCCGTGTCCAAGACCGGCGTGCACACGGTGGAGATTCCCGGCCTCGGGGAGTACCGCGTCAAGTACCAAGAGGGCGCCAAGGGCAACTTCTACGTAGCCCTCCCCACCAAGTCCGTCACCAACACCATCAACACCCTCATCCTCGTAGAGGTGAGCGTCACCGCCGCCGGTCTCATCGCCGCCGGCATCGCGGGCAGCGTCCTCGTCGGCGTGGCCCTGCGCCCCCTGCGCAAGGTCGCCTCCACCGCCACCCGCGTCTCCGAACTCCCCCTGCACACCGGCGAGGTCACCCTCTACGAACGGGTCCCCGAGTCGGAGGCCGACCCGCACACCGAGGTCGGCCAGGTCGGCGCCGCCCTCAACCGCATGCTCGACCACATTCACGGCGCCCTGCACGCGCGGCAGCAGAGCGAGATGCGCGTACGGCAGTTCGTCGCGGACGCGAGTCATGAGCTGCGTACGCCCCTGGCATCGATCCGCGGATACGCCGAGCTGACCAGACGCGGACGCGAAGAGACCGGGCCCGACACCCGGCACGCCCTGGGCCGGATCGAATCCGAAGCCGGGCGTATGACGGGGCTCGTCGAGGACCTCCTGCTGCTCGCACGCCTGGATGCCGGGCGGCCGCTCCAGTACGACAACACCGACCTCGTACCGCTGGTCATCGATGCCGTGAGCGACGCGCGGGCGGCCGGGCGCGACCACAACTGGCGGCTCGAGCTGCCGGACGAGCCCGCGCTGGTGCTCGCGGACGCGGCGCGGCTGCAACAGGTCATGGTCAATCTGTTCGCAAACGCACGCACGCACACACCACCGGGTACGACCGTCACCGCGCGCGTGCACCGGCACGGGCCGTGGCTGTGCGTGGACGTCCAGGACGACGGTCCCGGCATTCCGGGTGACCTGCTCCCGCGCGTCTTCGAACGCTTCGCGCGCGGCGACTCGTCGCGCTCCCGCGCCTCCGGCTCGACCGGTCTCGGGCTCGCCATCGTGCAGGCAGTCGCGTCCGCGCACAGGGGTGCCGTGACCGTCGACAGCGTGCCCGGCAGGACCGTGTTCACCCTGCATCTGCCCGCGCTGCCCGTCGAAACAGCTGTAACAAATTCGCAAACGTACTCACAGGCACAGCACAGTGCCGCCACATGGGTGCAACAGGGGGCTTGAGGAGAGTCGTTGGCATGCGAACCGACTCTTCTCCCGGCAACCTGCCGGCGCGGGAGCACCTCCCGGCCGGAAATGCCGGTACGCCTGTCCTGGACGTAGTGATCCCCGTCTACAACGAGGAGAAGGACCTCCAGCCGTGTGTGATGAGACTGCACGAGCACCTCAAGCGCACCTTTCCGTACGCGTTCCGGATCACGATCGCCGACAACGCGTCGACGGACACCACGCCGCAGGTGGCGGCATGGCTGGAGTCGGAGATCCTGGAGGTCAGGTCCTTCCGGCTGGAGCAGAAGGGCCGCGGCCGGGCGCTGCGCACCGTCTGGTCGGCCTCGGACGCTCCGGTCCTGGCGTACATGGACGTCGACCTGTCCACCGACCTCAACGCGCTGCTGCCGCTGGTGGCCCCGCTGATCTCGGGCCACTCGGACCTGGCGATCGGATCCCGGCTGTCGAGGAGCTCGCGTGTGGTGCGCGGCGCCAAGCGGGAGTTCATCAGCCGCACGTACAACCTGATCCTGCGCGGTTCGCTGCAGGCCCGCTTCTCGGACGCGCAGTGCGGCTTCAAGGCGATCCGTCGTGACGTGGCTCAAGTGCTGCTGCCCCTTGTCGAGGACACCGGCTGGTTCTTCGACACCGAGATGCTGGTGCTCGCCGAGCGGGCCGGGCTGCGTATCCACGAGGTGCCGGTCGACTGGGTCGACGACCCGAACTCGACGGTGCACATCGTGAAGACGGCGACGGACGACCTGAAGGGCGTGTGGCGCGTCGGCCGTGCCCTCGCCACCGGTTCGCTGGCGCTCGACCGGCTCGCGCGCCCCTTCGGGGACGATCCGCGCGACCGCGAGCTGACCGACGTACCCAAGGGCCTGGCCCGCCAGCTCGTCGGCTTCTGTGTGGTGGGCGGTCTGTCCACCCTGTTCTACCTGCTCCTCTACAGCGGCTTCCGTTCCTTCTCCGGCTCGCAGGTCGCCAACGCGCTCGCCCTGCTGGTCTCGGCGGTCGCCAACACGGCGGCCAACCGGCGGCTCACCTTCGGGGTACGCGGCCGGGGCGGCGCCATGCGGCACCAGGCGCAGGGCCTGGTCGTCTTCGGTATCGGTCTCGCCCTCACCAGCGGCTCGCTCGCCGCCCTGAGCGCGGCGACGAGCAGCCCCGCGCACTCCACGGAGCTGGCGGTTCTCATCGCCGCCAACCTCGCGGCGACGGTGCTGCGGTTCCTGCTCTTCCGGGCCTGGGTCTTCCCGGACCGGCGCGAGGGGGCGCCCTCCACGGTGGTGGCGTCGCACAACCCGGCCTCGCCCACCTACTTGACGGCCCAGCCCACCTCGGTGGCCCATCCGCCGCTGCCCCAGCGCCCGACGGTGCCCCAGTCCTCGTACGACACGACCGAGTTCCGCGCCGGTGAAGCCGCGGACGACCGCCCCTGGGGGGACGCGACCATGCAGTTGCAGGCGGTGCACCCGCACGATCACGATCCGAGGAACGCACGATGACGACTCAGCCCGACACGAGTACGAGCCATCAGGAGGGCGCGAGTCCCTCCTGGGGGCCGCCGACATCGACGGCTCCGTCGGCATCGACGGTTCTGCCGGCATCGACGGCTCTGCAGGAGCCGGTCGTCCCCGCCCCCGACCCCGAGTCCGGTGAGCCCAAGCAGCCCTTCGCGCGCCGTGTCTGGCGCGGCCGGCCCGAGGACCCGCGCTGGGTGCGCCCCGCCTTCCTCGGCCTGCTGCTCGCCACCGCGGTCCTGTACCTGTACAACCTGAGCGCCTCCGGGTACGCCAACTCCTTCTACTCCGCGGCCGTGCAGGCCGGCAGCGAGAGCTGGAAGGCGTTCTTCTTCGGCTCGCTCGACTCGGCCAACGCCATCACCGTCGACAAGCCCCCGGCCTCGCTGTGGCCGATGGCCCTGTCGGTGCGGATCTTCGGGCTCAGCTCGTGGGCGATCCTGGTGCCCGAGGTGCTCATGGGCGTCGCCACGGTCGGCGTCCTGTACGCGGCCCTGCGCCGTCGCTTCAGCCCGGCAGCAGGTCTGATCGCGGGCGCGGTGCTCGCGCTCACTCCCGTCGCCGCGCTGATGTTCCGGTTCAACAACCCGGACGCGATGCTCGCGCTCCTTATGACCGTCACGGTCTACTGCGTGATCCGCGGCCTGGAGGACGGCCGGACGAAGTGGCTGGTCTGGGCGGGCGTCGCGGTCGGCTTCGCCTTCCTGGCGAAGACCCTGCAGGCCTTCCTGATCCTGCCGCCGCTCGCCGTGCTGTACGCGGTCTGCGCGCCGGTGAAGCTGAAGAAGCGGTTCGCGCAGCTGGGCCTGTCGGCCGTCGCGATGGTCGTCTCCGGCGGCTGGTGGGTCGCGATCGTGGAGCTGTGGCCCGCGTCCTCCCGCCCGTACATCGGCGGCTCGCAGAACAACTCCTTCCTTGAGCTGACCTTCGGCTACAACGGGCTCGGCCGTATCAACGGCGACGAGACCGGCAGCGTCGGCGGCGGTGGCGGCGCCGGTGGCACCGGCCAGTGGGGCGAGACCGGCTGGAACCGGATGTTCAACTCCGAGATCGGCAGCCAGATCTCGTGGCTGCTGCCGGCCGCGCTGATCCTGCTCGTCGCGGGCATCGTGCTCACGTGGAAGGCCAAGCGGACCGACCTGACCCGCGGCTCGTTCCTCGCCTGGGGCGGTTCGCTGCTGATGACCCTGGTCGTCTTCAGCTACATGGCGGGCATCTTCCACCAGTACTACACGGTGGCCCTGGCCCCCTACATCGCGGCCGTGGTCGGCATGGGCGCGACGGTCCTGTGGGAGGAGCGCTCCAAGACCTGGGCCTCGCTGACCCTCGCCGCCTCGGTCACCGCGAGCGCGGCCTGGGGGTACGTCCTCCTCAACCGCACCTCCGACTACCTGCCCTGGCTGAAGTGGCTGGTTCTCATCGGCGGTCTGGTCGGCGCGCTCGGCCTGATCTTCGCGGCCAAGCTGGGCCGGCAGCTGGCCCTCGCGGCCGTCGGACTGAGCTTCGTGGCCTCGGTCGCGGGTCCGACCGCGTACACGCTGACCACGGTCAACACCGGGCACACCGGTTCCATCGTGACGGCCGGTCCGGCCGGCGCCAGCTCGATGGGCGGGGGCGGCGGTCCGGGTGGCGGTGGCGGTATGCGCGGCGGGTTCGGCGGCGGCCAGAACCAGCAGGGCAACGGCACCACCCAGCAGGGCGGCGGCATGGGCCAGCCCCCGACCGGCGGCACCGGCGGCTTCCCGGGCGGCGGCCAGACCCAGCAGAACGGCAACGGCCAGACCCAGCAGGGCGGCCCCGGCGGTCAGATGGGCGAGGGCGGCATGGGCGGCGGCGGCATGGGCGGTCTGCTCAACGGCGCGACCGTCACCTCCGAGGCCAAGAAGCTGCTGGAGGCGAACGCCGGTGACTACACCTGGGCGGCCGCGGCCATCGGTTCCCAGAACTCCGCGAGCTACCAGCTCGCCACCGGCAAGCCGGTGATGGCGATCGGCGGCTTCAACGGCACCGACCCGTCCCCGACGCTGGCGCAGTTCAAGAAGTACGTGACGGACGGCAAGATCCACTACTTCATCTCGGGCGGCAGCATGGGCGGCGGCAGCAGCTCCGGCACCTCCTCCCAGATCACCTCGTGGGTCGAGGCCAACTACAAGAAGGTGACGGTCGGTTCGGCCACCTTCTACGACCTGACGCAGCCGACGAGCAGCAGCTGACGGTTTCTTTCCCAAGGGCGGTGGGGGGGGGGGGGGGGGGGGGGGGGGGGGGGGGGAGGGGTGGGGGGGTGGGGGGGGGGGGGGGGGGGGGGGGCCCGAGCGGGCGCACGCGCACATGGTGGTGGCGTACGTCTCCGTGGGGAGCGAGCCCGGCAC
>NZ_JBVHXR010000005.1:272645-351920 GCF_055569295.1 Streptomyces sp. NPDC029292
CGTCTCCCCCCCCCCCCCCCCCCCCCCCCCCCACACCCCCCCCCCCCCCTCCTCCCCCCCCCCCCCCCCCCCCCCCCCCCCCCCCCCCCCCCCCCCCCCCCCACCGCCCTCTTTTCGTGCGCCGCAGGTCGTCGCGCCGGTTCGTGTGCCGCAGGTCGTCCCGCCTGTTCGTGTGCCGCAGTCGTCCCGCCGTGTCGTGCGCCGCCGGCTATCGCGTTGTACGCCGTATGGGAACTGTTCTACGGTGTACAGCATGTCGCCCTCCCAGGTCCCTCAGGCCCCCGAGACTCCCCAAGGACACCCCCAGCGCTGGCTGATCCTCGCTGTCATCTGCCTCGCGCAGCTCACCGTGCTGCTCGACAACACCGTCCTGAACGTCGCGATCCCCTCCCTCACCCGGGAGCTGGGCGCGGCGACCTCGGACATCCAGTGGATGATCAACGCTTACTCGCTGGTGCAGTCCGGGCTGCTGCTCACGGCGGGCAGCGCCGCCGACCGCTACGGCCGCAAGAAGATGCTGATCGCGGGACTGGCGCTGTTCGGCATCGGCTCGCTGGTGGCCGGACTCGCCGACTCCACCGGCCAGTTGATCGCCGCGCGGGCGGGCATGGGCGTCGGCGGCGCTCTGCTCCTCACCACCACCCTCGCCGTAGCCATGCAGATCTTCACGCCCGAGGAGCACCCGAAGGCGATCGGTATCTGGAGCGCGGTCAACGCGCTCGGGTTCGCGGCCGGACCGCTGCTCGGCGGCTTCATGCTGAACCACTTCTGGTGGGGCGCGATCTTCCTGGTGAATCTGCCGGTGGCGGCGCTGGGACTCGCGGCGGTCGTGGCCCTCGTGCCGGAGTCGAAGAATCCGCGCGGCGACCGCCCGGACCTCCTCGGCGCGCTGCTCTCCACCATCGGCATGACCGCGCTCGTGTACGCGATCATCTCGGGCCCGGAACACGGCTGGACGTCGGGCCGGGTGCTGTGCACGGCGGCGGTCGCGGTGCTGGTTCTGGCCGGGTTCGCGTACTGGGAGAGCCGGATCCCGTACCCGATGCTCGACCTGCACTTCTTCCGGGATCGGCGCTTCACGGGAGCCGTCGCGGGCGCGGTGCTCATCACCTTCGGGATGGGCGGGGCGCTCTTCCTCCTCACCCAGCATCTCCAATTCGTCCTGGGATACGGGCCGTTGGAGGCGGGTCTGCGCACGGCACCGCTGGCCCTCGCGGTCGTGGCGCTGAACTTCTCCGGCCTGTCGGCGAAGTGGACGGCGAAGCTCGGTACGCCGGTCTCCATCGCGCTCGGCATGGTCCTGATGTCGGGCGGGCTGGTGTCGATCGCGACGCTCGCGGCGCACGGCTACGTCGGCACGCTCCTGGGACTCCTGCTGATCGGCGCGGGCTGCGCGGTCGCCAACCCCGCCATGGCGCACGCCATCATGAGCGCCATTCCGCGGGAGAAGGCGGGCGTCGGCGCCGGCATCAACGGCACGCTCGCCGAGTTCGGCAACGGGCTCGGTGTGGCGGTGCTCGGCGCGGTCCTCAACTCCCGGTTCGCGGCGCTGATCCCGGTCGCGGCGACCTCGCTGCCCGCGGCGCTCGCCTCGGCGGGCTCGGCGGACGAGCGCGGGCGGATCACGGACGCGTTCTCGTCGGGCCTGGAGACCAGCCAACTGGTGGGCGCGGTCGCCGTACTCCTCGGTGGACTACTGGCCGCGGCGTTGCTACGACGTGCGGAGAGGGCAGACTCCGCGATGGCGGTTTCCGCGTAACACCCGCTTAGCATCATCAGGGAGGGCGGACCGGAGAATTCCGGCCCGCCGTGTCGAGGTACGTCCCCGCAGTCCGAGTTCCGAGGAAGGTGCGCCATGGTGAGGGCAGCCGACCGGGCCAAGCGTCCGGCGCGGACCAGTGTCTGGCTGGAGGGCAAGGCGCCCCGGGGCGGTGCGGCCCGTGCCGGCGGCCAGCCGTCGGGACTCGACCGGGACCGGATCACCGAGGTCACGGTGCGGCTGCTCGACGCGGAGGGGCTGGCGAAGTTCTCCATGCGCCATCTCGCCGCCGAGCTGAACGTCACCGCGATGTCCGTGTACTGGTACGTCGACACCAAGGACGACCTGCTGGAACTGGCCCTCGACTCGGTCTTCGGCGAACTGGAGCTGCCGGACCCGGAGTCGGGCGAGGACTGGCGCGACCAGCTGCGCGCCGTCGCCACCGGCTACCGGGCGCTGCTGGTCCGCCACCCCTGGGTGTCACCGCTCGTCGGCACCTTCCTGAACATCGGCCCGCACTCCATGGCCTTCTCGCTCTGCGTCCAGCAGGTGGTCCGCACCACGGGCCTGCCCCCGCACGGCCAGATGGGCGCGCTCTCCGCGGTCTTCCAGTTCGTGTACGGCTTCGGCACGATCGAGGGCCACTTCGTGCAGCGCTGCGCCTCGGCGGGCATGTCCCAGGACGACTACTTCCGTCAGGCCATGAGCACGATCAGCGAACAGCCTCAGTTCGCCGCCATCTTGGAGAGCGCCGCGGACCTCATGGAGGCCCGCGGCGGCGACACGGTCGAGGAGATGCGCGAGCGGGACTTCACCTTCGCGCTGGAGATGCTGATCGCGGGGATCGAGACGATGGTGAAGCGCGGCTGAGCCCCGGGAACGCGGGGTGCTTTGGGCGGGGGCGCCTGCGGGTCGGTGGCGGGTCGCCTGTCGCCGGGTGGTGGGTCGGGGCCGCGCCGGTACATCCGCCCGCATCCGAACGGATCGGCTGTGGGTGACCAGGTGCTGTCTCTTCTTGATCCGTTCGGCTGCGGGCATTTGATGTACCGGCACGGCCCCTTCCGTGCGTCGGCGGGTGCGGGGGCGTGGGGGGCTTGGGTGTCAGCCCCGGCCACGGTCCCTTCCGTGCGTCGGCGGGTGCGGTGCTCCAGTGGCTAGTCCTGTGGGGCCAGTCGCGCCGGGAAACCCCCGGTGGCGACCGGCCCCCACTTCTCCGGCGTCACCCGAATGATCGACTTGCCCTGCTTGAGCATCGCCTTCCGGTACTCGTCCCAGTCCGGGTGCTCGCCCGCGATGTTGCGGTAGTACTCGACGAGCGGCTCGACCGAGTCCGGCGAGTCGATGACCTCGGCCGTCCCGTCGATCTGCACCCACGGCCCGTTCCACTCGTCGCTGAGCACGATCAGGCTGACGCGCTCGTCCCGCTTGGCGTTGCGGGTCTTGGCGCGCTCGGGGTACGTCGAGACGACGATGCGGCCCGAGTCGTCGACCCCGCAGGTCAGGGGCGAGCCCTGGGGGCTGCCGTCGGCACGGCGGGTGAGCAGGATGGCGCGGTGGCGGGGGCGTACGAAGTCCAGCAACTCGGCGAGGGATACGGCGGTGTTCGTCGCGATGTTCGGTGCCATGTGCGGCAGCCTACGGGCTGAGCCGCGCCCCGGCCTGTCACTGCTGTGACTACGCCTGCGGCAGCGAGTCCCCCTGCACCGCCTGGATGTCCAGCTCCACCTTCAGTGTCGTGCCGATGGCGGAGATGCCCGCCTGGACGACCTGGTTGTAGTTCATCGCGAAGTCCTCGCGGTGGAGTTCGGTGGTGGCGCGGAAGGCGGCGCGCGTCCCGCCCCATGGATCCGATCCGGTGCCGAGGTAGGCGAGGTCCAGGTCGACGGGGCGTACGACGCCGTGCATGGTCAGTTCGCCGTGCACGGTCCAGCGGTCGGAACCGGCGGGGGTGAGGCCCGTCGAGCGGTACGTGATCTCCGGGTACGTCTCCACGTCCAGGAAGTCGGGGGACTTCAGGTGTCCGTCGCGCATCCCGTTGCCCGTGTCGATGGAGCCCGCGGCGATCACGGCCTCGACGCGGGACTTGGCGACCTCGTCGGGGGCGATCTCGATCCGGCCGGTGAACTGGGTGAACCGGCCACGCACGCTGGAGATCCCCAGGTGCTGGGCGACCGCGCCCACCGACGAGTGCGCCGGGTCGATGGTCCAGAGGCCGGGCGGCGGCAGCTCGGTGCCGCCCTGCCGGGCGAGGACCACGTTCCCGATCTCGGCGCGCCCGCTCGCCGTGACGATCGCGCTGGACGCGGCGGGCGCGTACCCGACCGCGGTGACGATCACGGTGTACGCGCCGGGTGCGAGGGCGGTGGCGTCCCGTACGACACCCTCCGCGTCGGGCTCGGCCCGCAGTACCTGCGTCCCGGTCATGTCGGTCACCGTGACGACCGCGTGCGACACGGCCCATCCGTCCCGCGTACGAATCCGTGCGGTCAGTCCCATCCCGTTTTCTCCCTGCAAAGCATTAAAAATTGGTCGTAAAGAAACCGGCCCGTGGCAGGCGCACCTCCGCTCAGAGCGCGCCCGCCACGGGCCGGGGCCGGACTACTCGCCGGGGTGGGCGAGTCCGATGTCGTGGCTGTCGATGCCGCGGCCGTTCACGGTCAGCGCCGTGGCAACCGGCGGGTAGCCCGTCGCGATGACGGTGTACTCACCGCTGTTCAGGTCGGTGAAGGCGTACGCGCCGTCCGTGCCGGTCCTGGCCGTGCCGATCACGTTGCCGGCCGCGTCGACCAGCGTGACCCGGGCGTCGGCCAGGGGGCCGCCGGGCGCCCGTACGGTGCCCTGGACCTGCGCGCCCGCGCTGAGCTCGACCTCGACCCGGGTGACCCCGGTGCCGCCGACCTCGACGGGGAGCGCCTGCGGGCGGTGGCCCGCCGCGTTCACCGCGATGGTGACGGGGCCCGGGACCAGCTCGGCGAAGGTGAACTCGCCCTGCTCACCGGTGGTCCCGGTGGCCAGTACGTCACCGCGCACGTCGGTCACGATGACCATGGCGTCCTTGACCGGGGTCCCGGTCTCGGCGGCCCGTACGACACCGCTCAGCCCGCTCGTGCCGCTCAGCAGGATGTCGTACGCGACCGGCTCGTCGTTCACGACGATCGTCGAGGCCTGCGGCTGGAAGCCGTCGGCGGAGGCGATCAGGACGTACGAGCCCACGCTCGGCGCGTCCACGCCGTACGAGCCGTCGGCCTGCGCGACCGACCGGCCCAGCTGCCGTCCCGCGAGCGAGATCAGCGTGACGGCGGCCTGCGGCACGGGCGCGCTCTCGGTGCCGCGGACGTAGCCGCGGACCGGAATTCCACCAGACAACGGGGCGGTCTCCCTCTCCACAGTGGCGACGGCAGCGAGCCTCTGCGTGCCGTCAGGACCGGATACGGCGCCCGTCTCCGAGATCTCCGAGACGGCCCAGCTCGGGACCCTCTCCTCGGCGACGGGAGCGGTGGCGGCCGGAGCGGTGACCCCGGTCTTCTCCTCCGCGGCCTGCGCCAGGCCGCCCGAGGTCTTCAGCGGGACCTCCTTGATGAAGAGGGTCACGAAGAAGGCGAGCAGGGCCGCCCCCGCGGCGATCAGGAAGACGTCCGCGATGCCGTGGCCGTACGCGCCCTCCATCACGGTGCGCAGCGGACCGGGCAGGCTGTCCATGTCCGGGATGCTGCTGCTGGAGCTCGAATTGGCAGCGGCGGCCGCGTACTTGGGGGCGAGGGTGGCGATCCCGTCCGTGGCGTAGTGGGTGATCCGGTTGGCCATGACGGCGCCAAGGGCGGAGACGCCGACCGCACCGCCGAGGGACCGGAAGAACGTCACCGTGGAGCTGGCCGCACCGAGGTCGGACGGGGCCACCTGGTTCTGCGTGGACAGCACCAGGTTCTGCATCATCATGCCGATGCCGAGACCCATGACCGCCATGAAGATCGCGACCTGCCAGTAGTCCGTGTCGTACCGGATGGTGCCCAGCAGACCCAGACCCGCGGTGACCAGGACACCACCGGTGACGAGCCAGTACTTCCACTTGCCTGTCTTGGTGATGACCTGGCCGGAGACCGTGGAGGAGATGAACAGACCGGCGATCATCGGGATGGTCATGACGCCGGACATCGTCGGCGACTTGTCGCGGGCCAGCTGGAAGTACTGGCTGAAGAAGATCGTGCCGGCGAACATCGCGACGCCCACGAAGAGCGAGGCGATCGACGACAGGGTGATGGTGCGGTTGCGGAACAGCCGCAGCGGGATGATCGGCTCGCGGGCCTTGGACTCGACGAGAATGAAGAGCAGCCCGAGGACGACGGACCCGCCGACCATCGCGTACGTCTGCCAGGACACCCAGTCGTACTTGTCACCGGCGAAGGTGACCCAGAGCAGCAGCAGCGAGACCGCGGCGGAGATGAAGAACGCGCCGCCCCAGTCGACCTTCACGTCCCGCTTCACGACGGGCAGGTGCAGGGTCTTCTGCAGCACGATCAGCGCGATGATCGCGAACGGCACACCGACGTAGAAGCACCAGCGCCAGCCGAGCCACGAGGTGTCGGTGATGACACCGCCGAGCAGCGGACCGCCGACGGTCGCAACCGCGAAGGTCGCGCCGAGGTAGCCGGAGTACCGCCCGCGCTCGCGCGGGGAGATCATCGCGGCCATGACGATCTGGGCGAGGGCGGACAGACCGCCGACGCCGACGCCCTGGACGACACGGCAGGCGATCAGCATGCCGGCGTTCTGGGACAGACCCGCGACCACAGAGCCCAGCACATAAATGATCAGGGCTATCTGAACGAGAGCCTTCTTGCTGTACAGGTCGGCGAGCTTGCCCCACAGGGGCGTGGTCGCGGTCATGGCCAGCAGCGAGGCCGTGACGACCCAGGTGTAGGCGGACTGGCCGCCGCCCAGGTCGCCGATGATCTCGGGGAGTGCGTTGGAGACGATCGTCGACGACAGGATCGCGACGAACATGCCGAGCAACAGCCCGGAGAGCGCCTCCATGATCTGCCGGTGTGTCATCGGAGCGCCGTCGGAGGACCCACCTCCGTGCTTGGCGTGAGCCCGCACACCGGCTGGTGTGGTCGTTGCCATGGGCTTCCTTTTCTTACGTACTTACGCGGGTGTACGGGTGGTCAGTTCTGTTGCGTGTGTCGCATACGGGTGCCGCTGGGTGGAGCGGCTGTCGCCGAAGCTCTCGCGCAGCCGGCCCATCAGATGGATGAGCAGCCCGACCTCGTTGTCGGACCAGTCGCTCAGCCGGTCGGCGAGGAGCTGCGAGGTGCGCCGGGAGAGCTCGTTGAGCTGCTCCTGGCCCGCGGCGGTGAGGTGCAGGATGCGCGAGCGCTTGTCCGCGGGGTCGGGGGACCGTTCGATCCAGCCCCGGTCCGCGACGTGCGCGACATGGCGGCTGGTCACCGACATGTCCACGGAGAGCAGCTCGGCGAGCCTGCTCATCCGCATCTCGCCGTACCGGCCGAGCAGCGTCAGCACGGCGGCGGAGCCCCCGGGGCACTCGGACGGCAGGATCCGCCCCATGTCCCTCTTCACGGCACCGATGGCACTGAGCTGACGAGCCAATTCCTCGTACTGCGCCTGCTCGGCCATCGCGCCTCCCGGTCCACCACATTCGTTGCTTGGGGCAACCATAAAACCGATTGGTTGCTGCAGGCAAACGAAAATGACCCCCTGGGCGTAAAACCTTGGCAAAGGCAAGTATTGGCAAACGTAAACCTGCAGGTGGGGCTAGGGGTAACAGCCCGTCCGGCGATTGAGGACGAGCCCGTGGGGTGAACGGGGGTCTGGGGACAGCGCCCCCAGCAAGGCCCAGGTGCCTCCGGGCGACCCCAGACCGGCGCCAAGGGGAACCCGGCACTTGGGAAGCCCCCACGTATTCGCTAGGGTCCAGGGCCATGGCAAACACCCAGGGCCCCGAGGGCAACTACGACCCCGCGGGCAGCACCCAGATGTTCCGTGCCTTCGTCGACGAGGCCCCCCAGGGCCGGCAGCAGCAGCAGGCGGCCGCCGCCCCCGCGGGACCCCGCGTGGGCCTGATCGTCGGCGTCGTCGTCGCCGTGGCGATCGTCGCCGCCGTGGCCTGGCTCGCCCTCTCGTAGAGGCACCCCGCCAGGAACGTCACTTCCACTGGACGGACACGTCCCGCGTCTCGATGTGCATGCCCAGCGGCACGCGCCACGCGTCGACGCACACCGTCCAGGTCTTGTCCTTCGTCGCGCCGGCGGCAATCGGCGCGGGAAGGTCCGCGGTCGACTCGATCGTCGCCCAGTCGATCCCGAGCGCCCCGATGATGTGGGTCCCGAAGGTCACCGTGCCCGAACGCACCGCCGTACCACCGGTGTTGCGGAAGGAGACGGTGACCTTCTCGCACCACCGCTGATCGGTGGCCGCGCGCTCGGGATCGCCCACACTGAGCACGGCGGGCCCGGCGCTCGCCGTGGACCCGGGTGCGGCCGGAGTGGGCGACGCGGACGTACGACCGGAACCCCCGCCCGTACTCCCGGAGCTGCCGCTCCCGGCCGACGACGTCGACGTACCGCCACTGCTGGTCTCTCCGTCCGGACCCGGACCACCGGATCCGGAGTCCGAAGCCGAGGCCGTCCCTCCCGAGGCCGAACTCCCGGAAGCCGCAGCGCCCTTGGAGCCGTCGGTCGAATCACTGCGGCCCGCGCCGGACTCCAGCGGCATCAGCGACACATCTCCGGTGGGGGCCACCACGGCCCCCGAGGCCCGGGGTGAACCCCCGGCGGCCCCGACGGCTACGTACCCGTCTCCGCCTCCGCCACTTCCGCACGCGGCCAGCACGCCACCCAGGCACACCACAGCCGCCGAGGCACCCACCAGGGCACCTCGGCGACCACGTATCAACTGTCGACGCATCGCGCCAGTGTGGCTGACGATCCGTCAAATATGAACCCTCGGGCCCCGGCCGGGACGGGGGTCAGTCGGAGATGAGCCCTTCCCGCAGCTGGGAGAGCGTCCGGGTCAGGAGACGGGAGACGTGCATCTGCGAGATGCCGACCTCCTCGCCGATCTGCGACTGGGTCATGTTCGCGAAGAAGCGGAGCATGATGATCCGGCGCTCTCGGGGCGGGAGCTTGGCGAGCAGGGGCTTGAGGGACTCGCGGTACTCGACACCCTCCAGAGCGGTGTCCTCGTAGCCGAGGCGGTCCGCGAGGGAGCCCTCGCCGCCGTCGTCCTCGGGGGCGGGGGAGTCGAGGGACGACGCCGTGTACGCGTTGCCGACGGCGAGGCCGTCGACCACGTCCTCCTCGGACACGCCGAGGACGGTGGCGAGTTCGGCGACGGTCGGGGAGCGGTCGAGCTTCTGTGAGAGCTCGTCGCTGGCCTTGGTGAGGGCCAGCCGCAGCTCCTGGAGGCGGCGCGGCACACGCACCGACCACGAGGTGTCGCGGAAGAAGCGCTTGATCTCGCCCACGACTGTCGGCATCGCGAACGTCGGGAACTCGACCCCGCGTTCGCAGTCGAAGCGGTCGATCGCCTTGATCAGGCCGATCGTGCCGACCTGGACGATGTCCTCCATCGGTTCGTTGCGGGAGCGGAAGCGGGCGGCCGCGTACCGGACGAGCGGGAGGTTCAGCTCGATGAGGGTGTCTCGGACGTAGCCGCGCTCCGGGCTGTTCTCGCCCAGTGCGGCGAGCCGCAGGAACAGGGAGCGGGACAGGGTGCGGGTATCGATGGCGCCCGAGGCTTCGGGTACCTGGACGGCTTCGGGGGCCGGGACGGCCGGAGCGGCGTCGGGGGCCGGAAGGGCCGGGACATCGTGAAGCGCGTCGGGCGCGGACTCGCTCTTCGTGAGCGTGAGCACCTTCGAGCTGCCCTGGTCTGCGGACATGCCACCCCCTTTGGGTCGCGGACGGTCGCGGCAGTCGCTCCCGTCGGAGGAACGCAGCCTCCACCTGAATACCGGAGGCGAGGCCGCGGCAAACGCGCTTCCCGCAGAATGTCACATGTCGGCAACACGCTGTAGTGACATGTCGACATGGAGAGGGTGAATAGGCCCTGGAAAGAGGGGGTCTGACGGTTTTTCAGCGCGGAACTGTCGGAAAAGGAGCCGCTGAGCGATTCGCTCGTACCGGTTACGCCTCGATCCTGTTTGCGGATCGAAGGCGCGCGAAACTGCGGGCGAGCAGCCTTGACACATGCATCTGGGAGACTCCCAGTTCGGCGCTGATCTGTGACTGCGTCAGATTGCTGTAATAGCGCAGGAGAAGGATTCGCTGCTCGCGCTCGGGCAGTTGTACGAGAAGGTGGCGTACGAGGTCGCGGTGTTCGACCCCGTCGAGGGCCGGATCCTCGTAGCCGAGGCGGTCGAGCAGTCCCGGCAGTCCGTCGCCTTCCTGGGCCGCTTCGAGGGAGGTCGCGTGGTACGAGCGCCCCGCCTCGATGCAGGACAGCACCTCGTCCTCGGTGATGCGCAGCCGCTCGGCGATCTCGGCGGTGGTGGGCGAGCGCCCGAAGGCGGTCGTCAGGTCCTCCGTCGCACTGTTCACCTGCACCCACAGCTCGTGCAGCCGACGCGGTACGTGGACGGTGCGGACGTTGTCGCGGAAGTACCGCTTGATCTCGCCGACGACGGTCGGCATCGCGAAGGTCGGGAACTGCACGCCGCGGTCCGGGTCGAACCGGTCGATCGCGTTGATCAGCCCGATGGTCCCGACCTGGACGACGTCCTCCATCGGCTCGTTGCGGGAGCGGAAGCGGGCGGCCGCGTACCGGACGAGCGGGAGGTTGGCCTCGATGAGCGCGCCGCGTACCCGGCCGTGCTCCGGGCTGCCCGGCACCAGCGTCTTGAGCTGGCCGAAGAGCACCTGCGTGAGGGCCCGGGTGTCGGCACCGCGGCGTCGTTCCGGAGCGACTTCCTGGGGCGGCGGCTGTACGACCGCTTGGGGCGGCGTGGTGACGACTTCTTGGGGCGGCGTGGTTACGAGTTCTTGTGGCGGTGCTTGAGGCGCAGTACTGGCCGGCACGGTCAACTCCACCTCTGTGATCCGTCAACGCATCCGTGATCAACTCATCCGTCAAAAGCGGTCATAGCATCACAAGACATGTGCACTGTGTGCAAGCACCGCATAAAGCCGTGTTGAGGGAGAGTTGGGGCGTAAGGCGCAAAAAGCCCCTGGCCGGTTGCGGCCAGAGGCTTCGAATCGGTGCGGCCCGGAAGGGGTCAGAAGGGGTAGTCGGCGATCACCCAGGTCGCGAACTCCCGCCACAGCGCGACGCCCGCCTGGTGCGCCGGGTGCTCCAAGTACCGCTTCAGCGCGTCGGTGTCGTCTACGGCGGAGTTGATCGCGAAGTCGTACGCGATGGGCCGGTCGGTGATGTTCCAGTCGCATTCCCAGAACCGCAGCTCGGGGATCCGGTCGCCGAGCGCGCGGAAGGCGGCGACGCCCTCGACGACGCGCGGGTCGTCGCGGTCGACGCCCTCATTGAGCTTGAAGAGGACCAGATGGCGGATCACGGGCACTCCCTGGTGGTGCGGCGGACGCCGCTCAGTTCTTGGCTCCGTCGGCGATCCACGTCATGAAGTCCCCGATGGCTTGAGCGGCACTCGATATGCCCTCGAACCCTATCTGGACGTAGTCGGCGGCCTTGGCCGGATCCGTGATGATCACGTAGAGCGCGAAGACCACAAGCACGTAGACGGCGATCTTCTTGGAATTCACCGCCATCGCGGCCTCCCCTGTGACTGTTGCGCCCGGTGGGCCCCCTGTTGCCGGCGGCGAGTGTAACCTTCACGCCGCTTTTAAGGACCAACGGCCCGCTGGTCGAGGTCTTCAGCCGGGCCGATCCGGGGGTGCGGGGGCCCAGAGTGGATGGTGAGCCCGGCGGTTCTGGCAGGAGTCCGCGGGGCCGGGACGGATCCCACTGCGGGGTCCACGCCGCAGGCTTCCCCCGAGACAGCGGCGCGGACTTGAGGGTCCCTCTTCACCGGGGGAAGCGGCTTGTCCCCCCCCGATGCCGCTTCCCCCGTCCTCCTCTTTCTCTCTTACTTTCTTTTGTCTGTGCACGCACAAAGGGCCCCGTCTCTCGACGGGGCCCTTCTCAAGCGGTAGCGGAGGGATTTGAACCCTCGGTGACTTGCGCCACACTCGCTTTCGAGGCGAGCTCCTTCGGCCGCTCGGACACGCTACCGAGGGAGACCTTACCCCAAGGTGGGCCGTGGTCTGAAATCCGTTTCCCGCGCCCACAGGGCCCAGCGGTGGCGACCAGAGGTGGCCACCAGCGGGCGCGATCGGCGGGCGCGATCGGCAGTGGCGATCAGCGGTGGTGATCAGCGGTCGCGGAAGAAGTCGGTGAGCAGGCGCGCGCAGTCGTCCGCGAGGACGCCCTCGATCACCTCGGGCCGGTGGTTGAGCCGGCGGTCGCGTACGACGTCCCAGACGGAGCCCGCCGCGCCCGCCTTGTCGTCGCGGGCGCCGTAGACGACCCGGTCCACCCGGGACTGCACGAGCGCGCCCGCGCACATCGTGCACGGCTCGAGGGTGACGACGAGAGTGCAGCCGGACAGCCGCCACTCGCCCGCCCGTCTCCCACCACCCTTGCCGGAGGCGCTTCGCGCCGCTGAATCTCTCAAAGCGGCAGCGGCCCGGCGGAGCGCGAGGACCTCGGCGTGCGCCGTCGGATCGCCGGTCGCCTCGCGTTCGTTGTGCCCGGCCCCGAGCACCGTCGTACCGTCCGGGGACAGCACGACGGCGCCGACGGGAACATCCCCGCCCCGGACGGCCTGCTGGGCCTCGTCCAGGGCGAGCCGCATCGCGGCCCGCCAGCGGTCGCGTACCGGATCGAGTGGAAAGGTCTCTTTTGTGCTGCTCACCCGGGGAAACCTAGCGGACGGTCTCCAGGACCTCCGCGGCTCCCAGGGCGTCGGCGATCGTGCTGAGCGCGTCGCCTTCGTCCAGGGCGAGCAGTTGCTTCTCGCTCACACCGAGGTCGGCGAGGATGTCGCGGTCCCCGACGGGGCTGTGCGACACGGCCTCACCGGACGCGCTGTCTTCCTCGTCATCGTCCGAGTCCGCAGGCTCACCGTCCTCCGTGCCGTCCAGGTCGAGGGAGTCCAGGTCGGCGTCGTCGTCGCCCGGCTCCCGTCCTAGTAGTTCGTCCGTGAGCAGGATCTCGCCGTACGAGCTGCGGGCAGCGGCTGCGGCGTCCGAGACGTAGATGCGAGGGTCCTCCTCGCCGTCCACGCGGACGACGCCGAACCACGCGTCCTCCTGCTCGATGAGTACGAGGACCGTGTCCGCCTCCGAGGCTTCACGGGCCAGGTCGGTCAGATCCGACAGGCTCTCCACATCGTCGAGCTCTGTGTCGCTCGCTTCCCACCCGTCTTCGGTGCGCGCGAGCAGTGCGGCGAAGTACACCGTGACTCTCCCACTGGTCATAGGCGTGCCGGTTGGGGGTCCCCCCGGCGGAGGTTGATGGGCGGGGAGTGCTGCTCCGTGCCCCACCCACTCGGAATCGTGGCAGAAACAGAGCGCTCAGGGGACGTCTTCGGCCTGCTGTGTCTGCCTCTTTTGATCGCTAACAGCGGATCGTACGCGGCTGTTGGCGCCACGTACGCACCTCTCCGCCAAGACACGGGCCCGCGCGCGGCGCGGGCGGGGCACCGGCCTACGGGGCGGGCTACCAGCGGAAAGTGCGCATGCGCATGGCGTGGCGCAGGCGCGCCGTCTTGGCGCGGCGCGGCTGGACCCGGTCGCGCAGCTCGCGCGCCTCGGTCAGCTCGCGCAGGAACTGGGCGCGCCGCCGCCTGCGCTCGGCTTCGGTCTCCAGCTGTTCCGGGGAGTCCTCTTCCCGGTTCCGCATAGGCACACCACCCCAGGTCCGTCCCTCCCACTTTCCCTCTGATGGGTGGTTTGATGCCAGCGCACGAGTGAACCTGAGGACTGGGCCTTGCCCGGCGGGGCAGTGGCGGGCGCCCCGAGCCCGGCTACTGTGGTGGACATGCGTCTCCACGTCGTCGACCACCCCCTGGTCGCCCATAAGCTCACCACCCTGCGCGACCAGCGCACCGACTCCGCGACCTTCCGGCGGCTCGCCGACGAGCTGGTCACCCTGCTCGCCTACGAGGCCACCCGGGACGTGCGCACGGAGCAGGTCGACATCGTGACCCCGGTCGCCTCCACCACGGGCGTCAAGCTGTCCTACCCGCGCCCCTTGGTCGTGCCGATCCTGCGCGCGGGCCTCGGCATGCTCGACGGCATGGTGCGCCTGCTGCCGACCGCCGAGGTGGGCTTCCTGGGCATGGTGCGCGACGAGGAGACGCTCCAGGCGTCCACGTACGCCACCCGTATGCCGGACGACCTCTCCGGGCGCCAGGTGTACGTCCTCGACCCGATGCTGGCCACCGGCGGCACGCTCGTCGCGGCGATCCAGGAGCTGATCAAGCGCGGCGCCGACGACGTCACCGCCGTGGTCCTCCTCGCCGCCCCGGAGGGCGTCGAGGTCATGGAGCGCGAGCTGGCGGGCACGCCGGTCACCGTCGTCACGGCATCGGTCGACGAGCGGCTCAACGAACAGGGCTACATCGTGCCGGGGCTCGGGGACGCCGGGGACCGGATGTACGGGGCCGCTGAGTAGGGGCCTGGTTTCGGTTCGTACGGGGCCGCCGAGGCAGGTCCCGGTTTCGTTTCGTACGGGGCTTCAGCCGTTTCGTACGGGGTCGTCGGCGGTTTCGTAAGGATCTTCAGCGGTACGAAGCTCAGCAGGTCTTCTTTGTCGTGGTGGACGTCGGCTGGGGCTTGGCCAGAGCGGCCAGGGCCTTGTCGGCGTCCGCCTTTTTCGTCAGGTTCTTGAAGCCGGTGCCGATGATCAGGTCGACCTCGGTGGCCTTCTCGCGGCCGTCGGTCTTCAGCTCGGCGCCCGAGAGCTGCGTGTTGAGGACGGGGAGCGCCGCCTCGAAGGCCGCCTTCGCGCCGAGCAGTATCCCGGCGCTCTCGACCTTCTTGTCGTACGTGTCCGTCGCGTTGCCCACGTCGCCGATCTTGAAGCCGCGCTTCTCCAGCTCGTCCGCGGTCTCCTTGGCGAGCCCGCTGCGGGGCGTGGCGTTGAGGACGTTCACGGTGATCTGGCCGGGCTCGGGGAGGGCCGTGGCAGCGGACGCGGTGGATGCGCCGGCTGACGGGCCGGCCTTCGACGCGCAGTCCGCCTTGGGGCCCGCCGCCGTGGCCTTGTCGCCGCCGCCCGTGAAGACGTCGATGAGCTGCAGGGTCCCCCACCCGATCAGCCCCAGCGCGGTGACGGAGGCGACGATCAGGAACACGAGCCTGCGGCGCCCCTTGGGTCGGCGCATCCGCGGGTACTTGTCCCCCGTGATCCGGTACTGGCCGCCCATGCCAGGGGGAGTCAGCATGCTCATGGGCGCAGCGTAGTGTGCCGCGGCGTTGATAACTACTAAATGATCATTGACTGGCGCGCAGTCCAACCCAAAAGGGTCAACGCGAGCCGTCAGTCGAGCTCAAGCACGCGCGCGTGGAGCACCTGGCGCTGCTGGAGCGCCGCGCGGACGGCGCGGTGCAGGCCGTCCTCCAGGTACAGGTCGCCCTGCCACTTCACGACGTGCGCGAAGAGGTCGCCGTAGAACGTGGAGTCCTCGGCGAGCAGCGTTTCCAGGTCGAGCTGGCCCTTGGTCGTCACGAGCTGATCGAGGCGGACCGGGCGCGGCGCGACATCCGCCCACTGCCGGGTACTTTCCCGGCCGTGGTCGGGGTACGGCCGGCCGTTTCCGATGCGCTTGAAGATCACACGGAAAGCCTACCGGTCAAGACGTTCCGGGCGCAGCCTCCCGGCTCGGGCCGTGCGAGTCAAGTACGTACAGATCGTGGCCAATATCGGTCAAAGGGGGTGGGTGTGAATTCGTTGCTGACACATTCCCCCTATGGATGATCGAAAGACGGCCGTGGGATATGCGCGGCAGAGCCTCGGCCGACCGGACAAGTCGGTTGGATCCCTTCGAGCGCAACTCGCCGCGTGCCGTGCGGAAGCGATCGAGCGTGGCTACCGGTACGAGAGCGAGTACGTGGATCGGGCCGTCTCGGCCTACCGCTCCGGTTCCGTCCGCCCGGAGTTCGAGCGCATGCTGGTCGATGTACGGCATGGGCATGTCGATGTAGTCGTCGTGAACTACCTCAGTCGTCTGTCCCGGCAGCACGTGGGCGCGGTCCAGTCCCTCGCGGCCGAACTCCACGGGTTCGGTGTGACGGTGGTCTCGGTGACGGAAGGCGTGTACGGCCCCGCAGACACAGAGGAGCTGGCCCGGCGCCTGGAGGCCGCACATCAGGAGAGTGCGAACCGGTCACGTCACGTGAGTGACACGAAGAGGGTCCTGAGGGAAGCAGGTTCCTGGGTGGGCGGTCTGCCGCCGTTCGGATACGGGGTGGCCGAGGCGCGCAGGGACGGACTCACGATTCGGCAGCTGGTCGTGGTGTCTGAGGAAGCCGAGGTCATTCGAGATGTCGTAGGCAGGATCCTCACCCATAAGGAGGTAGAGGCTCCGGGCGGTCGTCGTCACCCCGGATCGCTCTCAGGCATCTGCGCGGCGCTGAACGCAGAGGGAGTGCCGACGAAGACCGCACGGCTCGCCGACAAGTGGCGGGCTGCGGGACCCGCCGGGGCGGAGGGACGACGTGAACCGTCCCTGTGGGAGGTGTCGACGCTCAAGAGGATTCTGAAAGACCCGAGGTTGATCGGCCACGCGGTCGAACCGGTCTACGGCCCGGATGCGGCGGGCGGGCCCGGGGCCCGGCGATCCGTCATCGGATACCGGAGCCTGGTGGATCCCCTGACGCTGATGCCGGTCATGAGCCACGAGCCTGTCCTCGGCATTGCCGAGTGGGAGGAGCTTCAGGCATGGCTGGACACCCGTGGGCCGGGGAAGGGCGGACCAGGGGCCAGTTCACTCCTGGGCGGCCTGGGCGTACTGCGCTGCGTGTGTGGGGCGACCATGGTCAGCAATGGCACGGCCGCCGCCACTGCCTCGTACCGATGCTCCCGGCCCAAAGGAGCGACCGGCGGCCATGACGGGGGAAACAGCATCAAGCGAGAGCACGTCGAGGAGTACGTGGTCCAGCGGATCTTCACCGAGGTCTCTCAGGCCGACGAGGGACAGCCGGGCTCGGTGCAGTTGCTCGCCGAGGCCAGTGCCCGTCTCGGCCCGGCAGTCGACCTCGCGAGCAGGGCGAAGGCCTACGAGGCCGGTGGATGGCAGTTGGCGCCGCTGGCGGACAAGCGCGACTTTCTGCGCTGCTTCATCGATGGCATCGAAGTGGCAAAGGCGCTGTCACGCGGCAACAAGTGGGAGGCCTATGACGCCGGTCAGCGAACCACTGTCACCTGGGTTGCGCCTCGCCCCGGCCGGTGACGGGGCCGTTCGATGAGGCGGTGAGGCCGGGCCGCCCCGCGACGCCCGGCCTCCCGATCAGCCGCGTTCCTGTTCCTCCACGGATTCCTGCGGCGGCTTCGATTCCTTCACTTGCACTTCCGGTTTCGGTGCGTTGCGTACGGCCTCCGCGCGCAGCAGGGCGCGCAGGACCGCGTACGGGTCTGTGGGCATGGTGTGTTCCTCGCGTCGTACTGACTGATCTTGCTCGGGGCGGGGTCGGTCAGCAGCGCAGGACCACGGAGCGGAGGGTGTGGAGGGAGTACGGCGGTGAAGGCGGCGTGGGGAGAGGGCTGCCCTCGGGGACAGCGGGCGTCGGGGCCGGGGCGGGCACGGGGCGCAGGGCTGTGGCGGGACGGTGGACGCTGAGGCAGGGGGGCCGTAGGGCCGCGTCGAGGACGTCGTACTCGAAGGTCTCGACGGACGACACGACGGGCGCCGCATGCGCCCCGGCGTGCGCCCCCGGCACCAGCAGGGCGAGCAGCAGCACGAGCGCCCGCAGCCAGGCACGGCTGCGGGGAAGGCTTCGTGCGGTGCTCACGGGGGTCATCTTTCCGTCGGTCGTACGACGTTCATCGTGTCGGCAGCGAGATACGCCCGCACGGCGTACGGACGGGCGTCACAGGGCGGCCTTCACAGGGCGGTCGGCACTTGCTTGGCCCGGCCCCGGATCACGATCGCGGTGATGATCTCGACGATGCCGACGGCGACCAGCCAGATGCCGCCGACGAGGGTGAGCACGGCGACCGACCTGAAGGGCGAGTCGATCAGCACGATGCCGGCGATGAACGTGACGATGCCGAGGAAGATCTGCCAGCCGCGTGCGGGCATGTTCTTGTCGGAGGCGGCGGCCAGGGTCTGGGTGATCCCGCGGATCAGCCAGCCGATGCCGATCCACAGGGCGAGCAGCAGGATCGACTGCATCGGGCCGCGGAAGCAGAACAGACCGAGCAGGATCGACAGGGCGCCGCTGATGAAGGCGAGCACGCGCAGCGAGGTCGCCTTGTGCGTGCCGAAGGCGGAGACCAGCTGGAACACACCGCTGATCAGGAGGTAGATGCCGAAGAGGATCCCGGCGGCGAAGAGGGACGCGCCCGGCCAGACCAGGACCAGGACGCCCAGGATCAGGGACGCGATGCCAGTGAGCAGGACGACCTGCCAGGCGGCCTGGGACAGGGCGTGCAGGGGGCCTTCGAGCTCCTGCTCGTCGTGCGGGGGCCGCGGGGCGCGTGGGGCGTGGGCGCGGCGGTCGTCGAACTCCGGGCCCCAGGGGGAGCCGCTCGGTGCCTCGGTCATGGTCCATGCTTTGACCGGGGTCTGGCGCCCCGCCACCCGGGCGGGCCACCTGGCTGACAGGGTTACTTGGTGACGGTTACTTGCCTGCGGCCTTGGCCGTCTTGGCCGCCGCCTTCATCTCCTGTTTGTGGGCGCGGACCTTGGTCAGGGAGTCGGGGCCGGTGATGTCGGCTACGGAGCGGAAGGACTTCGGTTCGCCGTAGGGGCCTGCGGCCTCGCGCCAGCCCTTGGGGCGTACGCCGAGTTGTTTGCCCAGGAGGGCGAGGAAGATCTGGGCCTTCTGGGGGCCGAAGCCGGGGAGGTCCTTGAGGCGCTGGAGGAGTTCGTCGCCGGTCTTGGCGTCCTTCCAGACGGCGGTGGCGTCTCCGTCGTAATGCGCCACGAGGTACTGGCACAGCTGCTGGATCCGCTTGGCCATCGACCCCGGGTAGCGGTGCACGGCCGGTTTGGCGGACAGCAGGGCGGCGAACTTCTCCGGGTCGTACGCGGCGATCTCGTGCGCGTCGAGATCGTCCGTCCCCATCCGCTGGGCAATCGTGTACGGCCCCGCGAAGGCCCACTCCATCGGCACTTGCTGGTCCAGCAGCATCCCCACGAGCGCGGCGAGCGGACTGCGTCCGAGCAGTTCGTCGGCCTCGGGCTGCTGGGCGAGGTGAAGAGTGACGTCCATGTTCCGAATGATCGCGCGGGGGTGGACCGGGCGCCTCCCCGGGCCCATGGGGTCTTCACCCTTCACGTACGATTTCGCCCCAATGGGAGTTAGGTTAGCCTAACCTGAGAAGAGTGGGGATGGATCGTGACCGTCGAGATCTACCGCGACGCCTGGGGGATCCCGCACCTGCGCGCGGACAGCGCACGCGAACTCGCCCACGCCCAGGGCCGTACGACCGCCGTGGACCGCGCCTGGCAGCTGGAGGTCGAACGGCACCGCTCACAGGGCACCTCGGCCGCGTTTCTCGGTGCCGAGGCCGTCGCCTGGGACCGGTTCGCGCGGCAGGCCCGGCTCGACGACACGGCCAGACGCTGTTTCGCGGCCCTGGAGAGACGGGATCCCGAGACCGCCGCGTGGGTTGTCGCGTATGTCGACGGTGTCAATGAGGGCTTGGGGGAGGGTGCCCGTCGCGCGCCGGAGTTCGCGGCGACCGGGCTGGTTCCCGGGGACTGGGAGCCCTGGACGCCGCTGGGGGTCTGGCTCGGCACGCATATTTTGTTCGCCGGGTTTCCGGCCAAGCTGTGGCGCGAGGAGGTCGTACGGCGGCTGGGGGACGGCGCGGTCGGGCTCTTCGCCACGGACGGGCCGGGCACCTCCGGCAGCAACGGCTGGCTGGTGAGCGGTGAACGCACCGGCACCGGGCAGGCGGTCATCGCCGGGGATCCCCACCGGTTCATCGAGGACCCCGGCGTCTACCAGCAGATCCACCTCTCCTGCCCCGAGTTCGACGTGGTCGGCCTCGCCGTCCCGGGCGTTCCCGGCATCGCCCACTTCGCCCACACGGGCACGGTCGCCTGGGCGATCACGAATGCGATGGCCGACTATCAGGATCTGTATCGGGAGCGGCTGCGGTGGTCGTCCGGGTCGTCCGGGTCAGGTGGTTCGTCTGTTGAGGCACTTGAATCCGATGGGGCGTGGCGGGCCGTGGCTCGGCATGTGGAGACCGTGGAGGTGGCGGGGGGCGAGCCGGTTGAGGTGGAGGTGATCGAGACGGGGCGGGGGCCCGTGGTGATCGGGGGAGTGGTGGGTGGTGGGGACTCCATCAGTCTTCGTTATCCGCCTCGCGTCACCGAAGACCTTGGGTTCAGTGCGCTTCTGCCACTGCTGAGATCCCGTCAAGTTGCCGATGTGGACCGGGCGTTCGATCTCTGGGCCGAGCCCGTGAACGTCGTGCAGGCCGCCGATGTCGAGGGGGGCGTGCTGCACCGGGTCGCGGGGAAGGTGCCGGTCCGGAGCCGGGACAATCGGACGCGGATTGTCGACGCCTGGGAGCCGGGGAGGGAATGGCTGGGGTGGCATGCGATGCCGCGTGGTGGTGTCGAGGACGGGGTCGCCGTGATGGCCAACCAGCGCGGGCCGGCCACTCCGCTCGGCGTCGAGTTCGCCCCGCCGCACCGCGCCACGCGTATCCGGCAGCTCCTCGACGCTTCGGAGAAGTGGTCCGCTCAGGACATGCCCGCCGTGCACATGGACACCCATCTCGCCTCGGCCGCACCCCTATTGGACCTTCTGGCCGCCCTTGAGGACGGGCTCGGTCCGGAGGCGTCCGCGCTCAGGGACCAACTTCTGTGCTGGGACCGGCGGATGGTGGCCGACAGCGCCGCGGCGGCGGCGTACGCGGCGGTGCGCGGTGCGGTCGTACGGCGGCTCGCGGCTCACCCCGCGCTGGCCGTCCTCGCGGAGCCGCCCGCCTACCCGGAGATCTTCCTGCCCTGGCTCGCCCTCACCCCACGGGTCGGCTTCGCCCTCGAAAACCTGCTGAGGGCCGAGGAGTTGTACGGCATCGACCGCGTCGCCGTGGTGCGCGAAGCCGTCGAGGAAGTGGCCGCGCTACCGCTCGGCGTCTGGGGCGACACCCACCGCCTCGCCCCCTGGCGCGCGCTCACCGACACCTCGTACGACGAACCGGGTCTCTCCGGCGACCACGACTGCGTGCTGTGCACGTCTGCGGTCCCCGGCCTCACCGACCTGAGCGCGCGCGGCCCGGCCGCCCGATATGTATGGGATCTCGCCGACCGGGAGAACAGCCTTTGGGTGGTTCCGTTCGGCGCCGACGGAGTGCCGGGATCCGTCCATCACCGCGACCAACTCCCCTTGTGGCTCAAGGGAGATCTTGTCCCCGTGACCACCGACTGGAACACGCTGACCAAGGAGAACCATGACGACTGAGCCGTACGCGCGCACCCGCGAGGCCGTCCACGAGCAGCTGGTCGACGGCTTCGGCACCGTGCGCGTGCTGCCCCTCGACCCGCATGCCGACCTGGACGTCGTGCACGGCTGGGTGACCCAGGAGCGGGCCGCCTTCTGGGGCATGAACGGGCTCACGAAGGAACAGGTCCTGGAGACCTACGTCCATCTGGACTCGCTCGACACCCACCACGCCTTCCTCGCGGTCAAGGACGGCGAACCGGCCGCGCTCTTCCAGACGTACGAGCCGGAGGCCGACCGCGTCAGCGAGTGCTACGACGTCCAGCCCGGGGACATCGGCATTCATGTGCTGATCGGTCCGGCGGGACCGGGGGGCGGTCAGGTGGGGTGGTCGGGTGTGCTGCTGACCGCCTTTACGACGTACGTGCTGATCGGGCTGGACCGGCAGCGGGTCGTGGTCGATCCCGACCAGCGCAACGCGAAGGCCATCGCCCGCTTCGAGCGGCAGGGCTTCGAGCCGGGGCCGGCGGTCGTCCTGCCCGAAATCGACCTTCCGGATGTCTACCTGCCCGAGAAGCGCGCCCAACTCTCCTTCCTGACCAGGGAGAAGGCGTTCAGCGAGGTCTCCTTGGCAGGGGAGTGAGCACACCGCCGGATTCGTCCGTACGTATCCGAGACTCTGGAAATGCGGATACGGCGGGTACGGCGGATACGGAGACGGCGTGTGAGCGGAGTGCGAGACCGGCGGGGCATCGTCCGGGGGCTGGCGCTGCTGGGCACCGTGCTGGTGCTTGTTCTTTTCGGCGGCGCGGGTGGCGCCTCCGCGCACGCCGCGCTGACCGGCACCGATCCGCAGGACGGCAGTGTGCTGAAGTCGGCGCCCCGGCAGGTGACGCTGACGTTCAGCGAGTCCGTCGGTCTCCTCGACGACTCCTTCCGCGTGCTCACCCCGGACAACCGGCGCGTTCACACGGGCGAGCCCGGTCACGCGGGCGGTCGTTCCAGCACCGCCCGCGTGACCCTGCCGCGCGGTCTGGGCACCGGCACGTTCACCGTGGCCTGGCGGGTCGTCTCGGCGGACAGCCACCCCGTCTCCGGCGCCTTCACCTTCTCCATCGGCCAACCCTCCGACACCAGCGCCGCCCTGCCCTCCGTGACGGGCGGGAACACCGTCTCCGGCTCGCTCTACGACATCGCCCGCTACGTCGCCTACGGCGGTCTGGCCCTGCTCATCGGGGCGGCCGGGTTCGTCCTGGTCTGCGGGTTCCCGGGCAGTGTGCGGCGCCTGCTGCTGACCGGCTGGTGGGCGCTGTTGCTGTCCACGCTCGCGCTGCTGCTCCTGCGCGGCCCTTACGAACGCGGTACCGGCCCGGCCGAGGCCTTCGACCCGGCCGTCCTGCGCGAGACGCTGACCAGCAGGCCGGGGGTGGCGCTGGTGGCACGGCTGGTGCTGCTCGGGGCGGCGGCCTTCTGTCCCGTACGAGTACGGCAGCGCGGGCGGGGCCTTCTCGCACTCGGCGGGCTGCTCGCCCTCGGTCTCGCGGTCACCTGGGCCGCCGCCGAACACGCGTCCGCCGGGATCCAGGTCCCCGTGGCGATGGTCTCCGCCGTACTGCACCTGCTCGCCATGGCACTCTGGCTCGGCGGGCTGACCGCCCTGCTCACCGCCCTCTACCGCCCGGCCGAGCCCCTCCCCACGGCCGTCGTCACCCGCTTCTCCCGGCTCGCCCTCACCTCGGTCGCCGTCCTCGCCGGTACCGGCCTCTACCAGTCCTGGCGCGGCCTCGGCTCCTGGGACGCCCTGACCTCGACGTCGTACGGCAGGATCCTCGTCGCCAAGCTGTGCGCGGTGCTGGTGGTGCTGGTGGGGGCGGGGTATTCGCGGCGCTGGACCGGGCGGTTGGCGGTCGCGACGGCCTCGGGGCGGGTGGCCGTGACGGTGCCGGTGGGGCGCCGAGTGCCGGAGACGGTCGGAGGGCCCGCCGCCGTGGACACGGGCGCCGCCCCCGAGGACGTACGAGCCGAGGCGGGCGCCGATGCCGATCCGGCGGTGTATCGGCGTGGCCTGCGCCGCTCGGTCCTCGCCGAGGTCACCGTCGGCATCGTTGTTCTCGTGATCACCACGCTGCTGACCGGTACCCAGCCGGGGCGGTCGGCCACCGAGAGCGCGGCGGCCTCGGCGGCCTCGGCCGCCGACCCCGGGCGGCCCACGGTCTCGACGACGCTGATCCCCTTCGACGTCGGTACGCCGGGCGGTCACGGCAAGGTGCAGATCGAGCTGACGCCGGGGCGGGTGGGCGAGAACTCGGTGCAGGCCGTGATCCTCGGCCCCGACGGCGGTATCGCGACCGTCCCCGAACTGCGCCTCACCTTCACCCTGGCCGCGCAGCAGATCGGCCCGATCGACGCGCAGCTCACGGACAAGGGCGGCTACTGGGGTGCGGACGGCCTCACGCTCCCGATAGCCGGCACCTGGACGATGAAGGCCACGGTGCGCACGACGGACATCGATCAGGTCACCGTCTCGAAGTCCGTGACGATCGGCTGATTCGCCGCCGGCACGGCAAGCGCAAGCCTCATCCGCCCCGGCGGCCGCTCGGCCGACCGAGTTCCCGCTCCCCGACGGTTTCCTGCGCTCAGACGCCGGAGACGGCGTTCGACGCCGTCGCGGTGTCCATCTGACGTCCGTTGGAGGCGGACAGCTGTCTGAACCGTCAAACCGCTCAGCGCGCAATCTAAGGTTTCCTGGCCGAAAGCTGTGAGTTGCAGCTGTGCTTCTTGCCGCCCCCTGAGGTCGGCCACAGCATGGGCGACTCATCGACTCATTCGCAGGCGGGTCCGCGCACAGCGCTGTGCACGCGAATGGTCCATCCCATCCTTTCGACCGGGAGAGAGACCCTGTGAGCTTGCGAGACGTCCTTCCCTCCGATCCTTCCTCCGCCGCACTCGGTCGCCGTGGCCTGATCGGCCGCGCCGCCGGTGCCGTGGTCGGCGCGGCGCTGCTCGGCGGCATGGAGGCCGCCCCCGCGTCGGCGGCTTCCCCCTCCTCCACGAGTGCCTCCGACAGCGCCTCCCACAGTGCCTCCGACAGCCCGGTGAGAACGGAGTCCGGCCTGGTCACCGGCGCTCCGGCAGCCCTCCCCGGCATCACCGTCTACAAGGGCATCCCCTACGCCGCCTCCACCGCCGGGAAGAACCGCTGGCGTGCGCCGCAGCCGGCACCGTCCTGGAAGGGCGTCCGCAAGGCGGACACCTGGGGCGCCGCGTGTCCCCAGCCCGTCACGGGCATAGCCGCCGACAAGGTGCCCCCGCTGAGCGAGGACTGCCTCAACCTCAACATCTGGACGGGCGCGGCCTCTTCGCGCGAGCGCCGTCCGGTCTTCGTCTGGATCTACGGCGGACGCAACAGCGCCATGTGGGCCTCGCAGCCGGTGTACGACGGCGCCAACCTGGCGGCCAAGGGCGCGGTCGTCGTCACCTACAACCACCGCGTCGGCGCCTTCGGCAACCTCGCCCACCCCGAGCTGAGCGCGGAGGGCGGGCACGGCGGGTCCGGTAACTGGGGTGTGCTGGACACGGTGGCGGCGCTGAAGTGGATCAAGCGGAACATCGCCGGGTTCGGCGGCGACCCGGACCGGGTGACGCTGGCCGGCTGGTCGCACGGTTCGTCGTTCGTCAACATCTCGATGATCTCCCCGCTCGCCCGGGGCCTCTTCCACCGGGCGCTCCTGTCGGCCGGCGTGCAGTACACCAAGGACCCGGCGCTCGGCCATGTGGCGGGCGGCTACTCGCAGTTGTCCGCCGCCGAGGCGAACGGCACCGCGTTCGCCTCGTACATGGGCGCCTCCTCGCTGGCCGAGCTGCGCGCGCTGACCGCGGACGAGATCGTGACCAAGGTGTACGCGCAGGGTGCCCCGGCCGCCGGCACCAGTTTCGGCAACGTCCTCGACGGCTACGTACTGCCGACGACGTACACCGGCGCCATGGAGTCCCGCACCGACTACGACGTGCCGGTCCTCACCGGCAACAACAAGGACGAGAACGGCGCCTCGCCGACCCTGAAGATGACGGTCGCCCAGTTCCAGGCGTACGCCCAGACCACGTTCGGCGACCAGGCGGACGCATTCCTCGCGCTCTACCCGGCCGGCACCGACGCGGAGGCGGCGGCGCAGTACAACAACTACGCGCGCGACGAGGAGCGCGTCTCCACCTTCCTGTGGGGCACACAGTTCAGGCAGACCGCCCAGAACCGCAGCCCGGTCTACAACTACTGGTGGACGCACGTTCCCCCGGGCTCGGACACCACCAACCCGATCGAACCCGCCGACGGCGCGGGCGCGTACCACGGCGCGGAGAAGTACTACCTCTTCGGCAACCTCTACGGCACCGACCGCCCCTGGACCGAGGAGGACTACGCGATCGCCGACACCACCTCCTCGTACGTGGCGAACTTCGCGGCAACCGGCAACCCCAACGGCGGTCATGGCCGCCCGACCCTGCCCGCCTGGCCCGCCCTGCGCACGGCGAAGCCGGTGTCGATGGAACTCGGCGACAACTTCGCACCCCTCCCGGCGGCGGACAGCGACGCCAAGTACGCCTTCCTGAAGGACTATCTGCAGGCGCAGACGACCGAGTACTGACAAGTGCTGACGAGTACTGGCTCGTCCACTTCTTGTCCGTGCTCCAGGTCGTACCGCGTGAAGTGGTGTCTTCCTCGTCCTGCGGGGTGCGCTTTCGGCGGCGGTATGCGGCGGCGCGGTCTCCGCCGCCGCATACCGTGTCGGAGCACCAGCGACGTCTGCCCGGCGGCTGGTGTCGACGGACAGCAGACCGCACTCGGCGGCGCGGAACCGGTCGCCCGACCAGGTGGGGGAGCCGGGCCTGTCCGACCCGGTACGGGCCCTGCGCGCGTCGAGCCGGTCGGCACTGCGGGCAGCAACCGCCGCAGGAACCTCCCGTCGGGTATGCGCTTTTGGAGTTCGAGGAGCAGGCCCACCGTCCTCAGCCGTCCACGAGGCGCATCGGCCCGCCCGCCAGGGCACAGGTCGGCGTTTCCGGGACCGCACCCTCGCGCAGGTCCACCCGGGTGCAGCGGCCCGTGGGGCAGACCCAGCCGACCGACTGCGGCGTGGGCGCGGACGGCCAGTCGCCCACGCCCATCGTGGCGCGCAGGCCGAGCCCGCCGGGGATTCCGGCCGCCTCGGCCGCGTGGTGCAGTGCGCGTACGGCGTCCCGCCACTCACCGGAGAGTGGGGTGCCGTCCCGGACGACCGCGAAGGGCGCGTCCCAGAGTCCGGGGCCGATCAGATCGCGTACCGCGTCGACATTGCGGCACAGGTACTCGACGGCATCCTCGTAAACCCTGCTCGCTTTAGCCCCGTCCCCCACCGCAGACTCCCTGAAAGTCCGGAGAACCACTGCCCTCTGACGTGAGATCAGATTAGTGTAATGAAGGATGACTGAGCTTCAGGACCGGGTTGTCGCACGCCTCGTAGCCGCTCAGAACGCTCGGGATCCCGCGCCGTTGCGCGGACAGGACGCGGTGAGTGACGCGTTGGCCCTGCTCCGCGAGGCCGCGCCGTCGCCCGAGGGAGCGATCGATCTCGAAGCGGTCGCCGCCGTCTGCTGGACCTTCTGGCTGCGCCATCAGGGTCCCGAGGACCCGGACGCGCAGCAGAACGTGATGATCACGCTGAACACCTTCGGATTCCTGTGCCCGCGCGTGCCCGAGGACGCGCAGCTTCCCGAGCCCCTGCGGGACGACTTCGACCCCGCCGATCCGCTGCACGAGATGCGGTTCGCGTATCTCGTGAGCTCGGCATACGGCGATGCCGTCGTCAACGTGCCGGATCTCGGGGAGCCCGACCGGCTGGCCGCGCTGGACCGCGCGCTCGCCTGGTCCGACACGGCACATGAATTCCTGCCGGAGGGCCACGAGGCGTTGGTCGATTTGGCGTTCCACGGCCTCGGGCTCCAGGTGACGCGTTTCCAGCTCGCGGCGGACCCCGACGCGCTCGCCGCCGCGGCCCACCACGGGCGAGTGGCGTGCGACGGGCTGCGTTCCGTCGGCCCGGAGGGCGCCGAGGCGGCCGCGGTCGCCCTCGGGACCGTACTGGACGCCGCGCGGCTGCTCGGCGAACCTCCGCTCGCCGAGATCGAGCGGCTGGTGGCGGCCGCCCCGGAAGGGGCCCTCACCCCGGAGGCCGCCGAGGGGCTGCGCTTCCTGCGCGAGCTGGACGCCCAACCCGCCTCCTGGCCGGGGGAGATGGACCTGCGGGTCGGCTCGGTCATCGCCGACGCGGGCGTACAGGAGCACGACGCCGGCCGGATCGCCTGCGGTGTGCGGCGGCTGCGCGCGGCGGTCGCCCATACCCCCGCCGATCATCCGGGCCATCCCGTCGCGGTCGCCGCCCTGGGCCGGACGCTCGCGGCCCTCGCCCAGGAGCGGGGCGACGACGAGGTGGCAGGTGAGGCGGCACGGGAGGCGGCCGAACTGCTCGCCACCGTCGATGTGACGGGCACGTTGAGCGAGGCCGACGCGGAATTCCTCGCCGGTTACCGGGAATTGCGGAAGCTGGCGGAGAGCGACGATCCGAACGGCCTCCAGAATGCCGGGCCGTTGCTCGGCCACTTCGTCGAGCAGCTCAGGGAGCGCGCCGCACGCGACGGTGAGCCCTCACCCGCCCTGGACATCGACCTCGAAATCCTCGACGTGGTCGCCGCCATCACCGGAGCCCGTTGCGAGGTCTCCTCCGAGGAGCGGATCGCCCGGTACCGCACCGCCCTTGCCGGACTTCCCGCCGACAAGCCGCGTCGTTACGCCTACGTCGCCGTACTGGCCGCGCTCACGGGATCGCGCGCGCAGGCTCTGCGGGAGACCGAACCCGCCGGGGCGGACCGGCTCGCCGCGGAGTCCCGGACGCTGACCGACGAGGTGGCGGCCGACGCCCCGGCCGACTTCCTGCCGCTCGGTCTGCTGCGCCGTGGCCTCTTCGACGCCGCACTGCCTGTCGCCGCAGCGGTGATCAACAGCGACGAGCCGGGCGACGCGGAGGACCTGCGGGACCTGGCCAACCTGGTCTCCATGATGTCCCGCCTCGACGACGTCGGGCTCGACGACCCCGAACACCTCGGCTCCGACATCGCGGTCATGCGGGAGACGCTCGCGGACATCGGGGAGGCCGACCCCTCCCTACGGGCTGCGTTGGCCGCGGCGCTCGGCAGCGCGCTCTCCGCCCACGGTGTCCGTACCGGCGATCCCACCACCTTCGACGAGGCCGTTCCGCTGCTGCGCTACGCGCGCTCGCACGCGCCCGACGACGCCTCCGGAGAATTCGATCAGGTCCTCGCCTTCGCGCTCACGTCCTGGTCGTTCGGGCGCTTCGACGCGGAGGCGCTGCGAGAGGCGTCCGCGCTGCTCGCCACCGCGGCGCCCGAAGGGGCACCCGCCGACATCAACTTGGCGGTGATGTCGGCCCGTACCGAATTCATCAACGCCGTGGGGAACTACGTGATCGGCCACGAACCGGGTCAGCTCGACCGTGCCCGGGACATCGCGCTGCGGCTCAAGGAACTCAGCGGTCGAGCGGCTGCCCGGGCCGGGGACGGTCCGGAGGGTCCGGAGAGTCCGGGCGGTTCTCCGGGGCTCGACATGACGGGCGATGCCTTGCTCAACCTCGTCGAAACCATCGGGCCCGGCGGTGGTCCGCGGCCCGACATCACCGACGTCCATGTCGGCCAATGCCGGAGCACGTTCGCGGCGTGTCCGGCCGGCGACCCGATGCGGCTCTTCACCGCGTCCACGCTCATGCGGGCGCTCACCCAGCGTGCCGTCGTGGTGCGCGGCGCCGATCCGGAGCGTGCGGCACGCCTCGTGGCAGAGGCCGACGAGGTGGTCAGCGCCGTCGAGGGGGAGGCACCTGAGGGCTGGGCCGACACAATGCACGTCTTCATCGGTGTCATCGGGCAAGGAAGCCTGCCGCCGATCTCCCCGTCGGACCAGCCGCCCGCGCCCCCGCCGCAGGCCCCCGCGAACGCGGTGGAGGCCATGTTGGCGGCTCTTCACACCCGCCTGTCCGGCACCGCCGACCCCACCGTGCTGCGCGACCCCATGGTTCCGGTGTGGTTCCGGGCGCACGGTGAACTCGGGGCCGCCGCCGGTGCGTTGGGGAGGGAGCGTGTCGACCTGGCCCTGCCTCACCTCGAAGCGGCCGTCGAGGCCATGGCCGACGTCACCGACCGGGGCAGTGACCAGCAGTCCGCCGAGCACGGTCTGACGTCGTTCGAAGGGGACATACGGCAGATCATCGAGCTGCTCCTCCTGGTCCTCCTCGGCCGTCAAGCTGCCGCCGGTGCACGGGACTTCGTCGGCGAGGTCAAGGACGCATTGGCGGCCTTGCGAGAACAGCGCCCGCCGGACGCCGCCCTGCCCGAGACCTCCCTGCCCGACCCCGCCGTCCTCTCCCGAAAGCTCCACGTCGTCGCGGGGCCCGACGTCGACCGCGCCGCCGAGCTGCTCGAACGCGGGCGCGGACTGCTGCTGGCCCGGCGGATCGAGGCCCGCGCCGACATCGGTGAACTGCGGTCGGCACACCCCGCACTGGCCGGCGAGTTCGAGCGGCTGACCGACCGGCTCGCCGCCGAGCCGGCTGCGGCCGACCCAGCCCCCACCGGGCACGCCGAGTGGTCCCGACTCGCCAAGCTCCGCGCGTCGCGAGAACTGGACGAGCTGGTCGAGCGCATCCGCACCCAGCCGGGGTTCGACGGCTTCCTGCGTCCGCTCTCCGCCGAACAACTGCGTTCACTCGCGGCCGTCGGCCCGATCGTCGTGCTCAACCACGCACGGCACCACGCTTACGCCCTTGTCGTGACGGCCGGGTCGATCACCGCCCTTCGTCTCGACGCCGAGGCGGACGAGATCACCGACGTGGCCCGGAGGCTGGGCGACGCCGTCGACGCCATCAACGCGCACGGCGCGTCGAGGCCGTCCCCCGCGCAGCTCATCGCCGCCGGGGCAACGGTGCGCGGAACCCTTTCGTGGACTTGGCACAAGATCGTGCGCCCGATCCTCGCACTGGTCGGTTCATGCGATCCCGTTCCCGTTCCCGTTCCCGATGCCGCTCCCGGTTCCGTTCCCGACGAAGGCACCTGGCCACGGGTCTGGTGGGTGCCCACGGGACCCTTCAACGCCCTGCCGCTGCACGCGGCGCAGTGCACACTGCCCGACTGCGAACTCGACGGCTGCGGCGCCGCGCTCGACTCCGTGGTGTCGTCGTACGTACCCGGGTTCCAGACCCTGGCGTACGCGCGCACCCGGGCCGAGCACCGCGACACCGCCGACAACCTCAGCGCCCTGCTGGTCGCGTCGCCCGAGGACGAACTGCCCGGCGTCGCGGCGGCGGCCTACTACGCGGCCGGACTGCTCGGCGCGCGTGAACCGCTGGTCGGCGCCGCCGCGACCCGCGAGGCCGTACTCGCCGCGCTCGGCACCACCCCCTGGGCCCACTTCGGCTGCCACGCGGCCACCGACCCGACGGAACCCTCCGGCGCCCTCCTCCACCTGCCGAGCGGCGAACCGCTGTCCGTCCTGGAGATCTGCCGCGCCCGGCCCCAATCGGCACGCCTCGCCTTCCTCGCCGCCTGCGGCACCGCACGCACCTCCGAGCGCCTCACGGACGAGGCCATCCACATCACCAGCGCCTTCCTCCTCGCCGGTTTCCCCACCGCGGTAGGAACCCTCTGGGAAATCGACAGCACCCACGCGGACCAGGTCACCCGGGGCTTCTACACCCGCATGACGGACAACGGCACCGACTCCTCCGCCCACGCCCTGCACCACACCGTCCGAGATCTACGGCGCCGGATCCCCGACCGGCCCCATGTCTGGGCGGCTTACGTCCATGCGGGGACTTGAGCACGCCCGGCCGAGCCGGCCGAGCCGCAGAATGTCGAAGAGGACCGGGACTCGCCCTGAGCCGAGCAGAGGCCACCGAGAAGGGATCGCGTTGCACGGTTACTGGGACCCCCTGCCCACGGCCCGGCGGCTCGTCAGCGGCGAGGATCCGGCGTGGAAAGTCTTCTCAGGCGTCTGGGCGGAACGGAACTGGCGCAACGTCCCGGGCCCGTTCTACGGTGCGGCCACCGACTCCATGGCGACCGGATATCTGCGCGCCTACGCCTTCTGGCTGGACCAGCGCCGCACACCCCGCCCCGGGGAAGCCCTGCCGGTCCTCTAGAGAGTGGCAGGGGCCCATGCTCCGGAATCGCGAGGTCTTCGGCGGCCTGGAGGCAGCCTCCGGCTTCGGCCCTGTCACCGCCGGGGAGGGCGGGCCGCTCGTCCTGACGACGGTCCTGCCGCGCCCCGTGCGTCCACCACGTCCACGTCGCTCGCCCGGACGTAGGCGAGCCGGTAGCCGAACTGGATCTCGTAGTACTCCTCCTGGCCCTTCACCACCAGGCTCGGTGTGTCGGTGTAGGACGACCTGTCGATGTAGGAACCCACCTCGCGGGACTGTGTCACGTACCGCTGGCCGGCGAGGAGGCTGTACGGGAGCGGCGACTCGGGCTCCTTCGTCATCCCCTCCGGGTAGGCGTCGTCCTCCGGGAGGGCGCGTCCATACACAGGGATCTCGCTCAAGCCGTCCTTCGGAGTCACCATCCGGCCGGTCGCACCGACGGCCGTCGGGTGTTTCTTCGGGTTCTTGAACCACGCTTTCCGGCCCAGGTACCAGATCGCCGTCCAGTCGCCGCTGCGCCCGGCGACCGCGTAGGTCTGGCCGGTGGAGACCCGCGACCCCAGGTCGCTGACGTCCTCCGTGGAGTCGTCGCCGTCCGGGCGCCGGCCCGGGTCCTGGATCAGCGGGGCGTCCTCGTGCGGCTCCGTGTGGAGGCGGACGGCGCTGGAGCCGTGCGGCGCACACGGCACACCGTGCCCGGTACACCCCGTGAACCGCGGCTTGTAGGTGGCGAAGTCCGGCAGCACGGTCACCATGTCGCTGTCCGGTCCGGCCGTGGCACGCAGTGGCGCGCCGAGGAGGTCGAAGTAGTGCCGCCAGTCCCAGAAGGGGCCGGGGTCCTCGTGCATGGAGGGAATGGCCGAGCCGGTCGGCGCCGGCACGTTGTCGTGGCCGATGATGTGCTGACGGTCGAGCGGGACGCCGTACTTCTTCGCCAGGTAACGCACCAGGCGGGCCGAGGACCGGTACATCTGCTCCGTGTACCAGGCGTCGGGCCGGGTGAGGAATCCCTCGTGCTCGATGCCGATCGAGCGGGCGTTCACGAACTGGCTGCCGGAGTGCCAGGCCGTGTCCTTGGTCTTGATGTGCTGGGTTACGTGGCCGTCGCTGGAGCGGATCGAGTAGTGCCACGACGCCTCGGTCGGATCCTGCACGGTCTGGAACATGAGCGGCAGCTTCGCCTCGGTGTCGTGGATGACGATGTAATCGATCTTCTGGTCCCTGGGCCGGTCGGCCAGGTCGTGATTGCCGTAGTCGCCGTCGTCGTCGATCTGGACGTACGGCGCGCTGAGCCAGTCGCAGGTCAACTCCGCGGGGCACTCGACCTCCTTCGACCACTGTGCGCCCTCCGGGCTGGGGGTCTGGGGACGCACGCCCGGGCTGGCGGGGAGGGTGACGCGCTGCCCCACGTCGGTGGTGCGGTGCGCGCCCCGGCGGATCACCGCGAAGACGTCGTTCGCGTATGTCGCCCCTGACGCGGCGTCACCCGTGCCCGGGAAGCGCGCCACCGCCTCCCACCAGTCCACCGGGTCGGCGCTGAGCGGCTTGCCGAGCTGTCGTTGCGCCGCCGCCAGGAGTGCCGCGCCCCCGCGCACGTTGGCGGCGGCGTCCGTCCGCAGCCGCCCCGCCGGGGCCCCGGTCAGACGGGCGGCCCGCTGCAGGTCCGCCGGCTGCTCGGAGCGGCTGCCCGAGGTGTTCGACTCGGGTGAGGCCGACGGCCCCGCCGTCCCCTCGAGCGGCCGGGTACTCCCGTGGTGCGGCGCCGGGGCCTGGCGGACGTCCACCAGGTGCATCGGCCCATAGCCGCCGACGACGCTCGGGGCGCCCGGCCGGGAGTCCCATCTCGACTGCAGGTAGGACACGCCCATGAGCACACTCTGCGGCACGTGATACTCGTCCGCGGCGGCTGTGAAGGCGTCCTGCAGGTGCTCGTCGGCCGCCACGTCGACGAAGGCCGGCGGGCCGAACAGCAGCGGCGTCAGGAGTGCCGCCGCCGCGGTCACACGGACTGCCGTCACGCGGACTGCCCGGCGGTGCCCCTGTTCGGCCCTGGGGACACGGGGGGCGACACGGGGGGAGAAACGTTTTCTCATCGCAGGGGTCTCCAACCATGCTCGTCGTAGCCAGGACAAGGAGTTGCCCTTTGCACCACCCCCCGTACGTTTCCGTGCCCGACACGGCACGTCGCGCCAACCGTCACTGACGTGGACCAGCCACCCCGCTGCGGCCACCCGGTCGGCGGCAGCACGTCCCCTCCGGCGGGGAGTCGGCCCAAGCCCCCGTACCGCGCGGTGCGGTCCGGCACCGGCGGCGTGACGGATCAGTCCTGGACCGGGTCCACCTGCCAGTCGGGGTGCCCCGGCATGGGCGGGGTGTGCGCCCCGTACAGCCACCGGGTCAGGAACGGGTTCAGGTCCTCGCCGGCGACCTCGGACGCGAGCGCGACGAAGTCCCGGGTGCCGGCGGCCCGGCCCCGGTACTTCGTCACCCAGGACCGCTCGATCCTTTCGAAGGTATCCTCGCCGACCTGCTCCCGGAGGGCGTAGAGCACCAGCGCCGAGCCGTCGTACCGCATCTGCTTGAACAGGGTCGCCTCGGTGCCGGGTTCGGCGGGCGCCCCGTCGTCATGACGCCACTGGTCGTGCTGCTCGTACGCCGCCCGCATCGCGGCCTCGATGCTGTCGCCGCCGTGCGTGTCGGAGTAGAGACGCTCGTAGAAACGGGCGTGCCCCTCGCTCAGCCACAGGTCGGACCACCGCCGGATGGCGACGCTGTCGCCGGTCCAGTGGTGGGTCAGCTCGTGCACGAGGTTGCGTTCGGCGTCGACCCGGTCACCCAGCAGGTCGTCTCTCGGCACGAGGGACAGCGACTGCGTCTCCAGCGCCACCGGCAGGTCGGTGTCCCCCACCAGCACGCCGTAGCGGCGAAAGGGGTACGGGCCGAGCCGCCGTTCCAGCCAGGCCAGGTGCTCGGGGGTGAGCGAGCGGTACGCCTCCGTGTCGGCGACCAGGCCCCCGGGGACCACGTCTCGGACGGGCAGCCCGTGCGGGCCGGTGCTTTCGACGAACACGAACTTCCCGATCGCCACCTGGACCAGCTGCGCCGCGACCGGCTGCTCGGAGTCGTACGTCCACCGGACCCGTCCGTCGGGCCGCCGGACACGCTCGACGAGCCGGCCGTTGGCCACCGCGCTGAGGCCCGGCGGGGTGGTGATGCGGAAGGTGACCGGCGCCCGCAGGCTCGGGTGGTCGTTCGCCGGGAAGATCATCTTGGCGCCGTTGGGCTGCGGATAGAGCACGGTGCCGTCGGCCGTGGGCACCCACCCGTAGTCCCCGATCGCGTCGCTGCGGTGCCGTCGCTGCGTCGGGTCGGCGGTGTAGGCGACCCGCACGGTGAAAGTGCTGCCGTGGGGGATCGGCTTCGCGGGAGTGACGACCAGCTCGTCGCCGTCGCGTACGGCGGTCGCCGGTGCGCCGTCGACGGTGACCGTGTGCAGCGTGTTGCCCGCGAAGTCGAGGTCGAAGCGGGACAGGGCCTGCGTGGCGGTGGCGCTGATGGTGGTGCCGGCCTCGACGGGCGCCCTCGGCGTCCGCCAGTCGAAGGCGAGCGTGTAGTGGCGGACCGTGTAGCCGCCGTTGCCGTCGAGCGGCAGGAGCGGGTCGCCGATGCCCCGTGCGCCGGGGGACGGCTCCGCGCCGGACGAGGCGGCGGAGGGACCTGGGGCGTGGGTGCCGGGATGAGCGGGGGAGCGGTGACCCCCGTAGGAGAGGACGCCGACGAGGATGGCGGCACCGGTGATCCCGACGGCACCCGCGAGGGCGAGGGCCGCGCGGCGGGTACGGAGGCCACGGCGCGGGCGCTCCCGCCGGGCCGGTTCCTCCGGGGACCGCCTGACCGACGCCTTCACCGGACGAACCGGCGGGCGTCGCGGGATACCCGGATCGGCCGACGCACGCGGCTTCCGGCTGTACGACGCACGCGGCTTCCGGTCGTGCGACTGACTCGGCTGCCGGCGGCCGTGATCTCCATGGCCGCACTATGTCAGTAAGGGATGCCCATAGTTGCTTATGTCCTGATATCGGGCGACCGGCAAGTCGCCCCAGGAACGTAAGGCCAACTGAGACGGACCCTGCCATGGAGGGGGCATGGCGTGGGCTACGCGGGCATGACGCCGTGGATGCGGGAGAGGGTGAAGACGCGTTCGTCGTTGCGCAGTCGGCACCAGGCGTACAGGTAGGGCGGGTCGAGATCGAGTTCGCTGAGGGTGCGTACGGTGCGGTTGCCAGAGGCGGCGACGTATTCGATGGTGACCGGCCGGCCTTCGTTGATGGCATGGGCCAGCTGACGGACATCGGCGAGGGAGAGCAGGCGCGCGTACCCGGCGACGATTTCCTCGGTATCGCTGTCGAAGGGGATTCCGTTGTCCGGATCGGGTTCAGATGGGGGTCCCCCCGCTCGAGCGAAGCCGAGAGTGGGGGAGGTCGGCGGGGCGGCCTGCAGCTTGGCGGCCAGGGCGCTCAGGGATCCGGTCGCCGGGATCCGTGGAGTACGAGCGCCCGTGTTCCGCCTGCCCGACGTGCCGCCTGGCAGGCGTGGGGGCGGGACCGGGGCGGCGGCGCGGCGGCGTCGGCTCTGTTCCACGCGTACGGTCCCATCGGCGGCCTCGGCGATGGGGGCATAGCCCGCGGCCCGGAGTGCGGCGAGGGTTTTGTCGAGCGGGGTCCGGCTGACGAGCACCGTTGGTGCCAGTTGTCGTAGGCCGAGGGCGGTGAGCTTTCGGTGGGCGGCGAGTTCGGCGAGAAGGGCGGGTTCTTCGCCGTGGATCACGCAGGCCGCGGGGGCGATGCGCATACGGCCGTGGCTGCGCGCGACGTCGTGGATCAGGTACGACAGCGGCTGCGGGAGGGCGCCGACGGCGACAGCGGCCAGGTCGGCCGCGATCGCGACGGGTGTGCGGCCGGCGTCCAGGGCGCGGCGGATGGTGCCTGGGCGGAACCGCCACACCGATGCCGTGCCGCTGGCTTCCCTGTCCGCGACGGCATCCAGCAGCGCGGCGAGGTGAGCGGACGGCGTGCCGGTGACGACGGCGGTGAGGTCGGTGCCGAAGCGGGCTGTTCCGGTGGCCGTCGGCAGCAGCCTCTGACAGGCCGCGGCGAGTGCTGCGGCGTCGTCGGTATGCAGGGCGGCACCAATGGGGGACAGGGCACCGCGGGCGATGACGCCCAGCAGTTGTGCTTCGCGGGCCACGGTGGCGAACGGCGTGGTGTCCTGGGGGAGCTGATCGGCGAGCGGACGGTACCAGGCGATCAGCGGCCCCAGTTCCGCGGTGCTCTGCACCCCCCGGTCCGCCGGGAGTCGTGCTGCGGCGGCAAGGAGCCCGTCGCGGGCTTGCACACAGCCGCCGCAGGGCGGTGTTCCGGCGAGTGCGGGCAGCGCCCTGCCGTCTTCGTCGCGGGACTGGGTCGGGGCTAGCGGCAGCGTCCGCCATGCCTGGAGAAGCACGGTGAGCCGCTCCGCAGGTTCTCGTTCCGCCCAGGCGTCGTAGCCGTCCGTCGCAGCGACCTGGTTGCCGTCTCGGGCGAGCAGCCCAGCGGCATACGCCGTCTCCAGAGCGAGGCGTAGGACGATGCCGTCGCACTGTGCTGCCTTGCCGATCCGGGACAGTTCACGTGCTCCGACCCCGCCGGACTTCAGCAGGGCCGGCGGAGACGCGGAGCACGTCGCCAGGACCGAGGCGGCATGGGCGACGAACGCCGTGGCCGAGGCTGCCGCCTCCCGGTCCACTTCCGCCGAGGCGACGGACACCGCCTGTACGGCGGGCGGGACGGGCTCGAACGGGGCGTGCCAGTCGGCCCCGCGCAGCGCGAGCGCCACCTCTGCCGGCATACAGGCGGCTCTGTACCGGTGACGGTCCTCGACCAGCAGCCCCCGCTCCAGCGCCCAGCGCGCACCTGGTTCGGAGTCGGCCTGTGAGGCCCCGAGGATGACGAACTCCGTCTGGGACCTCGGTTGTTCGGCCTTGTGACTCGCTCGCCGCACAAGCAGTTTCCGGGTGGCCGCAGGCGCCCCTGCCGCCACCGCGGCGACCCGCTCCGGATCACTGTGGTGATCCACCAGGGCTGTCAGCCGCTGCTGTTTGGTATTACCGGGTAGCTGGACACCCAGGGCCACCAGCATGCGGCGTAGTTCCTCGGAGGTCGTGTCCGCCAGCAGCCGGGCGAGCGGTGCGTCCAGCCCCAGTGGCGAGCTCCACGCTTGGCGCAACGGTGCCGCCATGCGCAGCAGCCCTTCGCCGTCCGGCCAGACCAGCGCGTGATCGGCCAACGTCTCCAGGGCCGCGTCCAGCCCGCGAGCGCTCTCCGCTCCGGTCGCGCCCAGAAGGTTCGCCAGAGCAGTACGTGGAGTCGGCCCCAGCGCCGCCAGTGCCTCGGCCACCTGCAGGTGTGGCAGTGCGAGCCCGGGCAGCACCAGCGCCACCGACCCAGGGCGCTGAAGGCGGTCCGCCAGTTCGCCGACCGATCGTGGCTCGGGCGGCGACACGGCGTCCGAGCGAGCTGCGAGGACCCGCTCCAGCCGCGGGATTTCGAGACCGCTCAACCACGCGGCCAGTGTTGATCCGCTGGGCTTACCGATGGGGACACCTCACGTGTACGAGCACCGTTGGCTTCCGGACCGGAACCGGTCCCGCGCAGGACACCAGAATGGCGCATCGCGTGGGACGCCCGCGTCCCACGGCAACAGAATCCCGCTTCTGTGTGAAGGCGAAGTGCTGTGGCTTTACCTCGTCGGCGGCAAGCAGTTCGTCAGCTGCCGAGATCCTGGGACTGGCCGAAGAGCTACTCGAAGCAGTCGGAGCAACACATCCGGGTGCCTGGCGGCGGACCCTCAGCGTCCTACTGAGACACGGGCTCGGATCGCACCAAGGTGCCTCGATGTCCGCCGGACGACCACACACCGATTTTCAAGCTCACCGGGTGGGGCCGTCAGGCCCCCGGATTACTGAGACGGAGAACGTCGAAGGGCCCCACCGCGAACGGTGGGGCCCTTCGACATCGTGCCCGGTGAGGCACTGGCGGAGGATACGAGATTCGAACTCGTGAGGGGTTGCCCCCAACACGCTTTCCAAGCGTGCGCCCTAGGCCTCTAGGCGAATCCTCCGCCGCAAACAATACAAGACGTTGAGGAGTGCTCGCGAACTCGTTCCCCCCGCTCAGATCCTGTACCCTGTGCGGAGCCCCTCACGTGGCGCTATCTGACTGAACTCCCCCAGGGCCGGAAGGCAGCAAGGGTAGGTTGGCTCTGGCGGGTGCGTGGGGGGCGCTTGCGTTTGCGGGGGTGCGTCGGTGAGCGGTCCCCTGCCGTCGTCAGCGAGCGGTCCTCGTTGTCGGTGGGCGCCTATAACCTCGTATGTGTGTCGTCTCTCGCGCTGTACCGCCGCTATCGCCCGGAGTCGTTCGCCGAGGTCATCGGGCAGGAGCATGTCACCGACCCGTTGCAGCAGGCGCTGCGGAACAACCGGGTCAATCACGCGTACCTGTTCAGCGGTCCGCGCGGGTGCGGGAAGACGACCAGCGCGCGGATTCTCGCCCGGTGTCTCAATTGCGAGCAGGGGCCTACGCCCACCCCGTGCGGTGAGTGCCAGTCGTGCCGGGATCTCGCGCGGAACGGGCCGGGGTCCATCGACGTCATCGAGATCGACGCCGCCTCCCATGGTGGTGTGGACGACGCCCGTGACCTGCGCGAAAAGGCCTTCTTCGGGCCCGCCAGCAGTCGGTACAAGATCTACATCATCGACGAGGCCCACATGGTCACCCCGGCGGGCTTCAACGCCCTGCTGAAGGTGGTCGAGGAGCCGCCCGAGCATCTCAAGTTCATCTTCGCCACGACCGAGCCCGAGAAGGTCATCGGGACGATCCGGTCGCGGACCCACCATTACCCGTTCCGGCTCGTGCCGCCGGGAACCCTGCGGGGGTACCTGGGCGAGGTCTGCGGGCACGAGGGCATTCCCGTCGAGGACGGTGTGCTGCCGCTGGTCGTGCGGGCCGGGGCCGGGTCCGTGCGTGACTCCATGTCCGTCATGGACCAGCTGCTCGCGGGCGCGGGCGACGCCGGTGTGACGTATGCCATGGCGACCTCGCTGCTCGGGTACACGGACGCGTCGATGCTGGACTCGGTGGTCGAGGCGTTCGCCGCGGGGGACGGCGCCGCGGCGTTCGAGATCGTGGACCGGGTGATCGAGGGGGGTAATGATCCGCGGAGGTTCGTCGCCGATCTGCTGGAGCGGTTGCGGGATCTGGTGATTCTGGCGGCCGTGCCCGATGCCGCCGAGAAGGGGCTCATCGACGCGCCGTCCGATGTCGTGGAGCGCATGCAGGCCCAGGCCGGAGTCTTCGGTGCCGCCGAGCTGAGCCGCGCCGCCGATCTCGTCAACGAAGGGCTGACAGAGATGCGCGGCGCCACCTCGCCGCGGCTGCAGCTCGAACTGATCTGCGCGCGCGTACTGCTGCCCGCCGCGTACGGGGACGAGCGGTCCGTCATGGCCCGGCTGGACCGCGTCGAGCGCGGTGTGAACTTCTCCGGGGGCGGCGGGGGCGCGCCTGCCATGGGGTACGTGCCTGGGCCTGAGGTACATGGTGCGGTGCCCGTTGCGCCGGCAGGGCCCGTTGCACCGCCGGTTGCGTCGGTTCCGCCGGGGGGCGGGGCCGCGGCGGCTCGGGCCGCGGTGCGGTCTGCGGGGCCCGGGGGGCAGGGACAGGGCCAGGGCCCTGAGGGGTACGGGGCGGCTGGTGCCGGTGCTGGTGCTGGTGCCGGTGCTGCGGTGCCAGGGTCCGAGTCGGCTTCTGTCCCGGCTGCGCCCGCCGCCCTGCCCACGGTTCCTCCGGCGGTTCCTCCGGTCGCTCCTCCGGCCGTCGAGCAGCCGCAGGCTCCTGCCGCGTCCGCCGCCCCCTCCGGGGCCGCACCCGGTGCCTGGCCCACCGCGACGGCCGCCGGCAGCGGTCGGCGTCCGGGCGGCTGGCCCACGGCGGCACCCGCCGGTGGGGGGCAGGCTCAGGCCGCGCCCAGTGCGCCTCCGGCTCCGGCGGCGCACGTTCCGGCGTCGGCTCCTGCCGCCGCCGCACCCACCCCCGCTCCGGCTCCCCCGAGCGGCGGCCCCGACCCCCGCATGCTGTGGCCGAACATTCTGGAGGCGGTGAAGAACCGTCGCCGGTTCACCTGGATCCTGCTCAGCCAGAACGCGCAGGTGACCGGGTTCGACGGCAGCACCTTGCAGATCGGCTTCGTCAACGCGGGCGCGCGGGACAACTTCGCGAGCAGCGGCAGCGAGGAGGTGCTGCGGCAGGCGCTGGCCGAGCAGTTCAACGTCCAGTGGAAGATCGACGCGATCGTCGACGCCTCGGGCGGCTCGGCACCGCCGGCTCCGGCCGGACCCGGGTTCGGCGGCGGTTACGGCGGGGCTCCGGCCGCCTCGCGCCCCGCGCCCCAGCAGCCACCGGCCCCGGCTCCGCGCCCCGCCGCACCGCAGGGCCCGTCCGCGAGCCACGCCCCGGCCGCGCCCGCCCCGGCGCCCACATCACCTCCGGCCCCCGAACCGCCCCCGGTCGCCCCCGAGGACGACATCCCCGAGGACGACGACCCCGACCTCGACGAGTCCGCCCTCTCGGGCCACGACCTGATCGTCAGAGAGCTGGGAGCGACGGTGGTGGAGGAGTTCACCAACGAGTAGCTCCAGGGGGCGCCAGCAGCCTCGTAAGCCTCCGTGGGCGTCCGTAAGCCTCCGCAGGCGTGCGTCCCGTACGCCTGGCGGGTCGCACCCCGTACGCCTGCGGGCCACACCCCGCGCGCCTGGCGGGCCGTACCGCGTACGCCGACGAGCCGCACGCCGCGCGCCTGGCGGGCCGTACCGCGTACGCCGACGAGCCGCACGCCGCGCGCCCGACGGGCGCCGCACTCCGCGCGCCTGGCGGGGCCGCCCCAGTACACCGGCGGGCCGCACACCCCGTGCCCCGACAGCCCACCTTGGACGATCCCACCAACCCCTCACACCCCCCGCCTCGGAAGCCCCCACAAAGGCACCCGCCCGCGGCGGTTAGGCTGACCCCCGTGAAGGTCCTCGTCATCGGTAGCGGCGCCCGCGAACACGCCCTGTGCCGTTCCCTGTCCCTCGACCCCGACGTCACCGCCCTGCACTGCGCCCCCGGGAACGCAGGCATCGCGGAGGTGGCCCAGCTGCACGCGGTCGACGCCCTCGACGGCGCCGCCGTTGCCGCGCTGGCCGCCGAGCTCGGCGCCGAGCTGGTGATCGTGGGCCCGGAGGCCCCGCTCGTCGCGGGGGTCGCCGACGCCGTGCGCGCGGCGGGAATCCCCGTCTTCGGCCCCTCGAAGGAGGCGGCGCAGCTGGAGGGCTCCAAGGCCTTCGCCAAGGAGGTGATGGCGGGGGCAGGTGTCCCGACGGCACGTTCGTACGTCTGCACGACGCCCGAGGAGGTCGAGGAGGCGCTCGACGCCTTCGGCGCCCCGTACGTCGTGAAGGACGACGGGCTGGCGGCGGGCAAGGGGGTCGTCGTGACGGACGACCTCGAGAAGGCCCGTGACCACGCCAACGCCTGCGACCGCGTCGTCATCGAGGAGTTCCTCGACGGCCCCGAGGTCTCCCTCTTCGCGATCACGGACGGCGAGACCGTCGTCCCGCTGCAGCCCGCCCAGGACTTCAAGCGCGCGCTGGACAACGACGAGGGCCCGAACACCGGCGGCATGGGCGCGTACTCGCCGCTGCCCTGGGCGGACCCGAAGCTCGTCGAGGAGGTCATGGAGACCGTCCTCCAGCCGACCGTCGACGAACTGCGTCGCCGGGGCACACCGTTTTCCGGCCTTCTTTACGCGGGTCTGGCGATCACCAGCCGTGGCGTACGGGTCATCGAGTTCAACGCCCGCTTCGGCGACCCGGAGACCCAGGTGGTCCTCGCCCGCCTGAAGACCCCGCTCGCGGGGGTGCTCCTGGGCTCGGCGAACGGCACCCTCGCCGACCTGGAAACCCTGCGCTGGAGCGACGACGCGGCCGTCACGGTGGTCGTGGCCTCGCACAACTACCCGGAGACCCCGCGCACCGGCGACCCGATCACCGGGCTCGACGAGGTGGCGGCCCAGGACGCCCCGTACGCGTACGTCCTGCACGCCGGGACCAAGCGCGACGGCGACGCGGTGGTGAGCGCGGGCGGCCGCGTGCTCTCCGTGACGGCGACCGGCACCGACCTCACCCAGGCCCGCGAGCGCGCGTACGCGGCGGTCTCCCGCATCGGTCTCGACGGTTCGCAGCACCGCACGGACATCGCGGCGAAGGCGGCGGCGGAGGCCTAGGCCTGGTCGCTCAATGTGCCGTTGGGCCCCGGATTCCGTACGGAATCCGGGGCCTTTTCCGTGCGGACTTCTGTACGGAATCAGGGGCCTGATCATTGCCCACCGTCATCCACCTTTCCCCAAAGCCATTCCATCGAGTGACCGATGCTCTATCCAGCTGACGGGGACCGAGGCCCCAACTAGGGTGCGGCGAAAGCGTTCCGGCACTTGGCCCACCGGCATTGCGATGTCAGTGGTGGGTGCCACAGTGGGGGAGTGAGCAACGCCAGGGCATTCGTCAGGGCATTCGCCGGCACGGGCTGTGAGACAGCCCGGGCCGGGCGGACAGTAGGGGGTGACGTCCGGTCGTGACCGGTATGGGTGTGGAGGTGGGCGCGCAGGCCGCGCGCTTCCGGGCGCTCGCCGTGCTGCGCATCCGCAGCAGGGCGCTGGCTGTCGCCCTGCTGCCCGCGGCCGTCGCCGTCGTGCTGCTCGTCGGCGACTCCACCGGGCACATCACCGGTGGAAGCTGGGGGATCACCCGCTCGATCGTGATGGTCCTCGCCGCCCTGGTCCTCCTGGCCGCCGCGGGCATCGCGCTCGTCGTCGCCCGCGCCCGGCCCGCCTTGAGCCCCACGGTCCCGATCGCCGAGGAATCGGCGCCCGACCTCTACCGCATGGTCCGCGACCTGGCCGACCGACTCGACGTCCCCGCTCCTTCGGCGATAGCGCTCACCCCTGACTGCGACAGCTGGCTGGAGGACCGCACCCACCCGGCGCACGGACCGCCGCCGCCCGAGGGCAGGGACGAAATAGAAGGCGTCCGAGGTGCACGAGGGATGCGGGGCGTTCGTGGACTGTCGCCGAGCCGGGCCCTCGCTCCCGTCCTCGTCATCGGCTCCCCCTTCCTGTGGTGGATGCGGGTCGGGGAGCTGCGCGCGGTCCTCGCCCCGGTCGTCGCCGGTACGGGTCCGTCGGCGCACCCCGACATAGCCGCGGCCCGTCGTTTCGTACGGGGGCTGGACGCGGCCGTGGCCGTGACCGCGGCCCCGACCCGCGGAGCGCTGTCCCGCACGGTGCTGGGCGGCATCGGCTGGGTGACCCGCCTGCTGCTGCGCAGCTGCCGGGGCCATGCGGCCGAAATGGAACGGGGAGTGGCGGCCGCCGCGGCCGAGCGTGCACAGGCTGTGGATTACGGCCTGCGGATCGTCGCCCAGGAACAGGTGGGCCTGGCCTACGCGGGCTGGGACCGGCTGCTGACCCGGGTCGCGCTGCCCGCCTGGCGGATGGGCCGCTGGCCCTCCCGGCTCGACGCGGGCGTCGTCGCGGCCCTCACCGAGCTGTCCCGTCGTGACCGGCTGGCCGAGGGCTTCGCCTCCCGGCTCGGCGAGCGTCCCGCCTGCGACCTGCTCGAAGAGCCGGGCACGGTGGACGAGGCGGTCTCGCTCCTCGCCGCCCGGCTCTTCCACGGCGGTCCCGCCGAGGTGGGGCCCGACTGGGCGCCGGTCGACTGGCAGGAGTATCCGGACGAGGTCGTCGACCGCACGTGGCGTACCGACGCGGCCCGCCTCCACCGGATCCTGGACGCGCTGGGCGTCCGGCACTCCACGGACCCGGCGACGTCCGAGTCGCACGGTCCGACGCTCGCGCGGGTGATGGACCACCTGTCCGCGCCCCCGGACGACGGGGACGCGCCGGGCCCGGACTCGGGTGCCGCTGCCGCCCTCGTCACCAATCGCCGCGGCGCGTACGAGGAGATGGGCATAGGCTTGGACGAGGACGACGCGGAGCTCGGCCTCGGGAACGAGCGGACGGCCGCGCTCGCGGCGGGGCTCACCGCGGAGCTGGCTCGCGAGGAGGCATCGGCGCCGGCCGCGCCGCCGGCTCCGGCCACGGGCACGGAGCAGGGCCCCGACCGGGCCCTCTGGGACGACGGGATGCTTCCCCTCTTCCCGCTCCAGCCACCCCGGACCGGTCGTGAGCTGCTGGCCGACCATGTCACCGCGATGGTGTGCTGCGCCGCGATGGACACGGCGGGCGCTGCACCCGGCCTCGACTGGCTCGACGGCCCTTCCCTCCTCGTCAAAGGCGAGCGGGCCGCCGACCTGGGACCCCGCGTCCTCACCCTCGTCGAAACCGGCGACCCCGGCCCCCTCCGAGACTGGCTGCGCCATCTCGGCGTCCGCCCGGAGAAGCCGGTCCGGTTGGTCTGAGCGTCGGCGCGGAGATCTTTCCGCCCGTCCGGCGTTTTTTGAGGACGAGGCCGTTCAGGCCGACAGCGGAGGTCTGGGGGCGGCAGCCCCCAGGAACAGCCCCGAGATACGGACGAGTATGGGCGGAGGAGACGAAAACACCGCACCCTGGGCGGAGCCCCCCGTTCCGCTCACGTCAATTCGCGACGAACGGTGACGGACTGCGTGCGTAATGTGATGTGCTGGGGCCGATCGCGCGCACGGCAAGGGCTTACAAGGACGACGGGGGCAAGAGGGAGGGGAGCAGGCATGGGATCGGAGCAGATTCGCCGCTGGGAGTCGGGCGCACTTGCGCACGCCGTGACGGACCCCTTCGGGCAGGGCCCCGTCCCCTGGCTCCGCGGCGACGAGCACTATTTCGACGACACCGGCCACGTCGTCCCGTGGTACATCGACCACGCCCCGGGTGCCACCCTCCTCCGCGACCCCAAGACCCCGGTCAGGGGAACCATCCCGCACCCCCGAGCCGGAGGCCCCCGCTCGGCCGACGACGTCCACCGCCAGATCAAGGGCTTCACCTCCACCGGCGCGGCCGCCCCCGGCGAGGCCATCGACTTCCACATCACCGTCGACCCGCCTCAGGAATTCAGCGTCGACATCTACCGGATCGGGCACTACGGCGGTGACGGGGCAAGCAAGATCACCACCAGCCCGCGCCTCTCCGGCATCGTCCAGCCCCCGCCCCTCACTGCCGACAGAACCGTCTCCTGCCACCACTGGTGGCTCTCCTGGCGGCTCCAGATCCCCAGCTACTGGAGCATCGGCGCGTATGTCGCCGTCCTCACCACCGGCGACGGCTACCGCTCGCACGTCCCGTTCACCATCCGCGACAACCACCCCGCCGACCTGCTGCTCCTGCTTCCGGACATCACCTGGCAGGCGTACAACCTGTATCCGGAGGACGGCCACACCGGCGCCAGCCTGTACCACGCGTGGGACGAGAACGGCCGGCTGCTCGGCGAGTCCGACGCCGCGACGACGGTCTCCTTCGACCGCCCGTACGCGGGCGCGGGCCTCCCCCTCCACGTCGGCCACGCCTACGACTTCATCCGCTGGGCCGAGCGCTACGGCTACGACCTCGCCTACGCCGACGCCCGCGATCTGCACGCCGGCCGCGTCGACCCCACCCGCTACCGCGGCCTCGTCTTCCCGGGCCACGACGAGTACTGGTCGACGCAGATGCGCCGCACCACGGAGCTCGCCCGCGAACACGGCACGTCGCTCGTCTTCCTCTCCGCCAACACCATGTACTGGCAGGTGGAGTTGGGCCCGTCCCCATCCGGCGTCGCCGACCGACTGCTGACCTGCCGCAAGCGCAGAGGGCCCGGGAAGCCGGCTCTGTGGCGTGAAATCGACCGCCCGGAACAGCAGCTCATCGGGATCCAGTACGCGGGAAGAGTCCCCGAACCCCACCCCCTGATCGTCCGCAACGCCGACCACTGGCTGTGGGAGGCGACCGGCGCGCACGAGGGCGACGAGCTGGACGGCATGGTCGCGGGCGAGGCCGACCGCTACTTCCCGCGCACCCCGCTGCCGGAGCATCAGGACCGCATCCTCCTCGCCCACTCCCCGTACCGGGACAGCGACGGCATCGGCCGCCACCAGGAGACCTCCCTCTACCGGGCCCCCTCCGGCGCCCTCGTCTTCGCGTCCGGAACGTTCGCCTGGTCCCCGTCCCTCGACCGCCCGGGCCACGTCGACCCGCGCATTCAGCGGGCCACGGCCAACCTCCTGGACCGCATCTGCAAGCGCGACTGACCTATGTGCAAGATCTTCGCGAGTTCTTCAGGTGATCTTGCCGAAGATCTTACGTTCCCTGTACGTTCCTCGCAGTTCAAGTCCTGCTCCATCAGGGGGACTTGCTCAGGGGGGGCTGGGGCAGGGGGGTCCTGTCGCGCTCGCCGTTGCCCTCTCCTGTTGTCCGCCAGTCACGGAACTTCCGTGACATCACGAGAGGCAACAGGAATGCGTATCAGAAACTCGGTCAGCCGTGTCGCGGCTCTGGGGGCGGTCGCTGCAACCCTGGTCCTGGGCAGTGCGGCCATCGCCCAGGCCGACGGGGACGGCGACTGCAGCGACGCCGGAAACATCTGCGTCTACGACTACCAGCAGCCCACGAGTTACGCCTACGGCTACTACGACTTGAACGACCCGCACTCCGACTTCCATGGGATGTACTACTTCATCGACCCGTCCTACCTGGGCGACTCGATCGGCGCGGCGTCGAACGATGCGGATTCACTCACCTCCTGCGCGGGTTTCACCTTCTGGTGGAACGTCGGCTACGACGGCACCAGCTACTTCGCGTCGCGTAACTTCCAGTACCTCACGTTCTACGACAACAACAACGAATTCTCCTCTTTCAAGAAGACCGGATGCTGACGCATCCTCCGGTCGTGGCTCGGCGTGTCGTCGTCGCCCTCGTGGCGGCGACGGCGCTGAGCGCATGCGGGACAACGGGGTCCGCGTCCGGGGAGCCTGAGCTGGGCTCCGTTCCGACCCCCAGCAGCCTGGACCCGGCGAAGATCTCCACACCGCTGGACGCGTACCTCCCGACGCCGGAGGAGAACTACACGCTGAAGAAGGCGCGCGTCCTGCTGGTCAACCAGTGCATGCGACGGCTCGGATACCCGGACAACCCGCAGCCGCTGGGCACGTACACGGGCAAGGCGTACCTGGAGCACACGGAGTTTCTGGTGTCGCCGCTGTCTCAGGTGGAGCAGTACGGCTACAACAGTCCGCAGGACGAGGGTTCCACGGGACAGTCGGCCGAGGCGACGTACAGCAAGAAGGTCACGAAACTCCAGGGACAGCTGCTGGCCGGGCGTATCGCGACCTTCAACGGCAAGACCGTTCCCAAGGGCGGCTGCGAGGGCGAGGCGCTGCGCACCATCACGAAAGGCGCCGGTACTGCGCGGGAAGTGACGATGCCCGACGGTTCCAAGGCCGGCGCGGGTGAGGGCGGCTTCGGTGAGGGCTACGCGGAGATGATGGTCTCCTCGGCGCGCGGCAAGGCCATGTCCAAGGTGCGCGGCGACAGCCGCTTCGAGAAGGCCGCTGCCGAGTGGTCGGACTGCATGGAGAAGCAGGGTTACGACTACGGCGACCCCAGCGACGCCCGGGAGGACAAGCGCTGGTCGGACACGAACCAGGCCGGCAAGACGGAGATCTCGACCGCCGTCGCGGACATGCGCTGCAAGCAGAAGGTCAACTACCTCGGCATCGGCGTCGCCGTGGTGTCCGCTTATGAGGAACAGATGATCGAAGAGAACGCCGAGATGCTCCAGGATGCCAAGGACAAGACCGCAAAGTGGATTGAGAATGCGAACAAGGCGCTCCAAGCAAGCTGACGCGGGCGGCCCCGCCGCCGACCGAGCCGGGAACACAGGCGGTTCCTCGCTCGCCCGCCGCCGGACTCTGCTGATGGCGGTGGTGGTCGGCGCCGTTGGCCTGTCCGGGGCGGGCATCGCGGCGTCGACGCTGATCAAGTCGCCTGCCCAGGCGGCCGCCGAGGCCGGTGCGCCGGACCGTGACGTGCTGACCGCTCCGGTCGAGTACCGGGTCCTGAAGGAGTCGGTGATCGTCAGAGGACTGATCGCCGCCGACCGCACAGTGACCGTCTCGCCCTCCGCGAGCAGCGCGGAGGGCGCCACGTCCATTGTCACCAAGCTGCCGGTCAAGGCCGGGGACAAGGTGAAGGCCGGGAAGGTTCTCGTCGAGATATCGGGGCGCCCGGTCTTCGTCCTGCGCGGCTCCCTTCCCCCTTACCGTGACTTGAAGCCCGGCGCGAAGGGTGACGACGTCAAGCAGATTCAGCGCGCGCTGTCCGACCTCGGGTTCGGCTCCGGTGCTGATGCGGTCGGAGAGTTCGGCTCGGGTACGCAGAACGCGGTGGCCGCCTTCTACGAGTCGATCGGCTACGAACCCCGGCCCGTGTCGGAGGACGGGGCCTCGCAGGTGGAGTCCGCCACGAAGGCGGTCACGGAAGCCGAGAGGGTGCTCCAGGACGCGCGGGCCGACACCGAGGCCGACGCGACGGATGTCACGCGTGCCGAGGAGGACCTCGCGACGGCCCGGGAAACGCTGGCCGATGCGCGGCTCCAGGCGGGTGCGATGCTGCCCGCCGCCGAGACCGTCGTCCTCGCCAGCTTTCCCGCCCGGGTCGAGTCCGTCCCGGTGCGGGTGGGAGACCAGGCCGTGAGCAAGGTCATGACCGTCTCTTCGGGAGCGCTCGCTGTCCAGGGGACTTTGACGCCGAGCCAGAAGACCGCCGTCCGGACCGGGCAGACCGTACGCATCCTCTCGGAGGCGACGGGCGACGAGTTCGACGGCATGGTGACGTCGATTGCCGATCCCGCGACGGCCGACGCGAACGAGGAAGGCGACGACGGAGTGGAGGGCAGCGCGGACGAAGGTGCGACCGGAGTCTTCTACACCATGACGGTCAAACCGGACGAGGCGATTCCAACGGAACTCGCGGGCCAGGACGTCCGGTTGACGGTCGAGGCAGCGACGTCCAAGAGCAAGGTGCTCGTCGTCCCGTACTCCGCCGTTTCCGCGAGTGCGGATGGCAGTACGGTCGTGACCGTACTCGAAGAGAACGGGGACCGGCGACGGGTCAAGGTGCGCACGGGGCTGTCCGGCGACGGATACGTCGAGGTCACCCCGGTCCCCGGGGGCTCTCTTGCCAAGGGCGACAAGGCGATCGTCGGCAGCGGGAACTCCGCGGTCTCCGCAGAGGCCGGTGCCTCGTGACGCGGGTACCGGTCGGCGAGTCCCGCACTCGGACCCCGGTCATCGAGTTCCGTGCCGCCGGGCTCACCTACCCGGGACCGCCTCCCGTCTACGCGCTTCGGCCCACGGACCTGGTGATCAGCCAGGGCGAGTACGTCACTGTCGTAGGCCCCTCGGGCTCCGGAAAGTCGACCTTCCTCAACATCGCGGGTCTCATCGACGCGCCCACGGCCGGTCGGTATCTGCTCGACGGCATCGACACGGCGCACCTCAGGGACGCGGAGCGCACCAGTCTGCGCGGACGCCGGATCGGCTTCGTGTTCCAGGCCTTCCACCTGCTGCCGCACCGCAGCGCGCTGGAGAACGTACTGCTCGCGATGGTGTACAACTCCGCGCCTCGCTCCGAACGCCGTACACGAGCCCGTGACGCCCTGGTGAAGGTGGGGCTCGGCCACCGTGTGGACGCGCTGCCGACCCGCTTGTCGGGAGGGGAGCGGCAGCGGGTCGCCATCGCGCGGGCGATCGTCGCCCGCCCCTCGCTGCTGCTGTGCGACGAGCCCACGGGCAACCTCGACACAGCCACGGCGGATTCGATTCTGGGCCTCCTCGACGAACTGCACGACGACGGCATGACCATCGTCGTGATCACGCATGATCCGTCGGTGGCGGTCAGAGGGGCACGGACCCTCTCCCTCAGGGACGGTGTGCTCGACGAGGCGTCTTCGGCCGGAGCCGTGCAAGCTGCGCAGGTGACGTCGTGAGAGCGAAGGGACATCGCCGCCGCGCGCGCCGCGCCGCACACATCGAGCCGTCCCGCTTCGCCTTCCGCGATCTTGTCTCCGAGGCCGTGGCCGGCATGCTCCAGCGCCCGGCACGATCGACCCTCACCGCACTGGGAACCGTCCTGGGGGTCGGCACGTTCGTCGCCATTCTCGGTCTCACGGCGACCACCTCGTCCCAGATCGACTCGCGCTTCGACGCGCTCACCGCGACCGAGGTCACGGTCGAGGACGTCGGCGACCCGGAGAGCTCCTTCGCCGGAATGTCCTTCCCGAAGGACGCCGACGCACGGATCGAGGGCCTGAACGGCGTTGAGGACGCGGGGCTCTACTGGCCGGTGACGCTCTCGGAGGGCGAGACGGTCCGCTCGGCTCCCGTCGGCGCCTCGATGGCCGAGGACGAGACCCAGGTGGTGGCGGCTTCTTCGGGGGTTCTGCGGGCCGCCGACCCCACGCTCCAGGAAGGGCGGCTCTTCGACCGCTACCACGTCGATCACGCCGTTCCGGTGGCCGTCATCGGCTCCGGCATGGCCACCAGGCTCGGCATCACCACACTGAATACGCAGCCGACCATCTTCATCGGTGACAGGCCGTTCACGGTGATCGGCATCATCAGCGATGTGCGGCGCAAGGCCGACCTGCTGCTGTCGGTCGTGATCCCCGCGACCGTCGCCCAGGACGCCTGGGGCGAGCCAGGCGCCGACGCGCCCGCCAAAATGCTGATCTCCACCGACCTGGGTGCGGCCAGGCAGATAGCCGACGAGGCTCCGCTGGCTCTCGACCCCGCTCACCCCCAGCGTTTCAAATCCGCGCCTCCCCCGGATCCCAAGGCTCTGCGCTCATCCGTCAGCGCCGACATGAACCAACTGTTCCTGTTGCTCGCGGCCATCTGTCTCGTCATCGGCGCGGTGGGAATCGCCAACACCACCTTGGTGGCCGTGCTGGAGCGCACCGGCGAGATCGGGCTCCGCCGCGCGCTCGGTGCTCGCGGCCGGCACATCACCGGACAGTTCCTTGCCGAGTCCGGTGCGCTGGGGGCCCTCGGCGGCCTGATAGGGACGTCGCTCGGGACCATCACCGTGGTGTCCGTGGCGCTGGCACGGGAATGGACCCCCGTCGTGCACCCGGTCACCGCGCTGACGGCCCCGGCGATCGGTCTGGTGACCGGCCTCCTGGCCGGGCTGTATCCGTCCTGGCGCGCCAGCCGGATCGAGCCCGCCGAGGCGCTCCGGCGCTGACCTGAAGCCGTCCCCAGGTCATAGGAGACTGACCTGGGGCAGCTTCAGGTCTCGGGTGGGGGAGAATCGAGCCAATTGGCCCACCCGTCGCCCACCACCACCCTATTCGGGCCTACGGGCGCACCTTTTCTTCAACCACGGGGAGGAACCGTGTCCGGATTCGTCGAAAAGCCCGAGCCTCTCGAGGTTCCGGGTCTGGTGCATCTGCACACCGGCAAGGTGCGCGACCTGTACCAGAACGAGGCGGGCGACCTCGTGATGGTCGCCAGTGACCGCATCTCCGCATTCGACTGGGTGCTGCCCACCGAGATCCCCGACAAGGGCCGCACCCTCACCCAGCTCTCCCTGTGGTGGTTCGACCAGCTCGCCGACCTGGTCCCCAACCACGTCCTGAGCACCGAACTCCCGCCGGGCGCCCCCGCCGACTGGGCCGGCCGCACCCTGGTCTGCAAGTCCCTGCGGATGGCCCCGGTCGAGTGCGTCGCCCGTGGCTACCTCGCCGGCTCCGGCCTCGTCGAGTACAACGAGTCCCGCACCGTCTGCGGCCTCGCCCTCCCCGAGGGCCTCGTCGACGGCTCGGAACTCCCCGCGCCGATCTTCACCCCGGCCACCAAGGCCGCGGTCGGCGATCACGACGAGAACGTCTCGTACGAGGAGGTCGCCCGCCAGGTCGGCACCGACACCGCCGCCCAGCTGCGCCAGGCGACCCTCGCCGTGTACAGCCGCGGCCGCGACATCGCCCGCGACCGGGGCATCATCCTCGCGGACACCAAGTTCGAGTTCGGCTACGAGGGCGAGACGCTCGTCCTCGCCGACGAGGTGCTGACCCCGGACTCCTCTCGCTTCTGGCCCGCCGACGAGTGGGAGCCGGGCCACTCCCAGCCGTCCTTCGACAAGCAGTACGTCCGTGACTGGCTGACCTCTCCCGAGTCCGGCTGGGACCGCAAGAGCGAGCAGCCGCCGCCCGCGCTGCCGCCGCACGTCGTCGAGGCGACCCGTGCCAAGTACATCGAGGCGTACGAGCGCCTGACGGGTACGAGCTGGTCCTGAGCACACGACAAAGGCCCCGGTCGATGACCGGGGCCTTTGTTCTGGAGCGGACGACGAGGCTCGAACTCGCGACCTCAACCTTGGCAAGGTTGCGCTCTACCAACTGAGCTACGTCCGCATTGCGCCGTGGCGCGAGGCCAACTATACCCAACCTCGCTCCCGCGCGAGCCGCACCGCCGCGTGACGGTTCTCCGCCCCGAGCTTCGACACGGCCGACGACAGATAGTTACGTACGGTCCCCTGGGACAGCGCGGCCCGCTCGGCGATCTCCGCGACGGGCGCCCCGTCGGCGGCGAATTCGAGCACCTCGGCCTCGCGCGCGGTCAGCGGCGAGTCTCCGGCGGAGAGCGCGTCGGCGGCCAACTCCGGGTCCACATAACGGTTTCCCGCGTGCACGGTACGAATGATCTCCGCGAGCCGCTGAGCGCTCACCGTCTTCGGGACGAACCCGCGCACACCCGCCGCAAGCGCCTGCTTCAGATGTCCGGGGCGCCCGTGACTCGTCACGATCAGCACCTGGCACGCGGGTAGTTCGGCCCGCAGCGATGTGGCCACCCTCACACCGCCCGCCCCCGGCATCTGAAGATCGAGAACCGCGACATCGGGCTCGTGCGCCCGCGCCATCGCCCAGCAGCGCGAAGAGCTCACCGCGGGCGACGGAGAAGGTGACTCCGCGGACCGCTTCGAAAACTCCCCCGGCTCCCCGATCTCCCCCGTATACGCGCCGCAGATCCGTGACCTCAATCACGTCGTCGTGCTCGTTCGTGTTCATGAAATCGGCGTCCCCGCGGACGGAACGCGACAGCAGTGCGCGGTGTCATCACTCCGCATGACAAATGTCAGGCGACGCTCGCGGGGGGACAGCAAAAAGCCCCGGTCACTGACCGGGGCCTTCGTACTGGAGCGGACGACGAGGCTCGAACTCGCGACCTCAACCTTGGCAAGGTTGCGCTCTACCAACTGAGCTACGTCCGCATTGCTTCCGATCAGCTCTCACCGATCGGCGCGAGCACCACCCTACCTGATCCACAACAGTGGTCGGTAAGGGATGCAGAGCGGGTGACAGGAATTGCACACTGCGCCTTCCCCCTGGAAGGGGGATGTTCTACTACTGAACTACACCCGCGTGACTCCGTGAGGTCCGGCTTTTCGGCCTTGCCCCTCGGCGTGTTCCAGACTCTAGCTGATCAGCGGGGGGTCAGCGCAAGTCGGTTGTTCCCAGGGCCCGGTGACGGGCCCGTGCGGGCGCCCCCGGGAGGGGGCGCCGGCTCAGTGTGCCTCGGCGAACGCCTCGTAGACCTTCTTGGGGATGCGGCCGCGCGGGGGCACGTCCATCTTGTTGGAGCGCGCCCAGGCGCGGACGGCGGCCGGGTCGGGGGTCAGCGCGGTGTGCGTGTACGCCTTCCCGGACTTGGACTGCTTGCGGCCGGCCTCGAGGTAGGGCGCGAGCGCCTTACGCAGTTTCTTGGCATTGGCTGGATTGAGGTCGATCTCGTACGACTTGCCGTCCAGTCCGAAGACGATCGTTTCCGCCGCTTCTGAGCCGTCGATGTCGTCAAAGAGAGTGACCACGACACGCTGCGCCACGAATATCGGTCCCTTCGTGCGACACCTCTGCGATCAAGTCATGACGTGCACAGACGTCACGGAGTTGTCGGGGAGATGTCGACTGTCCGGCTGTTATTGGGCAAAGTATCGGCTATTGCCAATTCATTTGTACAGTGCCCAGCAATGCATTGTGAAGCCCGACTAAATCCTTCCGCGTGTCCGAGGGCAATGGGGTCCCGCCGCTCTTCTGCGGTTTTTCCCAGGATTTTCCGTGCAGGCCCCCGCGTCGATGCGGGATCGTGATCGGGGTCACGTAGGATTCTACGAATCTACGCGAGTAGAAATTTTGTGCGGGTAGTCTGAAGGAACCTGCTCAGCACCACACACCGGGAGTGCCAGTGGCACGCGTCGTAGTCGACGTCATGCTCAAGCCGGAGATCCTCGACCCCCAGGGCCAGGCGGTGCAGCGTGCACTGCCGCGTCTCGGTTTCGAAGGTGTCTCCGACGTACGTCAGGGAAAGCGATTCGAACTGGAAGTGGACGGACCGGTGGACGACGCCGCGCTCGCCCGCATCCATGAACTGGCGGAATCCTTCCTCGCCAACACCGTGATCGAAGACTTCACCGTGAAGGTGGAGGACGAGAAGGTGGAGGCAGGAAAGTGACCGCTCGTATTGGAGTCGTCACCTTTCCCGGCAGCCTCGACGACCGGGACACGCAGCGCGCCATCAAGCTCGCCGGCGCCGAACCCGTCGCTCTCTGGCACAAGGACAAGGACCTCAAGCAGGTCGACGCCGTGGTGCTCCCCGGCGGTTTCTCGTACGGCGACTATCTCCGGGCCGGCGCCATCTCGCGCTTCTCGCCCGTGATGGAGACCGTCATCGAGCAGGCGAAGTCCGGAATGCCGGTCCTCGGCATCTGCAACGGCTTCCAGATCCTCACCGAGGCGCACCTCCTCCCCGGCGCGATGCTCGGCAACAACCACCTCCACTTCATCTGCCGCGACCAGAAGCTGCGGGTGGAGAACGCGGAGACCTCCTGGACCACCGACTACGAAGCCGGCCAGGAGATCCACATCCCGCTGAAGAACATGGACGGGCGGTACGTCGCCGACGAGCACACGCTCGACATGCTGGAGGCGGAGGGCCGGGTCGCCTTCCGTTACGTCGACTTCAACCCCAATGGCAGCCTTCGGGACATCGCCGGGATCACGAACGAGGCCGGGAACGTGGTCGGCCTCATGCCGCACCCCGAGCACGCAGTCGAGCCCCTCATCGGGTCCGGCCGCACCGACGGCCTCCCCTTCTTCACCTCGATCCTCAAGAAGCTGGTCAACGCATGAGCCGCACGCCTCTGGACACGGTCGAGAACGCGGCCGCGACCCCCGACGTCGAGCTGCCCTGGGCCGAACTGGGCCTGAAGAAGGACGAGTACGAGCGGGTCGTGGAGATCCTCGGCCGCCGCCCGACGGGTGCCGAGCTCGCCATGTACTCGGTCATGTGGTCCGAGCACTGCTCGTACAAGTCCTCGAAGGTCCATCTCCGCCAGTTCGGCGAGAAGGCCCCGCAGTCCGACGCCCTCCTCGTCGGCATCGGCGAGAACGCCGGTGTCGTCGACGTCGGCCAGGGCTACGCCGTCACCTTCAAGGTCGAGTCGCACAACCACCCGTCGTACGTCGAGCCCTACCAGGGCGCGGCCACCGGCGTCGGCGGCATCGTGCGCGACATCATCGCGATGGGCGCCAGGCCGGTCGCGGTCGTGGACCCGCTGCGATTCGGGGCCGCTGATCACCCCGACACCAAGCGCGTGCTGCCCGGTGTCGTCGCCGGTATCGGCGGCTACGGCAACTGCCTGGGCCTGCCCAACATCGGCGGCGAGGTCGTCTTCGACGCCTGCTACCAGGGCAACCCGCTCGTCAACGCCGGTGCCATCGGCGTCATGAAGCACGAGGACATCCACCTCGCGAAGGCGTCCGGCGCCGGCAACAAGGTCATCCTGTACGGGGCCCGCACGGGCGGCGACGGCATCGGCGGCGCCTCCATCCTGGCGAGTGAGACCTTCGACGACGCCAAGCCGTCGAAGCGTCCCGCCGTCCAGGTCGGCGACCCCTTCCAGGAGAAGCTCCTCATCGAGTGCACCCTGGAGGCCTTCGCCGAGAAGCTGGTCGTCGGTATCCAGGACCTCGGCGCGGCCGGTCTGTCGTGCGCGACGTCCGAGCTCGCCTCCAACGGCTCCGGCGGCATGCGCGTGACGCTGGACGACGTACCGCTGCGCGACTCCACGCTCTCGCCCGAGGAAATCCTCATGAGCGAGTCGCAGGAACGCATGTGCGCGGTCGTCGAGCCGGAGAAGGTCGACCGCTTCCTCGAGATCTGCGACAAGTGGGACGTCATCGCGACCGTCATCGGTGAGGTCACCGACGGCGACCGCCTGGAGATCTACTGGCACGGCGGCAAGATCGTCGACGTCGACCCGCGTACGGTCGCGCACGACGGCCCGGTCTACGAGCGCCCGTACGCCCGCCCGTCCTGGCAGGACGCGCTCCAGGCGGACGACGCGAACAAGCTCCCGCGCCCGGCGACGAGCGAGGAGCTGAAGGACCAGGTCCTCCAGCTGGTCAGCTCTCCCAACCAGGCCTCCAAGTCCTGGATCACCTCCCAGTACGACCACTTCGTGCAGGGCAACACGGTGCTGGCGCAGCCCGAGGACTCGGGCATGATCCGCATCGACGAGGAGACCGGGCTCGGCGTCGCCATCGCCACGGACGGCAACGGCCGGTACGCGAAGCTCGACCCGTACACGGGTGCGCAGCTCGCGCTGGCCGAGGCGTACCGCAACGTCGCGACCACCGGTGCCAAGCCGCTCGCCGTCTCCGACTGCCTGAACTTCGGCTCGCCCGAGGACCCGGCGGTGATGTGGCAGTTCGCGGAGGCCATCCGCGGACTGGCCGACGGCTGCCTGCAGCTGGGCACCCCGGTGACCGGCGGCAACGTCTCGCTCTACAACCAGACCGGCGAGGCCGCCATCCACCCGACCCCGGTCGTGGCCGTCCTTGGCGTCATCGACGACGTCGCCCGCCGCACGCCGGTCGCCTTCCAGGAAGAGGGCCAGCTCCTCTACCTGCTCGGCGACACCCGCGAGGAGTTCGGCGGTTCGGCCTGGTCGCAGGTGGTCCACGACCACCTGGGCGGTCTGCCTCCGCAGGTCGACCTGGAGCGCGAGCGGCTGCTCGCCGAGATCCTCATCTCGGCCTCCCGCGACGGCATGATCGACTCCGCGCACGACCTGTCCGACGGCGGTCTGATCCAGGCCGTGGTCGAGTCGGCGCTGCTCGGCGGCAAGGGCGCCCGCCTGATCGTCCCCGACGGTCTGGACGCGTTCACGTTCCTCTTCTCGGAGTCGGCGGGCCGCGCGGTCGTCGCCATTCCGCGTTCGGAGGAGCTCCGCTTCAACGACATGTGCGGTGCGCGGGGTCTGCCCGTCACCCGTATCGGTGTCGTCGACGGAGACGCCGTCGAGGTCCAGGGCGAGTTCGCGCTCCCGCTGGACGAGCTGCGCACGGCACACGAGGGCACGATCCCGGCGCTGCTGGCGTAAGCGGTCGTAGCGAAACGGTCGTACGACGCCGAAGGCCCCGCCCGTTCGACGGGCGGGGCCTTCGTCACGCCGGGACGGGCTCGGTCTCCCGGGGCGGTGCCGCGGTGCCCTTCGTGTCACCGGACTTGGGCAGCCTCAGCGCGAGCAGCGCGGCGAGGACCATCAGCCCGGCTCCTCCCCAGAACACGAGCTGGGTCGCGTCGACGAAGGCGTGGATGCCGTCGGCGCGGGCCGCTCCGGCAACGTCTCCGTGCAGGAGATCGCCGACGCCGCCGAGGTCTCCAAGATGACCGTCTTCAACTACTTCGGCACCAAAGAGGACCTGGCCTTCCCATGGAGGAGCACTTCGGCGACGCGGCCCGCGCCGTGTGTGAGCGGCGGTCGGGTGAGTCCGCGGTGGAGGCCGTACGCCGCCACTTCCTGGAGATGGTCGAGAACCGCGCCCCGTCGGTCGGCCTGAACAGCGAGCCGTTCGCCCGCCAGGTGCGCGGGCTCGTCCTGGAGACCCCGGTCCTGATGGAACGCGCCTTCCTCGCCGCCCAGAAGGGCACCCGGGACCTGGCCGCCCTCCTCGCCGAGGAGACCGGCGACCTGATGCTCGCCACGGTCGCCGCCGCCATGCTGAGCGCGGCCCGCAACGCCCTGATCGAGGAGCACCACCGCCGCGTGGCCGCCGGCGAGAGCGTGGCCGCGGTCGCCGCCGACGCCGCCCAACTCGCCGACCGGGCCTTCGCGTTGGTGGAACACGGACTCGGGGACTACGCGCGCAAAGCGTGATGTTCCTGCACGGACGTCGGTCCGCGCCGCCGGGTTGTCAGCGGCTGCTGATAATTTTTTCGGCAGAGCTGGGGTTGCGTGGGGAACGAGGTACGGGGGAGCAGTGCGGGTACCTGAGCGTGCGCGGAAGTCCGTGAACATATTGCTGTGTCTGGTCGCCGTGGCCGGTATCGGCTGGAGCGGCCGGGAGATCTGGCAGGTCCTGTACGGCCGATACGAGATCAACGAGGCCTGCGCGGGACTCGTCCCGGCCGGGCGCGTACTCGCGCTCTCCCCGGCGGGCGGCACTATCTCGCACCGGCTCGCCGAAGAGGGCACCATCGAACTCGACGCCGCGCTGCCGCAGGACTGCGAGATCTTCAGCACCGAGGCGGGGGAGAAGTACGGCACGGACAGCGGCGAGCGCTGGTTCTTCACCGGCACGGTGGGTCCGGTGCCGAGCGACTCACCCGTGGTCACCGACGATCCGGTGTCCAGCATCGTCGACTCGTATGCCGGCCACACCTACCCCGCCCAGCCGCTCGGCGGTGGCATCACCGGGCTGGTCTCGGCCTCGGGCGTCACCGTCCAGCTTTCCTGCCCGGAAGCCGTCTCGCACGGGCGGCAGCTCAAGGCGCTGTGGGCGAGGGCCGCACTCATGGACCCCGGGCCGCCCTTCACCGAGAACGGCCAGCTCACCGCCCATGACCGGAGCGTCCTCGCCGAGACCGCCGTGATCACCGCCAACAACCTCGCCGACCGGCTGGGCTGCTCCGAACGGCTGCCCGATCCGCCGGAGGACATCCCCGCCCTGACCGACGGCCCGACATCGGCCTCGGACGCGGACGGCACCTGCGCCTGGTACCGCAAGGCCGGCTTCGCGCGTCAGAAGCAGCTCGCCGACCAGGTCCTCGAAAGCCGCACGGACGACACGCTGTGGGACGAGCAGTGCGGTCTCGTGCTGAGCGAGGCCCGCGCGAACGACCTCTGGTATTCCCACGTCGACGACATCGAGAGCCTCGACGAGCCGGACCGCGAGGGCGACTGGTTCGTCTCCTTCCACACGTACGCCGGTGAGGACGCGAAGGACATACGTCTCACGAGCACCGATTACGACGAGATTCCCGAGGTCGCGGAACCGGGAAAGGCGGGCCGCAGCGAGGACGAACCGGTCTGGTGGGCCTCGTCCGTCTGCCAGGGAAAGCCCCAGATCCACACGATGACCATCGGCTACGGCTACGACAGGGTGGTCACACCCGCGTACGAGAAGGTCTTCCGCGCCTACGTCACCGACGTCGCCAAGCGCCGCGGCTGCACGGACACCAAGTTCCCGGCGTCCTCGACCTTCCGGTCTTAGGCTCACCGCATGCCGCCGGCCAAGAAGCGCACCCGTACGTACGACTCCGCCAAGATCCGCACCGCGGTGCTCGCGCAGTTCGGGAACGTAAGAGAAGGCGTACGGGCCCTCGGCGACGAGGAGTTGGCGCGGCCGACGCACCTCGGGGACTGGAGCGTGCGGGACTTGGCCGCGCACGTCGCCATGGCCGTCGAGACCGTCAGCCGGAACCTCGGCCGGCCGGAGCCCGCCGTCAAGGAACTCGCCCTGCTCGACTGGCCGTTCGCGACGGCGGCCCGCGCCGAGGACATCGCCGACGGCACGCGCGAACTCGCCGTCGGCAACCCCGACCTCGACGCGCTCTACGCCCGCACCGAGGAGCGGATCACCGAAGCGCTGGCCACGGCATCCGACGGGCGGCTGCTCGCCGCCCGCACCGGCGCCATGACCCTCGCCGACTACCTCGTCACCCGCACCGTCGAACTCGTCGTCCACACCGACGACCTGAACCGCGCCGTCCCCGGACTCGACATCCCGTACGACCGTCAGGCGCTCGCCGCCTGCACCCGGCTGCTCGCCGACGCCCTCGCAGTAAAGGCGCCCGGCGCGTCCACGGAGGTGCGGATCCCGCCGTACGCCGTCGTGCAGTGCGTCGAGGGGCCGCGGCACACCCGCGGCACCCCGCCGAACGTCGTCGAGACCGACCCGCTGACCTGGATCCGGCTCGCCACGGGACGTACGGAGTGGAAGGCGGCGCTGGACGACGCCAAGGTCAGCGCCAGTGGGGAGCGGGCGGACCTCGGAGGGCTGCTGCCCCTCATGGGCTGAGCCGTCCTGGAGGGGAACCGACCACCCCACCCCTCCCGTCACACCGGCATGGACAAGCAGCGACTGACCCTCAGCGTCCTGACCCTGGTTCCGCTCGTGGTGGCCTGTGGCACCGAGACGGGCAGCAGCTCGGTGGGGTCGGGCTCGTCACCCGTCACCGGCGTCCACTGGAACGTCGCCAGCGTCACCGTCGACGGCACCAGCCGGCGCGCGCCCTCCGGAGCGCACGTCGAGATCGGCGAGGACGGCACGGTCCAGGGAAACTACGGCTGCAACCACTTCAACGCGACCGCCACCTTCACAGGCGACCGCATCGACCTCGGTGACACCTCGAGGACCGAGATGGCCTGCGACAAGGGCCCCATGAAGTTCGAGGGCACCCTCGCCCGCACCCTCGCCGACGGCGCCCTCAAGGCCACCGTGCGCAAGGACGAACTCACCCTCACCACCGACGACGGCGACCGCGTCCACCTCACCAAGGAGAAGGACGCCCCCCTCTACGGCACGAAGTGGACCGTCACCGCACTCGGAGACGCGGACGTGGCGCAGCCCCTCCCGGCGGGCGCCAAGGCGTACCTCGTGCTCGACAAGAAGCACGGCACCCTCGGCGGCCGTCTCGGCTGCAACGACGCGTCCGCAAAAGCCACCGTCCGCGACGGGCACATCACCCTCGGCACCCCCCGGACCACCCGCATGGTGTGCGACAGCTCACTCATGGCCACCGAGAAGACGCTGCTCGGCCTCTTCGACGGCACGGTCGTATACGAATTGGATCACCGCACCCTCACGCTGACCAGCGCAAACGGCACCACGGTCACTGCCGTGGCCGACGAGTGATCCATTAAGGTCCCGTATCCCCAATTCGGACCAGTGGTCGATCTCGCCTACACTCGGTGGCGTGCCACGTGGTGACGGTCGACTCAATCATGATCTGCTCCCCGGTGAGAAAGGCCCCCAGGACGCTTGCGGCGTCTTCGGTGTCTGGGCTCCGGGCGAAGAGGTCGCCAAGCTCACTTACTTCGGGCTCTACGCCCTCCAGCATCGGGGCCAGGAATCCGCGGGAATCGCGGTCAGCAACGGCTCCCAGATCCTCGTCTTCAAGGACATGGGGCTCGTTTCCCAGGTCTTCGACGAGACCTCTCTCGGTTCGCTCCAGGGTCACATCGCGGTCGGTCACGCCCGCTACTCGACCACCGGCGCCTCCACCTGGGAGAACGCCCAGCCGACGTTCCGTGCCACCGGGCACGGCTCCATCGCGCTCGGCCACAACGGCAACCTGGTCAACACGGCGCAGCTCGCCGAGATGGTCGCCGACCTCCCCAAGCAGGACGGCCGCACCACACGCGTGGCGGCCACCAATGACACCGACCTCCTGACGGCCCTGCTCGCCGCCCAGGTCGACGACGACGGCAAGCCGCTGACCATAGAAGAGGCCTCCGCCAGGATCCTCCCGCAGGTCAAGGGCGCCTTCAGTCTCGTCTTCATGGACGAGCACACCCTGTACGCGGCCCGCGACCCGCAGGGCATCCGCCCGCTGGTCCTCGGCCGCCTGGAGCGCGGCTGGGTCGTCGCCTCCGAGTCCGCCGCCCTCGACATCTGCGGCGCCGCCTACGTCCGCGAGATCGAGCCGGGCGAGTTCGTCGCCATCGACGAGAACGGCCTCCGTACCTCGCGATTCGCGGAAGCGAAGCCCAAGGGCTGTGTCTTCGAATACGTGTACCTGGCCCGCCCCGACACGGACATCGCCGGTCGGAACGTGTACCTCTCGCGCGTCGAGATGGGCCGCAGGCTGGCCAAGGAAGCCCCTGTAGAGGCCGATCTGGTCATAGCGACCCCGGAGTCCGGGACGCCCGCCGCGATCGGTTACGCGGAAGCCAGCGGAATCCCCTTCGGCGCGGGTCTGGTGAAGAACGCGTACGTCGGGCGGACCTTCATCCAGCCCTCGCAGACGATCCGCCAGCTCGGCATCCGTCTGAAGCTGAACCCCTTGAAGGAAGTCATCAAGGGCAAGCGCCTGGTCGTCGTCGACGACTCGATCGTGCGCGGCAACACCCAGCGCGCGCTGGTGCGCATGCTCCGCGAGGCGGGCGCGGCGGAAGTCCACATCCGGATCTCGTCTCCCCCCGTGAAGTGGCCCTGCTTCTTCGGCATCGACTTCGCGACCCGTGCCGAGCTGATCGCCAACGGCATGACCATCGAAGAGATCGGCACCTCGCTGGGTGCCGACTCCCTCTCGTACATCTCCCTCGACGGCATGATCGAGGCGACCACCATCGCCAAGCCGAACCTGTGCCGCGCCTGCTTCGACGGCGAGTACCCGATGGAGCTCCCCGACCCGGAACTGCTGGGCAAGCAGCTTCTGGAGACCGAGCTGGCGGCGGGTCCCGCAGCCACGGCCGCGGCCGACGCCATCCGTCGCCCGTAAGCGCCGCAGAGCCCCGTATCACCAACCCGAAAGATCCCAGGCAATGTCTGCTGTGTCCGATCAGGGGACTCCGTCCCCGGGCAGTACCGGTGCTTCCTACGCGGCTGCCGGCGTCGACATCGAAGCGGGCGACCGCGCCGTAGAGCTGATGAAGGAGTGGGTGAAGAAGACGCAGCGCCCCGAGGTCCTCGGCGGCCTCGGCGGCTTCGCCGGCCTCTTCGACGCCTCCGCCCTCAAGCGCTACGAGCGGCCGCTGCTCGCCTCCGCGACGGACGGCGTGGGCACGAAGGTCGACCTCGCCCGGCAGCTCGGCGTGTACGACACCATCGGCCACGACCTGGTCGCGATGGTCATGGACGACATCGTGGTGTGCGGCGCCGAGCCGCTCTTCATGACCGACTACATCTGCGTCGGCAAGGTCCACCCGGAGCGCGTCGCGGCCATCGTGAAGGGCATCGCCGAGGGCTGTGTCCTCGCGGGCTGCGCCCTCGTGGGCGGCGAGACGGCGGAGCACCCGGGCCTGCTCGGTCCGGACGACTTCGATGTCGCGGGCGCCGGCACGGGCGTGGTGGAGTACGACCGGCTGCTCGGCGCGGATCGTATCCGTAAGGGTGACGCGGTGATCGCCATGGCGGCCTCCGGACTTCACTCGAACGGGTACTCGCTCGTCCGGCACGTCCTCTTCGACCGGGCGAACCTCCGCCTGGACCAGCACGTCGAGGAGTTCGGCCGCACGCTCGGCGAGGAGCTCCTGGAGCCCACCAAGATCTACTCCCTGGACTGCCTGGCGCTCACCCGCACCACCGAGGTGCACGCCTTCAGCCACATCACCGGCGGCGGACTCGCGGCCAACCTGGCCCGCGTCATCCCCGACGGCCTGCACGCCGTCGTCGACCGCGAGACCTGGACCCCGGCCCCGGTCTTCGACCTCGTCGGCAGGACCGGCGACGTCGAGCGCCTGGAGCTGGAGAAGACGCTGAACATGGGCGTCGGCATGATCGCGATCGTCCCCGAGGAGTCGGCGGATGCGGCCCTCGACACTCTCGCGGACCGCGGTGTGGACGCCTGGATCGCCGGTGAGATCACCGAGCGCGGCGACCACGAGTCGGGCGCGGCGCTGATCGGCACGTATTCAGATTAGAAGCGCCTCGAGCTAGGACAGCACGAAACCCGGTCCGGCGCTGAGGCCCCGGACCGGGTGAAGTGCAGTTGCTACGAGGAACCCGCCCACAGAAATCTGCTACGAGAAATATCTGCTACGAGGGATCGCTGAAACTGCGAGGGACGCTGCTGCGTCAAGCGCCGCGACGTTGCGACGTAGGACCGGACTCGTCGTCCTCGTCCTCATCGTCGTCGTCGTTATAGAGATCCGCGTACTGGGCGTACGGGTCGTCTTCTTCCTCGTCGTCGTCCTCGAACGGCTCGCCATTCGGCGGCTGGCTCGAAGTCGAAGCGCCCAGCTCATTGGCCAGACGCGAGAGGTCAGTCCCGCCGCTGCTGTACTTCAGCTGGCGGGCGACCTTCGTCTGCTTGGCCTTTGCCCGGCCGCGCCCCATGGCTCGACCCCCTCGGATACGGGGCTCGGTGGCCCCAGAGTCTTGACACGCGTTCATGTTCTGGAACGGGCTCTCCGTGGAGAGACCGGTCCGTAGGGCTTCCACGGTACCTGAGCCCGCGCCCATACGGTACGTCGCCCGCAGGACGCGCCTTCGCCCAGAACCCGCGAGGTGCCCTGTCCCCGCTGGTCAACCGCGATTTTAACCTCTTATTGGCGGACGACCCGCCGACAGGAGTGAGAGTTCTCTCCAAGACTTCCATCGGCGGGTCCCTGACAAGCCGGAATGGGAGATCCCGGAATCAGCGGCGGCGCGCCTCCGCCATCCGCTGCTCGGCGATCCGGTCGGCCGCGGCGGCCGGCGGAATACCGTCATCCTTCGCACGTGCGAATATGGCCAGCGTGGTGTCGAAGATCTTCGCCGCCTTCGCCTTGCACCGGTCGAAGTCGAAGCCGTGCAGCTCGTCGGCGACCTGGATGACACCGCCCGCGTTCACCACGTAGTCGGGCGCGTACAGGATCCCGCGGTCCGCGAGGTCCTTCTCCACGCCCGGGTGCGCCAGCTGGTTGTTGGCAGCGCCGCACACGATCTTCGCGGTGAGCACCTGCACGGAGGTGTCGTTCAGGGCGCCGCCCAGCGCGCACGGGGCGTAGATGTCGAGGCCCTCGGTGCGGATGAGTGCCTCGGTGTCCGCGACGGCCGTGACGCCGGCGGGGTGCCTGTCGAGGATCCGGCGCACCGACTCCTCCCGTACGTCCGTGATCACGACCTCGGCGCCGTCGTCGCGCAGGTGCTGCACGAGGTGGTGGCCGACCTTGCCGACACCGGCGACGCCGACCTTGCGGCCGCGCAGCGTCGGGTCGCCCCACAGGTGCTGGGCGGAGGCCCGCATGCCCTGGAAGACACCGAAGGCGGTGAGGACGGAGGAGTCCCCGGCGCCGCCGTTCTCCGGCGAGCGACCCGTCGTCCAGCGGCACTCGCGCGCCACGACGTCCATGTCGGCGACGTACGTACCGACGTCGCACGCGGTGACGTACCGGCCGCCGAGGGAGGCCACGAAGCGGCCGTACGCGAGGAGCAGTTCCTCGCTCTTGATCTGCTCGGGGTCACCGATGATGACGGCCTTGCCGCCGCCGTGGTCGAGACCGGCCATGGCGTTCTTGTACGACATCCCGCGCGAGAGGTTCAGCGCGTCCGCGACGGCCTCCTCCTCGCTCGCGTACGGGTAGAAGCGCGTACCGCCGAGCGCGGGGCCCAGCGCGGTGGAGTGGATGGCGATGACGGCCTTGAGGCCGCTGGCCCGGTCCTGACAGAGCACGACTTGCTCATGACCCCCCTGGTCCGAGTGGAACAGGGTGTGCAGGACGCCGTCGGTTACGTCGGTCACGGTGGTGACTCCCAGGTAAGTAGCGGCGGTTGAATGCGGTGCCCGTGCGGGTGGCGGGCTCCCGTGGGCATGAGACTAGAGCCTGTGCCCGACCGCCATCCGCGCAGTGTTCAGGATCACCTTCTCGCGGAGTACGTTCACGTACGGCCGTGGCACGATTTGCAGTGTTTTCCCGGTCGCTTGTGCGTGGGTTGAGCGGGTTTCCCGCCCGGGTTTCACGTGTGGTCCGTTGGGGAGGGAGCAGGCGTGCCCAAGGTGTCCTCGGTGATCGTTCCGTACGCGTCCTATCTGCGCGTGTACGAACCGCTGGCGGCCTTCGCGGAGCCGGAGCGCGGCCACTGGGCGCGCTACGCCCGCCGGGCCGAGCGCCCGTCGTACCAGGACGAATTGCGCCGCTCCCTGGCCGACTTGCTGCCCACCCCGCCCATCCCGGTGCCGGTGCACGAGAGCAGCGACGCGTTCGTGCTGAGCGTCGACGGGGTGCTCTGCGTCTGTCCCTGGCGCACCCGGCTGCGCGGCTGGCAGGCGCTGGGCGAGCTGGCCGAGGAGCTCCCGGCGCCGGTCCTGGACGCGGCCCTGCCCCCGCTCGTACGCCACCAGGCCGCCCAGGACTACGAGCGCTGGATGGCCCGCAACCCCGACGCCCGCCCGTGGATCCGCACCTCGACCTGGCAGGTGCCGCTGAACTGGTTCGTGCTCGTCTCCGACGAGGAGCGGCAGTACGAGAAGGGGGCGGGGCCCGACGGAGCCGCGCCGGTGCTGCGCTACCGGACGCCGATGGTGCAGGCGCGGCGGCGGGTGGCGCGGGCCCTGAAGACGCTCAAGGACACCATTGACGAGGGGCCGCTCATCGACGGCCTGGTGGACGTGGGGCGCTGGCTGGAGGAGTTCCACCCGCGCTCGCTGGTGGAGCTCGACTACGGCGGCCTGGTGCATGTCCTGCCCGCCGGACATCTCGAGGGGGACCACTCGGCGGCGGACGTGGCCGAGGGCATCGAGGCGCTGCGCAGCGGGGACGGGGTCGCCGCGGGGGAGGCGTACGGCCGGCTCGTGGAGCGCTGGCGGTCGGTCCGGGACCGGCGCTCGGCGAACTGAGGCGTACTGAGACGCGCTGAGGCGTACCGAGACGCACTGAGGCGCGCTGTGTGGTGCGTGTGAGGCGCGTGAGGCGTGTGTTGTGTGTGAGCTGTGTGACCTGCTTCTCACCCATAACCGTCGAACTGGCGTATGGTCCTCACACGCTGAAGAACCCTCACTACGGGACGTAGGTCCTGATCCGGGCTTTTGCGTCGATCATGTGTCAAGCGTGATGGATGGCACTTACCCGACTCTTGCATCCCTTGTACCTCCTCATGCCAAAATAGGACAAGGGAGCCCGGGGGAGGGTTCCTTCCACCCACGTATGGGTGGAATCTCAGCATTGCACGCTATGGGGGGTCTGGTGACTCCTGATCGTCCTGTGACTGATCGTCACAGTGGCGTGACTGTCCGCTATGGCATGGTCCATCGGCTTCCGCGGCTGATGAACACCTGGGAGGGCAATTCCATCGGTTTGGCCGACGCGGCTGGACAGATGGTGTAGTTGTAGTGCCGAGGACAAGCCGTTCGTCCTATAACCGACTCGACTCGCGTCCGCCATTTCGGGCAACGCGGGTCAAGGTGCAGAATTTAGAGGAAAGAACCGAGAAGGTTCGGTTCTCCCGAGGAGGCCGCTCATGACCGCTCGCACCCCTGATGCCGAGCCGCTGCTGACCCCGGCTGAGGTCGCCACGATGTTCCGCGTCGACCCCAAGACGGTCACGCGGTGGGCGAAGGCCGGCAAGCTTACGTCCATCCGCACGCTCGGCGGGCACCGCCGCTATCGCGAGGCTGAGGTCCGCGCACTGCTCGCGGGTATCCCGCAGCAGCGCAGCGAGGCCTGAACAACTGCATAACCGGACAATTCGGCAGGTCCCCCAACCCGCCGAGACGTCCGAACCAAAGCTCCAAGCGACGCGGGTTCTGCCCCAACAGGGCCCACGCCCGTCCCAGTTGTAGAAGCTTCAAGGGTGCGTCGTCGATCGCGCTGGACTCCGCCGGGTCCAGCGCGATCTTTTTGTGTCCTGGTCATGCCCGGGGTGGCCGGTCTGTGAGCGGCCTTGTCGGAGTCTGGGGAGGGGTGTCGGATCCCCTGTGGACACCCTCGGTGGGTGGTGCAATTGCACATATTAAATTGACCAGTTGTAGGTGGGGTGTAAGTTCCTGCGTTCCAAAAACTTATGCGGTGACACCCGTCACATGCCACGGTCCTTGTTGCCCGTGCGGCCTCTGCGCTAGAGGAGTTGGGCCGGTGCGTCGGCAGACGTACGTCCACGCTCCCACCGGGCGGTGCGCGCGTCCGCTGCCCTTGGTCATGCCTTGGAGGGACTTTCGTCCTCGACGGCGCTTCCGGGGTCCTCCTCGCCGCGTGGAGCCGGTTCCATGGCCAGCCGCAGGAGCCGGTGGCAGATCGGGCAGTGCCGCGTCAGATGGCGGTACTCGGAGGCGGCCGACAGGTGGGCGCGGAGCAGAGCTCGCGTCTCGTGCCTAACGGACGCCGCCATACGCCACCTCCAACGGCCCCCGTGAGGTCGAGAGCCCTGGTTTCTGGGGTACCGGCGGAATGTGACGCCGTCAAGGTGCGGGGGCGCCAGGGACGGGGCTGTTGGCCGTACGCAAAAGGCCCGGAGCCGAAGCTCCGGGCCCTTCGATCAATGCGGTCCTGACGGATTTGCTGCACCCGATTGCGGCTGCGCCGCGGGCGCGGCCTTCACCTTGGCAGGGTGGCGAGCGTGTTCGGGGTGGTGTGGTGGCATGCGAAGGGCCCGTCACCCTTGTCGGATGCGGGCCCTTCGATCAATGCGGTCCTGACGGGATTTGAACCCGCGGCCTCCACCTTGACAGGGTGGCGAGCACTCCAAACTGCTCCACAGGACCAGGTTTCGCAGCCACTCTTCGTGCGCTGTGCTGCGAGAAGAGACTGTACAGGAGGGTGAGCCCGGGGTCGAACTCACCCACCGTGCAGGCGCCGTTACGGCACCGCCGCGTCTATCGCCTTCACGATGCGCTTGTCGGAGACGGGGTACGCCGTGCCGAGCGCGTGGGCGAAGTAGCTGACCCGGAGCTCCTCGATCATCCAGCGGATGTCCAGGACCGAGGAGGGGATCGGCCGGCCCTGTGGGAGCTGCTCCAGGAGCCAGGCGTACTCGTCCTGCATCTCGTGGACCTTCTCCATGCGGGTCGTGTCCCGCTGGACGTTCGTTGGCATCTGCTGGAGCCGGCGGTCGGCGGCGACCAGGTAGCGCATCAGGTCCGGCAGGCGCCGCAGGCCGGTCTCCGTGACGAAGCCGGGCTTCACGAGGGCGTTCAGCTGCGTCCGTACGTCCGTCAGGTTCGCCAGGAGCGTCGGGCTCTGTACGCCCTTCAGGCGGCGCTCACAGGCCTGCCAGGCGGCAAGCACCTGCTGCACCTGGCCGACCGTACGCACCGTGGTGTCGACGATCTCCGCGCGCACCTTGTCGTACAACTTCCGGTACGACTCCTCGTCCCACGCCGGTCCTCCGAAGTCCCCGATCAGCTTGTCCGCGGCCGCCATCGCGCAGTCGTCGAAGAGGGCCTGGATCGAGCCGTGCGGGTTCGCGGACAGCGCGAGCTTCTGGGCGTTCGTCAGCTTGTCCGAGGCGAACTTGCCCGGGTTCACCGGGATGTTGCGCAGGATCAGCCGCCGCGTGCCCTTCCACATCGCCTGCGCCTGCTCGGCCTCCGTGTCGAAGAGCCGTACGGAGACGGTGTCGCTGTCGTCGACCAGGGCCGGGTACGCCTTCACCGGCTGGCCCGCCCGGCGCGTCTCGAAGACGCGCGTCAGCGAGCCGATCGTCCAGTCCGTGAGCCCCGTACGTTCCAAGGACTCCCCGCCGGCGCGCTCCGCCGTCGCCGCCGCGGCCTGCGAGATCGCCTGGCGTGCCTTCGGCTTCAGCTGGAGCCTCAGCGCCTCCAGGTCCTTGTCCTCGGCGAGCTTGCGGCGCCGCTCGTCGACGATCCGGAAGGTGATCTTCAGATGGTCGGGAACCCGGGACCAGTCGAAGTCGTCGGCCGTGAGCGGCACGCCGACCATCCGCTTCAGTTCGCGGGCGAGCGTCGTCGTCAGCGGCTCCTGCAGGGGCACCGCTCGCTCCAGGAACTTCTTCGCGAAGTTCGGGGCGGGGACGTAATGGCGGCGGATGGGCTTGGGGAGCGAGCGGATCAGCTCCGTCACGACCTCTTCCCGCAGCCCGGGGATCTGCCAGTCGAAGCCCTCGTCCGTGACCTGGTTGAGGACTTGGAGCGGGACGTGGACGGTCACACCGTCCGCGTCCGCCCCCGGCTCGAACTGGTAGGTGACGCGGAACTTGAGCCGTCCCTGCCGCCACGAGTCCGGATAGTCGTCCTTGCTGACATCCCCGGCGCGCTCATTGATGAGCATCGAGCGCTCGAAGTCGAGGAGTTCGGCCGCCCCTTCTCCTTCGTGGAGCTTGTTCTTCCACCAGGAGTCGAAGTGCGCCCCGGACACCACGTGTTCGGGCACCCGCTGGTCGTAGAAGTCGAAGAGCGTCTCGTCGTCGACCAGGATGTCCCGGCGCCGGGCGCGATGCTCCAACTCCTCGACCTCGGTGAGGAGTTTGCGGTTGTCGGCGAAGAACTTGTGGTGCGTACGCCAGTCGCCCTCGACCAGCGCGTTGCGGATGAACAGCTCGCGGCTCGTCTCGGGGTCGATGCGCCCGTAGTTGACCTTCCGCTGGGCGATGATCGGTACGCCGTACAGCGTGACCTTCTCGTACGCCATCACCGCCGCCTGGTCCTTCTCCCAGTGCGGTTCGCTGTACGTGCGCTTCAGCAGATGCCCGGCCAGGGGCTCGACCCACTCGGGCTCGATCCTGGCGTTGACGCGGGCCCAGAGCCGCGAGGTCTCCACCAGCTCGGCGGACATCACGAAGCGCGGGGGCTTCTTGAAGAGGGCCGAGCCCGGGAAGACCGCGAACTTGGCGCTCCGGGCGCCCAGGTACTCGTTCTTCGCGCCGTCCTTCACGTCCTTCATGCCGACGTGGGACAGGAGACCCGCGAGCAGCGACACGTGGACGCTCTGCTCGGGCGCGTCCTCCTCGTTCAGATGGATGCCCATCTGCTTGGCGACCGTGCGCAGCTGCGTGTAGATGTCCTGCCACTCGCGGATGCGCAGGAAGTTCAAGTACTCCTGCTTGCACATGCGCCGGAACGCGGACGAGCCCCGCTCCTTCTGCTGCTCGCGGACGTACCGCCACAGGTTCAGGAACGCGAGGAAATCGCTCGTCTCGTCCTTGAAGCGGGCGTGCTGCTGGTCGGCCTGCGCCTGCTTGTCGGCGGGGCGCTCGCGCGGGTCCTGGATGGAGAGCGCGGCGGCGATCACCATGACCTCGCGGACGCAGCCGTTCTTGTCGGCCTCCAGGACCATGCGGGCCAGGCGGGGGTCGACGGGCAGCTGGGCGAGCTTGCGGCCGGTTGGGGTCAGCCGCTTGCGTACGTCCTTCTCCGTCGGGTCCAGCGCGCCCAGTTCCTGGAGGAGTTGGACACCGTCGCGGATGTTGCGGTGGTCCGGCGGGTCGATGAAGGGGAACTTCTCGATGTCGCCGAGGCCGGCCGCGGTCATCTGGAGGATGACGGAGGCGAGATTCGTCCGGAGGATCTCGGCGTCCGTGAACTCCGGGCGGGTCAGGAAGTCGTCCTCGGAGTACAGCCGGATGCAGATGCCGTCACTCGTACGACCACAGCGGCCCTTGCGCTGGTTGGCGCTGGCCTGCGAGACCGGCTCGATGGGCAGGCGCTGGACCTTGGTGCGGTGGCTGTAGCGGGAGATGCGGGCGGTGCCCGGGTCGATGACGTACTTGATGCCCGGGACGGTCAGGGACGTCTCGGCGACGTTGGTGGCCAGAACGATCCTGCGCCCGGTGTGCGGCTGGAAGACGCGGTGCTGCTCGGCGTGCGAGAGGCGGGCGTAGAGGGGGAGGACCTCAGTGAAGCGGTAGTTCTTCTTCGTGAGCGCGTCGGCGGTGTCGCGGATCTCCCGCTCTCCCGAGAGGAAGACGAGGATGTCGCCCTTGCCCTCGGTCTGGAGCTCCTCGACGGCATCGCAGATCGCGGTGATCTGGTCGCGGTCGGCGTCGTCGGCGTCCTCTTCGAGGAGGGGGCGATAGCGCACCTCGACGGGGTAGGTCCGCCCGCTGACCTCGACGATCGGGGCATCGCTGAAGTGCCGGGAGAAGCGCTGCGGGTCGATGGTCGCGGAGGTGATGACGACTTTCAGATCCGGGCGCTTGGGCAGCAGCTGAGCCAGATAGCCCAGCAGGAAGTCGATATTGAGGGATCGCTCGTGGGCCTCGTCGATGATGATCGTGTCGTACGCGCGCAGCTCGCGGTCCGTCTGGATCTCGGCGAGCAGGATGCCGTCGGTCATGAGCTTGACGAAGGTGCCGTCCTGGTTCACCTGATCGGTGAAGCGGACCTTCCAGCCGACGGCCTCGCCGAGCGGCGTGTCCAGCTCCTCCGCCACCCGCTCGGCGACGGTGCGGGCGGCGATACGACGGGGCTGGGTGTGCCCGACCATGCCCCTGACCCCGCGCCCGAGCTCAAGACAGATCTTCGGGATCTGGGTGGTCTTGCCGGACCCGGTCTCACCCGCGACGATCACGACCTGGTGATCACGGATGGCGGCCGCGATCGCGTCCTTCTTCTGGCTGACCGGGAGCTGCTCGGGATACGTGACGGCGGGCACACGCGTGCGGCGCTCGGCCATCCGGGCCTCGGCCTTGGCGGTCTCCGCCTCGATCTCGGCGAGCACGGCGGACCGGGCCTCGGGCTTGCGGATCTTCCGCGCGCCTTCGAGCCTGCGCCCGAGCCGGTGCGCGTCGCGCAGGGACAGCTCGGCCAGGCGGGCGGCGAGATCGCCGAGAACGGGGGCAGGATGCGTAGACATACGCGGTCCAGGATCTCACCTCGGTGAAATGAGTGGCGAACGCTTTTGCGCTGTGGACGCGCGGGGCGCTCGCCGGGGCCCGTTCCGGGGGCCGTCTGCCTCACCGCGCTCGGCTCGGTCCCGCTATGGCCGCTCGCGGAGCGCGATGGACTTCGCCGTGTTCGAGACGGCCTTGATTCCGAGATATGCCGTGGTCATCGTGCTGACGGCGGTGAAGGCGGCGCTGATGACGCCGAGGGCGACCGACTTGTCGCCGTCCAGCTGCCACACCGCGACCACCGCGATCGCCGCGATCACGACATTGCTCAGTCCGACGGCCACCAGACCGAAGAGAGCACGGTCCCGCTCCAGCTTCAGTTCGCCCGTGGCCTTCGACTCGCCTGTGGCTTCCGATATGGCTTGCGACCCGTGTCAGGGCTCGTCGTCATGGTCCCCCCACCAGAAAGTGCTGTTTCGGCAGCCAGAACGTAGCGCCGCGCCGGGGACACGCCAAGTTGGGCCGGAGGCACCGGTACCCAACGGTTCCGGATACGACGAAGGCCCCGTCCTGACGGACGGGGCCTTCGATGCTGTGGCTGGGGCCGGGGTCGAACCGGCGACCTATCGCTTTTCAGGCGATCGCTCGTACCAACTGAGCTACCCAGCCACGAGGTTTCGTGAAGAAACCTCAGCGGTCCTGACGGGATTTGAACCCGCGGCCTCCACCTTGACAGGGTGGCGAGCACTCCAAACTGCTCCACAGGACCAAGCTGTTGCGTGCGGCATGCGTAAAACAGTGTCGCACACGGTATTGCGTGCCCCCAACGGGATTCGAACCCGTGCTACCGCCTTGAAAGGGCGGCGTCCTAGGCCGCTAGACGATGAGGGCTATCGGCCCGCCTGGGCGCTTCTCAGCGCGTCGGGGACGTGAGAAGCATATGGGATGGCGGGAGGTATCGCCAAAACGGTTTAAGGGGTGGTCGTGGAGGGGGTGGGGGACGGTGTGGGGGAGGGGGTCGGGGACGGGGTCGCGCCTGGCTGGTTCTCCTTGGGGAGGTGGCGGCTGACCTCGGCCGTTGTCAGGCCCAGGCCGCCCAGTTTGATCTCGTCCCAGGCCTGGAGGCGGCGGGTGTCGCGGTCCAGGTAGAGGATCGAGGCCTCGATGGGGTCCGGGTACGTGCCTTCGACGGCTCGTAGCCCGCTGCCGCCGGTCGAGCCTTCGACGCGCAGGCGGGTTCCGTACTTCATGACCTCCATTTCTTCGTGGTGCAGATGGCCGGCCAGGACCAGAGGTACTTTCCCGTCGGTCAGGCGCGCCGCCGACGGCTCGTGGGCGATGGCGATGTCGACGGGAGTGCCCGCTGTCCGCTGGTCGTGGAGGGCCGTCGCGAGCCGTGTGCCCGCCAGTTCCTCCGCCGTGTTGCCTCCCGGCGTGACCGCGCGGTCGGGGGTGAACTGCGGGTCGCCGATGCCGGCGAAGCGCAGGCCCGCGACCGTGATCGCCCGGCCGTCGTCCAGGACGTGCGCGTTCTTCATGTGTTCGAGGTAGCGCTGGGTGAGGAGGGAGTCGTGGTTGCCCCGGACCCAGACGTACGGGGCTCCGAGGTCCGCGATCGGGTCCAGGAAGCCGTTCTCGGCCGCCGTGCCGTGGTCCATCGTGTCGCCGGAGTCGACGATCACATTGATGGCGTACTGCTGCACGAGCGACGCGATGATCTTCCAGCTCGCCGGGTTGAGGTGGATGTCGGAGACGTGCAGGACCCGGATCGTGGTCGGGTCGGGCTCGTACGCCGGGAGCGTGGACGTGACGTCGTACAGCTTCGTCACGTTCGTCACCAGGCGGGCCAACTCCTTCTGGTAGACGTCGAATTCGCTGACGATGCTGCGGGCGTTGCCCACCAGGGAGGGGGCGCTGCTCAGAAGTCCCGAGAACTTCGGTTCCAGGACCGACTTGGGGTTCCAGGTGGCGAAGGCCGTCGCTCCGGACGCGGCCAGGAGTGTCAGGGCCAGGCCGCCGGCGGCGAGGGCCCGGCGGGGGCGGCGGTAGACGGCGAGGCCGAGCGCCGTGGCGCCGGAGACGACCGCGATGCAGGAGCGTACGGCCAGGTCGAGGGTGCCGTGTTCGACGTCCTGCGCGACCTCGTCCTGGAGACCGGACAGCCGCTCCGGGTGGTCGACCAGGGCCTGGGAGCGGACCGGGTCGAGCTGGTCGACGTCCACGTCCAGGCGCAGCGGGGCCTCGTGGCTGCGCAGCTCCAGGGCGCCGAGCGGAGAGACGTTGATCTTCGTGCCGCCGGTGAGGGAGGGGCGAAGGGTCATGGTGGTGTTCATGGGGCCGACCGGGACGCGCACGTTCCCCACGATCAGCAGTCCCAGCCAGGCGCCCAGGAGTACGACGCAGACGAGGCCGAGGGCACGGGTGTAGGGGTGCGGCTGGGGGACGAGCTCGACCGCCGGGTGCGGGCGGCGGGCGCGGTAGTGGCGGGTCGGGCCACGGGCTGCGGTACGGATGCGGCTTCGCACGGCGGGGACGCGGCTTCGTATGCGGTGCAGGACGGCGGTTGCGGCAGGGGGGACGCGGGCCATTGGTCCCGTATGCCCAAGTGTGGCGGTGGGTATGCGGTGCCGCCGTGACTCTCGTACGGAGGCGTCATCGATTCTCGTACGGGGCTGCCGTCGACTCTCCGACTGGGGCCCCGTACCGGACAATGGCCGTGTGCTGGAGATGACGCGCGAGGAGTTCGAGGAACTGGTCGCCGAGGCGCTGGACCGGATTCCGCCCGAACTGACGCGGTTGATGGACAACGTGGCGGTGTTCGTCGAGGACGAACCGCCCGCCGAAGATCCCGAGCTGCTCGGGCTCTACGAGGGGACTCCGCTGACGGATCGCGGGGAGTGGTACGCGGGCGTGCTGCCGGACCGGATCACGATCTACCGGGGGCCGGCGCTGCGGATGTGCGAGACGCGGGAGGACGTGGTCGCGGAGACCGAAGTGACCGTGGTGCATGAAATCGCTCACCACTTCGGGATCGATGACGCCCGGTTGCACGCGCTCGGGTACGGCTGAGGTTCGGTCGCTCCGGCGGTTTCGCGCGGTCGGTCTGTGGGACGCGTGTCTTCTTGTGGGCGGCGGGAGTTGGGCAGGGGGACTCACCGATCCGCCTCGGAGGTGGCTGCCCGTGCGCGCCTTGTACGTACCCGTTCGTCTGGCCGCCACGGTCATGGCCGTCGCCGCGGCCGCCGGTTGCATGAGTGTGGGTGACGACGCGGGCCGCCCCGGGCCCTCGCACTCGGCGGGGCAGCGGGGTGGGGAGGCGCCCGACGGGGGGTCCGCGGTGAGCGGGGGCGGCGTCGGGTTCCACGGGGGGAAGGGGGCGAAGGGGGGTGCCGCCTCGCCAAAGCCCGGTGAATCCGTCTCCGGGTCGGCGTCTCCGCCGGCGTCGGAGTCCGGGCGTGCGAAGCCGTCCGCCAAGGCTCCGGCGAAGGGCGGCAAGGGGCAGCCGGTGGTATCCGCGCCGCCCAACGGGGAGCCGAGTCCTACCGGTCCGACGGCGGAGCCGCCGCCTGAGCCGCCGCCGGCGTCGTCGCCTCCGGCGTCCGAGCCGGGGTCGGCGGAGCCCTCGTCCTCCGCGCACGAGCAGCAGACCACGCAACTGGTGGAGCGGGAGCCGGCGCCTCGGGCGGGGGAGCCTGCCTAGGCGTCTCCCGTGGGGGAGCCGGTGCAGGACGTTTCCGGTGGGCTGGATCCTCCTTGGAATCCTCCTTGGAGGGCCGAGATCTTCTCTGACCTGCGGCTTTCGGGCTCGGTTTGCCTTCAGGGGTGGGGGGTGCGTATGGTAGTAGATCGTTTGATCCCAATTGCCCGGCGCCAATGCAGAGAGCGTCGCGTGGCGCGTACTCTCCCTTGCCGTGGCCGGACCGCATAGAGGCGGTCGATTGCGACTTCACGGAGTTTGGGCGCGTGCCGAAGAACTCCGGAAGGTTCGCATTTCGCATGTCTGTTTCCAGTACTGATCACGTCGTCGTGCCCGAGAACGGTGACGAGAACACCGCTCCCGAGAGCGCCGTCGAGTCCGCCCCCGAGATCACCTTCGCCGACCTCGGTCTCCCCGAGGGCGTCGTCCGCAAGCTCGCGCAGAACGGCGTGACCACCCCCTTCCCGATCCAGGCGGCGACCATCCCGGACGCCCTGGCCGGCAAGGACATCCTCGGCCGCGGCCGCACCGGCTCCGGCAAGACTCTCTCCTTCGGTCTGCCGACCCTGGCGCAGCTCGCAGGCGGTCACACCGAGAAGAAGAAGCCGCGCGCCGTCATCCTCACCCCGACCCGTGAGCTCGCGATGCAGGTCGCGGACGCGCTTCAGCCGTACGGCGACGTGCTCGGGCTGAAGATGAAGGTCGTCTGTGGTGGTACCTCCATGGGCAACCAGATCTACGCCCTCGAGCGCGGCGTCGACGTCCTCGTCGCCACCCCGGGCCGGCTGCGCGACATCATCAACCGCGGCGCCTGCTCGCTGGAGAACACCCAGATCGCCGTCCTCGACGAGGCCGACCAGATGTCCGACCTGGGCTTCCTGCCCGAGGTCACCGAGCTGCTCGACCAGGTCCCGGCCGGCGGCCAGCGCATGCTGTTCTCGGCCACCATGGAGAACGAGATCTCCACGCTGGTCAAGCGCTACCTGAGCAACCCGGTCACGCACGAGGTCGACAGCGCCCAGGGCAACGTCACGACCATGTCGCACCACATCCTCATCGTGAAGCCCAAGGACAAGGCGCCGGTCACCGCCGCGATCGCCTCCCGCAAGGGCCGCACGATCATCTTCGTCCGCACCCAGCTGGGCGCCGACCGTATCGCCGAGCAGCTGCGCGACGCCGGTGTGAAGGCCGACGCGCTGCACGGCGGCATGACGCAGGGCGCCCGTACGCGGACGCTGGCCGACTTCAAGGACGGTTACGTCAACGCGCTCGTCGCGACCGACGTCGCCGCCCGCGGTATCCACGTCGACGGCATCGACCTGGTGCTGAACGTCGACCCCGCCGGTGACCACAAGGACTACCTGCACCGCTCCGGCCGTACCGCTCGCGCGGGCCGCTCCGGCACCGTCGTGTCGCTGTCCCTGCCGCACCAGCGCCGTCAGATCTTCCGGCTGATGGAGGACGCGGGCGTCGACGCCGCGCGTCACATCATCAACTCCGGTACGGCCTTCGAGCCCGAGGTCGCCGAGATCACCGGCGCCCGGTCGATGACCGAGGTCCAGGCCCAGTCCGCGGGCGACGCCGCGCAGCAGGCCGAGCGTGAGGTCTCGCAGCTCACCAAGGAGCTGGAGCGCGCGCAGCGTCGCGCGGTCGAGCTGCGTGGCGAGGCCGACCGCCTGGTCGCCCGTGCCGCGCGCGAGCGGGGCGAGGACCCGGAGGCCGCTGTTGCCGCCGCCGCGGAGGCCGTCGCCGAGCAGGCCGTGACCGAGGCTCCCGCCGAGGCGCCCGCCGCGTCCGAGCAGCCCGCCGAGCGTCCCGCGTACGAGCAGCCGCGTCAGCGCCGTGACGAGCGGGGCAACTACGAGCGTCGCGACAACGACCGTGGTGGCTTCCGTCGCGACGAGCGTCGTGACGACCGGGGCGGCTTCAACCGCGACCGTCGTGACAACGACCGTGGTGGGTTCCGTCGTGACGACCGCCGCGATGACCGTGGTGGCCGTTCTTTCGAGCGTCGTGACAACGACCGTGGTGGCTTCAACCGTGACGACCGTGGCGGCTTCAACCGCGACCGTCAGGACAACCGCCGCGACGACCGTGGTGGCCGTTCTTTCGAGCGTCGTGACAACGACCGTGGTGGCTTCAACCGTGACGACCGTGGCGGCTTCAACCGCGACCGTCAGGACAAC
>NZ_JBVHXR010000005.1:352018-391565 GCF_055569295.1 Streptomyces sp. NPDC029292
ACCGCCGCGACGACCGTGGCGGCCGTCCCTTCGAGCGTCGCGACAACGACCGTGGTGGCTTCCGTCGCGACGAGCGTCGTGACGACCGTGGCGGCCGTACCTTCGAGCGCCGCGACGACCGTGCCGGTCACCGTGGCAGCGACCGTCCCTTCAACCGTGACCGCCAGGACAACCGCCCCTCCAGCGGTTTCCGCGCCGGCAGCCACGACCGCCCGAACGGCCGTCGTGACGACCACCGCGGCACCGGCACCGGCACCGGCTCGTTCGGCCGCCGCGACGAGAAGCCGCGCTGGAAGCGCAACGGCTGACACAGCCTGATGTGATCCATCGAGGGCCCGTACGACTCCGGTCGTACGGGCCCTTCCCGTTGCCCCGACAATCCCTTCTGCCCGCAAGTGCCCCACTGGTGCGCTCCCGTTGCCCACTCAGGGCATGCACATTTCATTCACAGACGTCATGGGCGCCACAGGTGTCGTACGTCGAGGGGCCGGGGGGTTCCGTGGAGGGCCGCACATTCGTACGCCGTCGTGTGCTCGGACGCGGGGGCACGGCGCTGGCCGCGGTTCTCGCGGTGGCCGCGGGTTCGCTGGGGCTCCTGCCGTCGGGGACGGCCGTGGCCGCCACCGGCGCGGACGAGATCGTGCTGCCCGCCGCGGTCAGGACGGGCCCGCGCAATCCAGTGATCGCGGGGTACGGCGACACCGGCCTGCTCTCCCAGCCTGAGGGATCCGCTCATCTGCGCTGGACGGACTACGCGACCGGAGAGTCGCGTGACCTTCCCCAGTACGACGCGGTCCAGGGGCCGGTGCGGCTCGCCCAGTCGGACACCGTCTACGAGATGACGACCACCAAGCCCTACGTCGTCCGGTTCACCGACCTTCCTTCGGGGGCCGACCGGGGGCAGGTCACCGTGCCCCAGGAGCTGAACTGGGCGGGCACCGCGGGCGGGACGGTCGTGGCGTACCTGGGCTCGGCCGCCGCGGTGCGCGAGGTGCACCTGCTGAAGCCGGCCGCCGATGGAGCTGTCACCGACGTGACGGTGACCGGCTGGCCGGAGGGCGCGCAGCTGCTCGCGGTGAGCGAGCGCGACGCCAGGTCGCTGTTGATGCGCTACCGGATGCCCACGGACGACCCGAAGGTCTTCCTCGATCAGCTCGTGCTCGTCGACGTGCGCGACGGATCCGTGGCCAAGGTTTTCGCCCCCTACAAGGCGGGCTCCGGCCGGATTCCCTTCCTCAGCCACGACTACGTCGGCTGGTGGTATCCGGGAGCCGGTGCGCGGCTGGTGCGGCGGGACGACCTCGACGGGCCGGTGGCCGAGGTTCCGGCCCAGGGAACCGAGGGGAAGATCGAGTTCACGGTCGTGGGCGACCAGGTCGTGGTGGCCGACGCGGACACTCGTGCCGTGCTCACGCGCCCCCTGGGCGGCGGTACATGGCGTGAGCTGTTCCCCACGATGGACGGCTGGATCGATCCGGCCCCGGACGGGTCGGCCGTCGTCTCGGCCGGATCCGGGCCGCAGGACTGGGGGGTGCAGCGGCTCACCGAGTCGTCCGACGGGCAGCTCGTCGCCCGCGAGATCATCGACCTGCCGCCGGTGCCCGCACCGATCGACGGGCTGTCCCTCGCCAACGGCACGCTGAACTGGACGGACGAGACCGCCCCTCCGTCGTCCGACGTCATGTTCAACTCGCGCACCGTGCCCGCGGGCAGCAACCCGCAGGTGGGTCCCGTGCGGCAGGGCGGCGGGTGGATCAAGCCGTGCGGGGTCTGGTACGGCTGTGTGCGGCTCTTCGGAGCCGGTGACGGTTCCACCGTCTATTCCGACCGGGGGGCCTATGCCTACCGCCGGACACCCGCGGGCGAGGTCCAGTCGGTGCTGGTTCCCGATTCGTCCGGTGACGTGGTGGCGGCGTACGGCCGGTACGCGGTGTTCTCCGGCGGTACCAACCACAAGCAGCACATCATCGACTGGACGCAGTCCAAGGTCGTGTCGACGCGTACGGCCACGGCCGCGACGGTGTGGGACGGACAGCTGTGGACGACCACATCCACGGCAGGCCATGTGTCGATGAGCCGTCTGGGATCGGATGTGCCGGCCGTGGACGTCAACGTCGGTTCGGCGTGCGTGCCCAGCGAGCTGCAGGTCGACGGCCGCTGGGTCTACTGGGCCTGCGCGGCGCAGGGGACAGCGGGAGTGTTCGACCGCTCCCGGGGGCGGTCCGTGTCCGTACCGGCAGGGGACGCGCTGCTGGCCGACGGGTTCCTGGTCCGGCACGACGCGGGTCGCGGCAAGCTGGTCCGCACGGACTTCGCCTCGGGCAAGGCCGTCACGAGCGATGTGGCCGATCTGCCCCGGACACAGAACCTCGCGGAGCTGAGCGGCGGTTCGGACCGTCGTATCCGCTGGACGGTTGACCCGTACGGGAGCCGGGTGGCCTTCGTGGACCGGGGCGAGCGCATCCATCTTCTGACGGCCGGGTCGCCGGCGGCGCCGGTGTTCCGTGACCACGCCGGACGGGACGGCCTCTCCGACCTGCTCACCCTGAACTCCTCCGGTGCGCTGACCTTCCAGCAGGGCACCGGCAAGGGCGGCTTCGCCGGGAAGGTCTCCGGCAGCGGCTGGTCGACCAAGGTGGTCGCCGTACCCTTCGGCGATCTGAACAACGACCGCTGCAACGACGTCCTGGTGCGGATGAGCGACGGCTCCCTGCGCGGCTATACGCCCACGTGCGGGCAGGCGCCGGTCCCGTCGACGTCGTACAAGGCGCTCGGCTCCGGCTGGAACGCCTACAACGTCCTCACCTCCCCCGGCGACCTGACCGGTGACAAGCGGCCCGACCTGCTCGCGCGGAAGGCCTCGACCGGGGACGTCTATCTCTTCGCCGCGAAGAGCGACGGGACGCTGGCGGCGGGCAAGAAGATCCGCTCCGCGTGGACGGGCTACACGAAGATCGTGGGCGCCGGGGACCTCAACGGTGACGGCTTCGGGGACGTGCTGGCGCGGGACAAGGCAGGGACGCTGTACCGCTACAACGGCACGGGGACGGGCCTGTTGAAGGACCGGGTGAAGGTCTTCTCGAAGTGGGGAGCGTCCTACAACGCGATCGTCGGGGTCGGGGACATCACCGGTGACGGGAAGAGTGACCTGGTCGTGCGGGACACGAGCGGGAACCTCTACCGCAACGACGGCAAGGGGAACGGGTCGTTCGGGTCGCGGGTGAAGATCGCGAGCGGCTGGCAGGGCTACAAGGGCATTTTTTGAGCCAACCCGCTTCCTGAATGGGCGCATGCCGTGCCCCCGGCGAGGGAATCGCTGGGGGCATGACAGATGACGCCATAGCGAGTGGGCTGTCGGACGAAGAACGGCTTGCCCAGCTCGGCTACACGCAGGTTCTCGCCCGCCGCATGTCGGCGTTCTCCAACTACGCGGTCTCCTTCACGATCATCTCGGTCCTGTCGGGCTGCCTGACGCTGTACCTGTTCGGCATGAACACCGGCGGTCCCGCCGTGATCACCTGGGGATGGGTCGCGGTCGGACTGATGACGCTGTTCGTGGGGCTGTCCATGGCCGAGATCTGTTCGGCCTATCCGACCTCCGCGGGCCTGTACTTCTGGGCCCACCGGCTCGCTCCGGAGCGGACGGCGGCCGCCTGGGCCTGGTTCACGGGATGGTTCAACGTCCTCGGCCAGGTCGCGGTGACGGCGGGTATCGACTTCGGAGCGGCGTCCTTCCTGGGCGCCTACTTGAACCTTCAGTTCGACTTCAAGGTGACGCCGGGCCGCACGGTCCTCATCTTCGCCGGAATCCTGGTCCTGCACGGCCTCCTGAACACCTTCGGCGTCCGGATCGTCGCCCTCCTCAACAGCATCAGCGTGTGGTGGCACGTCGTGGGCGTCGCGGTCATCGTGGGCGCGCTCGCCTTCGTACCGGACCACCACCAGTCGACGTCCTTCGTGTTCACGGAGTTCGTGAACAACACGGGCTGGGGCAGCGGCGTCTACGTCGTCCTCATCGGCCTGCTCATGGCGCAGTACACCTTCACCGGGTACGACGCCTCCGCCCATATGACGGAGGAGACGCACGACGCGTCGACGGCGGGCCCGAAGGGCATCGTGCGGTCGATCTGGACCTCATGGATCGCCGGATTCGTCCTGCTCCTGGGCTTCACCTTCGCCATCCAGTCGTACGACAAGGAGCTGGGCTCGGCGACGGGCGCACCCCCGGCGCAGATCCTGCTCGACGCGCTGGGAGCGACGGCGGGCAAACTCCTGCTGCTGGTCGTGATCGGCGCGCAGCTCTTCTGCGGCATGGCGTCGGTGACGGCCAACAGCCGCATGATCTACGCCTTTTCGCGCGACGGAGCGCTGCCCTTCTCGCACGTGTGGCACACCGTGAGCCCGCGCACGCGGACACCGGTGGCGGCGGTGTGGCTGGCGGCGCTGGGAGCGCTGCTGCTCGGCCTCCCGTATCTGATCAACTACGCGGCCTACGCGGCCGTGACCTCGATCGCGGTCATCGGGCTCTACGTCGCGTACGTCATCCCGACCCTGCTGCGGCTGCGCAAGGGTGACGCCTTCGAGCGCGGGCCGTGGCACCTGGGCCGGTACTCGCGGGTCATCGGCGTCGTGTCGGTCGCCTGGGTGGGCGTGATCACCGTTCTCTTCATGCTCCCCCAGGTCTCTCCGGTCACCTGGGAGACCTTCAACTACGCCCCGGTCGCCGTCCTCGTCGTCCTCGGCTTCGCCGCGACCTGGTGGCTGGCCTCGGCCCGCCACTGGTTCCTCAACCCCGAGCACGAGCGCACCATCACCCGCGAGGCGGTCCGTAAGGGGGCGCCCGAACCGGTCGATCCGTAGCGTTGTACGCGTTTGGCGTGGCCGGGTCACCGATACCCGATCGGAGTCCCGGCCTCGTCCGGCTATGCTCGGGGATGCATCGGCACGGGATCGCCGTGGGCCGGTGCGTGGACCCTTAGCTCAATTGGCAGAGCAGTGGACTTTTAATCCATTGGTTGTGGGTTCGAGTCCCACAGGGTCTACGGCTGGTAGGCGGGGGATATAGCCCCTGACCTGCTACGCAGCGTCCGGGTCGGCTTCGGCTGGCTCGGGCGCTGACTTGTTTTCGGGTCCGTGCGTGAGCGATGCGTGAGCGGGTGTCCGAGCCGGGTGGACGGACGTGCATCCGCGCGGCTACTGACACCACGGGTGACACGCAGCTTTTGCCGTCTGGCGTGGCCCTGTTCCGTCTACGGTACGAGCGCGAGACGTGCGCGATGGCAGTGACAAAGGGGGCGGTCGTGGATTCACTTGCGAAGAAGGTCGTCGTACTGACTGCCCTGCCTCTGGAGTATCGGGCGATGCGCCGCTTGCTGGAGGAGCCGAGGAGGGTCGACCACGCTGGCACCATCTTCGAGTGCGGGCGACTGGCTGGTACGTCCACGACGGTCTGCCTGGCCGTCACAGGAGCTGGAAACGACTCCGCAGCTGTTATCACCGAGCGAGCCATCAACTTCTTCCGGCCTGAGGCGGTCTTCTTCACCGGGATCGCGGGATCGCTCAAGGCGGATGTCTCCCCCGGCGACGTGGTGGTCGCCATTGAGGTGTACTCGTATCACGGAGGGAAGCAGGATCCGGACGGATTCAAGGCGCGCCCACGGGGTTGGGAAGCCTCCTACTCGCTTCAGCAAGTGGCGATGTACGTGGACAACGTGGGTGCCTGGGCCGCGAACCTGACACAGGACTCTGGGGAGTCCGCAGAAGTGCACTTCAAGCCCATCGTGACAGGCGACGTCGTGGTGAACGCCCCTGCTGGGTCGCCGCTGCGAGTCTTCTTGGACGAGCACTACAACGGCGCCGTCGCTGTCGAAATGGAGGCTGCAGGATTCGCCAATGCGGCTCACAAGGCCGAAGGGGTGCCTCACCTGATGATCCGGGGCATCAGCGATCTGGCGGACGGGACTAAACAGAGCACCGACCGCGTCGGTCTGCAAGGAATCGCGGCTCAGAATGCTGCGTCGTTCACGGCCGAAGTGATCGCTCACCTCACCCCTGCGGATGCCCCTTCAGGCTCAGAATCGGTTGTCACTGAGGGAGGGCCGAACGGTGAGCTGATCTGGCAGCCCCTCGATCGGCCAGCCGATGTGTCCTGGTACAGGGACCTCGTTCCTTCGAGCGCTTATACCAGCGGGCCTTCTCTGCTGGAGATTCACTTGGTGCCCGTACCTGCGACGAACCGAGTGCCGGCGGTGCGTATGCAGCAGCTGGCCGCCGAGCTGGTTGACCTGGGGCGTTCGGGAAGATTGTTCACGAACCTCGAACACGTCGAGGTCCAGGACTCGGCCGAGATGATTGCGGTGACTGTGGCTGATCGGCGCGGTCGCTCGGCCGGGCTTGCAATCACGCGATCCGGTCAGCGCAGCGCTTGGGAAGCACTGCCGAATCCGGGCCTCACTTATGTGCTCGACGAGGACCATGCACGGGAGCGGATCACGGTTCTACTGGCCTTGTTGGAGGCTATTGACGGGCCAGCCTCTCCTTCCTACGCTCCCGCGGCTGGCATCGAGAAGACCATGCTGGTTACTGTCGAGCGCCTCAGCGAGGTCAACCCCAACTCCGCCGGGCTACGCGTGAGCGACACGCCCATCCGGGCTGAGCCCGAGGAGGCAGTCACCGCTGCGGTTGTTGCTGGCCGCGGCAGTGAATTGGCTAGGGAGCTGACCGCCCGATTGATCTACTCCTTCCGCTCTCCTCGCCGTTAAGGGCGGCTGTGCCTGATGAGCGTCCTACCACCCAGCTGATCAACGGGCCCGAGGGGCTACGTGGTGTCGGCTCGGCGACTACGTGGGATCAACGCCGCCGCCTTCTCCGCGATCTCGCGGTCCAGCTCCGGCAGCAGACTCGTGTAGGTGTCCGAGGTCAGCGTGATGGTGGAGTGCCGCAGTGTCTCCTTCACCGTGTGGATGTCACCGCCGCCTCCGTGCGTGAGCGTCGCGGAGACGTGGCGCAGGTCCCGCAGGGTGATGGGCGGCAGGTCGGTCGTGGCGAGGATGCGGCGGAAGGTCTCGGAGACCGTCTCGGGGTGAAGCCAGGAGCCGTCCTCCTTCGTGAAGACCTTGCCTGTGTCCTTCCAGGCGCTGCTCCACTGCGCCCGTTCCTTCTCCTGACGGACCTTGTGGTCTCGCAGGACGGCGATGTTCATGCTGTCGAGCGCGATCGTGTTCGCGCTGCCGTCCGTCTTCGGCTCGGACTCGTACGTGTCCCAGCCGTCCATCACGATCTCCTTGGCGGGGGTGATGAGGCCGGCGTCGAGGTCTATCTCGTGCCAGTCCTGGCCGACCGCCTCGCCGCGACGGAGGCCGCGGGTGCCCATCAGGTGGAAGATTGCGTACAGCCGGTCACCCTCGGCGGCGTCGAGGAAAGCGCCGAACTGTTGCGGGGTCCACACCATGACCGCGCCAGGGATCTCGCCCGTCTCACGCCACCGCCGGACCCGCTCGTTGGTCCACAGGAGAGGCTTCGGGCGCTTGCCGGACTCCAACTCGACGTGGGACGCCGGATTGAAGGTGATCATCTGCTGGGCGATCGCGGAGTTCTGGGCCGCGCGCAAGGTACGGCGGATCGCCTGACGGGACGCCACCTGGACGAAGACCGGCGACACCGTCACCCGCAACGTGAGGGACCTCACCGGCGACTTCGCCGCCACCACCGGCGCCGAGAGCAACGCCGTCCTGCAACTCGCCAACCTGCACGGCGACATCGCCGTCCAGCTCCCGCTGGACACCACCGTCGCGGCCACCGTCCAGCACTACGACGAGTACGGCAACGTCCTCGACGACACTGCGGCCACCCGCTACGGCTGGACCGGCGCCAAGCAGCGTTCCGGTGACACGCTCAGCGGCTACACGCTGATGGGGCTCAGGCTGTACGACCCGTCCACGGGGCGGTTCCTCCAGGTCGACTCGGTCGCCGAGGGCTCGCCGAACCACTACGGCTACCCTGTCGACCCGGTCATGATGTACGACCTCGACGGTACGAGCTGGTGGAGCAGCTGGTACTGGAAACGGCGGTGCATCGCGCTCGTCGGGATGCTGATACTCAGCGTCATTCCCTGGACGGCGTGGACCAAGATCGTGGCGATCGCGTACCGGATCTCGAAGAGTCTGAAGCGCGCGAAGCGAATCATCCGCATCGTTCGGCGGGTGGTACGCGGCGAAGGGTTCAACTCCAACTCGGTGGTCCAGGGGATTTTCACCCTGTACTTCGGGTGGAACGACATCAAGACCGCCTGCCGTAAGGCGTGGTGACCGGCTGGCCCCTCCGACCTCCGGGGCCGGAGGGGCCAGCGTGTACCGCAGGTCCATTGCTGGTCCTTTACGGGTCCTTTGCAGGTCCGTTTGCTGGAGAAAGGTTCGTTGTCGGCGTGTTGGACATAGCCCTGTTCGCTGTCGTGGTGGTCGAGTTGCTTGGCATTGCCGGGATTTCCCTCGCCAATAAGAAGATGGTCACCGACCTTCCCTTCCAGTACGTCCTGCTGGGCGTTCTGGCGGTGAGCTGGGGGATGCAACACTCCGCGGAGTCTCGTACGCCGTTTGTGGATGGCGTGCTCTCGGGGGTGGTGATCCCGGTGCTCCTTGTCCGGGCTGTCGAGTACTACTTCGAGCGGCGGGAGGAAAGCCGCTTGCGCAGCGTCATCCTCAGAGGAGCGTGGGTCTTCGTGCCACTGCACGCCGCGTGCACCGGAATGTTCGGGTGAGGCAAGCCCGGGCGTGATCGCTGCCGTCGCTCCCCTCGTGCGTCCGGAAAGGACGCACGAGGGGGCGGCGCTGTATTCGGCAAGGACCGTGCTGCTCCCGCTCGCCGGGAGAGGACGGTCGGGGGTTATCCGCCTGCCGCTTCGCGCATCGCCGCCCGCACCCGGGCCGCTCCGGCCAGTGCGGCGCCGACGGACTCCGGCTCCTGTGTCGGGTGGGTCGGCGTGATGCCGGCGCAGGTCCGGCAGATGCCGGTCTGCCGGCCGCGCGGCAGAGGTGCCCAGCAGCGCTCAGCCGACACCCTCAGCGGCTGCACCCTCATGGGCGTCCGGTTGTAGCCGTCCCGTATGGGCTGCGAGTATCGAATGAGCGCCACTCGAGGCTGCGATGTTGCTGCTCAGCGACTCGCCGTGCGTGAGCGATGCGTGAGCGGACGGTGTAGTAGCGATCATTACGGAGCAGACCGCGTACGACCCAGTACCTGTCCTGACCAGGTGGTTCCGGACACCGAGTCAGCGTCCGGAACCACCCAGCAAGATCCCGCCAAGACTTTTAATCCATTGGTTGTGGGTTCGAGTCCCACAGGGTCTACCGGTTTCAGTAGTACCGGAACCCCCGCTGACCTGGTCAGACGGGGGTTCCGTCGTTTCCGGGTTCGGCTCGGCGGGCGAATCCGTAGGCGAGGTGGTCACCGAGTGGTCACACCCGACCATCAAGGGAACGTCAACGCGCGCGCGAAGGCCTACTGGTGGGGGAGCCTCGGTTCGCTGGTGTCCTACGCCGCAAGTTCGTCGAAGAAGTCCAGCAAGGTGCCGGCGGCGAAGTCTCCTGATGGCAGCGGTGTTCGCCGTGCCCGTCGCGGAACCCTCCAGAGTCCTTGACCGACTTTCGGCGCGCCACACGAGGTCCTGCCGCCTCGCCCCGGCGGAAAGCACGGGCGCACGCCTACAGCGTGGGAAATCATGAAGCATGCGACCGGATGACTGGCACCTCACCGAAGACGTCGACGACTTCCTCGCCCGAGCCGGAGACTTCCTGCGCTCACGGCCCGCCCTGCACACCATGCCGCTGACGGTGACCGAGAAACTGCGAACACGCGGGGCGGACGCATACGGCGCCCAAGCCACCGTCTTCGGCCGACTGGAGCGAGCGGGCAAGGTCCGCGCCACCTTCTACCGCCTCCCGTCCCGCGGCCTGAGCCTCACCCCCCTCGCTCCCGAGCATGCCGACACCCTCGCCGCCCACCTGGCCGCCCTCGGGCACTCCCTTCCATACGTCAGCGCGGACCACAGCACCGCCACTGCTTTCGCCGAGGCATGGCAGCGGCACACAGGCGCAGCGCCGGCACTCAGCAAGCGGATCCGTCTGTACCGTCTTGGCACGCTCACCCCACCGGAGCCGCTCCCAGCGGGCCGGGGCCGAGTCGTGGGCGAGCAGGACCATGAGCAACTCGTGTGCTGGTGCGGCGAGTTCGTCGACACCGTCGGAGAAGTCCCCGCCGTGGACGCCGGCTCCTGGGCCGGCTCGCGCTTCGCCGACAGACACTTCACGTTCTGGGAGACCCCGGACGGCACTCCCGTCTCCATGGCGGCCGTGACCTCGATGGTCGCCGGCATGGTCCGGGTGGACCCCGTCTACACCCCGGCTCACCTCCGGGGTCGTGGCTACGCGGGCGCCGTGACGGTCGAGGTGAGCAGGGCCGCGCTGGCCGCAGGCGCGACGGACGTCGTGCTCTTCGCGGACCCGGCCAACCCCACCAGCAACGCCCTCTACCAACGCATCGGATACGTCCCGGTTACCGACTGGGCCGCGTACGACTTCTCATGTGCCGCACCGGAAGTCAGGTAAGAACTCGCGGTCCACCGCTCCGGTTCCGGACGGGACCACGTCCGTTCCCTGCTCGGTGGGGGTCCGCCTGGTCTCGGCCCACGGAGTCGGATGAGGACATGACGGCCTTCAGCGTGCCGCTGTCCGGCGCGGAGGTGCACGTCTGGTTCGGCACCAGCGAAAGCACCGGGGCGGTCGAGGACCTGACCCTGCTGTCCCGAGAGGAGAAGCTGCGCTGCGCGCGCATCGCCGACGCCGTGGAACGCCGTTGGTTCATCGGCGCGCGGGCGGGCGCGCGCCGCGTCCCCGCGGGATGCGCGGGCGACGCACCCGAGCGGGTGCGGCTCGTCCGGGACCCGGAGACGGGCGACCGGTCCGCGGGCCTTCCCGGGGACCGCGGAGCCGCCCCGCTGGTGGTGGCCACGGCCCACAGCGCGTGCCGCCGGCTGATCGCCCTCGCCGCGTACGAGGACACGGTGGGCGCCTTCCGCCGGGACTTCCCGGCCTCCGACGGAAAGCAGCCCGGCGATCCCGCCAAGGCGGCCGCCGCGATCCTCACCGCGCTGGCGGCGCCGCACACCCCGCTGCGGCTGGTGCTGGGCGGCGACGCGCTGGACGCGGTGACGGCCGCGGAGAGCCGGACCCTCGCCGAACAGGCCGAATGGGAGCCGGTCAGCCGGGGCACGGACCTCGACGACGTCGGCTGGCTGGGGCCTGTCGTTCGACGGCAGAGCTCGGGCAGCACCGGGCCGGGCAGCACCGGGCCGGTCAGCCCGCCGTGAGTTCCGGCAGGGGCAGCGTGTGCTGGGTCTGGAGGACCTTCGCGCGGAGGTAGCGGACGTTGTGGGCGGTGGTGAAGACGCCCGTCGGGACGCGGTGGGAGACCGTGACGCCCAGGTCGCGGAGCTGGTCGGCCTTGTCGGGGTTGTTGGAGAGCAGGTCCAGGGCGTCGATGCCGAGGGCCCGCAGCATCTGGGCGGCCGCGGTGTAGTCGCGGCCGTCCTCCGGGAGGCCGAGCGCGGCGTTGGCGGCGTACGTGTCGAGGCCCTGGTCCTGGAGGGCGTACGCGTCGAGCTTGTTGTAGAGGCCGATGCCGCGGCCCTCCTGGCGCAGGTACAGCAGCACACCGCCCCGGTCGGCGATCCGCTCCACCGCCTCGCGCAGCTGCGGTCCGCAGTCGCAGCGGGCCGAGCCGAAGACATCGCCGGTCAGGCACTCGGAGTGCAGCCGCACCAGCGGGGTCGCGCCGGGCTCGCCGAGCACGACGGCCAGGTGTTCCAGCCCGTCGGCGAGGCCGTGGAAGGTGACGAGCTCCGCGTCGACCGAGTAGCCGTCGCCGAAGCGCAGGGGCACAGTGACGCGGGTGCGCACCGTGGCGGTGGGGAAATCGCGCATGTTGTCTCTCCGGTCCAGCGGGGTCGTACCAGATGGGGCTTCGCGTAGTGCTTCAGATGTGTTGCAGGCGGGAGGTGCTTCAGATTTGAAGCAAGCTCTCGGAGAGAGACCCTACATGTGCTTTAAAATTCAAGCAATGCCGAATGTCGAATGCCGTCTCACGGCTCACACGGCTCGCGCCCCGGTCTCAGGAGGAACGCCGCCGCCACGGCAGATCTTCCCCGCAGGCCCCGGGATCTTCGCCCTGGATGACCCGCGCGATGCTCCCGCAGATCTCCTCCAGTTGCCCCACCTGCTCGGGGGTCAGATGGTCGAAGACCGCCGTGCGCACCGTTTCGACATGTCCCGGGGCCGTCCGTTCCAGGACGGCCATGCCCTCGTCCGTGAGCACGGCGACGTGGCCGCGCTTGTCGGTGGGACAGCCCTCGCGGCGTACCGTGCCGTCGTTCTCCAGCCGGGTCACCGCGTACGTCAGCCTGCTGCGGGTGATCTTCAGGAGCTCGGCGAGCTCGGTCATCCGCAGCCGCCGGTCCGGCGCTTCGGAGAGCATGGCCAGGATGGAGTAATAAAGGTGAGGCATGCCCGCCTGCGCCTGGAGCTGCCGGTCGATCGCGTCCTCCAGGAGGGAGGAGGCGGAGAGGTACGAGCGCCAGGCGCGCTGCTCGGCGGGGGAGAGCCAGCGGGTCGTCATACCGCCAGTCTAGGTACTGTTTAAAAGTTGAACCACTAGGAGCCCAAAGCTCGGAGCTGGAGGGTGCGCCCCATGCCCCACCCCTACGTCCTGTTGTCCGCCGCCGTCTCCCTCGACGGCTTCCTGGACGACACCGGCCCCGAGCGGCTGCTGCTCTCCGGCCCGGCCGACTTCGACCGGGTCGACGAGGTACGGGCCTCCAGCGACGCGATCCTGGTCGGCGCGGGCACGCTCCGCGCGGACAATCCCCGGCTCCTGGTCAACTCGGCCGAACGGCGCGCGGCACGGGTCGCCGCCGGGCGTCCGGAGTACCCGCTGAAGGTCACGGTCAGCGGGTCCGGCGACCTCGACCCGGCGGCGCAGTTCTGGCACACGGGCGGCGAGAAGGTCGTCTACACGACGGACAAGGGCGCGGGGAAGGCCGCCGGCCTCTTGCACGGGCTCGGCGTCGAGGTGGTGTCGACCGGGCCCGAGCTCGACTGGCGGGTGCTGCTGGAACACCTTCATGACGTACGAGGTGTGCGGCGCCTCATGGTCGAAGGGGGCGGCCGGGTCCACACCCAGCTGATGCGGGAGGGGCTCGCGGACGAGTTGCAGCTCGCCGTCGCGCCGCTGTTCGTGGGGGAGGCGGACGCGCCGCGGCTGTTCGGGCCCGGGGTGTATCCCCCCGGGCGGATGCGGCTGGTGGAGACGCGGGCCGTCGGGGACGTCGTCCTCATCCGGTACGTGCCCACGGCGCCCGGAGCCGGGGGGCTCGCCTCCGCCGCGGACCGGCACTGGCTGGCGCTCGCGTGCGAGCTGGCGGAGCTGTGCCCGCCGTCGGAGACCGCGTTCAGCGTGGGGGCGGTGGTGGTGGCGGCCGACGGGACCGAGCTGGCCCGGGGGCACTCGCGGGAGGGCGGCGATTCCGTGGTGCATGCCGAGGAGGCGGCGCTTGCCAAGATCGCGGCCGGTGATCCCCGGCTCGGCTCCGCCACGGTGTACAGCAGTCTGGAGCCGTGTGCGCGCCGGGCGTCGCGGCCCGCGCCGTGTGCGCGGCTGATCCTCGACGCCGGGGTGCGGCGGGTGGTCACCGCCTGGCGAGAGCCCGACACGTTCGTCCCGGGGGCCGACGGGAGCGGGGTCCTGGTGGCCGAGGGCGCCGAAGTCGTCGTACTCCCGGAGTACGAGGAGCGGGCCATGGCGCCGAACCGGCACCTTCTCGGGGCGGGGTAGCACGCGGGTAGCACCGCCGTCGTGGGGCGCGCGTAAACGGCCGTCGTGGGGCGCCCGTAAACGTGTGTGCTTCGGGTCCCGCGGATGGCGTACACTAATTTCAACGACGCGGGGTGGAGCAGCTCGGTAGCTCGCTGGGCTCATAACCCAGAGGTCGCAGGTTCAAATCCTGTCCCCGCTACTGAAGGCCAAGGGCCGGAACTCGGATTCACGAGTTCCGGCCCTTGGTGTTTACCGACGTCCCCCAGTCGGCCCACACCGGTCGCCCCCCTGGTGGATACCGGCCGGGGCCGGTACACGGGCGGCGCCCTGACGGACGACATGGCGCTGCTTGCCGTACGGCGTCCTCGACCGTCATGGCTACGGCGTCCTGAGCGTCGTACGTCCGGCGTCCTTGATCGTTGTCACCGGGGGTGATCGGGTGACGCCCCTCCGCATAACAACTGACACACCGTCAAATGAACGGGGATTGATAAGCCTTGGTCAACTCGCCCGATTTCCACCGGTGGTGACCCGTAAGTCCTGGCCAAAAGCGTTAACGATCAGTACGAACGGCTTGGAATCCAGTGCCCGGGTCTATTAACGTTCGATAACGCAGCGCGGTCGTCCCAGCCGTCACAAGAGATGGCTCCGTGCGCACGCGCCGAATCCCGCAAGGGAACCGGGGAACCACCAACTTGGGGTGAATCGAGCGTCTTTCGCGGCAGGAATGCTGTGGTGGACGCGCGTAGGAGACCTTCCTGCTCCGAACCCGTCAGCTAACCCGGTAGGCGAGAAGGAAGGAAAGGAGTGCGCCCACGTGGCGTCCAACCGGCCTGCCCAGCCAACCTCGTTCGCGCCGAACGACACACAGCCCTTCGGCTACGGCAACGACGAGGGCCCCTGGGAGGAGTGGAATCCCACCGAGGATTCCGTCCGTCCCGTCCGCGGCCGGCACCGCGTCAGTAAGCAGCGCGGCGGAGGACTCGCCCGCAGCTCCACGGTTCTCGGCGTCGGCGTCATAGCCGCCGTCGGCGCGGGCGGCATGGCCACCGCGGCGCCCGGCAAGCCCCCCGTGTCGATCTCGCTGCCCGACCTGTCGTCGGTCACCGACTCGGCCAAGGCCCTGATATCCGACGGCGACTCCGGCACGCCCAAGGGCTCCGCCACCCCGCTCACCACCGCCGGGCTGACCAGCGCCGACACCGCGCAGGGCACCGCCGACGCGGGCGAGGCCCTGCGCGCCCGCATCATGGAGCAGGCCGAGTCGCAGCAGGACCAGGTCGACAGCGCGGCCCAGCAGGCCGCCGAGACCGCCGCCGCGAAGAAGGCCGTCGCGCTGGCCGCCAAGCAGCAGGACGACGCCGCGGCCAAGGCCGCCGCCGCCAAGAAGAAGGCGGAAGAGGTGGCCAAGGCGAAGGCCGAGGCGGAGCGCCTCGCCGAGCTCGCCAAGAGCTACGCGCTGCCCACCTCCTCGTACACCCTGACGTCGCGCTTCGGTGACGCCGGCTCCATGTGGTCCTCCGGCTACCACACCGGCCTGGACTTCGCCGCGCCCACCGGCACGCTGATCAAGGCGATCCACAGCGGCACCGTCACGGAGGCGGGCTGGGCCGGTTCGTACGGCTACCGCACGATCCTCACCCTCGACGACGGTACGGAGCTGTGGTTCTGCCACCAGTCGTCGATCAGCGTGAGCGTGGGGCAGAAGGTCGCCACGGGTGATGTCATCGGGCGCGTGGGTGCGACGGGCAATGTCACCGGGCCGCACCTCCACCTGGAGGTCCACCCCGCCGGCGGCGACGCGATCGACCCGATGGCGTGGCTGCAGAGCAAGGGCCTCAACCCCTGATCTCTTGAACTCTGGGCCTCGTCGTCTCGTGGTTTCTTGATCCCTTGATCTTTCTCCGCTGAACTCCGGCGGTTCTGATGCCATCCCCCCGACACCAGGACCGCCGGTCAGGCGTTTGTGCGGAATCGTCCGTGCGGAATACGGCCATCCGGTACGGGCGTTGAAACTGAGCATGACTTCTCTCCGCAAGCTTGGTTCGTCCGACCTCGAGGTCTTCCCGCTCGCCCTCGGCGGCAACGTCTTCGGCTGGACCGCCGACGAGGCGCAGTCCTTCGCCGTGCTCGACGCGTACGCGGCCGCGGGTGGCAACTTCATCGACACCGCCGACTCGTACTCGGCGTGGATCGAGGGCAACAAGGGTGGCGAGTCCGAGACCATCATCGGCAAGTGGGTCAAGGCGCGCGGCAACCGTTCCGACGTCGTGATCGCCACCAAGGTCAGCCAGCACCCCGACTACCTGGGGCTGTCCGGCGCCAACATCAAGGCCGCGGCCGAGGCCTCCCTGCGCCGCCTGGACACCGACTACATCGACCTCTACTTCACGCACTTCGACAAGCCGGAAGTGCCGTTCGAGGAGATCGTCACCGCGCTCGACGAGCTGGTGCGGGAGGGCAAGGTGCGGGCGATCGCCGCCTCCAACATCACGCCCGAGCGGCTCCAGGCGTCCCTGGAGTTCTCCGACCGCGAGGGCCTCGCGCGCTACGTCGCCCTCCAGCCCCACTACAACCTGGTCTCGCGCGACACCTACGAGGGCCCGCTCCAGGAGCTCGCCTCCCGCACCGGCCTGGCCGCCATCCCGTACTTCGCGCTGGCCTCCGGCTTCCTCACCGGCAAGTACCGCCCCGGTACGACGGTCGACAGCGCGCGTGCGCAGGGCGCCGGAAAGCACCTCGAGTCGGAGCGGGGCGTTCGCGTGCTGGCCGCCCTCGACGAGGTCGCCCAGGCGCACGATGCCCAGGTCGCCACGGTCGCCCTGGCCTGGCTGGCCGCCCAGCCGACGGTGGCCGCCCCGATCGCTTCGGCCCGCACGGTCGAGCAGCTTCCGGCACTGCTCGGGGTGGCGGACCTGACCCTGACGGACGACGAGCTGGCCAAGCTGACACAGGCGTCGGCCTGATCCGCTTCTCCGCCGCCGTGGCGATCGGCCATGACGGCGGAACCCGGTGGGGCCGAACGCTCCACGGCTCCTACGACCGATAGGGGTTGTACGCGGGGTACGGCGTCGCCGGACCGTATGGGTACGGGTACGGCTGCCCGTACCCCGGGGACGCCGGGAACACTGGCGACACCGGGGACACCGGGGACACGGGGGAAACCGGGGGGTACCCATGGGTGGGCCAAGGCGGCACCGGGACCACCGGGGCCGTCGCCCGCGTCGCGTAGGCCAGGGCCGGTCGGGCGACCTCGCGGCGGCGCCACAGCTCGTCGAGCAACTCCCGTTCCCGTACGACGAAGTCGGCGCCCGCGCGGCCACGCCGCCCCCGGTGCCGCAGGAACGCCAGCGAGGTCGCGTACGCCTCGTACTCGGCGACGGAGCGGGCGGCGGCCTTGCCGAAGTGGTGGGCGGCGTACTCGCGGGCGAGGCGTCGCGCCCGCATCGAGCCGAGCGCGTACGGCTCGGGCACGGCCAGCCACCCGGCGGCGGCGTACGCGGGCAGTTCCGAGCGCACCGTGCGCAGCTCCCGCTGCCGTGTCCAGACGACCAGCCAGGTCAGCAGCCCGAACGCGGGCACCATGAACGCGGCGTACACGGCGAAGAACCCGTACTCGCCGAAGCTCGACGAGCTGTTCCAGACGGAGTGCATGCCCATGGCGAGCAGGAGTCCGGCGAGGGGCAGCAGCACGCGGCGCAGATGATGGCGCTCGGCGGACAGCGCCGCGATGCCGAAGCCGATGCCGGTCAGCACGGTGAACAGCGGGTGCGCGAAGGGTGACATCACGACGCGGACGAAGAAGGTCGCGGCGGTCACGGAGGCCAGCCCGCGTTCGCCGCTGAGCTGGTCGGTGCCGAAGGCGGTGCCGAGGTAGAGGATGTTCTCGGTGAACGCGAAGCCGGTGGCGGTGACCCCGGCTATGACGACGCCGTCGACGATCCCGGTGAAGTCCCGTCTGCGGAAGAGGAAGATCAGCAGCACGGCCGCGGCTTTCGCGGACTCCTCGACGATGGGCGCTATGACGGTCGCGCCGAGGGTGTCGGCGCTGGACGGGTCGGCGGTCGCGGTCGCTATCCATCTCGTCGCGAAGCTGTTGGCGACGATCGCTATGAGCGCCGCCGCGCAGGCGCCCCAGGCGAAGGCGAACAGCAGGTTCCGCCAGGGGCCGGGCTCCACCCGGTCCAGCCAGCGGAACGCGGCGACCAGGAGCGGCACGGGGAACACGGCGAGGCCCAGCCCGACCAGGAAGCCCTCGGTGCCGGTCTGTTCGCGCACCAGGGCCAGGATGACCAGCCCGGAGAGCGCGAGCAGCGTGATCAGCGCCCCGTACCGCACCCATCTGCGCTGCCACCAGTGCGCGTGCCGCAGCGCAGTGCCGGCGAGACCGCTGGGGTGCGTCGGATACGGGGGACAGGTGGCCACAGCATTGACCCTAACGAGGGAGGGGCGCTGCCCGCGACGGTGCCTGGGTCCGGTCCGCGGGGCTTCAGTCGCCGGCTGATTGCTGGTCGCGGTGCTGTACGCGCCGGAACAGCAGGTCGTTCACCACATGACCCTTGTCCAGTCCCTGGCCTTCGAAACGGGTCAGCGGCCGGAAGTCGGGACGTGGCGCGTAACCGCCGTCGGGCTGGGTGTTCTCGAAGTCCGGGTGCGCGCTCAGCACTTCGAGCATCTGCTCGGCGTACGGCTCCCAGTCGGTCGCGCAGTGCACGAGGGCGCCCGGCTTGAGGCGGGTCGCGGCGAGAGTCAGGAACTCCGGCTGGATCAGCCGCCGCTTGTGGTGCCGCTTCTTGGGCCAGGGGTCGGGGAAGTACACGCGCAGGCCGCTCAGCGAGTCCGGCGTCAGCATCTCCCTGAGCAGGATGATCGCGTCGCCGTTGGCGACGCGGATGTTGGACAGCCCGTTCTGGTCCGCCAGGTTGAGCAGGTTGCCCTGCCCCGGTGTGTGCACATCCACCGCGAGGATCCCGGTCTGCGGGTCCTCGGCCGCCATCTGCGCGGTGGCCTCGCCCATCCCGAACCCGATCTCGAGCACGACGGGACGGTCGGTCCCGAACAGCTCCGCCAGATCGATCCTCCGCTGCCCGTCGATGTCCAGCCCCCACTTGGGCCACAGCCGCTGCAACGCGTCCGCCTGCCCCGCCGTCACCCGACTCCGCCGCGGCTGAAAACTCCGAATCCGCCGCTCGAAGTGCGACCCGGCGGGATCGGCCCTCGGCCCATCGGGAAAACGGGGCTCACCCTTGGCGCGGGTATGACGCAGCGAGCCACCATCGGCGGGGCCGGGCTGGGTTTCTTCGGGGGAGTTAAGGGAGTCAGACACAGTGGGGTCGATTTTACGGGGCCGTCGGAGCGGCTGATTTCAGCCCGTCCGGCGTTTGAGGACGAGCGCGAAGCGCGATACGGGGGTCTGGGGGCGAAGCCTGGCGAAGCCCCCAGGTACGGGAAGGGTAGGGGCGGAGGGGGCGAAAACCTCCGAGTCCGGCACCAACGCCGGGCAACCAGTCACACCCCGGCCAGCGCAGCCAGCGCCCGCCGGGCGACCTCCCTCCCGATCGGGAGAGAAGCCGTGGCCGCGGGCGACGGCGCGTTCAGTACATGCACCGTCCGTGGCCCCTCCTTGATCAGGAAGTCGTCCACCAGCGTCCCGTCCCGCAGCACCGCCTGGGCCCGCACCCCGGCAGGGGCAGGCACCAGATCGTCCGGGGTCACCACGGGCAGCAGCCGCCGCACGGCGTCCGTGAACGCCGCCTTCGACACCGACCGCCGCAGCTCCCCCGCCCCGTACCGCCAGTGCCGCCGCGCTATCCGCCAGGAGCCGGGCCACACCAGGGTCGCGCCCAGCTCCCGGGGGCGGACGACCTTCCAGCCGTATCCCTCCCGGGCGAGCGCGGGCACCGCGTTGGGGCCGATGTGGACGCCGCCGTCGATGCCCCGGGTGAGATGCACCCCGAGGAACGGGAAGGCGGGGTCCGGCACCGGATAGACCAGCCCGTGCACCAGCTCGGGCCGCGCCAGCGAGTAGTACTCGCCCCGGAAGGGCACGATCCGCATCCCGGGATCGTCCCCCGCGAGCCGGGCGATCTCGTCGCAGTGCAGCCCCGCGCAGTTGACGAGCACGCGCGCGCGGAGGACCGCCCCGTCCGCCGTACGGACGGCGGCGCCGAGGCCGGGGCGCCGGTCGACGCGGACGACCTCCGCCCCGTACCGGATCTCCGCCCCGGAGGACTCCGCGAGCTGCCGGGCCACCGCGACGAAGTCGCAGATCCCCGTCGTGCCGACATGGATGGCGGCGAGGCCGCGCACCTCCGGCTCGTACTCCGTCATCTGGGCGGGGCCCAGCTCCCGCACCGGAATACCGTTCTCCCGGCCGCGCTGCACAAGGCCGTGCAGCCGGGGCAGCTCCGCCTTCTCCGTGGCGACGATCAGCTTGCCGGTGACCTCGTGCGCGATGCCGTACTCCGCGCAGAACTTGACCATCTCGGCGGCGCCCCGCACCGCGTACTGCGCCTTCAGGGAGCCCGGGCGGTAGTAGATCCCGCTGTGGATCACTCCGCTGTTGCGACCCGTCTGGTGGCGGGCGGGCCCCCGCTCCTTCTCCAGCACCGTCACCCGCGTGCCCGGCGCCGCGCGCGTGATCGCATACGCCGTCGACAGGCCGACGATCCCGCCGCCGATCACCAGCACATCGCAGTCGTACACGATCCGCACCTGCTCCACCTCCCGACTTCGATAGTGCACTGCGCCACTGACAATGCCCTCAAACCCGTATGGCGCCCGAAGGTCCGACAGGCCGCGCGTTCGGCCGCGCCGGGCACCTGGGGACGGCGCGAGCCGGTGTCCGGCAGGGGCACCGGGTCCGCGCCGGCACGGGCTCCCAGGGGCTGTCCGGCGGATCAAGCCTCCGCCGCCCCGGCGGCGGATCAAGCCGGGGCCGCAGGGGCGCGGCACGCACGGCTGCGGCGTTCCGTCGGTCTTCCCCGAGCTCCCGGCCGCGCTCGGGCAGGGGGGACCCACGACCTCGGTCACCCGCGCCCATGGGCATAGGCCGCCCTCGCTCAGAGCCGGCGGCGTGATCCGCGGGACAGGACCTAGGCCGGAGCCATCAGCAGCGGCCGTGCGCGCTCCCGCAGTTCCACCACGCGCGGTTCGTCGCCGTACGGCTCCAGCCGGTGCAGGAGGTCCTTCACGTACTCGGTGGTGCGCGCGGAGGAAATGCGCCCCGCGACCTCCACCGCCCGTACGCCCTGCTCGCACGCCGCGTCCAGGTTGCCCGACTCCAGCTCCGCGACCGCCGACACCACGAGCCGCAGCCCGTGCGAGCGTACGAATTCCTCCGTCGGCTTCGACAGCGCCTGCTCGGTGAAGCGGCGCACCTGGCGCGGCGCCTTCAGGTCGCGGTAGCACTCGGCCGCGTCGGCGGCCAAACGGTCGTAGGAGTAGAAGCCGAGCCAGGACGGGTCGTTGTCGCCGTCGCGGGCCCGCTCCAGCCAGCCCTCGGCGGCGCGCAGGGCGGCGCCGGCCGCCTGGGCGTCACCGGCGCGCGCGTGCGCGCGTGCCTCGACGAGACGGAAGAAGCTCATGGTGCGGGCCGTGGCCAGGCCCCGGTTGCGCTCCAGGGCGGCCTGGGCGAGATCGACGCCCTCGTCGCCGAAGCCGCGGTAGGTCGCCTGGAGGGACATGGAGGCGAGGACGTAGCCCCCCAGAGGCACGTCGGCGGCGGCTCGGGCGAGGCGCAGCGCCTGGATGTAGTAGCGCTGGGCGGCCTCCTGCTGGCCGGTGTCGAAGGCCATCCACCCGGCGAGGCGGGTGAGTTCGGCGCTGGCTCCGAAGAGGGCTCTGCCGACCTCGTCGGAGTACGAGCCGAGCAGCAGCGGCGCCGCCTCCACCCTTAAGCACTCGGGCACCATGGACGAACGCCAGTCGCCGCCCCCGTACTTGGAGTCCCAGCGCCTGGCGTCCTCGGCTGCCTCGCGGAGCTTCTGCACATCGCTGTGGCCGACTTTCAGCGGTGCTCCGGAGCCCTCACCGGGGCTCACCTCGCGGGCCACCGAGCTGTCGGCCGGGGTTATCAGCCACCGTGAAGCGGGAGTTGCGTAAGCGCTCACTGCGAACGACCCGGCCAGTGACTGCCAGATGCCGCCGCTGCCGGCCCGGCGCCCGGCGAGGTCGAGTCGGTACAGCTCCGTCGCCGACCGCACCGCCTGGCCGACGTCACGGGGGAAGGCGAGGCCCACCTCGGGTGCGGGATCCGCGTCCGCCAGACCGATCTCGTGGAGCGGCACCAGGCGGCCGAGCTTCTGGCCGATCGCGGCCGCGATGAGGTGCGGCGCCGCACCTTGGGGCACCATTCCCTTCGACACCCAGCGCGCCACCGACGTCTTGTCGTAGCGAAGAGTCAACCCGCGTTGAGCGCCAAGATCGTTGACGCGACGCGCGAGTCCTGCGTTGCTGATTCCCGCGAGGGCGAGAACGGCGCCGAGTTTTTCGTTCGGCCCGCGTTGCTCCCTGGACATGCGCCACCCCTCGACACAGACGGCTGCCGCGCTGGCATAACCACGCGGCATTCGTAAACCCAGCGTAGTTCGCCCAATCCCAAGCGTTAAGGGGCGTAGTTCCGGATGGCGGGATTGTGGTCCGTACGACAGTACGGACGGTTGCGACGTGCTCCCGCTGTGTGGCCGTGCGCCCGTCCGTGCGCTCTTCTCCGGCCATCGGGGGAGCGCTTCCATGGATCGTGCGTGGGTCGGCCCGCTGTACTGGATCCAGTGGGCTGGGGGACACCGCCGCCTCCATCCCCGCGGGCGGCGGACCGGTCCGGGAGGCGAACTCCGCCTCCCGGACTGTGTGTTGCCGAAGCGGTGGGCAAGGTCTGTACGGAGCGTGTGCGCGCCTGACCCTCCGCGGCTGATTTGGCCGAAAACCGACGGTGGCCCTTCGGGGCAATTAGCCCTCCTACCACGTCACTTGAGGGCGTGAAGGGGGTTTTGGGGGAGCGTATCGGGGGCGCATTCGCGTCGGCTCGGCGGGGGTTGTGCGGGGGGTGCGTGGCGTCCACGGGCCGCTCTTGAGCCACTCTCGGGCCATCCGTGAGCCGCCCGCGGGCCGCCCCGGCGCCGGTTGCGCGTCGGCCGCGCATAGGCCTCGTATCGGCGCGGACGCCCTCACGGGGGCGCACTTCAGGGAGCGCAAGCCGCCGCAGGCATCCTCCCGCACGCTTCCTTCGTGGCAGCATGGTGCCCAGTTCGTGCGGTGCACTGGTTGTCCACAGCCTGTGGAGGCGGCGATGCGATGGTTGGTGGGGTGGAGCAGTACCGCCGCCAGAGCGCCTGAGATCGGCTCGGCGGGCGCCACCGGAAGCGACGGCGATACCGTGCACCCGGTGGGTTCCCAACTCCTTTGGGGGGACCCCGATCCGCTCTGGGCCGTCGGCGACTGGCGCCCCGACGAGGTGCGCGTCGTGAAGGCCGACGCGCAGACCCGGATCGCCGTACTCGGCACCTGCGGGGCCTCCGACGAAGAGCTGCGCGTCGGGCTGTTCGCCGCGCGCGGCGGGGCACTTCGGCATCTCACCGCGTGGTCCGGCAGCTACACCGCCGTCGTCCAGGTCGGGCGACGCGTCACCGTCGCGGGTGATCTCGCGGGCGCGCGGCCCGTGTTCTACACCCCCTGGGCGGGCGGTACGGCGTACGCGACCGCCGCGCTCCCCCTCGCCGACCTCATCGAGGCGAACCTGGACTTCGGGCACCTGGCCGCACTGCTCGCCGCCCCCGACGTACCGGCCGCGGTGCACGACTCGACCCCGTACGACGGAGTGCGGCGCATCCCGCCGGGGCACGCGCTCATCCTGCGCGCCGGGGCGCGCGAGATCGCCGGGTACGAGCCGGTCGCCTCTCTCGCCGTCGCGGCGCCCTCCGCCGACCCCGCCAGCGCGGTGGACGCCGTGCGCGACGCCCTCGTAGAGGCCGTACGCACGCGTCTCGCCGCGCCCCGCCATGTGCCGGGCACCGATGTGGACCCCGGGCCCGTACCGGGGATGGGGCCCGCCGAGCGGCGCGCCGCGCGCGGGATGCCGGTGCCGGGCATCGGCGCCGACCTCTCCGGAGGACCCGCCTCGGGGACCCTCGCGCTGCTCGCGGCGGGGCTTCCGGGGGCGCCCGGGACTGTTCTGGGGCATGGCACCGGGGCCGGTGAGCGCCTTCTTGCCGTCACCTTCAACGACCTTGTCGTCAGCGGGCGGGAGTCCGAGCTGGAGCGGGCCGGATCGCTCGCGGCGAACCCCCGGCTGCACCATGTGGTCGTCGCCGGGGGCGAAGAGGCGCTCCCTTACGCCGACTTGGAGGGGCCGCTGACGGACGAGCCGGGCCCGTCGCTGGTGACGGCTGCCCGGCATCGCGCGCGGTTGTCCTCCGGGAGCGCGGACCACTTCACGGGGTACGGGGCCAGGCAGGTCCTGGACGCCCACCCGGCCCGCCTCGCGGATCTGCTGATGGACCGCAAGAGGCGCCATCTGGTGCGCCCCGTCGCCGCGTTGGCGAAGGCGGACGGTTCTGTCATGGTCCCCGCGCGCGTGTACGGCGCCGCTCGGAAGCTGGCCCGTACGCCCTACCGCACCGGTGTCGACGTCCTCGCCGACCGGCTGCTGCACCGGCGGTTCGAGGAACCGGGGGGTGCCGTGGGCGCGTCGCTCGCCGCGCTCGCCTGGGCCAGACCCGGGCCTGCCGCGCGCTGGCTGACCGGGGAGGCGCTGGCTGAAGTATCGGTTCGCCTGCAGGCGGCCTCGGGGCGGCCGAGCGTCGGTCCCGGACAGCGGCCGGGCGACTTCCGCGCGCGCGCCGCGCTCGCGCGTCACGCGGCGGACCTGCGCGTCCTGGAGCAGGCCGCCGAGATCCGCTTCCAGCGGCTGCACGCGCCGTTCCTCGACAACCAGGTCGTCCGCGCCTGCCGCGCCCTTCCGGAGGCGCTGCGGGTGCAGCCGGGGGCGCGGGCGGCGATTCTGCGTACGGTGCTGGAGGGGGCGGGGGTCGGTGAGCTGCCCCCCGGATGGGGTGCGCCTTCCCACGCGTCCTCGGCGGCGGCCGCGCGTACGGGGCTGCGGGTCGCCGCGGATTCACTGATCGCCCTCTTCGACACGCCGTTGCTCGCGCAGGCCGGGCTGGTGGAGGCGCGCGTCGTCCGCAAGGCGCTGCGCGCGGCCGCGGAGGGAGAGCCGCTGCCCTTGGACGGGCTGGCCGATCTGGTCTCCCTCGAGCTGTGGCTGCGGCGGTTGCTGGCCCGCCGGGGGACGTGCTGGACGGGGACGCCTGCCCGGCAGCGGGCTGTGCCTGCGGGGATTGTGCCGCAGGGGCGGGCGTTGGGGGCGGGGGCTGCCCGCCGGGGTTAGCAGGGGCGCCTGCGGGTCGGTGGCGGGGCGCCTGCGGGTCGGTGGTGGGGCGCCTGCCGTTCGGTGGTGGGTCGGGGCCGTGCCGGTACATCCGCCCGCATCCGAACGGATCGGCTGTGGGTGAGAAGGGTGCTCTCTTTTTTGGATCCGTTCGGCTGCGGGCATTTGATGTACCGGCACGGCCCCTTCCGTGCGTCGGCGGGTGCGGGTGCGTGGGGGATCTCGCCCCCGCCGCCCCTGCCGGTCCCATCCAGTCCGTGTCTGGGGCTTCGCCTCGGTCCGTGTCTGGGGCTCGGCCTCGGCCGGTGGAGGTTTCACCTCAGTCCGCACCTGGCGCTTCGCCCCCAACCCCCGGGCTTCGCCCCCACCCGCCCCGGGCCTTCGCCCCTTGCCCCCGCTCTTCGAACGGGCGTGAGTTTCCAGCCCGTCCGGCGTTTGAGGACGAGGCCGTTCAGGCCGATAGCGGGGGTCTGGGGGCGGCAGCCCCCGGTACGGGACGGGTAGGGGCGGAGGGGGCGAAAAAACCCACCCACCCGTACGCCCACGCCGGGTAAGGATGGAGACGGGCCCGCCGCCGGGCGAGGCTCGCCGGGGAAAGGCGGTGCCCCGCGCACCGGGGCCGGTGAGAATGGGTGGGTGCGGTACAGGATTCTGGGGGTCACCCAGGTGGAGGACGACCGGGGGACCCTGGTCCCCGTCGGGGGCCCCCGGGTACGCGCGCTGCTCGCAGCCCTGGCCCAGCGCCCCGACCGCACATCCACCCCGGACACCCTGATCGACGAGGTGTGGGCGGACGATCCCCCGCTCGACGCCCCCGCGGCACTGCAGGCCCTGGTCGCCCGCCTGCGCCGAGCCATCGGCAGGGACACGGTCACCTCAGAGGCGGGCGGCTACCGCCTGAGGGCCGGCCGTGAGGACGTGGACCTGTTCGTCTTCGAGCGCCTCGTGGCAGAGGGCAAGACAGCGCTCGAACGCGGTGACGCGGCCACCGCCACCACCCATCTGCGCGAGGCACTCGCCCTGTGGCGCGGCCCCGCCCTCGCGGACCTCCCCGACCGCACCGCCGCCACCCGCCCGGAGGCGCTACGTCTGGAGGCGACGCGAACCCGAGTCGAGGCGGACCTGCGACTCGGCCGCGCCTCCGACGTCGTACCGGAGCTGAAGGAGCTGACGGCGGCTCACCCGTACGACGAGGCGCTGCACGTTCTGCTCATACGCGCCCTGCGCGACGCGGGCCGCGGCGCCGACGCCCTGGCCGCGTACGGGGGAGTGCGCCACGCCCTGATGGAAGGGCTGGGTACGGACCCCGGTCCGGAACTGCGCGCATTGCATGCGGAGTTGCTCGACCCACAGCCCAGGACAGAGCCCAGGACAGAGTCCGGGTCCGGGGCCGGATTCGAGTCCGGGTGGCCGGTCGGGGGCGGGGTGCGGCCCTCGGTCGACGCGGGCGCGTGGGCCCCCATGCAGGGGGACTCCTCCCGCTCCGCACGGAACGGCAACATTCGTCCGCGTCTGAACTCGTTCGTGGGGAGGGAACCCGAACTCGCCGCCATCCGTTCGGATGTGCAGAGGGCACGCCTGGTCACCCTGACCGGACCAGGTGGTTCGGGAAAGACCCGCCTCGCCGAGGAAGCCGCCGCCGGGCTTCCGCAGGCGTGGCTGGTCGAGCTGGCCCCGCTCGACCGGCCGGAGGCGGTCCCGGGCGCGGTGGTCAGCGCCCTCGGTCTGCGCGAAACCGTGCTGATCACCAACGAGATGGCGGTACCGCAGGACGACCCGGTCGCCCTGCTCGTCGAGTACTGCGCCCCGCGCAGCCAGCTCCTGATCCTTGACAATTGCGAACATGTCATCGGTGCGGCAGCCGAGCTCGCCGAGACTCTCCTGACGCGCTGCCCGGGGCTCACGATCCTCGCCACCAGTCGTGAACCCCTTGGTGTACCCGGTGAGTTGGTGCGCCCGGTCGAGCCCCTGCTGCCCGATCCGGCGCACCGCCTCTTCATGGAGCGGGCGTCGGCCGTCCGTCCCGACGCCGACGTCGCGCTGCACGACGCGGCGGCCGTGGACGAGATCTGCCGACGCCTCGACGGCCTGCCCCTGGCCATCGAGCTGGCCGCCGCGCGCCTGCGGCTGCTCACCCCTCGTCAGATCGCCGACCGTCTCGACGACCGCTTCCGGCTGCTCACCTCCGGAAGCCGCACGGTGCTGCCCCGCCAGCAGACCCTGCGCGCCGTCGTCGACTGGTCCTGGGACCTGCTCGACGAGCGGGAGCGGACCGTACTGCGCGAAGCGTCCGTGTTCGCGGGCAGCTGGGACCTGGCGGCCGCGGAGGCCGTGTGCACCGGACCCGCGGCCGACCTCGTCGGCGCCCTCGTCGACAAGTCCCTGGTCGTCGCCACCCCGTACGACGGAAACGGCGGAGACGGCGGGGACAGCCGGGGCGACGGACACGGCGGCGGCAACAACAGCGTCGCCAGTGGCAGCAGCATGCGTTACCGCATGCTCGAGACCATCCACGAGTACGCCACCGAGCGCGCCGCCGAGGTTCCCGAGCTGCGGGCCGCGGCCGAGCGGCGCCACCGCGCGTGGGTGCGCGCGCTCATCGAGAAGGCCGAGCCGTTGCTCCGCTCCGCCGAGCAACTCCCATGGATCCGGCGCCTGGAGACCGAGCTCGACAACATCAGGGCGGCCCTGTACCGCGCGGTCGTGGCCGTCGACGAGGAGGAGGCGGGAGCCCTCGTCCTCGCGATGGGCTGGTTCTGGTGGCTGCGCAACTTCCGCCGCGAGGGCGCGGAATGGGCGGACCTCGTGCTGCGGCTGGGCGTGGCGCTCGACGCGACCGGTCGGCCCGGTGTCTCACCCGCGCTCGGGAGGAGCGTGTCTCGAGGTGCCGGCAGTGACGCCCTGCTTGCCGGGCTGGAGCCCTTCGATCCGATGGCTGCCTTCCTCGACGCCTCCGACCGGGAGGAGTCCCATCCGCTGCGCGCCATGCGGATGAGGCTGCGCATGCTCCACCTGTTCATGAAGATGGAGATCGACCCGCCGGACAGGCGCGGGGACGATCGGCTGCGGGAGTACATCCAGCGGGTGCGAGCCGTCTTCGAGAAGGGCGGCCCGGACGCGGCGCGCCTGCCGGGCATCATCTGGCCGATGGCCGCCTTCTTTCTGGGCGGCCCGGACGACATGCGGTCGGCCATGGACACGGCGGTCGCCAACTGCCGTATGTACGGCGGCGAATGGGAGATCGGCGTCACCCTGATGTTCCGTACGCACATGGTCGTCGACGCGCCGGGCGGTATGCACGGCGTGGACGAGGACCTGGCGGAGCTGCGGGTGCTCAGCCGCCGGGTGGGTGACCGCTGGATGCGGGCCCAGGTGTGCAGCGCGGCCGGTGAGGCGGCCATGGCGCGCGGCCTGTTCGACGAGGCGAAGGGTGAGTACGAGGAGGCGCTGCGGCTCGCCTTCGAGGTGGGGGCGTACACCGAGACGCCCTTCCTCATGGCGCGACTGGCCGAGATCGCCTACCGCGCGGGTGAGCGGTCCAGGGCGCTGGCCGCCATGGACGAGGCGAGCGCCGCGGCCGACCGGTACGGGGTGATGGACTCCCGCGCGTTCGTCCACCTGCTGCGTGCCCAGCTGGCCCTGGACGACGGCGAGGTCACCTTCGCGCGCGAACTGTGCGAGCAGGCGCGCGAGGCGATCTCCCAGGGCACCCCGCCCCCGCAGTTCATGGCGGCGTTGAACTGGATCGACGCGCTTGTCACGGCCGCCGAATTCGGTCCGGAGCGCGGTCTGCGGACGTTGCTCGACGCCCTGCGCGAGGCGGTGGCCGCACGGTGCGCCGATGTGGTGACGGCGGGCTTCGTCGACGTCGCCGCGCGCCTCCTCGCCGGGCTCGGCGACCATCTGCCCGCCACCCGGCTGCTCGCCGCCGGCACACGATGGCGCGGCGGCCATCCGCGTCCCGCACGCGAGCGCGCCGAGGCCGAGCGCACGGAGGCCACCGTGCGGGCGGCCCTCGGTCCCGCCCGCTACGAGTCCGAGCGTGCCACGGGGACGGGCTTCACCACGGACGACGCCCTGCGGGAACTGGCCGAGGCGCTGAAGGAGCACCCCGCCGAATAGCCATGCGTACGCGCGCTCACTGGCAACGCGTGCTCACTGGCACTGGAACTTCGACTCCGCCCAGTCCGCCAGCGCCACCGAGTCGAACGGTGTGTGGGGTTCGACGACAAGGCGGATCGTCTCGTGGCCGGTGAGGTTCACATGGACGGGGATCGCCTGGCCGCCGCCCTCGATCGGCGGCGACTGCCACATGCGGGACCCGTCGGCGTACACGGAGAAGCGCACCTTGCCGAGGCCCAGCGTCATGTCGTCGACGCCGACCATCGCGTCGTACGAGGAGCAGCTGCGGTTGAGGTCGATGGTGACGGAGGACTCGCCGTGCACGGTCACGCCGTGCGCGTACTGCGTGTTGGCGATCGGCACCCCGGAGCGCTGCCACACCCAGCTGCTCTCGCCGAGCCGCATCTCGGGTTTGGTGTGGTCGCCGTTGACGCCGTACTCCAGCTCGCTCCACTGGTAGACGACCGGCGCGGGCGGAGGCGTTGGGGTCGGGGTCGGCTTGGGTGTGGGCGTGGGCTTCGGGGACGGGGTCGGGGTCGGGGTGGGCGACGGCTTGGGCGTGGGCTTCGGCGTCGGAGTCGGGGTAGCCGTGGGAGTCGGCGCGGGGGCCACCACCAGGGGCTTCGACGCGGGCGCCTTCTTCGGCGTCGGTGTCGGCGTCGGCTGTGGCACTTCGACGGCGGGCGAGCCGACCGGTTTGGCCTCGGGCTTCTTGGCCGGGCTGTCGTTGCCGACCAGGGCGAGCGCCACCGCCGCCGCGGCCACCGCGACGACACCCGCCGTGATCCCGGCCTTGACCGGCGCGCCGAGCCCTTCCGAGGCCGCCGCGCCGCCACCCGCACTCGCCCCGCCGGAGCTGCCGCCCGCCGCGGCGGTCGCCCCCGCCGCTCCGGCCGCACCCGCTCCGGCGCCACCGGCGATGAGCGCGACGGCCTTCGCGTACCCGGCGGCACCGAACCAACCGATGACCGCGACCGGCACGACCGCGGGGATCCCGCTGGCGACTTCCTTGATCTGGCCCGCCGCCAGCCGGCACTTGGCGCACTCCTCCAGGTGCTTGCGCAGCCCGCGCTCGGCGCGCGTACGCAGGCCGCCGCGGGCGTAGGCGCCGAGCCGGTCGGCGTAGCGCGCGCACTCCTCGTCCATGGTGAGCGCGGCGCTCACATGTGCCTGGAGGTAGGCCTGCTTGAGGCCCTCGCGGGCGCGGCTGGCGAGGACGCGCGTCCCGTTGGCGTCCAGCCCGAAGAGTGTGGCGACCTCGCTCGGCGACTCGTCCTCGACCTCCGTGTGCCACAGCACGGCCTGCCAGCGCTCCGGCAGCGACCAGAAGGCCTGCATGGCCATGGACTGCTCGGCCTCGTGCATCGCGCGCACGTCCACGCCCAGGTCGAGGGTGTCGTCGTCGGAGACCTCGGTGCCGCGGGCGGCCTGCGCGGCGAACACCGCGAAGTCGTCGACCAGTTGCTCCCGCTTCGCCGACTTCGTCCAGTTCGCGGCGACGCGGCGGACGGTCGTCAGCAGGTACGCGCGTACGGCGTGCTCGGGGCCGCTGCCGCCGCGCACCGCCTGGAGCGTGCGGGCGAACACCTCGGCCGTGAGGTCGTCGGCGGTGTGCGCGTCCCGGCAGCAGGTGCGGGCGTAGCGGCGCACGGCCTGCGCGTGGCGCCGGTACAGCTCCTCGTACGCCGTGTCGTCGCCCGCGCGCATCCGCTCGATCAGATCGGCGTCGGACGGCGGCAGATCGACGGGGGGCGGCAGGGCGCCGCCCTCACGCCGGTCGAACCGGTCGCGCTGCGCCGGAACGCTGTGGTCGGGGCCGCCGCCGGAAGGCGAAGCTCCTGAGGCGCCCCCCGAGATGCCTCCCGATGTGCCCGCCGGAGTACTCCCGGACGGCCCGCCCTGGCTCGGCACCTGAGGCGACGGCAGCCCGCCGGTTTCCGCGCCACCGTCACCGAGTGACTCGTCCCGCCCGTCAACGCTCATCGCGGAAAGCCCCCGCCTGCACACTCGGACCCGAATACCCGGGAAAGAGTGCCACATGGGCCCGCCGCAAGCCCCTGCTGTCCGTACCAACCACTCGTCCGAGGGGACTTCCCACTCAGGAGCACTAGCGTTCACCCGTTCGGGGAAGGCTCAAGCGAGGTTCCCTGTGCGGGAGTTGAGGAAATGACGGAAATGGCGGTATGCGATCGTCGGCATCCCGCACGCGGGTGGCGCAGCACCCACGCTCAGGCGGTCCCGCGCACCCTTATGCCGGACGCGAGCGCAGCCCCTCCAGCAGGATGTCGAGGAGCCGGGCCGAGGCCGCGGCCTGCTGGGCGGCGTCCGGCAGCGAGGGTGCGGCCGTGGCTATCACCAGCAGCACGTCCGCCACGGTGACGTCCGCCCGCAGCTCGCCCGCCGCGCGCGCCCGCTCCACCAGCCGGCCCACCACTTCGAGCAGCGTGGCCGCACCGGCGTCGTCGGCCACCGCGGTCAGGGCCTCCTCTTCCGGCGCCGGCCGCTGCTCGACGAGCCGCAGCTCGGGTGCGAGTTGGGACCGCTGCTGCGGCACCCGCGCCTCGTCCGCCTCGGCCCCGTCCTCCGCGACGCCGACCCGCAGCACCTGCGGCGGCAGCAGCCGCCCGGCGCCCGAGGCCACCGACGTGCGCAGGAAGCGCGAGAGCGCCGACCACGGCTCGTCCTCCTGACCGAGCGCCGCGCGCGCCTGGTCCGTCAGCCGGGAGGTCTCCTCCTCGGCTATCCGGCGCACCAGGACGTCCTTGCTCGGGAAGCGCCGGTACACCGTGCCGACACCGACCCGGGCGCGCCGCGCCACGTCCTCCATCGGCGCGCCGTACCCCAGCTCGCCGAAGACCTCGCGCGCCGCGCGCAGTACGTGCTCCAGATTGCGCTGTGCGTCCACGCGCAGCGGCGTCGTACGTGATCCGTCCCCCGGACCGCGTCCGTTGCCGCTCGCTGCCGCGCCGACCGTGCCACCGGATGCGATGGCAGACGCGGAAGACCAACGAGAATCCTGAATGTGCATAAGCGTTCCCCCGGTAATGACGTCTCCCCCCGGAGACTCTCCCCGCCATTGGCAGCCGGGGCGTGCGGAACGAGCGTGGGTCACGAGCCCGCCCGTCGCGGACTCGTCGAGCCCATCCCCCTACACCCCGTCGACACACGAACATAGTTGAGAGGGGGTCAATTCAGAAGGGGCAGGTTCCGCACGGAGCGCCCCCCGATCGGAGTACGGGCCGGTTACGTCCCGATTGAGCCCCCTCCGCCCACCCTGCCCACCCCTACTGACCTGCACATCTTCCCCGCACTCCGGCAAATCGGCCAACCCTGCACGTTGTCGGCGGCCGGTCACACAAATTGTCGGGCCTGTGGACAAACTCGAGAGCTGGGTGCGTCATGGGATGGTGAAGGAACGTACGCGCATTCTCATGGTCGGCGGCGGCTACGTCGGGATGTACACAGCTCTGCGCCTGCAGCGGAAGCTGAAGCCGGAACTGCAGCGGGGTGACGTCGAGATCACCGTCGTCTCTCCCGACCCGTACATGACCTATCAGCCATTCCTTCCAGAGGCCGCCGCGGGCTCGATCTCGCCGCGTCACGTCGTCGTCCCGCTGCGCCGGGTCCTCGACCAGTGCCGGATCGTCATCGGCGAGGCCCAGTCGATCGACCACGCCAAGCGCACCGCGACGCTCACCACGCTCGCCACCGCGGAGGAGGGCGCGGGCGCGGTGCAGATCACGTACGACGAACTCGTCCTCGCCCCCGGCTCGGTCTCGCGCGCCCTCCCGATCCCCGGTCTCGCCGACTACGCCATCGGCTTCAAGACGGTCGAGGAGGCCATCGGCCTGCGCAACCACGTCATCGAGCAGATGGACATCGCCTCCTCCACCCGCGACCCCGCGATCCGCGACGCGGCCCTGACCTTCGTCTTCGTAGGAGGCGGTTACGCGGGTGTGGAGGCGCTCGGCGAGCTGGAGGACATGGCCCGCTATGCCGCGCGCTACTACCACAACGTCCAGCCCGAGGACATGAAGTGGATCCTCGTCGAGGCCACGAACCGCATCCTCCCCGAGGTCGGCGAGGAGATGGGCAAGTACACGGTCACCCAGCTGCGCCGCCGCAACATCGACGTACGCCTGGAGACCCGCCTCGACTCCTGCGCGGACCGGGTCGCCGTCCTCAGCGACGGCGCCCGCTTCCCCACCCGTACGGTCGTATGGACGGCCGGTGTGAAGCCGCACCCGATCCTCGCCGCCACCGACCTGCCGCTCAACGAGCGCGGCCGTCTCAAGTGCACCCCCGAGCTGGCCGTCGACGGCGTCACGCACGCGTGGGCCGCGGGAGACGCCGCCGCCGTCCCCGACGTCACCGCCGAAGAGCCCGGCAAGGAGACCGCTCCCAACGCCCAGCACGCCGTCCGCCAGGCCAAGGTTCTCGGCGACAACATCGCGCACTCGCTGCGCGGCGAGCCGCTCGAAACGTACTCCCACAAGTACGTCGGTTCGGTCGCGTCCCTGGGGCTGCACAAGGGTGTCGCACACGTCTACGGGCGCAAGCTGAAGGGCTATCCTGCCTGGTTCATGCACCGTGTCTACCACCTGAGCAGGGTGCCGACCTTCAACCGCAAGGCCCGTGTACTGGCCGAATGGACCCTGGCGGGGCTCTTCAAGAGGGAGATCGTGTCTCTCGGTTCGCTCGAACACCCCCGTGCGGAGTTCGAACTCGCGGCCGGTGGAAAGCCTCCTCTCGACCCGAAGCTCGACCCGAAGGGGTCGTCCTGACCGGACTCAGGAACTCCACCGGTCAGGCCGGCGTCTGACGGATGTCGGTCCGGTCGGCCAGACTGGTCCACGACCTTGGGCGGGCGGACCGCTCGCCCTTCTAACCACGAGGCTTTCCCCACTGTGAACTTCACGCGCTGGAGCGCCCGGCTCCCCGGAACGCAGCGCCGCGCCGCAGCGCGGACCGAGCACACCGTCACCCCGGACCTGCGAGGGGAAGGCTCCGTGCCGGCGGCCCGCGCCGAGCAGCTGACCGACGACGCGCCGCCCGTGCCCGCCGTCGACGAGCTGCCGGTGCGCCAGGTCCTCGACCGCGTCCCCGCGCTCGTCGCCCTCGTGCACGGCCCCGAGCACCGCGTCGCGTACGTCAACGACGCCTATGCGGCGGCCTTCGGTGCCCGACCGGTCGGCGAGCCCGCGCGCGAGACGCTGCCCGAGCTGGAGGAGCTCGGCCTGCTCCCGCTCCTCGACCAGGTCCTGCGCAGCGCCAAGCCCCGTACGGTCAAGTCCCGCAAGGCACCCGGCGGCCGTTCGTACACCTTCACCTGCACACCGGTCGACACCTCCCCGGAGGCCCAGGACGGTGGCGTACTGATCTTCGCCACCGACGTCACCGACCACGCCGAGGCCGCCGAACGGCTGCGCGCCAGCGAGCGCCGCCAGCGCGAAACCGCCGTCACCCTCCAGCGCTCCCTGCTCCCCCAGGAGCTGGAAGAGCCCGACGACCTGCGCATCGCGGCCACCTACCAGCCCGGCGGCACCGAGGCCGCGGTCGGCGGCGACTGGTACGACGTGATCACCCTCGGCGGCGGCCGCACGGCGCTGGTCATCGGCGACGTCATGGGCCGCGGGGTCCGCGCGGCGGCGGTTATGGGCCAGCTGCGCACCGCCGTACGCGCGTACGCCCGCCTCGACCTCCCCCCGCACGAGGTGCTGCAACTCCTCGACGGCCTCGCCACGGAGATCGACGCCAACCAGATCGCCACCTGCGTGTACGCCGTCCACGACCCGAACGAGGGCCGGCTGGTGTACGCCTCGGCGGGCCACCTGCCCATCCTGGTCCGTGACGAGAGCGGCACCGTCCACCGCGCCGACGAGCCCACCGGGCCGCCGCTCGGCACCGGCGGCTGGCTGCACGCCTCCGGCTCGGTCCCGCTCGGCCCCGGCTCCACGGCCGTCCTCTACACCGACGGCCTGGTGGAGCGCCGCAACGAGGACCTGGACGAGGGAATCGCCGCCCTGGAGCGCGCCCTCGCCGGCGCCACCGGCACCCCCCAGGTGATCTGCGACCGCCTGGTCCGCTCGGCGGGCGTCACCGCCGACCACGACGACGACGTGGCGGTCCTGGTCCTCCAACACCCCGCCCGTACGGGCCCGGACGGCGACCTCTTCCGCAACGCCGCCCTGGAGCTGCTCGGCGGCGTGGAGGCAGCCCCACGCGCGCGTGCCTTCGCCTCCGGCGTCCTGACGAGCTGGCGCTTCCCGCCCGACCTCCACGACCTCGGCGTCCTCGCCGCCAGCGAGCTCGTCGCCAACTCCCTCCAGCACGGCACCCCGCCCATGCGCCTCCGCCTCCGGCGCACCGACCGCCGCCTGATCATCGAGGTCACCGACGGCGACGACCACCTCCCGCGCCGCCGCCGCGCCGAGCCCGCCGACGAGGCCGGGCGGGGCATCGCCATCGTCGCCACGATTGCCTCCGGCTGGGGGTCGCGGCGTACCCCTGGCGGGGGGAAGGCGGTGTGGTGCGAGTTCGCTTTGCCGCGGGGGGAGGGCTAAGAGTCTTTAGCCCGTCCGGCGTTTGAGGACGAGGCCGTTGGGCCGATACGGGGGTCTGGGGGCGGAGCCCCCAGGTACGGGACGGGTAGGGGCGGCGGGGGCGAAAGACAACCCCACCCACACCCCCGCGCGCCACCTAGCCCCCCACCCCACCCGGTGCTAGTAGCTCACCTATGGCAGACGAAACGGGCTTTCAGCTCAAAGGAAGTGCACCGGAGCGCTACGAGCAGTACGCCGCGCCGTTCATGGCGCCCTTCGTGGAGGCGGTCCTGGACGCCGTGGACCTGTTCCCCGGCGCCACGGTCCTCGACCTGGCCTGCGGCACCGGCTTCGCGGCCCGCGCGGCAGCCGCCCGCGTCGGCCCCGCAGGCCGCGTCTCGGCCGCAGACATCAACGAGGGCATGCTCCGGGTGGCCGCGGAGCGCGCGCCCCGCATGTATCCGGACATCGAGTTCACGGCCGCCCCCGCGGAGAAACTCCCCTACCAGGACGCCACCTTCGACGCGGTCGTCTGCCAGCAGGGAGTCCAGTTCTTCCCCGACCTGGACGCGGCCTTCGCGGAGACGGCCCGGGTAACCCGCCCAGGAGGCCGATTCGCGGCCACCGCCTGGGCCGCCAGGGAACTGATCCCGTACTTCGTGGCCCAGTACGAGGCCGTCAAGGAGTACGGCGGCCCGGACGTCGCCGCGGCATACGAGGGCGCCTTCTCCGGCACCGCCGAACGCCTCACCACCGCCCTCCGCACCACCGGCTTCCACGACGTCACCGTCCGGGAGGTCAGCTTCGGCATCGCCATCCCGCCCCTCGCCGACTACGCCCCGGGCCAGCTCTCGTCGACGTCCTGGGGACAGGCGGTCGCCGACAGGGCAGGCCACGACGCCCTCGTACGGGCAGGCGCCGCGGTCCACGCCCACCTCGCGGACCGCACCGCCCCGGACGGCAGCGCGACCCTCCCGTTCACGGCCAACCTGGTGACAGGGGTCCGCTGAAACGCGCTACGAAACGGGCGACGGCCGTACGCCACGAGAAGAAACGTGGTGGCGGCCGTCGTACGACGGCCGTACGCCAGGACGTCAGGCGCTCGCCGGCACCGGCTCCGGCTCCGCAGGCGTCCCGCCCTTTGCGACCACCCGGCTCTTCGCCAGCCACGGCTGATTCTGTACGGGGGTGAGCTGCCGCCCCAGCCGCACGGCCAGGAACGTGATGCCGAGCGAGAAGAGAAGGAACGTCACGACGTACGGGCCGTGCAGCGACGCCCCCATCGGACCGCCCACCGCGGGACCGACCGCCAGCGCGAGCTGCTTCACCAGGGCGAAGGCCGAGTTGTACTGGCCTGCCATGCCCGACGGAGCCAGGTCGGCGACCAGCGGCGCGACCGTCGGAGACAGCATCGCCTCGCCGAGCCCGAAGAGCGCGTACGTCGAGACGAACGCGGCGGTCGCCATGGTCTGGCTGCCGTGCCCGAGGCCCGCGTACCCGGCCGCGAGCCACGCGACGGCCCAGATGAGCCCGACCGCGGCGATCACCCGGGACCGCTTCCGGCGCTCGACGAACTTCAGCACCGCGAACTGCGCGACCACGATCATCGCCGTGTTCGCCGCCATCGCCGTACCGAGCGCGGAGGTGGAGATCCCGGCCGCCTCGACGCCGTACGCGGAGAGCCCCGACTCGAACTGGCCGTAGCAGGCGAAGAACAGCACGAAGCCCAGCACGGACAGCTGCACCATGGCCCGGTTGCCGAGCAGCTGCTTCCAGCTGCCGCCCCTGGCCTGCGGGGCACCCCCGACCTTGGGCGCGTGCGGCATCCGCACCGTCGACATGATCACGACGAGGAGCAGGAACATCGCCGCCTCGATCGCGAACAGCAGGGTGAACGAGCTCGCCCGGGTCGTGTCGACGATGTGGCCGCCGATCAGGCCGCCCACACCGAGCCCCAGGTTCTGCAGGAAGAACTGCGTCGCGAAGGCGCGCGACCGCGTCTCCGCCGTGGAGCAGTCCACGATCATCGTCGCGAGCGACGGCTGCATCACGGCCTGCCCGGCACCGAGCGCGGCCGCCGACAGCAGGACGGTCGTCGCATTGCTCGCGAGCCCGAGGCTCAGCGCTCCGACGGAGGCGGTGGCCAGGGCGGTGAGCAGGACCGGCAGCGGGCCGCGCCGGACGATGGCCCGCCCGGCGAACGGCAGCACGACAAGAGCGGCCACGGCGAAGACGGCGAGCACGATGCCCGCCGTCATGGAGCCGAGTCCCCGCACCTGCGCCACATAGACGTAGAGGAAGGGGACCGTAAAGCCGAGCCCGAACGCGCTGAGTGCGTTGCCCACATGGATCCGGCGCATCGCTGCGCCCATCGCCCTGGTCACTTTCACCTGCCTTGGTCGTGAAGCCTCCAGGGCACGGGGATGCGCGGTGCGGATGCGCTATGCAAGGGTGCAGGCCTGAAGACTTCAAAGCTAAAGTTAGAAGTTGAACTGTACACCTCGAAGGACTTCAACGCCAAGCGGTGCCGTGCGATACTGCGGACATGGGCGACAACCCCGGCGCCAGTGAGCCGACACTCGAAGAACAGATCGCCGCCTACCAGCGCGAGTTCCAGGACCTCGACCCCCAGGTCGAGAAGATCGTTTCGGCCCTCGGCCGCCTCAACCGCCGTATGAACGTCGCCTACGGCCGCCAGACCGCCACCCTCGGCATCAGCAACGCCGAGTGGGAGGTCCTCAAGGCCCTCGTTCTCTCCGGCGCCCCGTACCGCATGGGCCCGAGCGAGCTCGCCAAACGGCTGGGTCTCACTCCGGCCGCGATGACCCACCGCATCGACCGCATGGTCGCCGAGGGGCTGGTCACCCGGGAGCGCGACGAATCGAATCGGGTGCGCGTCATCGTGGAGCTGACCGACGAGGGCAGGGAGAAGTGGCTGGAGGCGATGCGCCTCGCCTCGGGCTTCGAGGAGGACCTCCTCCAGGACCTCTCCGCGGACGAGCGTGGGGTCCTCGGTGAAGTCCTGACCCGTCTGCTCCGCCGCGTGGAGGACGCCCAGCCGGACGCGGGCGGCCGGCTCAGCGACCTCGATTAAAGATCTTGACAGGGATGGTTGACATCCCCCTACGCGATCCGTAAGGTTCTTCGAGTTGCCACGGAGCCGGAACGGTTCTGCGGCAGCACCTCCGCCGCAGATGCGGCACCCAAACCACCAGCACGATCGCCCAACCGGGTCGAATTCGGCGTGCCCGAATTCAATTCGATTTGGACTCGGCAGCCCGATTAGGAACTGCCGAGAGGATCCGCTAAAGTTTGGGACGTCGGAACGGCCCAACAGCCGTGAAGACAAGCCCCACTGACTGGGAATCAGGCCCGAAAGGATCTGATAGAGTCGGAACCGCCGGAAAGGGAAACGCGAAAGCGGAAACCTGGAAGGCACCGAGGAAGTCGGACACGAAAGAGTCTGATAGAGTCGGAAACGCAAGAACGAAGCAAAACAAAGCAAGACCGAAGGGAAGCGCCCGGAGGAAAGCCCGAGAGGGTGAGTACAAAGGAAGCGTCCGTTCCTTGAGAACTCAACAGCGTGCCAAAAATCAACGCCAGATATGTTGATACCCCGTCTCCGGCCGATCGG
>NZ_JBVHXR010000006.1:0-3224 GCF_055569295.1 Streptomyces sp. NPDC029292
AACCCGCACCACACCCCCACCCCCCCCCCCCCCCCCCCCCCCCCCCCCCTCTCACCCCCCCCCCCCCCCCCCCCCCCCCCCCCCCCCCCCCCCCCCCCCCGGTCTGTCCCGGCGGGAACCTGCGGTCAGTTACGGGTCCACTGCTGGTTGGATCCGCCGTTGCACGACCACAGGTCGATCAGCGTTCCGTTCGCGGTGCCGTTGCCGATCGCGTCCAGGCACAGGCCCGAGACGTTGTTGGTGATGGTGCCGTTGGAGTTGACGGTCCACTTCTGGTTGGTGCCGCCGTTGCAGTCCCAGATCACCACCCGGGTGCCGTTGGCGGTGCCGCTGTTGTAGGCGTCGAGACACTTGTTGCCGTAGACGACGAGTTCGCCGCGCGAGGTGGAGGTGAAGGTCTGGTTCTGGCCTCCGCCGCAGTCCCAGAGTTCGGCCTGGGTGTTGTTGGCGATGGTGCTCTTGAAGAAGTCCAGGCAGCGCCCGGAGCCGGTACCGACGATCGCGGTGCCGTTGGTGCCCGGGATCGCGCGGACGGCGACGGCGTCGATGTCGGGTGCGGTGCCGGACGTCCCGAAGGTCAGCGTGTTCGCGCCCTTCGCCAGGTCGGCGAGGACGGAGACGGTGCGGTACGTGCTCGACGACCCGGTGGGCGGGAAGGCGAGCGTCTGCGCGTACTGGCCGTTGACCTGGAGGGTCGCCTTACGGGCCGTGGAGCCGCTGTTGGCGTACGTGATGTCGATCAGCTTCGTGCCCGCGGCGGCCGTGGTGACGCCGGTGAACGTCGGCGTCGTGGCCGAGGTGGTGTCCTCGTACGTCGTCCCGGCCCCCTCCGTACCGGAGACGGTGAGCAGGACGGCCTCCCCCGCCGGAACGCTGGTGGTGTAACTCGTCGCGTACGAGCCGACGTTGGACGCCGACCACACATTGCGCACCGCGGCGGACGCGGTGGTCAGCCCCATGTCCTGCCAGCGGGCGCTGATGTTCGCCGCGGCCGACGTACGGTTCAGCAGCAGAACCGCGCGCTTGCCGGTGCCGGAGAGGACCTTGCTGTAGACCTGCAGACCGGTGCTGTCCTCGGCGACCTTGACGCCCTGCAGGCCGCGCGCGTCCTGGTCGATGGCGATGACCTCGGAGTTGGTGAGGATGGAGGCGGTCGACGAGCTCATGGTGGCGAGGTTGTTGCCCGCGAGCAGCGGTGCGCCGGAGATCGCCCACAGGCCCATGTGCGTTCGGTTCTGGGCGGCGGTCAGACCACTCATGCCGGCCGTCATCATGTCCGGGTCGTTGTAGTAGCCGGTGTGCTGGGCGGCGGGGTGCAGGGACTTGTCGAAGTTCGCCAGGATGCCGGACATCGTCGGGTTGTCCGGCCAGTAGACGATGTCGGTGCTGGTGCGCCACATGGCGCCCGTACCGGCGGCCCAGTTCCAGGGGTTGCCGGTCCCCCACTCGCACAGCGACAGGACGAGCGAGCGTCCGGTGACGGCGGTCGCCGCCGCGTTCGCGTCGCGGATCGCCTTGTACGTCGTCTCCTGGTCGAGTCCCTCGGCGTCGCCGCCGCACCAGTCGATCTTGACGAAGTCGAAGCCCCAGTTCTGGAAGGTCTCCAGGTCCTGCTGGTTGTGGCCCTCCATCCCGGTGTTGGGCGCGGCGGGCGTCGTCGAGGGGGTCGGGTAGTAGTAACCGCAGCCGTTCTTCCCGGCGTCGGTGTAGATCCCGGCCTTGAGTCCCTTGCTGTGGATGTAGTCGGCGATGGCCTTCATCCCGCCGGGCCACTTGCCGGTGTCGACGCTGATGTTGCCGGCGCTGTCGCGGTCGCCCTGCCACCAGCCCTCGTCGATGTTGACGTACGTGTAGCCGGCGGCGGCCATCCCGGACGACACGAGGGCGTCGGCCTGGGCCTTGATGGTGGCGTAGTCGATGGTGCTGGCGAAGCTGTTCCAGGACGCCCAGCCCATCGGGGCGGGGGTGACCCCGATCTGGTTGGTGCTGACGGCGGTCGGTTCGGCCGTGAGCGGCGCGGCCGAGCGACCGAGTCCGGCCAGTCCGGCGAGGGCCAGACACAGGACGGCGCAGTGGACAGCCGCGCGTCTCAAGAGACGTTTGAGGCACGTGGTGTTCGAAATAGGGGACATGCGGCTCTCCTTTGAGCGGTTTGTTCGCAGACTCGAACAAAAGTCAACGAGACTCGCCATATGCCAGCGCCTTGTCAGTGCTGCGTCAAGACCCTTGCCCGCACGGCCCGTTCACCTTCGGCCACCACGAGCCGCGCCTCCCCGAGGGCGACGGTCGCGCTCCCCCGCACACGCGGTACCTTCGCCCTGACACGGCCCCACTCGGCCGTGAAAGTTCTCAAGCGTCGGGATGGTCATGCGCGAGGATGCGATCGTCGAAGCAGCCGCCGGAGTTCATCTGGTCCACGGCAGCAACACGAACTGGGTCGTCCTGACCGAGGGCGACGCCGTCACCCTGGTCGACACGGGATATCCGGGCGACCGCCAGGAAGTCCTCGCGTCCCTGGACGCCCTCGGCCACGCGCCCGAGGCGGTCAGCGCCGTGCTCATCACGCACGCGCACAACGACCATCTCGGTTCGGCCGAGTACCTCAGCAGCACGTTCGGCGTCCCCGTCTACCTGCACGAGGCGGAACTGCCGCACGCGCGCCGCGAGTTCCTCGATCAGGTGAGCGTGGGGCAGGTGCTGCGCCAGGCGTGGCGCCCCGGTGTGCTGCCCTGGGCGGTGCACGCCATCCGGTCCGGCGGCACGGCGGACGTCCGGATGAGCCGGCCCGAGGCGTTTCCCCAGGAGGGCCCGCTCGATCTGCCCGGCCGTCCCGTCCCGGTGCACACGCCGGGCCACACGGCGGGGCACTCCGTCTTCCACCTGCCGGACGCCGGAGTCCTGATCTCCGGTGACGCCCTGGTCAGCGGGCATCCGACGTCGCGCATACGGGGTCCGCAGTTGCTGCCCGCGATGTTCGACCGCGAACGCGACAGCGCCCTCGCGTCGCTGGCGCGCATCGAGGCCCTCGCGGCGGATGTCCTGCTGCCCGGGCACGGTCCCGTGCACCGCGGCCCGGTGCGCGAGGCGGCGCAACACGCGCAGGAACTGGCTAGTTGATCGCCCCACCTTGGTCGACAGCCCGGCCCTGGTCGCCACGATCCGGCTGGACCGCCTCCAGATAGGCCCGCAGCGCGTCCCGATTGCGGGCCAGGCAGTCGATGCGC
>NZ_JBVHXR010000006.1:3320-376329 GCF_055569295.1 Streptomyces sp. NPDC029292
TCTTGGTCGACAGCCCGGCCCTGGTCGCCACGATCCGGCTGGACCGCCTCCAGATAGGCCCGCAGCGCGTCCCGATTGCGGGCCAGGCAGTCGATGCGGCTCTGGATGCGGTCGATCTCGCCGCGCAGCAGTGCGGCGGTCTCCGGGGTGAGGCACTCGGGGTGGAGATGGATCCCGCCCGGGGCGGAAAGGAACGGCAGGATGGCGCGGATGATCTCGGTGGTGAGTCCGGAGTCGAGCAGCCCGCGGATCTGCTGGACGCACTGGACTGCTGAATCGCCGTACGCGCGATAGCCGTTGTCGGCCCGCTCGGGGTGGAGCAGGCGCTGCTCCTCGTAGTACCGCAGCATCCGGGTCGGGACGCCGGTGCGGCGTGACAGCTCACCGATCTTCATCGCTCTCCCCGGCGCATGCGCTTGCCTTCACACTGATGTGAAGGTTTCAGCATGGTCGTCCATCGCATCTCGTGGCCGTGGGGCGCGGGCGTGCCTTTCCCGCGCGGCGCCCTGCCGACGGTCACCCGTAGGGATCACGCGTGCGGGATCCGGCCCACGACGAGCCTGATCGCGCTGATCGTGAGGTCGGGGTCGTGGACCTGCACGTAGTGGTCGCTCCCCGTGGCGAGGAAGTGAGGGGTCTGCGGTGCCAGTTCCACGAGGGTCTGCTGCACCCGTGGCCAGGCCCGTTCCAGTCGTGTCAGCAGCGGTTTCGGGGTTCCCGCGGGGGCGGCGAAGGGCTCCGTCTTGCTGAGGACGGCGAGCGGTACCTTCGGCAGCGGACCGGCACGGTCGACCGCGGCGACGGCACCGTCGATGTCGACGTTCTCGAAGGCCGGGTCGTTGTCGAAGGGCGTGCCCGGATGGTTGAGCAGCCGCACGTACGCGGCCCAGTCCGTGCCGAAAAGCGGCTTGATGTTCGTACCGAACGAGTCGACGAAGACGAGGCCGCTGGTCCGTTCCGGATGCTGCTGCGCGTACAACCGTGTGACCATGCCCCCGAAGGAGTGACCCACCAGCAGGTAGGGACCGGGCACGTGCCCCGCCGTCAGCACCTTGTCGAGGTCGCGCACCATGTCCGGGAGCGCTCGCGTACCGGTCACCGGGGTGCTCCGCGCAGTGAGGGCGGGAGGGTTGGTGTACCGGACCGTTCCGGGCCGGTCGTAGGTGCAGACGCGGGTGAACTCCGCGACGCCCGGGAAGACCGCGGGCGCCTTCGGCACCGGCGGACGGGTGTCCGTGATGGTCCAGGTGTCGGACGAGTCGTGGAGCCCCGACTCGAGGACGACGGTCGGGCTGCCGCTTCCCCGGCAGTGCAGATAGATCTTCCGCCCGCCGCCAATGTCCACCTGCCGGGACACGTCACCGGCCGTGACAGTTGCCGTGGCAGTCGCCGTCGCCGTCGAACCCGCAGTCGCCGTCGCAGTCGCCGTCGCAGTCGAACCCGCAGCCGCCGCTGCCACTGCCGCTGTCGCCCGCGCGGCGCTTGCGGCCGTGACGGTATGACAAGCGGACAGCATCATCAGCGCCGCCGCGGTCGGCGCCAACACCCCGATGGGCACACGTCGTCGCATGACACCAGCCTGGCCGTAGGCGTGGTTGCCCGCCACCGGGCCCGGCGGGAACCGCAGGCCGGAGCCCCCCTCTATCCGAGCTCCAGTGTGGTGACGCCGTAGACGCGCTTCTGGGCGAACGGCCTGACCCGGCCGGTGTACATACGAGCCGTTTCGAACGAGGGGGTGAGGCCGAGTTCCTCCACGAGGGCGATGCCCGCCGCGTTCGTCTCGGGGACGTCGATGGCGACCTCGCTTCCGGCGGCGTCTGCGGCCAGCGCGGAGAAGAGCGCGCGGGCGTCGTCGGCGGAGTCGGCAAACAGCGGGCCGACGCGCAGACCGTCGCGGGCCGGGCGGATCACGCCGTAGCCGGTGAGGCGCCCGTCGGCGGCCAGGCGCACGAAGGTGCGGTGCCCCGGGCCCGTCAGCCACCGCTCCAGGAAGCGCGGGCGGTCGGCGGGATAGCTGGCACTGTCGTACGCCGTGATCGCCGCGAGGTCCGCCTCCTCGGCGGGCCGGACTCCCGACGACTCCCCCGCGGGCGCCACCCCGCCGAAACGGACCGTACGGTAGGCGAGTTCGAAGCCGGACTGACGGTAGTTGTCCTGCTGCGCGACCACTCCGTCGAGGCCGACCGTCCGGCCGCCCGCATGCGCGAGGGCCGTCTTCCAGGTGGTGAGGCCGTAGCCGCGGCCGCGCAGGTCGGGGCGTACGAGGTAGAAGCCCAGGAAGGCGTAGTCGGCGCCGTAGGTGACCACCGAGATGGCCGAGACGGGTTCCCCGCCGATCCGGCCGATGAAAAAGCCCTCGGGGTCCTGGGCGAAGAAGCTCGCGCCGTCGGACAGCCCGGGATTCCATCCCTCGTCCGCCGCCCATCCGCCGACCACCTTCCAGTCGTCGAGCGAGGCTCGAGTGACGACGAGGTCTTCGGGTCCCGCAGAGGTCATAGGGGCGCTCCCTTTCGTCGGAGTGGTGCGGCGGGGTGCGGTGATCGTCCGCACCGCGGCAATCCTTCCCGATCTCCACGAAGATTGCAGCGGCCAACACTCGACGAGGCGTCGGAGTTGGCCGAGGACCGAGCATCAACTGGCCTGATCCGGGACAGTGTTGGCGGCCGCGCGCATAGGGTTGCCACTCATGAGCGTCGATCACGTGACCTTGCGCCCGGTGACCGAGGACGACCTGTCCGTCATGGAGCGGTTCCTGATGGATCCGGAGACGGCCGAACCCTTTCAGTGGTTCGGCTGGTGGGACACCGGGCGCTGGCGGCGCCAGTGGGCGGAGAACGGCCTGATCACCGACGACGCGGGTCATCTGATGGTGGTGCGTGACGACGAGCGCCTGGGATTCGTCGCCTGGCGGAAGATCGTCTCCACCCGGACCACGCACTACTGGAACATGGGCATCGGTCTGCTGCCGGAGGCACGCGGCAAGGGCGTGGGGACCGAAGCGCAGCGGCAACTGGTCCGGTACCTCTTCGCCCACACGCTCGTGATGCGCATCGAGGCCGACACCGAGTCGGACAACATCGCCGAGCAACGCGCCCTGGAGAAAGTGGGGTTCACCCGCGAGGGCGTGCTCCGCAGTGTCGTGTTCCGCGACGGGCGGTGGCGCGACGGCGTGCGGTACAGCATCCTCCGCGACGACATCGGCTGAGCGAGCCGCGGAGGCCCCACCGGTCACGAGCCCGGTGGGGCCTTCCGTCCTCGGCGGGCCGTGGGTCAGCGAATCGCGGCGGGCCGGAATCGCCGGTACAGGACGGCCCCGCCCAGGACCAGCGCCGCACCCCCGGCGATCGCGGGCACCGTCTGGTCCGTGCCGGTGTGGGCGAGGGAGGCCACGGGCCGCGACGGGCTGTACTGGGGTGCATGTGCCGGTGTGTGCGCCTTGGGCGGCTTCGGGGCAGGGTGGTGGGGCCGGCCGCCGGAGGTGTTCGTGGACTCGTTGCCGACGGCGGCGTTGCCGAGGCCGACCGCGGTCACGGAGTTGCCGCTGACATTGACCGGGAGATGCACCGGGAGCTGGAGGGTGTTACCCGAGAGCACACCTGGCGAATCCTTTCCGCTGCCGTGCGCGACGGCACCGCCGGCTGTGCCGCCGGAACCCTTCGCTCCGCCGCCGCCCTGGTTGGCGCAGCTGTTGCCCGCCGCCGGGTTCAGGAGCCCGACCACGTTCACGGTGTTCCCGCACACGTTCACCGGAATGTGCACCGGGAGCTGGATGGTGTTGCCGGAGATCAGCCCTGGGGAGTCGGCCGCGGCGCCGTCCGCCGCGGAGTCGGCGTGCGCCGGCATGGTCACGGCCAGCGCGCCCGAAGCGGCGGCCGCGACGATCAAACCATTTCGGGTAACCCGTTTCATAGGTTCCCTGCCTTCCAGACATGGTCACGGACGCTCGCCCGCATGGCGTAAAACGCGGGAGAACCATCCGAGTTATGGCTTATCGGTCTTTCACTCCAACGAGCGTCACGGTTTTCGAACTGACGCAGGGGGCCCTCGCGCCGGGCGTCGGCGCGAGAGCCGGGCGCCGCGCGGCACGCAGGGTGGCGCCGCGCGGCCCGTGCGACCCGCAGGGTGGCGCCGCGCGGCACGCAGGGTAACGCCATGCGGCACGCAGGGTAACGCCATGCGGCACGCAGGGTAAGGCACGACGGCCCGTCCCGCTCGCCGAGAGGCGTGGCCCAGGACCCGCGCTTATCGTGATCGTGAAGGCACCGGCGGTACACCGCCGGGCGTCCCTGGAGGCTTGCATGCTGTCCGTGCACCACCGCTGCGCGTTCGCCGGAGCCGCGACCGCGACGCTGGCCCTGCTGGCAGCCGGACTGCCCGCGGTGGCGACGGCTGCCGACGGCCCCGACCTATCCCGTTTCTACCGCCAGAAGATCAAGTGGGCCGCCTGCGAGGGCGAGGGCATGCCCAAGGACTACCAGTGCGGGAAGGTGACCGTCCCACTGGACTACGCGCACCCGACCGGCGGGACGCTCGACGTGGCGATGGCCCGCTACCGGGCGACGGGTACGTCACGGGGTTCCGTGCTGCTGAACTTCGGCGGTCCCGGAGGCGCCGGAATCAGTCAGCTGGCCCTCGACAGCAAAGAATTCATGGGCCTGACGAACGGCTACGACGTGGTGACCTTCGACCCCCGAGGTGTCGGCCAGTCCTCGCCCGTCAGCTGCGGCGAGGGCGCCGACCAGGCCGCAGACGCGACGAACGGCACCCCCGACAGCAGTGATCCGCAGGCCGCCCTGAAAGTGGTCAAGCACGCCGCCGACCAGTGCGCCAAGCACTCCGGCCCCGTGCTGCCGTACATAGGGACGGTCAATGCCTCCCGGGACATGGACGTCATGCGCCAGGCGCTCGGTGACAAGAAGCTCAACTACCTCGGCTTCTCGTACGGAACGCGGCTGGGTGCGGTGTACGCGGCCCAGTTCCCCAAGAAGACGGGTCGGCTGGTGTTCGACGGCGTGGACACGCTCACCGAGCCGCTGACGGAGCAGGGGCTGGTGGGTGCCGAGGGGCAGCAGACCGCGCTGGAGGACTTCCTCACCTGGTGCACCAAGGACGTGGCCTGTGCGTTCGGGCAGGATCCGCGCAGCGCCCGGCAACAGGTCGTCGAACTCGTCGGCTCTCTCGACGAGAACCCGGTTCCGACCGACCTCGGCCAGCAGTTCTCTGGCCAGGACCTGGTGGGCGCCATCAGTCAGGGGCTGTACAGCAAGCAGACGTGGCCCACGCTCGAACAGGCCCTCAAGTCACTGGTCGAGGACGGCGACACCCGCGGGCTCCTGCAGCTGTCGGGAGGCGCCGCCCTGCCGAACGCCGCCGCGGCAGTCCGACAGGACGGCGGACTCGTCGACGAGGCGGACGTCCCCCTCGACAATCTCACCGCCGCCCTGATGGCGATCAACTGCGCGGACGACCCCGACCGGCCCACCGCCGACCAGGTCACCCGGGACATCGACAAGCTGCGCGCCGCGTACGAGGAGGCGTCCCCCGTCTTCGGCCAGTACCGGCTCACCCAGGTGCTGATGTGCTACGGCCGCCCCAAGGGCACCGCCTACATCCGCGACAAGGTGCGCGACGTCCACACCCCGAAGATGCTGCTCGTCGGCACCCGGGGCGACCCCGCCACCCCGTACCGCTGGACCCTGGAGACCGCCAAGCGGCTCGGTTCGTCGGCCGTCGTCCTCGACAACAAGGGCGAGGGACACACGGGGTACACGTCCTCCAAGTGCGTGCACCGGAAAGTCGACGACTTCCTGCTGTACGGCTCCCTGCCGGACAGCGGCAGCTCCTGCGCACCGGACTCGAACAGCTGAACCACACCCGCGGGGTTCCGTCACCTGATCGGCGCAGTCACCCCCGTGCATGCCGTTCCTGTGGGTTTGACTCATGGTGTGCGCCGGATGCTCTTGCTGCTGCTCGTCGCCCTCGGCGCGGCCGGGGCGCTGGTCCTGGTGTGGGCCGTCTCGCCGTGGTGGTGGTGCGCGGCGGGCGTCCTGCTGGCCCTGACCGCGCTCGGAGTGTGGGACCTGGTGCAGCGCCGCCACTCGGTGCTGCGGAACTACCCCCTGCTGGGCCATCTCCGCTTCCTCATGGAGGCGCTGCGACCGGAGCTCCAGCAGTACCTCGTCGAGCGGAACTACGGCGGGCGCCCGTACGACCGTGCCGTGCGCAGCATCGTGTACGGGCGTGCCGAGGGCATAGAGGCGGAGGAGCCGTTCGGCACCGAGCGGGACGTGTACGCCGACGGGTACGAGTTCCTTCAGCCGTCGATGCGCCCGGTCGAGGTACCGGACGAGCCGCCCGTGGTCCGCGTCGGAGGACCCGACTGCACCCAGCCGTACGACATGGCCCTGCTCAACGTCTCCGCGATGAGCTTCGGGGCGCTGTCCTCGAACGCGATCCTGGCGCTCAACAAGGGTGCCGCGCGGGGCCGTTTCGCGCAGGACACCGGCGAGGGCGGTCTGTCGGAGTACCACCTGCGGGGCGGCGGCGACCTGATCTGGGAGATCGGCACGGGGTACTTCGGCTGCCGCACCCCCGAGGGTGACTTCGACGCACGGGAGTTCGCGGACAAGGCCGCGCTGCCGGAGGTGAAGTGCGTGTCGCTGAAGCTCTCCCAGGGGGCGAAACCGGGCATCGGCGGGGTCCTGCCCGGTGCCAAGGTGAACGCCGAGATCGCCCGGACGCGCGACGTTCCGGTGGGTGAGACCGTGATCTCACCGCCGTATCACCGGGTGTTCTCGACGCCGCGCGACATGGTGCGGTTCCTCGCCCGTATGCGGGAGCTGGCGGGCGGCAAGCCGACCGGCTTCAAGCTCTGTGTCGGCTCGCGCCGCCAGTTCCTCGCCGTCTGCAAGGCGATGCTCGCGGAAGGCGTCACGCCCGACTTCATCGTGGTCGACGGCGCGGAGGGCGGTACGGGGGCCGCGCCGCTGGAGTTCGCCGACAACATCGGTACGCCGCTGACCGAGGGCCTGATCACCGTGCACAACGCGCTGGTCGGCACCGGGCTGCGCGACCGCGTTCGCATCGGCGCGAGCGGCAAGGTCGCCACCGGTTCGGACATCGTCAAACGGCTGGTGCAGGGCGCGGACTACACGAACGCGGCCCGCGCGATGATGTTCGCGGTCGGCTGCCTCCAGGCCCAGCGCTGCCACACCAACACCTGTCCTGCGGGGGTCGCGACGCAGGACCCGCGCCGGGTCCGTGCCCTGGACGTGGCGGACAAGTCCGAGCGCGTCCACCGCTACCAGCGCGCGACCGTACGCAGCGCGAGTCAGATCATGGCCGCCATGGGCGTACGGGATCCGGGCGCCCTCACGCCTCACCACCTCCGGCGGCGTACGGACCCGACGACCGTCCGGTCCTACGCCGAGCTCTACGAGTGGCTCGCGCCCGGGGTCCTGCTCCAGGAGCCGCCAGCCTCCTGGGACGCGGACTGGGCCGCCGCCGATCCGGACACCTTCTGAGCGTCAGAACTCCACGGGGTCCCGCACGATCGGACAGGTCATGCAGTGGCCGCCGCCCCTGCCCCGCCCCAGTTCGGCGCCGACGATGGTGATGACCTCGATCCCGGCCTTGCGCAGCAGCGTGTTGGTCTGGGTGTTGCGGTCGTAGGTGAACACCACGCCGGGCTCCAGGGCGACGGCGTTGTTGCCGCTGTCCCACTGCTGCCGCTCGGAGGCGTACACGTCTCCGCCCGTCTCGACGATCCGAAGCTCGGACAGGCCGAGCGCCTTCGCCACGACGTCGGTGAAGGGGCGCGAGCCCTCGTCGGTGAGTTCGATGCCGGGGGCCTTGTCGCTCGGGCGGAGGGAGAAGGTGTGGACCGCTTCCATGATGGTCGGGTAGAGCGTGACCAGGTCGCGGTCGGCGAAGGTGAAGACGGTGTCGAGGTGCATGGCGGAGCGCAGCTTCGGCATACCGGCGACGATCACGTGCTCGGCCGCGCCGTTCTGGAACAGCGCGGCCGCGACCTGAGTGATGGCCTGCCGTGAGGTGCGCTCGCTCATGCCCATGAGCACGATGCCGTTGCCGACCGGCATGATGTCGCCGCCCTCGAACGTGGCCTGGCCCCAGTCGAGTTCGGGGTCTCCCCACCACACGGTGGAGCCCGCGAAGTCAGGATGGAAGGTGTAGATGGCCTTCATCAGGAGCGTCTCGTCGTGCCGGGCGGGCCAGTAGAGCGGGTTGAGTGTGACGCCGCCGTACAGCCAGCAGGTGGTGTCCCGGGTGTAGAGGGTGTTGGGCAGCGGCGGCATCAGATATTCGCGTCCGCCCGTCGACTCGCGGGCCAGGGCGAGATAGCCGGAGCGGAATTCATCCGGCAGATCGGCGGTGGCCAGACCGCCGATCAAGTACTTGGCGAGCCGGGCGGGTTCGAGGGACTCCAGGAAGGCCCGGGTGTCGTCGATGAGTCCGAGTCCGACCTCGTTCGCGGTGATCTTCCGGTCCAGGAGCCAGTCCCGGGCCACGGGGATCGCCAGGGTCTGGGCGAGCAGGTCGTGCAGTTCCACGACGTCCACACCGCGCTCACGCAGCTTGTTGACGAAGTCGGCGTGGTCGCGCTGGGCGTTCTCCACCCACATGACGTCGTCGAAGAGCAGGTCGTCGGAGTTGGTGGGGGTGAGCCGGCGGTGCGCGAGACCGGGCGCGCAGACCAGCACCTTGCGCAGTCTGCCGACCTCGGAGTGGACGCCGTACGCCGGGCGGTTCATGCTGTCTTGACTGGTCACGGTGTGCCTTTCTCCAGGTCAGAGGCTGATCCAGCCCAGTGCCAGGGCGACGATCCCAAGGATCGCGCCGGCCACCGAGACGGCGAGGATGACGAGTTCACGGGGCGAGAACAGCCGTCTGCCCTGCTCGCGCCGGGCCATCACGAACAGGACCGTGGCGGGCGCGTAGATGATGAAGGAGACGAGGAGGTACTTCAGCCCGGCGGCGTAGAGGAGGAACGCGGTGTAGACGGTGGCGAGTGCGGCGATGACAAGGTCACCGCCGAGACGCCCTCGCGCGATCTTCACCGCGAAGGCCGCCGCCAGCAGGAACGGGATCAGCGTCAGCGCACTGGTCAGATCCAGCGCGAAGTTGAACGCGTCGTCCGAGAACAGGGTGACGACCAGCACGACTTGGGTCAGCACGGTCGTCATCACCAGCGCGGGGACGGGCACGTCGGCGGCGGTGGAGCGGCCGAGGAAGCGGGGCATGTCCTCGTCCTTGGCGGCGACGAACAGCACCTCGGCGGACATCAGGGTCCAGGCGAGATAGGCGCCGAGCACCGAGATGATCAGGCCGACGCTGACGAAGACCTCGCCCCAGGTGCCGACGGCGTGCTCCAGGACCCCGGCCATGGACGGCTGCCGCAGCTCGGCGATCTCGCTCATCGGCATGATGCCGTACGACACGATGGTGACCGAGGCGAAGATGGCGAAGACGCTCAGGAAGCCGAGGACGGTGGCCCGGCCCACGTCCTCACGGCGTTTGGCGTGCCGCGAGTACACGCTTGCGCCCTCCACGCCGAGGAACACGAAGACCGTGGCCAGCATGGTGCCTTTGACTTGCTGGAAGAGTGATCCGGCGTAGTCGGCGCCGGCGAAGTTCTCGGCGAAGACATGGGGATCCAGGTAGAAGAACGCAAGGATGACGAAGACGAGAATCGGCACGATCTTGGCCACGGTGACGATCCGGTTGATGGCCGCCGCCTCCTTCACCCCTCGGCGGATGAGCAGGAAGAACGACCACAGGCCGACCGAGGAGAGAACGACCGCGAGCACGGTGTCGCCGTCGCCGAGCGCGGGTGCGATCGCCCCGATGGTCGACATGATGAGCACCCAGTACGTCACGTTGCCGACGCAGGCGCTGGCCCAGTAGCCGAACGCCGAGAAGAAGCCGAGGTACTCGCCGAAGCCCGCCTTGGCGTAGGCGTAGACACCCGCGTCGAGGTCGGGCCTGCGGATCGCGAGCCGCTGGAAGACGAAGGCGAGCATCAGCATGCCGGTACCGGCGACGGCCCACGCGATCAGGGCTCCGGCGACGCCCGTCTCCTGGGCGAACCGCCGCGGCAGGGAGAAGACCCCGGCCCCGACCATCGAGCCGACCACCATGGTGGTGAGCGTCAGCAGCGTCAGTTTGGCGGGGGGCGGCGTCTGGGTTTCGGTGTCGACCTGCGTCATGGGCGTCCTATGACGGTGGAGGCATCGTCGTCCAGTGACGGCGATGGGGAAAACGCCATCTGGCGACGCGAGCGACCCTAGCAATCAATTGCACCAAATGCCCGATAACCGAATCAGTCTTATCGTGCAGGTATGGAGCACGCTCTCAGTACCGCAACCCTGACCGAGCTGCGCAGGCCGCGGCCCTATCCCGCGGTGTCCGTGCTGACACCGACACACCGCCGGGAGCCCGACAACGCACAGGATCCGGTGCGGCTGCGCAATGTGGTGGCCGAGGCCAAGAAACAGCTGGAAGCCGATCCCTCGGTCACCCGCGAACGGCGCAGCGATGTCGTCGAGCAGCTCGAGCGGGCGCTGGCCGAGGTCGATCTGGCGCACGCCGAGGACGGCCTGGCGATCTTCGCGGCCCCCGGTGAGCACCAGGTCTGGTCGCTGGCCCGCACCGTGCCCGAGCGCGTGGTGCTCTCGGACACCTTCCTGACCCGCAATCTCGTCGCCGCACAGGTCTCCGAGCGGCCGTTTTGGGTGCTCGCGGTGTCGGCCGACCGGGTGACGCTGTGGAACGGCGGCGGCGGCCATGTTGTGGAGGACCACACCGGCGGCTTCCCGCTGACCAGGGACCGCGAGAACTTCGACGCCGAGCGCCAGGAGCAGATCGGCGACATGCCGAGCACCTTCCGAGACGAGGGGACCCGGCGCTTCCTGCGCGAGGCCGACACGGCCATGGGCGTCGTCCTGCGCGAACTCCCGCGCCCGCTGTACATCACCGGCGAGACCGCCGCCCTCTCCTTCCTCGACGAGATCGGCACGGTCACCAAGGACGCGGCGCACATCCCGCACGGCGGCCTCGCGCACGCCACCCCCGACACGGTGTGGCAGGCGGTACGTCCACTGATCACCGCCGAGGAGAAGAAGAACACCGACGAGGTGGCACGCGTACTCGAAACGGCCCGCGGGCGCAAGGAGTTCGCCGCCGGGGTCGACGAGGTGTGGCAGAACGCGTCGGAGGGCCGGATCCGGCTGCTGGCCGTCGAGGAGAACTACCGCGTGACGGTCCGCGACGACGGCGGCGACCATCTCGTCCCGGCCGAGAGCGGTGACATGGACGCCCGGGAGGACATCGTCGACGAGATCGTCGAACAGTGTCTGGAGACCGGCGCCGAGGTCCGCTTCGTGCCCGACGGCAGCCTCGGGGACGCGAAAGGGATCGCCGGGGTGCTGCGTTACTGATCTTTCCGGCCGACAATCGGATCGCAAGGGTTGCATCGAGCTGTCGGCAGGAGAGGTGCGGAGCGCGTGAGTGAACTGTTGGGTGTGGCGGTCCTGGGTGCCGGACACATGGGGGCCGACCACATACGGCGGATCGACCGAGTGGTGAACGGCGCTCGGGTCGCCGCAGTGGCGGATCCCGAGACCGCCCGGGCCAAGGAGGCGGCGGCCGGGATCGACGGCGTCTCGGTCCACGCCGAGGTGACGGCCGCGCTCGACGCGCCCGGCGTACAGGCGGTGTTGATCGCCTCCCCCGGACCCGCGCACGAGGAGGCACTGCTCGCGGCCTTCGAGCGCGGCCTGCCCGTGCTGTGCGAGAAGCCGCTGACGCCTGAGTCGGCCGGCGCACTGCGCGTGGTGGAAGCCGAGACGCGGCTCGGGCGGCGGCTGGCGCAGGTCGGGTTCATGCGGCGGTACGACGCCGAGTACCAGCGTCTCAAGTCCCTGCTGGACAGCGGGCGGCTGGGCCGTCCGCTGATGCTGCACTGCACGCACCGCAATGTCTCGTCGCCGGCCGACTTCACCTCGGCGATGCTGGTCAACAGCTCCGTCTCGCACGAGATCGACGCGGCACGCTGGCTGCTGGACCAGGAACTCACGGCCGTGACCGTGCTGCGCCCCCAACCGTCCTCGCATGCCCCGGAGGGCCTGCTCGATCCCCAGTTCGTGCTGTTCGAGACCTCGGAAGGCGCCCTGGTCGACGTCGAGATCTTCGTCAACTCCGGCTTCGGTTATCAGGTGCGGTGCGAGGCGGTCTGCGAGACCGGGAGCGCACGGATCGGGGACGAGCGGACGATGGTCGTGACGACGGCCGGCGGTGCCTGCCAGGACGTGGCGCAGGACTACCTCGTACGATTCGCCGACGCCTACGACCGCGAGGTGCAGGCCTGGGTGGACGCCACCCGGGAGGGCCGGGTCACCGGGCCCAGCGCCTGGGACGGGTACGCGGCGTCCGCCGCCGCCGAGGCGGGGGTCCGGGCGCAGGAGAGCGGCGGCCGGGTGACCGTCGAACTCGCCCCGCGCCCGGATCTCTACGGGCGCGTCAGCCACTGACGCTCGCCGCGCCCGTCTCGATGTGCCCGCTGAACCGGCGCGACCAGCTCGCGTCGGAGTCGACGGTGATGGTGAAGTCGTACCAACCGTCCTGGTGGGCCACCGCGTTGAAGAAGTCCTCCGCCGAACCGCTCGCGGCCACCGTGTACGTCCACGGACGCCCTTGAGGCGGCCGAAGTAGTGGTCGAAGCTGCGGTTCTCCTGCATGAGGGTGACGACGTGCTGTACGTCCGAGATCGTGCCGGTCGCCGTCGCCGCGCTGTCGGCGGCGGCCGCCGGGCGCGAACCGACGCCCATCGCGGCGCCCGTCGCCACGGATGCGCCGAGCCCCACAAAGCCTCTTCGGCTGATCGGTGCCATTCGCCCGCCCTCGTCACACTTCGTCGTCGACAGCGTCTACCACCCCGGGGACTCGTACATCCCCCTGGGCGAGTCGGTCGGCCTCCAGTGCCGGACCCGATCCGAACCGTCAGGCCCCGGTGGGGAGTTCCACCACGTATTCCTAGATCTGTTCCTGTGTCAGGTCCGGGACGAGGATCACCTTGCCGGTGACGGTGCCGGACTCGGCCAGCCGCATGGCCTCCGCGGCCCGGCTGAGCGGGATGCGGGCCGCGACCTGCGCGGTGATGGCGCCGTCGGCGAGCAGGGCGAACACCTGGCCGAGGTCGGTGCGCAGGCGGTCGTGGAAGGCTGCCGAACGGCGCTTGCCCGCCCAGATGTTGTAGAAGTGCGTACGCCGGCCGTTGGGCAGGAGCTTCCAGAGGAACAGTCGCCCGACGAGCTTGAGGACCGGCAGCTTGGAGGATCCGGCGACGTCCCGGGTGGCCGCAGTGCCGTAGGAGACCAGCGTGCCGCCCCGGGCCAGCAGCCCGAAGGAGTCGACGATGCCGTCACCCCCGACGTGATCGAAGACGGCGTCGACTCCGCCCGGCACCAACTCCCGCACCCGGACGGACAGATCGGCCGCGCGGTAGTCGAGCGGAGTCGCGCCGAGCGCGCGCACCGCGTCGTGATGGCGGGGCGAGGCGGTGCCGATCACCCGGATACCGGCATGGGTGGCCAACTGCACCAGGGTGGAGCCCACTCCGCCGTTCGCCCCGTGCACCAGCACGGTCTGTCCGGCGCGGACCTTGGCGATGCGGTGCAGCATCTGCCAGGCGGTGATGCCGTTGACGACCACGGTCTCGGCGTCGGCGGCGTCCAGTGTGCCGGGGACTTCGACCAGGCCGACAGCGGGCAGGGCGACCTGGCCGGCCCAGCCTCCCACCTTGGTCAGAGCGGCGAAGCGTCGGCCGACCAGCGCATCGTCCACCCCCGCACCGGCCCGGACCACGACGCCGACCAGGTCATAGCCGGGCACGAAGGGGTACGGCGGCTGGTCGTAGTACTTGCCGCGGCGCATCTGCTGTTCGGCGAACGACACCCCGGAGGCCTCCAGGGCCAGGACGACCTCACCCGCCGCGGGCTCCGGCGCGGGGCGCACACGGATCTCGAGGCCGGACGGCTCCACGACACCTGGGAGGACGACTTCGGTCACCACGTCTGCGACGGCCTCACTGCCCTCGGCGGTCTCGGTGTCCATGACGGTCAGAGCTCCTTAGTTATTGCTTAGTTATTGCTTCTCGTGTTCGTTATAGGTTCTAACTGAAGCTTGCTCCTCTATATTCCGTAAGTCAAGGACCACCAGCAGAAGACAGAGAGGCGATGACATGGCCGCAGAGAGCCGCACGGGGCCTGGCCTGCGCGATCGGTTCCGCGCGCAGGTACAGCAGGAAGTCAAGACGGCGGCCCTTCGGCAACTGGCCGAAGGCGGCCCGGAAGCGCTGTCGCTCAACGCCATCGCCAAACAGGTCGGGATGACCGGCCCCGCGCTCTACCGCTACTTCGCCAACCGGGACAGCCTGCTGACCGAGCTGGTCATCGACGCGTACGGAGACCTGGCGTCCACGCTCGCCCGCGCGGCCGACGACACGAGGAAGGACGGGGCCGCACGCCTGACCTCCGTGGTAGCGGCCTACCGCACCTGGGCCCTGACCCAGCCGCACCGCTACCGCTTGCTCTTCCGGGCACCCCTGCAGGGCTACGACGCGCAGTCCACGAGCCTCGTCGAGGCCGCGCAGCCGGCCATGAACGTCGTACTGAACGTGGTGAGCACCCTCGCCACACCGGGCACGCCGGTTCCGGAAGGCCCGGCAGCCCAGTTCCGGGAGTGGATGAAGCGGCACGGAGTCGAGGACGTGCCGGCGGCGGTCGCCTCACGCACCACACTGCTGTGGGCCCATCTGCACGGTCTGGTGAGCCTGGAGATCGAGGGCAACTTCGCCTCGATGGGCATCGACCCGACCTCCCTCTACGAGGCCGAGGTACGGGACTTCGTCCACTCCCCCTGACTCGCACACCTGCTCCTCGAACAAGAGAATGAACCTAGAGTGCGCGCGCCCCAACAGACCATCAAGTCACGTACGCTGCCTACGACTTGACCTCGTAAGGCGCGTACTGCATAGGGGCCACACGCTCGGCCCATGAGGACTGCGGCATATGCCAGAAGCACCACCGTATCGGGTGTTGCCAAATCCCTTACAGGGCATCGCGGGCTGTGCAACAGTCGTAACGGTCCTTCCGTCAGCCTTGGTCGTACCGTCCCCGCATCGGAGTACGTCATGCCCTCCCATCTCTCTGCGGACCGCCCAGCCGCCCAGCCGCCCCAGCGCGGCACGGTCGACGCGCTCATTTCGCAGACGCGGCGGCTGCGCGGCGAGGTGGACGCCGTACGGCGTGACGCGCCCGGCGACGGCGAGGACCCGCAGGGACGCTGGCAGCGTGCGCTGTGCAATCTGGCGATGCATCAACTCAACGACCTCGACGAGCACTTGGCCCAGCTGCGGGACGGACCACCTCCCGTGCCCGTCCAACCCCCAGCCGCACCCGCCGTCCGAGCCGTGCCGGCCGCATCCCGGCGCGGCTCACTGCTGAGCCGGGTCGGCAGCGCCGAGTGGAATCTGCTGACGGACGAGGCCAGTTGGTCGGGAGAGCTCTACCAGATCCTGGGCCGCGACCCCGCCGCTCCCCCGCTCACGCTCGACGAACTGCCGTCGCTGGTGCTCGACGAGGACCGGCCGATGCTGACCGCGATGGTCACGGACTGCCTCATCGACGCCAAGCCCATCGACGGTGAGTTCCGCATAGTGCGCCCCGACGGCGAGGTGCGGACCGTGCACATGATGGGCGAGCCCGTGCTCGACGCCGACGGCAGCACCGCCTCGATGTGGGCCGTGCTGCGTGACGTCAGCGAACTGCGCCGCAGCCAGCGGACGGTGAGCGAGACCCGTGACTCGCTGCAACGCCAGCGGCACATCGCGCAGACCGAGCACCGGCTCGCGGTCGAGCTGCAGGAGGCCGTGCTGCCGCCGTGGCGTGGCTCCCTACGGTTCCCGCAGCGGGGTCCCGAGACCCTGGACCTCGCCGCCCACTATCTGCCGTCGTCGACCAGCGCACTGATCGGCGGCAACTGGTACGACGCCCTGGAACTTCCCGACGGGGAAACCCTGTTGAGCGTGGGCGACCTCACCGGCCACGGAGTCACCGTGACGTCCGGCATGGCGATGCTGCTCGGCGCCCTGCGCGGCATGGCCGTGGCAGGCACCCAGCCGGGTCAACTCCTTTCCTGGCTCAACCAGTTACTCGACGCCTCTGTCCAGCCGGCCCTCGGCAGTGCCGTCTGCTGCCGCTACCGGCCCGAGACCCGCACCCTCAGCTGGGCACAGGCAGGCCACCCCGCCCCACTGCTGTTCCACAACGGGACGGGGCGCGTGCTGCCGGCGCCGGACGGCGTGCTGCTCGGGGCGACATCGGGCGCCGTCTACGGGCAGACCGAGGAGACGCTCGAAGCGGGCGACCTGCTGCTGCTGCACACCGACGGGCTGGTGCCCCGGCGATGGGGGTCCCCCCGCTCGGGAGAAGCCGAGAGTGAGGGAGGAACGGCGGCCGTCCAGAGGCTGCTCGACCTGGCCCCGCGCTTCGACGAAGCGCGCAGCGCCCAGGACTGTGTACGGATGGTTGTCGAGGAATTCGGTGAGTCCGAGCGCGAGGACGACGCCTGCGTACTCATCGCCAGGGTTGCCCCCTGACGGCTCATCGCCAGGGGCTCACGCCCGCGCGCTGTTGCCGCCCCTGGGCTTGAACGCGCTCTTGGGGAGAGCGAGTTTGATCTCCTCACGCAGTTCGTGGATCTTCGGATAGCTGGAGTACTGCCCGGTGAGCCGGTACATCTCGCGCAGCCGGTCCCAGGTGCGGTGGGAGGAGTTGGCCCCCATCGACGTCAGAGCCAGTCGCGCGTACCGGTCGGCCTGTTCGGGGTCGTCGGCGATGAAGCAGGCCGAGGCGAGGGAGATATGGTCGAAGATCTTCGACCGTTCCCGGCCCGACTCGCGCAGCCTGAGCGCCTCCTTCGCATGGCGCTGTGCGGTGGCCGCCGCGGCGGGCTCGTGCTCGGCGAGGGTGCGGTAGGCGAGGGCCTGCATGCCGTGCATGTCCGCCTCGTCGAACAGCTGCATCCAGCTCGGCGGAGGCACGTCGCCCCGGTCGGAGACGAACAACTCCTCCGCCTGGCCGAGGGTGCGCCGCATGGCCTGGCCCTTGCCCATGGACGCCTGTGCCCAGGCCTCGATGGTGTAGAGCATGGCGTGGGTGCGAGGCAGCACCTCGTCGCCGGATCCGGACTTGGCGAGCTTCATGAGATCGAGTGCGTCGTCGGGCCGGCCCAGGTGCACCATCTGGCGAGCCGCTCGCGAGAGCGCCTCCCCGGCGCGGGGCCGGTCACCGCCCTCACGGGCCGCGTGGGCGGCGATGACGAAGTACTTCTGAGCCGTGGGCTCCAGGCCGATGTCGTGCGACATCCAGCCCGCGAGGACGGCGAGGTTGGCGGCGACGCCCCACAGGCGCCGCTGGAGGTGGTCGGGGTGTCGATAGGAGAGCATGCCTCCCACTTCATTGAGCTGGCCCACCACAGCCTTGCGCTGCAGCCCGCCGCCGCGGGCCGCGTCCCAGGCCCGGAACACCTCGACCGAGCGCTCCAGTTCCTCGATCTCCTGCGACCCGATGGGGGCGGCCTCATAGCGGTCGAACCCAGCGAGGTCGGCGTGCAGGGGATCGTCGAACTGGGGAGCGTCGGCCGAGAGAGCCGGATCGGTGTGCAGCCAATCGTGCATGGCAGTACTGAGTGCGGATCCTGCGGCGAGCGCGGCACCCGCGCCCACCAAGCCGCGTCGGTTGAGCATGAGGTCCATTCCCGTGAATTCGGTGAGGACCGCAGCAGTCCGCTCGGGCGCCCACGGCACTCCGTCGGGATGTTCCGCATTCCCGCCGCCCGGCCGTTTCCCCACGCGCCCGTGCCGGACCAGACCGAGGTCCTCGATGGTCACGACACGGCCGAGACGCTCGGTGAACAGAGCTGCCAACACCCGCGGTACCGGATCGCGCGGGATCTCTCCCATGTCGATCCAACGCCGCACCCGTGAGGTGTCGGTCGCCAGTTGGGGGTGGCCCATGGCCGCCGCCTGCCGGTTGACCATCCTCGCGAGTTCGCCCTTGGACCAGCCGGCCAGGCCGAACAGGTCCGAAAGACGGGTGTTGGGTTGTCCGTTCACAACAAGCCCCCAGGTTCTCGGCTGAATTGACAGTAACCCTCTGTCAGTTGCTGAGCGACTATTCGCCAGGGTTCGCCAGGGTTCGCCAGATGGTGTGCCACTGGGCATCGGGTGTCAGGTAGGAAAGCGCCACCCCGACCCGGTTGCCACAGGGACATTCCCCAGGTGGACCAGGGCGGCCGGGGCGGGTAGCGCGGCAACTTGCAGGCACACGAAGGGATCTGTTTCGCCCATGTACGCAGCATCGTCCTCCGTGTCCGCTCCGCCCCGGTCGCTGCACCCCCGCCCGGGCGGCAGCGGCCCCTACCTCGACCCCGCGCGCCCTGCGGCGGCCCCCGTGCTCGGTGCCGGCAGGACACGGCGCGTTCCGGGGCTCGGCACCCAACCGCTCAGCGGGAGACTCGACTTGTCCGGCCCTCAGGGCGCGCAGCTGCGCACGGCGATCGCGTCGGTGCACCGGATCTGTCCGGAGTTCGCTCCGGTCCAGGTGCTGCGCCGCAGCGGGCGCTCCGTGCTCCTTGTCGGCACGACAGGGCGCAGCACGGCCGTCGCCAAGTGCTTACTGGACCACTCCCCCATCTGGGCCGAGCAGATCCAGCATGAAATAGCTGCCTACCGCTCGTTCGTGCGGCACCGGCCGCCGGTCCGGGTGCCCCGGCTGATCGCGGCGGACCCGGACAACTGCACCCTGGTGATCGAGCGGATGCCGGGCCGGGTGGCCGCCCTGCAGCGGCATCCGGCCGAGGCTCCGCCCCGCGCGGACATCCGGGCGGCGCTGGGTGCGATCTGCCGGCTGAACGCGTGGCGGCCACCCGCGGGGACGTTCAACGCCCCGCTGGACTACGCGGAGCGGATCTCCCGTTTCCACGAGCTGGGTCTGCTCACGGACCGGGACATGGGCGATCTGCAGAAGCTGGTGCACGGCATCGCGCACTCGGCGGGCCGCCAGGGCATGGGCCAGTTCTGTCACGGCGACGCCCTGCTGTCGAACATCCTCCTTTCACCGGCCGGTCCAGTGCTGGTGGACTGGGAGCACGCGGGCTGGTATCTGCCGGGGTACGACCTGGCGACGCTGTGGGCGGTCCTCGGTGACGCTCCGGTGGCGCGCCGCCAGATCAGTCAGCTCGCGCAGTCGGCGGGGCCCGCGGCGCGCGACGCCTTCCTGGTGAACCTGATGCTCGTACTGACCCGCGAGATCCGTACCTATGAGACGGCCGTGCAGCGTTCGATGCACGACGCGACCCCGGCGGCACCGGGACCGGCCCACCCGGGTGCTGCGCCGTCCGGTGAGGAACAGCGGCTGCTGCTGAGGCGGCTGCACGACGACTGCCAGTTGGCCCGACGGGCTGTTCGAGCGGCGGTCGGCACTCGCTGACGGGGATGGCGGTCCGCGGTTGCGCCTGGACAGCGGCGCAACCGCGGACCTTCGTCATGTCCGGGCATCCCCCGAGTGTCCGGGCGTCCCCCGATCGGGTTATTGGTCCACGCCACTGACGCCCCGCAGGCGGGATCGCCGCCGCCACGAAAACCCTTTCACTCATTGCTGACATGGGAAATCGCCCGCCTCTGGGCATGATTGACGGATCGTCGGAGAGCCGATACCACTGACGCACGTTCGGCCCCCGCACGCCCCACCGCGCTCGACCGTCCCAGGAGGCTGCATTGCGAGGATCCGCCACCGACCCCAAGGCCACCACCGCCGGGTACAGACGCGCACGCAGGACCGCGGGTGCCGTCGCCTCGGCGGCGCTGCTGCTGCCGCTGCTCGGCGCGGCACCGTCCGGCAGCACCGCACTGGTGTCCTCCGCACAGTTGCAGAGCGCCTTCGCCTCCGCGGCTGCCGAATACCAGGTGCCGCAGAGCGTGCTCCTCGCCGTCTCCTACCTCCAGTCCCGCTGGGACGCGCACGCCGGAGCGCCGAGCGTCAGCGGCGGCTACGGGCCCATGCACCTGACCGACGCGCGTACGGCGCTCGCGGAGGCGCCGCACCACAGCGAGGGCACGGAGGACGCCCGCGGCGACAGCTCGCGCGTGGCCCTCCTCCCCGACACCAAGGTGCCGGAGAACACCGAACTCCCGGCCCGCCTCAAGACGTTGCCGAAGGCCGCCGAACTCACCGGCCTCCCGGCGGAGCAGCTGCGTACGGACGCGGCCGCCAATGTGGCGGGCGGCGCGGCGCTCCTCGCCGCGGCGCAGAAGGATCTCGGCGAGCCGCTGAGCGAGAACGCCGCCGACTGGTACGGGGCGGTGGCCCGCTTCTCGGGCGCGGACGACAGCGCGACGGCGGCGACGTACGCCGATGACGTCTACGAGGTGATCCGCGACGGCGAGCAGCGCACCACGGACGCCGGTCAGCAGGTGGAGCTCGCCGCCCAGCCGGGCCTCGGCCCCGACACGGCACAGCTCCAGCGAGCGGGACTGCGTACGGCCTCCACCGATGGCACGGAGTGCCCCAAGACGGTGTCCTGCGAGTGGGTGCCTGCTCCGTACGAGGAGTTCGGCGAGGGCGACTACGGAAATCACGACCTCGGCGACCGGCCCACTGCGCAGAGCATCAAGTACATCGTCATCCATGACACGGAGGGCACCTGGGACGGTGTTCTGAAGCTGGTCCAGGACCCGACCTATGTGTCGTGGAACTACACCCTGCGCTCGACCGATGGTCACATCGCCCAGCATGTGAAGGCCAAGGATGTGGCCTGGCACGCGGGCAACTGGTACGTCAACGCCAAGTCGATCGGCCTCGAGCACGAGGGCTTCCTCGCCTCGCCGGACGCCTGGTACACCGAGGAGATGTACCGGGCCTCGGCGCGGCTGGTGCAGTACCTCTCCGGGAAGTACGGCATTCCGCTGGACCGGCAGCACATCCTCGGGCACGACAACGTTCCGGGCCCGACGACGTCGACCATCCCCGGCATGCACACCGACCCGGGCCCGTACTGGGACTGGCAGCACTACTTCACCCTGTTGAGCCATCCCCTCGCCCGCACCGCGAAGGCCGGCGGCGGTCTGGTCACCGTACTGCCGGACTTCACCGAGAACCGCCCGGAGTACACGGGCTGCGACACCAAGGGCGTGCCCTGCGCGGCGCACGGCTCCAGCGAGGTACGGCTCTACAGCGCGGCGGACGAGAACTCGCCGCTCATCAAGGACATCGGGCTGTATCCCAAGGGCGACGACTCGACGATCGACGTGAACGACGTCGGTTCACGGATCTCCACGGGTCAGCGGTACGCGGTCGCCGACCGTGACGGGGACTGGACGGCGATCTGGTACCTGGGCCAGAAGGCCTGGTTCAAGAACCCGAAGAACCAGCGGACGGCCGTGAACGCGTCGGGGCCGGTGGTGACGCCCAAGGCAGGGCTCAAGGAGATTCCCGTCTACGGTCGCGCCTACCCGGAGAAGGAGGCCTACCCGGCGGGCGTGCCCGTCCAGTCGGTCTCGCCGCTGCCGTACAAGCTGCTCGAAGGCCAGCGGTACGCGGTCGGCGACAAGGTACCGGGCGAGTACTACTACGCGCCGACCTTCGACACGGCAGCGCACAAGGTCGTGATCGGCACCGACATGTACTACGAGATCCAGTTCGGGCACCGGGTGGCGTTCGTGCGGGCGGCGGACGTCCAGGTGGTTCAGTCGACCTCGTGACGGCCGGCGCCGGGTCCGCACGCAGCGGGCCCGGCGCCGGGCCTCACTGCGGCCAGTCGAGCTGGTGTTCCGGGACACCGAAGGTCCGGCCGATCCGGCGGGCCTGGGTCCGGCCCGCGCTATCGCCCCGCGGAAAGCGCAGGACCTGCCCCGGGAACACCACGAACGTCTCCTCGGCGGACCGCAGATCGACGTACCAGCCGGGCTGGTCCAACGCGTGCGAGAGCGCCTCGGCGACTTCTGCCGCGCGGGAGACCTCCACAGTGAACTCGATGACAGTCCAGATGTCCGGCTGCCCCGGCCCGAGGTTCTGCGGGCGGAACCGGTAGATCTCCCGGGCTTCGATCCGCAGGTCCTTCAGATGGGTGCCGACCTTGAGACTCTCCGCGATGAGAGAACCGTCGGTCATGGGGGCTCCTTTCGGTCGCGTGCTGTCGTCGCCGTCCTCAGCTTCTCGTACGGCCCGTTACACCCAGCCCCGGCGGGCGGCCTGCCATGCTGACCGTTCCGGAGTCGTCGACCCGCAGAGGGACGGCGTCGTCCCAGTAGCGCTCGCAGAGCGCGACGAGCGCCGCCAGGAGACTGGGCCTTGCAGGCCGGTGGCCGTGCTGTGGGGCACTGAGGCCGCCCGTCGCCGTGGCCGCCATGCCCGGTCGGGCCGGGCCCGCGGCGACGGGCGGCACACCACCGGCGGCCAGCGCGAGCCCGGCCGATATCACCGCCGCAAGGCGGATCCGCCTCATCTGGTCAGCACCTTTCCACGCACGGGAGGCGAAGTTCATGCGGTGCTGGACAGAATCCGATGGCGCCGGATGCCCTGTCACCGAATCCCGGTGGCGCAGGCGGGACATCTCGCAACCGCGACATCGCAAGCGGGTCGGCATCCCCACAGGTGATCGCCGCCTGCCACAATTGGCGCAGTACTGGTGTTCGGCAGACCTTGCCGCGGACATTGGAGGAGCCCTGTGCCGCTGCCCTCGAAACCGTTGCGGAAGCTGGGCTTCTTGACCATCGGGCTGTTCGACGGGGACAACCCCCGCCGGGGCCACGAGTCGACGCTGGAGATCATCGAACTGGGTGAGCGGCTGGGTTTCGACAGCGCCTGGGTGCGGCACCGTCATCTCCAGTACGGCATCTCCTCCCCCGTCGCCGTCCTGGCGGCGGCCTCGCAGCGCACCAGCCGCATCGAACTCGGCACGGCGGTCATCCCCTTGGGGTGGGAGAACCCGCTACGGCTGGCCGAGGACCTGGCGACGGTCGACATCCTGTCCGGCGGCCGTCTCAATCCGGGTCTCAGCGTCGGTCCGCCGATGCACTACGACGAGGTCAAGCACGCGCTCTACCCCGACACCGCCGACGTCGAGGACTTCAGCTACGACCGCATGGCACGGCTGCTGGACTTCGTACGCGGCAAACCGGCCACCGACTTCAGCGGCATCGAGGGCTTCGAGGTGTTCTCGGACCGCGTCCAGCCCCACTCGCCAGGCCTGGGCCGCCGCATGTGGTACGGCGGCGGAAGCCTGCGATCGGCTCAGTGGGCCGGTGAGCACGCCATGAACTTCTTGACCAGCAGCGTGGTGAAGGCGGAGGAGTCCGAGGACTTCGCCGAGATCCAGCTGTCGCACATTCGGACCTTCCGCGCCCACCATCCCGACGGTGACCGCGCCCGCGTCTCCCAGGGACTGGTCGTCATCCCGACCGACAGCGCCTCACCCGAGCAGCGCAGGAGGTACGAGGAGTACGCCCTGAAGCGCACCCCGCGTACCGCCACTCCGCAGGGTCCGGCCCGCATGATGTTCGCGCCCGATCTGGTCGGCACCTCGGACCAGATCGCCGAACGGCTCTACGCCCACGCCGCGTTCCGGGAGATCGACGAGGTCGCGTTCGCGCTGCCCTTCACCTTCGAGCACGACGACTATGTCCAGATCCTCACGGACATCGCCACCGGACTCGGCCCGGCACTCGGCTGGCGGGCGGCCGCCTGAGCCGGGCGCGGGCCGTACGCGGTGGTCAGCCCTGCTGGAAGAGCTCCGGGGGCAGCGGCTTGAGCAGTGCGTACAGGTCGTCGGTGATGGGGCGGTCCCAGGCGGCGATGGTCACCAGCACATTGTCGCTGCGGTCGAACTGCACGCAGGAGATGCGCGTCTCGGAGAGCTTGAGGCGGCGCACGATCAGGAGGTTGTCGCCCTGCATCACCGGCATGTCCTCGGTCCCGGTGACGGTGACCTCCTCCTCGTTCTCCAGCGCGAGCAGCAGCTGGGCCACCTCGAAGGGGACCTCTCCCTCGGCGACGTCGCGGGCCGGGGAGCCCTCCGGCAGATTGCCGATGATCATCGCGGGGCCACGGCCGCCGAACAGGTCGTAGCGCAGGAAGACGCCCTGGCAGCTGCCGTCGGGGGCGGGCAGCAGGCCGGCGCCGAGATTGCCCGGCCAGTCGCCCGGGTCCATGGCCAGAACGTCGAAGTCGGGCCCGGCGGGTGTGGCGCTGCGGCGGCGGAGGAAGGACATGCCGCAATGGTACGTGCACGGCCGTGAACCGGGCCCCGGGGGCGCCCCCGCCAGGACAGGTGTTCCCCGCTACGGAGACGGGTGTTCCCCCAGCGCGGCATCGAGTCCCGTACGGTCCGTGCCCACCTTCCGGTAGACCGCCGACAGCAGGCGTACGACGGTCGGCTCGTCGGTGTGCAGCTCCTCGGCGATTTTCGCCGTGCCGCAGCCCCGGACGGTGAGCGCGGCGGCGGCGCGTTCGCGGGCCGTCAGGGTGTCCGTCTCGGTGCTGTGCAGGCGACGGGGCCGCAGACCGGCCGCCGCCAGTTCGTCGCGGGCCTCTTCGACCAGGCCGTCGGCTCCGCACTGGACGGCCGCGTCGAGCCCCCGGTAGAGGTGTTCGGCGGCTTCCTTGGGGCGGCCGGCGCGGCGCAGTTCGGTGCCGAGCGCGACCAGGGCACAGGCCAGCTCGTACGCGGCCGGGGAGCGCTCCAGATGGCCGACGGATTCTTCCAGCAACTTGACGCGGACCGAGCCGGAGGAGACATCGGCGGCGGCGCGCAGTGCCTGTCCGATCGCGGAGGGGGTGCCGTACTGGCGGGCGCGGTTCACCGCGTCGAGTGCCGTGGTGACGGCGCGTTCCGGGGCGTCGTGGCTCTCGGCGCGGGCGAGGTGGAGCTGCCACGGGCACCAGGCGGGATTGCGCATGCCGCGCGGGTCGAGGCGGCGCCCGGCCGCGGCCAGCTCGGTGGCGGCGTCCTTGGTCAGGCCGCGGGCGAGCAGCAGCTCCCCGTGCACGGTCTGGACGTCGGGGAAGGTCACGGCGGCCGGGAAGGGCGCGCCGAACGCGTAGTCCTCGCCGGTCTGTGCGGCCTCGGTGATCCGGCCGCGGGCGAGCAGGATCTCGATGAGGACGCCGACGGCATACCAGTGCACGGGGGTGCCGGGCCCGACGCGTTCGGCGAGCCTGAGGCCCGCCCGTACGAAGTCCTCGGCCTCGGCGAGGCGGCCGCGGCGGTAACGGACGTACGCGAGCAGGGTGTAGCCGAAGGAGAGGTGGGCGCCGTGCCAGCCCTGGGCCTCGAAGTCGGCGATTCCGGTGGCGAACAGTTCCTCCGTGCGCCCCGGCCTGTCCGCGTACATGAACGTGAGCGCGACCAGGACGGGCACCTCGAAGCCGCGGTCGGCCTCGGCCCAGCCGAGTCCTCCGGCGAGGGCGCGTTCGGCGTGGTGGAGGGCGATGTGGGCGGGTTCGCCGCGCAGGGTGGCGTCCCAGGCCCGCAGGCCGATGACATAGCGCTCGGTGAGTTCACGGCCGGTGAGCCGGTCGGCGAGGCGGGCCAGGCGGCGGGAGCGGGCCGGCGAGTCGGGTTCGTCGGCGCGGAAGGCGTCCCACATGAACTGCTCGGACTGCATGCGCAGCCGCACCCGGGCGTCGCCGGTCAGACGGGTCTCGCGGGCGAGGGTGTCGGAGGCCTCGCCGAGGCGGTCGCTGTGGGCGAGGACCTGGGAGAGGCGGTAGACGATGTGATGGCGCAGCTCAGGGTCGGTGATGGGTTCTTCGAGGGCTGCCCGGAGGTGGTTGACGGTGGTTGCCGGTTCGGTGAGCAGGGAGGCGCTGCCCAGTTCGTACAGGACGGCGGCCCGGTCCTTGAAGGGCGGCGGTTCGCGCAGGGCGCGGGCCAGGTAGCGGCGGGCGGCGTCGGGGGCTCCGGCACGCAGGGTCTCGCGGGCGGCGGCGCGCAGTTGCTGGACGACCCAGGTGTCGCCGTCGGGGTGGGTCTCCAGGAGGTGGCGGGCGGCGGCGGACGCGCCGATGCCTTCGTTGATGATGCACCAGGCGGCCTGGCCGTGCAGGGCGACGCGGACGCCGCCGGGGATGGCGCGGTAGACGGCGGTGGCGATGAGCGGGTGGACGAATTCGAGCGTGCCCGCGGCCGTCACGGCGCCGGTCAGGATGCGGGCGCCGCGCAGCGCGTCGGCCGCGTCGGCGGCCTCCTCGGAGCCGAGGCCCGCGACGGCTGCGGCGAGCGCCGGATGGATCTCCGTGCCGAGCACCGCGCAGGCCCAGGCGAAGCGGACGGTCGAGGTACCGAGACGTTCGAGGCGGGCGATCAGGCCGCTGCCCTTGACGGCGGCGGCCAGGTCGCGCAGCAGATGTGCCCCGGCCTCCGTCGGGGTCAGTCCGCGGTCGCGCACCTTCGCGGTCAGCTCGACGGCCTCGAAGGGGTTGCCCGCGGTGACCGCCCAGCACTCGCGGCAGAACGCGTCGTCGGCCTGGGTGCCGAGATCCTCCCGGACGAGACGGGCGACGGCCGCCGCGCTGAGCGGTTCAAGGTCGAGGGGGCGCTGGCCCGCGCGGCCGGGCAGCCCCCTGAACGCCTCGGCGTGGTCGGGGAGTTCCTCGGGCCGGTAGCCGACCGCGAGCAGCAGCGGGAGTTCCTCGGCGCGCGGCGCGAACGCGGCGAGCCAGCTCATCGACTCCGGGTCGGCCCAGTGCGCGTCGTCCAGGACGAGCACCATCGGGGCGCGCTGTACCGCGAGATGCGTGAGCACCCAGTCGAGGCCGTCGCGCAGGCCCTGCTGGTCGGGCGGGGCGCCCTCGGCCGGGGCGCACAGGCCGAGCGCGGGGCCGACGATCGCGTACCAACTGCCCAGCGAGGCGCGGAGTTCGGGCTCCGCGGTCCCGGCGAGCTGCGGCTGCAGCAGCTGGCGGGCGACGTGGAAGGCGACGCGCTGCTCCTGGTCGCCGCCGCGCGCGGACAGCACGGTGCAGCCCTTGGCGGCGGCGCGCCGCCGTACTTCGGCGAGGAGCGTGGTCTTCCCGATCCCGGCACGTCCGGCGAAGGCGAGAAGCGCGCCGCGGGGGCGCTCCGGTGGCTCACCGCCGTCCCCGCGCAGGCCGGTGAGCTCCCCCAACGCCTCCTCGACCGCGGCGAGTTCGCTCTCGCGCTCGAAGAGTGTCCGTCGGCTCCGTGCGATCCGCTGACCCATGGCCCACCCCCTGCCACGGTGGTGCAGCCGGCGCGAAGAGCAGGTGCGCACCGTGACCTACAGGCAGCTCAGCGTACGCCCAGAGCACCCCTGTGGCGCCCACCCGACCGCTACTGACCGGAACCGTCGCGCAACGATCGGGGACCTACGCCGACTTCTTGTGACGCTCGTGGTGCCGGGCGACCCGGGCACGGTTTCCGCACGACGCCTTGCACCACTCCTGGCGCGGATGCTCCTTGATGAAGTACCGCACGCAGCGCGGCGCGTGGCAGGCCCGCAGCCGCTGCCGGTCGGGGCTCGCGAGGAAGCTCATGGCGGCGCGGGCGAGGACGGCCGCGAGCGGGACGTCACCGCTCACGGCTTCCTGGCGTACGACGGGATCGGCGCCCTCGGCCCATACGAGGGCGGGGACGGTCGGGGCGAGCGCCACCGCCGCGTTGAGGCGCTCCAGGGCCTGTGGCACGGGCAGCAGGTGGGCGGCGTCGGCCGGACTCGGTTCGCCCGGACGCACGGCGCGGGCGAAGAGGGCGCGCACGGCCGCACGGAGGTCGCGTACGGCGGCGAGCGTCGCCGGGTCGGCGACGAAACGGCCGGCTCCCGGCAGGGCGTCGGCGTGCGCGTGGACCCAGGCCGTCAGTCCGGTGGGGCCGGTGAGGTCGTCGGCGACACCGCCCTGACCGTCGTGCCGGATGGTCAGGGCGAGGTCCAGGGCGAGCCGGGCGTCCTGGCTGATCGAGTCCTTCATGGAGCTAATGATAGTTTCATCGGCATCCATTAGCGTACGAGGGGGAGAGTCCGCGGAAGATCTGTGTCAACTGCTGCGCGGCCTGAAGGTGTTCGCGGGCGAGCTGCCCACGTTCGACCCGTCCGCGGCACCGGGCAGCCCGGCCGAGCTGTTCACCGAGTGGCTGCTCGCGGCCGTACACGCCGGGGTGCGCGAGCCACACGCGATGACCGTCTCCACCGCCGGCGCCGACGGCGATCCGACGGCCCGGACCTTGATCCTCAAGGGCATCGGCCCCGACGGCCGGCAGTTCGCCTCGGACGGCGGCAGCGTCAAGGCGCGGAATCTCGCGGAGCGGCCCTACGCGGCGCTCACGTTTTACCTGCCGCAGCTCGCCGGTCAGGTGCGGGTGCGGGGAGGTGTCATGGCCGAGTCCGCCGCGGACAGCGCGGCGGACTTCCTGGCGCGCGGCGCCGGGGCCCGCGCGGAGGCGCTCCTGGGGCGTCAGTCACAGCCGCTCGCGGATCTCGACGAGCGCGACGGGGCCGTCAAGGAGTCCCTGATGCGGCTCGAGGCCGAGCCTGATCTCGTCGCACCCGGGTGGACGCTGCACACCGTGCGCCCCGAGTCGGTCGAGTTCTGGCAGGGAGACAAGGAGCGGCGGCACACGCGGCTCGCCTATCTGCGGGACGGCTCCGCCTGGACCAGGCAACTGCTGTGGCCGTGACCGGGACCGCCGATCAGTCCTCGTCGGCGGCCGTCGGCGGCACCACCGCGACCGGGCTCGCCGCGTGCACCAGGACCGCCTGGGTGACCGAGCCCATCATGCGGGCGGGCGCGAGCAGCCGTCGGCGGTGGCGGCCCACGACGACGAGTACGGCGTCCTTCGAGGCCGCGACGAGCTGACCGGCCGCGTCGCCCGGGACCACGTCCAGGTCGACGTGGACGTCGGGGTGCCGTTCGCGGTACGGCGCGACAAAGCCGTCGGCCAGACTCCGGGTCTCGCCCTCGACGGCGTCCTGGTCGAGGGTCGCGGGCGCGTAGTCGCCGGGCACGGCCCACGTCAGGACCGGCCAGGCGTACGCGGCGACCACCTGGACGCGGGCGTCGCGCAGGGCCGCCTCCGCGAACGCGAAGGTGAGCGTGGCCTCGTCGGGGCTGTCGGTGTGCAGGCCGACGACCACACGCGGTCCCGGTTCCACCGCAGGCACGTCGGACACCTCGCGCCCGGGGCGGGGCACCACGACCACGGGGCAGTCCGCGTCGCGTGCCGCGGCCATGCCGATGGAGCCGAGCAGCAGGCTGGCGAAGCCGCCGCGCCCCCGGGAGCCGAGCACCAACAGCTGGGCCTCGGAGCCGAGTTCGGGCAGCAGGGCGCCCGGCGCGCCCTGCAGACCGAGGTACTCCGTCGCGGGCAGGTCGGCCCGTCCCGCCAGGTACGCGCGCACCTGGTCGAGCACCGGATCGTCGGCCGGATCCGGTGGTCCGGCGACCAGGACGTCGGGCTGCGCCCAGGGCGCGTGCTGCCGTACGTGGACCACGCGCAGGGGCGCCTCGCGCGTCCAGGCGTCCGTGAGCGCCCAGTCCAGGGCGCGCAGGCTGTCGTCCGATCCGTCGACTGCCGCGATGACCGGCAGGGTGCTCATGGAATCCTCGCCTCCGGTACAGGCCTTTGATCTTCCTGCGACCAGCCTGACTCAGGCGCGGGCTCCAGAACGGAGAAGGCGGGGGTGTCGGCCTCCCGATGTCGGCCGTCCCGCCGGACGGCGTACCGGACGGAGTATTGAGCGGAGTACCGGGCGGAGTACCGGGGAGAGTGGCATGCAGGCGGTCTCGGTGGCCATCGCCTGGCTCGGCACCGTCCAGCTCCAGCTCCAGCTGAGGGACGAGCACAAGGTGAGCCTCGACGGCAGCACAGAGGACATCATCACGGCGCGCGTCGCCAAGGAGGCAGCCGCCCCTGTCCTGATCGCAGGAGGCGGGGCGGCTGTCGGCTCACGTCAGGTCGAACTCGCCCTCCCGCGCCCCCGACACGAACGCCCCCCACTCCGCGGGTGTGAAGATCAACGAAGGGCTCTCGGGACGGCCACTGTTGCGCATCGCGATGAAGCCCTCGACAAAAGCGATCTGGACGTCTCCCCGCCCTCGGCTGCTGGACTGCCACTCGGCGTTGCTGAGGTCCAGCTCCGGCTTGTCCCAGCCCTTGAGCGGGTGCTGCTCGATGGTGCTTTCGGCCACGTCCGTGCTCCTCCCGGTTCGTCGTCCGCGGCCAGCCTAGCGATCGGTTCGGGCGGCGGACAGGCCACGTGAGGGGGGCGGTCTCAGGATGCGGGCGGCGCGGCGCCGACCAGCCACATCGAGAAGAACTGGGATCCGCCGCCGTAGGCGTGTCCCAGCACCCTGCGGGCCCCGTCCACTTGGTGCTCTCCCGCCTGCCCGCGCACCTGAAGTGCCGCTTCGGCGAAGCGGATCATTCCGGAGGCGCCGATCGGATTGGTGGAGAGGACCCCGCCCGACATGTTGACGGGCAGGTCCCCGTCCAGCTCCGTCACCCCGGATTCGGTGAGCTTCCAGCCCTCGCCCTCCTCGGCGAAGCCGAGATTCTCCAGCCACATCGGCTCGTACCAGGAGAACGGCACGTACATCTCGACGGCGTCGATGTCCCGGCGCGGGTCCGCGATGCCCGCCTGCCGGTACACGTCCGCCGCGCAGTCCTTTCCCGCCTGCGGCGACACGAAGTCCTTGCCCGCGAAGAGAGTCGGCTCACTGCGCATAGCGCCGCCGTGCATCCATGCGGGCGGCCGCGGCGAACGGGCCGCCCCCGCACGGTCGGTGAGGATCATCGCGCACGCCCCGTCCGAGGAGGGACAGGTCTCCGAGTAGCGGATCGGGTCCCACAGCATGGGCGAGGCCTGCACCTTCTCCAGCGTGATGTCGTGCTCGTGGAGATGCGCGTACGGGTTCTTCAGCGCGTTGCGGCGGTCCTTGTACGCGACCAGGGAGCCGACGGTGTCGGGGGCTCCGGTGCGCCGCATGTACGCGCGCACGTGCGGCGCGAAGAAGCCGCCCGCCCCGGCCAGCAGGGGCTGCTGGAAGGGGATCGGCAGGGACAGGCCCCACATGGCGTTCGACTCGGACTGTTTCTCGTAGGCCAGGGTCAGGACGGTGCCGTGGACGCGGCCCGCGATCAGGTTGGTGGCGACGAGGGCCGTCGATCCGCCGACCGAGCCCGCCGTGTGCACCCGCAGCATCGGCTTGCCCACCGCGCCGAGCGCGTCCGCGAGATACAGCTCCGGCATCATGACGCCCTCGAAGAAGTCGGGCGCCTTGCCGATCACGACGGCGTCGATGTCGGCCCAGGTCAACTCGGCGTCTTCCAGGGCACGTTGGGCGGCCTCGCGGACCAGCCCCGCCATGGACACGTCCCGTCGGGCCGCCACGTGCTTGGTCTGGCCGATGCCTACGACGGCCACGGGCTCCTTGCTCATCGGGCGTCCCCTTCGAGTACGGCGACCAGGTTCTGTTGGAGGCAGGGGCCCGAAGTGGCGTGGGCGAGCGCCCGGTCGGACTCCCCGCGGTGGATGCGGGCGGCGGCCTCGCCGATGCGGATGAGTCCGGCCGCCATGACCGGGTTGGCCGCGAGCGCTCCGCCGGAGGGGTTGACGTGCACGTCCTCGCCCAGTCGCAGAGCCTTGCGCAGCACCACTTCCTGGGAGGTGAAGGGGGCGTGCAACTCGGCGGTGTCGACGGGCCGTTCGAAGGCGCCGGCGTTCTCGGCGGCGAGGCGCGTGGACGGCGAGTCGGTCAGGTCACGTACGCCCAGGCTGTGCGCCTCGATGCGGTGGTCGAGGCCTCGGATCCAGGCGGGCCGCGCGCACAGTTCCCTGGCGCGCTCCCCCGCCGCGAGGATCACGGCGGCGGCACCGTCACCGATGGGCGGGCAGTCGCCGGTGCGCAGGGGACGTACGAGGTAATCGCCTTGAGCCACCGAACCCCTCAACTGGGCATGGGAGTTGGCGGCGGCCGACGCGCGACTGCGGGCGGCGACACCGGCGAGCGCGGGCTCGTCGGTCTCGCCCGCGTCGATGAGCGCCTGCGCCTGAAGCGCGGCGACGGCTACGGAATCGGGCCACAGGGGCGCCACGTAGTACGGGTCGAGCTGCCGGGTCAGGACGTCCCGCACGGAGCCGGGCGACGACTTGCCGTAGGCGTACACGAGCGCGGTGTCGGCATCCCCTGTCAGCAGCTTCGTCCACGCCTCGTACAGCGCCCACGCGCCGTCCATCTCCACGTGAGACTCGGAGATCGGCGGCCAGGCGCCCACCCCGTCGAGCGCCATGGTGAAGGAGAAGGCGCGGCCCGCGAGGTAGTCCGTGGAACCGGAGCATGTGAAGCCGATGTCGCTGGTCTTGAGGCCGGTCTGGTCGAGGACGTCGTGCAGGACCGGGATGAGCATCTCCACCTCGGAGAGCTCGTCGCTGGTGCGCCGGTGGTCGGTCTGCCCGAAGGCGATGACGGCGACATCCCTGATGGGCGGCATCTACAACAGCTCCTTGTACGTCTCGTAGTCCGCGTCCGGTTCACCGGTGGGCCGGTAGTGGTCGGGGTAGCGGCCGCCTTCCGTCCACACCGGCTCGACGCGCAGGCCCATCCGCACCTGGTCGTAGGGGATGCCGCCGATCCGGCCGTGCAGCGCGAGGTCGGCGCCGTCGAGGGCGATGTGCGCGTAGACGTACGGCACCTCGATGTCGAGGTTCCTCGCCTTGATGTTGACGATGCAGTACGTGGTCACTGTGCCGCGCGGACCCACCTCGACCTGTTCCGATGTGGCGACGCCACAGGTGGGGCAGGCGCCCCTCGGCGGGACGTACACCTTGCGGCAGGACGGGCAGCGCTCGCCGACGGTCCGCCGGCCGGAGAGGGAGTTGATGTAGCCGGACTGGGCGCGCCCCGGCGAGTAGACGTAGTCGAGGCGGGCGGGGGCGACGATGCCGGTCACCATGTCCTCGAACCGGCCGCTGTGACCGGTGAGTTCCGCGCTGCCCTCGTACGGCTCGAAGCACGCGATGTCCGTGATGGCGCCGGAACGGTCCCCTGCCCAGCGGATGCGGACGCGCATGCCGGTGCGTACGGCGTCGGGGCCCGGGGCGTCGAGGGCGTGCAGGAGGGCGGTGTCGGCGCCGTCGAGCTTGACCAGGACCCAGGCGAAGGGGGTGTCGAGGGGCTGGCCGCGGCGGGGTTCGTGGTTCCAGGCCCAGGTGATGACGGTGCCGGTGGGGGCGACCTCGACCAGGTCGTGTATCTCCTCGGCGGTGACCGGGTCGTACTCGACGGGTGGGACGAGTGTCCGGCCGTCGGCGGTCTTCACGCCGAGGACGACGCGGTCGCGCAGCCCGGTGAGGAACGCGCTCTGGACGGGGCCCAGTGAGCGGGTGAAGGGGAACTCCACGACTAGGGGGGCTTTGAGGACTTCGGGCATCCCGGTTGTCTCCTTCGGAGGTCGGGCGCGCCCGGACGCGGGCTTCCGGGGTCGGGCGCGCCCGGGCACGGGCATCGGGGGTCAGGCGCGCCGGTAGACGGCTGGGCGCTTCTCGGCGAAGGCTCGGGAGCCCTCCTTGGCGTCGGCGGTGTCGAAGACCGGCCAGCCGCGCTTGAGCTCGGCGGCGAGCCCGTCGGTCTCGGTCATCTCGGCGGTCTCGTACACGGACGCCTTGACGGCCTCGACGGCGAGCGGGCCGCAGGCGTTGATCTGCCCGGCGATGGCGAGGGCCTTGTCCAGCGCGGTCCCGTCGGGGACGACATGGCCGATCAGGCCGATGTCCGCGGCCTCCTGGGCCGCGTACGGGCGTCCGGTGAGCAGCATTTCCAGGGCGTGCGTGCGCGGGATCTGCCGTTGCAGGCGGACCGTCGAGCCGCCGATCGGGAACAGGCCGCGCTTGACCTCGAAGAGCCCGAAGGTCGCGGATTCTCCGGCGACCCGGATGTCGGTGCCCTGGAGGATCTCCGTGCCGCCCGCGACGCAGTACCCCTCGACGGCGGCGATCACCGGCTTGCGGGGGCGGTGGTGGCGCAGCATCGCCTTCCAGTGCAGGTCCGGGTCGGCCTTCAGGCGGTCCCGGTACTGCTGGCCCTCCATCCCCTTGCCCGCCAGCGCCTTGAGGTCCATTCCGGCGCAGAAGGCACCCCCGGCGCCGGTGAGCACGATCGAGCGGATCGCGTCGTCCTCGTCGGCCTCGATCCAGCCGTCGTACAGACCGACCAGCATCGGCAGCGAGAGCGCGTTCTTGGCCTCGGGCCTGTTGAGTGTGAGCACCAGTGTGGCGCCTTCGCGCTGCACGGTGAGGTGTTCCGTCCCACCCATTACCGTCCTCCCGTCTCGGATGCGAGAACAGGTTGCAGGAGGCGCGGAGCCAGTACAAGGGTTTTCTGACAGACAGTCAGATTTCTTCTGCCGGAACCCTTCCCAGTTGCCTCGCGCTTTGCTCTGATGACCGTCGAGTCGAGAGGCAGCCACGGACGTTCGGGGTCAGGAGGAACGGTGGAGTACAACCTTGCCGACCTGTTCGAGTCGGTCGTCGACGTGGCCCCGGGCCGCGAGGCGCTCGTGTACATCGACCACCCCGGCACGGGTGATGAGCGCCGGCTGACGTACGCGCAGCTGGACGCGGCCGCGAACCGCGTCGCGCACCATCTGATCGACAGCGGCATTCGCCCCGGTGAGCACCTGGGACTCCACCTCTACAACGGCGTCGAGTACCTGCAGACGGTGCTGGGCTGCCTGAAGGCGCGAATCGTGCCGGTCAACGTCAACTACCGCTATGTGGAAGAGGAGTTGGTCTACCTCTACCGTGACGCGGATCTGGTGGCGCTGGTCTTCGACGCGGAGTTCACGGACCGGGTGGCGGCGGCGCTGCCGCACACTGCGGCACTGCGGCATCTCGTACGGGTGGGGGCCCCTGCACCCGGTGCGGCCTCGCTGGACGCGGTGGACTTCACGGACGCGGAGGCCGCCGGGTCCCCCGAGCGGGGTTTCCCGCCGCGCTCGGCGGACGACCAGTTCATCATCTACACCGGGGGCACCACCGGGATGCCCAAGGGTGTGATGTGGCGACAGGAGGACCTGTTCTTCTCCGGCCTCGGCGGTGGCGCTCCGACGGGCGAGCCGGTCAAGAAGCCCGAGGAGCTCGCCGAGCGGGTGGCGGCCGGCGGCGAGGGGATCACCTTCTTCCCCACTCCCCCGCTGATGCACGGCACCTCGACGCTCACCGCCTTCATCGGCTTCAACTTCGGCCAACGGATCGTGATTCACCGCAAGTTCGTGCCCGAGGAAGTCCTGCGGACGATCGAGAAGGAGAAGGTCACCAGCATGTCGCTGGTCGGCGACGCGATGCTGCGCCCGCTGATCGACGCGCTGAACGGCCCCATGAAGGGCACGGACTGCTCCTCCATGTTCAGCGTCTCGTCCTCCGGCGCGATCATGTCGGAGACGGTGCGCGAGCAGTTCCAGGCGCTCGTCCCGAACGTGATGCTGCTGAACAACTTCGGCTCGTCGGAGTCGGGCTTCAACGGTACGGCGACCGCCGACTCGGGGCCGGACCGGGGCTTCCGGATCCGTGTCAACTCCCGTACGCAGGTGGTGGATCCGGTCACCCACGAACCGGTCGCGGTCGGCGAGCCGGGGCGCGTGGCACAGCGCGGGCACGTCCCCCTCGGCTACTACAACGACCCGAAGAAGACCGCCGAGACCTTCTTCCGCAAGGGCGACGAGCGGTGGGTGCTGCTCGGCGACATGGCCACCGTCGACGAGGAGGGCATCGTCACCGTCCTCGGCCGCGGCTCCCAGTGCATCAACACGGGCGGCGAGAAGGTCTATCCGGAGGAGGTCGAGCAGGCCCTCAAGTCCCATCCGGACGTCTACGACGTCCTGGTCGCCGGGGTGCCCGACGCGACGTGGGGCAACCACGTGGCGGCGGTGGTCCAGCTCCGCGAGGGCGCGGGCCGGCCGTCCCTGGAAGACATCCAGACCCACTGCCGCACCCACCTCGCGGGCTACAAGATCCCGCGCCAGCTCGTCATCGCGGACACCATCCAGCGCTCGCCGAGCGGGAAGGCGGACTACCGGTGGGCACGGTCGGTCGCGGCGGAGGCGGCTCACTGAGCACCGGGGTCAGCCGCGTCGTCGCCGTGTCTCCCCGGCGGCCCCGGGGCGGCACGGGACCGGGGTCAACGCCAGTCGGGAGCGCCTGAGACGGGCGGCAGGCGAGTTTCGATCTTCGTCTGGATCTCCCGCATCACGGAGACGATGCGGGCCTCGTGGTCCGCGGTGAGCCGGTGCACCGGGACCGAGCAGCTGATGGCGTCGGTGGCGGGCGCGTCGTAGCGCAGGGCGAAGCCGAATCCCGCGATGCCGACCACGGTTTCCTCGCGGTCGATGGAGTAGCCGCGCTCACGGACTCCGGCGAGGTCGGCGAGCAGACCGGCGCGGTCCGTGTGCGTGTTCTCGGTGAGGGCGGCCAGCGGTTCGGCGGGGAGCGGGAGTGCGTCGTCGGGGCGCTCGGCGAGGAGTGCCTTGCCGAGGGCGCCGGCGTGGGCCGGGATCCGGCGGCCGACGCGGCTGATCGTGCGCGGGTACTCATGGGACTCGCGGGTCGCGAGGTAGACGACGTTCGAGCCGTCGAGCCGTGCCAGGTGGATGGTCTCGCCGAGCGCGTCCGAGGCCTCGTCGAGGTAGGGGCGGGCCATCCGTACGTACCGGTCGCTGTCGAGATAGCTCGTGCCCGTGAGCAGCGCGCGGATCCCGATGCCGTAGAGGGAGCCGGTGGTGTCCGTGCGCACCCAGCCGCTGTCGACGAGGGTTCGCAGCAGCTGGTACATGCTGCTGCGCGGCACGCTCAGTTCCTCGGCGAGTTCGTCCAGGCGGGAGGGGCGGTCGCCCCGCCCGGCGAGCAGTTCCAGCAGCGCGACGGTGCGGAGCGCCGACTTCACTCCACGGACCCCGCTGCTCTCCGGCATGGGCACATCGTAAATCCGCGTCGTCACACCCATTGACCCTGCCGCGATCACCAACCTAGCCTCCATTCTCATACGTAGACGCCATCTGCATATAGGGATGAGATTCATGACGCGGATCAGCGCGAAGGTCGAAGAGGCTGTCCAGCGACTTCGGGACGGCATGGCTCGAGGGGTGCTGTCCTTCCCGCTCACCAGCTTCCGGGACGACGGCGGCCTCGACCTGGAGTCGTACCGGACGTACCTGACGGCCCAGTTGGCCACCGAACCCGGCGCGGTGTTCCCCGCCTGCGGGACCGGGGAGTTCAGCGCGCTGGACGAGGACGAGTACCGCGCGGTCGTCGCGGCCACGGTCGAGATCGCCGACGGCAGGATGCCGGTGGTCGCGGGCATCGGCTACGGCTGGGCGCAGGCGCTGCGGTTCGCCCGGATCGCCGAGGAGGCGGGGGCGGACGCCGCGCTGGCGCTGCCCCACTACCTCGTCGAGGCCCCGCAGGACGGGCTGGTGGAGCAGTTGCGCAGGATCGCCGCCGGTACCGGGCTGCCACTCATCGCCTACCAGCGCGGCCCGGTCGCCTTCACCCCCGACAGCCTGCGCCGGATCGCGGAGATCCCCACCGTCATCGGCCTCAAGGACGGGCACAGCGACCTCGACCGGCTCCAGCGCCTCACGCTCGCCGCCCCCGACGGCTTCCTCTTCTTCAACGGCGCCGCGACCGCCGAGATCCAGGCCCGCGCGTACGCCACCGTCGGCGTCCCCGCCTACTCGTCGGCCGTCCACGCCTTCGCGCCCGAGATCGCCGACGCCTTCTTCGCCGCCCTGCGGGACGGCGACGACGCGGGCGTGCACAAGCTCCTGCGCGACTTCTACGTCCCGCTCGTCGAGCTGCGCGACCGCGTGCCGGGCTACGCCGTCTCGCTGGTCAAGGCCGCCGCCCGGCTGCGCGGCCTGCCGGTCGGCCCGGTCCGCGCCCCGCTCACCGACCCGGCCCCGGACGACCTCGCCGCTCTGGAGCAGATCCTCGACACCGGCCTGCACCTGGTCGGCGCGGTACGACGACCGGCCTGACGGCCCTACGGCTACTTGACCCGCAGTTCAAAGGAGAACTGACTTGCCTCTCGTCGTAGTCGGAATCAGTGTTCTGGTTCTGCTCTTCCTCATGACCAGACTGAAGCTGAACGGCTTCGCCGCCCTCCTGCTCGTGGCCGTCGGTGTCGGCCTCGTCCGGGGCATTCCGGTGGCGACCATCCCGGACGTCCTCTCACAGGGCATCGGCGACCAGATCGGTGACACGATGCTCACCATCGGGCTCGGTGCCATGGTCGGCCGTGTCATGGGGGATTCCGGTGCCGCACAACGCATAGCCGGCAAGCTCCTCGACGCCTTCGGCCCACGGTGGGTCCAGGTGGCCATGGTGGTGACAGCCATGCTCATCGGCGTGACCATGTTCTACGAGGTCGCGTTCATCATCATCGTGCCCATCGCGTTCACCCTGGTGAGGGTGACCGGTGCGAAGCTGCTGTGGGTCGGGCTGCCGATGTCGATCGCCCTGTCCACGATGCACAGCTTCCTGCCGCCGCACCCCGGCCCCACCGCCGTCACCGCGACCTTCCACGCCTCCGTGGGACTGACCCTGTTCTACGGCCTGTTCATCGCCGTCCCGGCCGGTGCGCTCATCGCGCTCGTGTGGCCGCGCCTTCCGTTCGTCGCCGCGATGAACCCCTCCATCCCCAAGGGCCTGGTCAGTGAGCGCGAGTTCACCGACGAGGAGATGCCGGGCCTCGGCTGGTCACTGTCCGTGGCCCTCTTCCCCGTGGTGCTGATCGCCGGGGCCGCGGTGACCGACCTGGCCACCTCCGGCGAGAGCCCGTTCCTGCACTTCATCGCCTTCATCGGCTCGGCACCGATCGCGCTCCTGCTGGCCCTGCTGCTGGCGGTCTGGGCGTTCGGACCGCGGATCGGCCGCAGTCTGTCGGAGGTCAGCGCCTCCTGTTCCTCGGCGGCCCAGGCGATGGCGATGATCCTGCTGGTGATCGGCGCCGGTGGCGCCTTCAAGAACGTCCTCGTCGAAGGCGGGATCTCCGACTACATCAAGGACGCCACGGACTCCTGGTCGATCTCGCCGATCATCCTCGCCTGGCTCATCGCGGTCATCCTCCGCGTGGCGCTCGGCTCGGCGACGGTCGCCGTGGTCACGGCCTCCGGCGTGGTGCTGCCGCTCCTGGCGGGCAGCGGCGTCCACCCCGAGATGATGGTGCTCGCCGTCTCCTGCGGCTCGATCGCCTTCTCCCACGTCAACGACCCCGGGTTCTGGCTGTTCAAGGAGTACTTCAACCTCTCGGTCATCGAGGCGATCAAGGTCCGCACCAGCTATACGACGGTCCTCGCGACCCTCGGCCTGGGCGGCGTCCTCGCGGCCGAGTGGACCCTCGACGTCCTCAGCCTCTGATGACCGCCTCCGCACCACCCTCGTACACAAGGACTTTGATGAGCATGAGCCAGCCGACCGTCACCGCGTTCTCGGTCTATCCCGTCGCCGGCCGGGACTCCATGGAGCTGAACCTCTCCGGCGCCCACGGCCCGTACTTCACCCGCAACATCGTCGTCCTCAAGGACTCCGAGGGACGTACGGGACTGGGCGAGGTACCCGGCGGGGAGAAGATCACCCGGACGCTCCGGGACGCCGAGTCCCTCGTCGTCGGCGCCAAGGTGGGCGACTACAAGCGCGTCCTGCGCGAGATCGGGGACCGGTTCGCCGACCGCGACTCCGGTGGACGCGGCGCCCAGACCTTCGACCTGCGCACCACCGTCCACGCTGTCACCGCGGTCGAGTCGGCGCTGCTGGACCTCCTGGGCCAGCACCTCGACGTACCGGTCGCGGCCCTCCTCGGCGACGGGCAGCAGCGCGACTCCGTACGGGTCCTCGGCTATCTCTTCTACGTCGGTGACCCCGACCGCACCGACCTGGAATACGTCCGCGAACCCGACGCGGCCGTGGACTGGTACCGGGTCCGGCACGAGGAGGCCCTCTCCCCCGAGGCGATCGTCCGCCAGGCCGAGGCCGCCTACGACCTGTACGGCTTCCGGGACTTCAAGCTCAAGGGCGGTGTCCTGGCGGGCGCCGAGGAGGTCAAGGCCGTACGCGCGCTGAAGGACCGCTTTCCCGAGGCCCGGATCACCCTCGACCCGAACGGCGCGTGGTCGCTGCGCGAGGCCGTCGAGCTGTGTACGCCCCTGGTCGGCACGCTCGCTTACGCCGAGGACCCCTGCGGAGCCGAGGGCGGCTACTCCGGGCGCGAGATCCTGGCCGAGTTCCGCCGTGCCAGCGGTCTCCCCACCGCGACCAACATGATCGCCACCGACTGGCGGCAGCTGACCCACGCCCTGGCCCTCCAGTCGGTCTCCATCCCGCTGGCCGACCCGCACTTCTGGACCATGCAGGGCTCGGTGCGCGTGGCTCAGCTGTGCAACGCGATGGGCCTGACCTGGGGGTGCCACTCCAACAACCACTTCGACATCTCGCTGGCCATGGTCACCCACTGCGGGGCCGCCGCGCCCGGCGAGTACAACGCCCTGGACACGCACTGGATCTGGCAGGAGGGGCTGGAGCGGCTCACCGTCGCACCGCCGCGCATCGCCGACGGCGAGATCGCCGTCCCGGACGCCCCCGGTCTGGGCGTCCAGCTCGACCTCGACCGGCTCCTCGCGGCCCACGAGCTGTACCAGGAGAAGGCCCTCGGGGCACGTGACGACGCCGTCGGGATGCGGTACCTCGTCCCCGACTGGGAGTTCGACGCCAAGCGGCCGTGCCTGGTGCGCTGAGGGGGGTCCTGCGGAGGTGCAGGAACAGGCGCTTTTCGCCCCCGCCGCCCCTACCCATTCCCGTCCCCTGGGGCTCCGCCCCAGACCCCGCTCCTCAAACGCCGGAGGGGCTGATTCTTAGCCCGTCCGGCGTTTGTAGGGGCGGCGGGGGCGAAAAACCCACCCTCAACGTCACACGCCTTGACGACCGCCCAAGCCCCTGAATTTACTGATCCCGAACACCTCGACCGAATGATCGGTCGCCCGGATTGATGTGGTTGGCGAGGGAGAAGTCCCTGTGACGGACTCGAAGGGCCCGCTGGACGCGGGAGAGCGGCTCGGCGCGGACGGCCTACGGGCACTCCAGCTGGAGCGGCTACGGGCATCACTGCGGCACGCGTACGAGAACGTGCCCTTCTACCGGGAGTCCTTCGACAAGGCCGGCGTGCACCCCGACGACTGCCGGGCCCTCAGCGACCTGGCACGGTTCCCGTTCACGGTGAAGGCGGATCTGCGCGAGAACTACCCGTACGGAATGTTCGCCGTACCCCAGGAGCGGATCCGCCGCATCCACGCGTCCAGCGGCACCACCGGACGCCCCACGGTCGTCGGCTACACGGAGAACGACCTCTCCATGTGGGCCGACATGGTGGCCCGTTCGATCCGCGCGGCGGGCGGCCGCCCCGGCGACAAGGTCCATGTGGCGTACGGCTACGGGCTGTTCACCGGCGGCCTCGGCGCGCACTACGGCGCGGAGCGGCTCGGCTGTACGGTGATCCCCGCCTCCGGCGGCATGACGGCGCGCCAGGTCCAGCTGATCCAGGACCTGAAGCCCGGGATCATCATGGTGACCCCCTCGTACATGCTGACGCTTCTCGACGAGTTCGAGCGGCAGGGCGTCGACCCGCGGGGCACGTCACTGAGGGTGGGCATCTTCGGGGCCGAGCCGTGGACCGAGGAGATGCGGCGCGAGATCGAGGAGCGGTTCGCGATCGACGCGGTGGACATATACGGGCTGTCCGAGGTGATCGGCCCGGGTGTCGCCCAGGAGTGCGTGGAGACGAAGGACGGGCTGCACATCTGGGAGGACCACTTCTTCCCGGAGGTCGTCGACCCGATCACCGGTGAGGTGCTGCCGGACGGCGCGGAGGGCGAGCTGGTGTTCACCTCGCTCACCAAGGAGGCGATGCCCGTCATCCGTTACCGGACCCGGGACTTGACGCGGCTGCTGCCCGGCACGGCGCGTGTCTTCCGCCGGATGGAGAAGATCACCGGCCGCAGCGACGACATGGTGATCCTGCGCGGGGTCAATCTCTTCCCGACGCAGATCGAGGAGATCGTGCTGCGTACGCCGGGAGTCGCTCCCCACTTCCAGCTGCGGCTGACCCGCGAGGGCCGCCTCGACGAGCTCACCGTGCGGGCGGAGGCGCGCTCCGGCGCCACACCGCAGTTGCGCGAGGCCGCGGCACAGGCCATCGCCGCGGCCGTGAAGGACGGGATCGGTGTGTCCGTCGCGGTCGAGATCGTCGAACCGGAGTCGCTGGAGCGGTCGGTGGGGAAGATCAAGCGGATCGTGGACCTGCGGGGCCGCCAGGACCGCTAGAGGGTCACGGAACCGATGCTTCAGAGGTCACGGAACCGGTCCCTTCAAAGGTCACGGAACCGGCCCTTCAGACGTCACCGAACCGGTCCCGCAGCTCGCGCTTGAGGATCTTCCCGCTGGCGTTGCGCGGCAGCTCGTCCACGAACAGCACCCGCTTGGGCGCCTTGAAGTGGGCGAGCTTCTCGCGTGCGTGGGCGACGAGTTCGGCCTCCGTGACCTCCCCGCGAGGGACGACGACCGCGGTGACGGCCTCGATCCAGCGCTCGTCGGGAAGCCCGATCACGGCCACCTCGGCGACCCCCTGATGGGTGTACAGCACGTCCTCCACCTGGCGTGAAGCGACCAGCACACCACCGGAGTTGATGACGTCCTTCACCCGGTCCACAACGGTGAAGTACCCCTCGGCATCCCGCACGGCGAGGTCCCCTGAGTGGAACCAGCCGTCGCGGAACGCCTCCGCCGTCTCCTCCGGCTTGTCCCAGTAGCCCTCGCACAACTGCGGTGAGCGGTAGACCACTTCGCCCGGTGTCCCGTCGGGCACGTCCTTGCCGTCCTCGTCGACGACGCGCGCGTCCACGAACAGGACCGGACGCCCGCAGGAATCCATCCGTCCGTTGTGCTCGTCGGGACCGAGGACCGTGGCCAGCGGGCCGATCTCGCTCTGGCCGAAGCAGTTGTAGAAGGCCAGCTTCGGCAGCCTTTCCCGCAACCGCTCCAGAACGGGCACCGGCATGATCGACGCCCCGTAGTACGCCTTGCGCAGCCCGCTCAGATCACGGGTCGCGAAGTCGGGACGGTTCGCCAGGCCGATCCACACGGTGGGCGGGGCGAACAGACTGTCCGCGCGGCCCGCCTCGATCAGGTCGAAGATCCGCTCGGCGTCGGGCGAGTCGAGGATGATGTTCGACGCGCCGACCGCGAGATAGGGCAGCAGGAACACATGCATCTGCGCCGAGTGGTAGAGCGGCAGCGAGTGCACGGGCCGGTCCCCCGCGCTCAGGTCGAGGGCGGTGATCGCGCTCAGGTATTCGTGCACCAGGGCGCGGTGCGTCATCATCGCGCCCTTGGGCAGGGCGGTGGTGCCCGAGGTGTAGAGCAACTGCACGAGGGTGTCGCCGCGCGGCTCGGCGCCGTCGTACGGGGGCGCCGCGTCCAGCCTGGCGAGCAGCGAGTCGTCGGCGTCGCGCAGCGGCAACGTCCGTACGCCGTCGGGTAGTTGACCGGCGATATCAGGGTCGGCCAGGACCAGCGTGCTCCCGGACTGGCCGACGATGTACGCGAGGTCGTCGCCGGTCAGGTTCTGGTTGACCGGCACGTGCACGAGTCCCGCGCGGGCGCAGGCGAGGAAGCCGATCAGGTACGCGTCCGAGTTGTGGCCGTAGGCGCCGACCCGGTCGCCGAGGGCGAGGCCCTGGTCAAGGAGCACGCTCGCGGCACGGGACACAGCCTCGTCCAGCTCCGCATAGGTCCAGGAGCGCTCGCGGTAGTCGACCGCGCGGCGCGCCGGGGTGCGCCGGGCGCTGCGTCGCAGCACCCCGTCAACCGTGCTGCCGTGTCCAGGCGTCATGACACATGATCCTCGGTCCGCGCGCGAAGGAGGTCAAGACAGACGCACGGAGGGGCGTGGCCGGAGCACCACGGAGGCCGCGGCAACGCACAGAGATCGCGGCGGACACCCCGACGCGGCACATACCCGTTGGTACGCTCAACCGCCCCTTCCCTCAATGACGTTGGGAGGCACGATGCGCACCCGCCTGAGACGGTTCGTCGTCACGGCCGTCACTCTGCTCACCGCCACGGCTTCACTGCCCTCGGCCGCGGCCCAGCAACAAGGCCGTCAGGAACATCCCTCGCACGGCGGCCTGTCGGCCGTGATCCGCTACACCGAGTACGGCATTCCGCACATCGTCGCGAAGGACTACGCGAACCTGGGCTTCGGCACCGGCTGGGCGCAGGCCGCCGACCAGGTGTGCACCCTCGCCGACGGCTTCGTGACCGTACGCGGCGAACGCTCCCGCTTCTTCGGGCCCGACGCGGCGCCCGACGGTTCGCTGTCCTCGGCGGCCAAGAACCTCTCCAGTGACCTGTACTTCCGTGGCGTACGGGACACGGGAACGGTGGAGAAGCTGCTGGCCGAGCCCGCGCCCCTTGGACCGAGCCACGAGGTCAAGGATCTGATGCGCGGCTGGGCCGCCGGGTACAACGCCTGGCTCGCCCAGAACCGGATCACCGACCCGGCGTGCGAGGGCGCCGCCTGGGTCCGACCGGTGACCTCCCTGGACGTGGCCGCGCGCGGCTTCGCGCTGGCGGTGCTCGGCGGCCAGGGCCGCGGGGTCGACGGCATCACGGCCGCGCAGCCGCCGACGACGTCCACTGTCGCCCTTACACCTGACGCGAAGAGCACCGTCCAAGCCGCACAGGAGCTCTTCGACACAGGCAGCGCCGACATGGGATCCAACGCGGTCGCCTTCAGCGGTGCCGGCACCGCGAACGGCCGCGGCCTGCTGCTCGGCAATCCGCACTACCCATGGCAGGGCGGCCGCCGCTTCTGGCAGGTGCAGCAGACGATCCCCGGCGAGCTGAACGTCGCGGGCGGCTCGCTGCTCGGCTCGGCGACGATATCCATCGGGCACAACGCGCAGGTGGCGTGGAGCCACACGGTCGCGACGGGCATCACGCTCAACCTTCATCAGCTGACCCTGGATCCGGCCGACCCGACGACGTATCTGGTGGACGGCACGCCGGAGCGGATGACGCGGCGGACCGTCACCGTAGACGTGAAGGACGGCACGCCGGTGACGCGCACCCAGTGGTGGACCCGGTACGGCCCGGTCGTCACGTCGCTCGGCGCACAACTGCCGCTGCCCTGGACCGCCACGACGGCGTACGCGCTGAACGACCCGAACGCGGCGAACCTGCGCGCCTCCGACACCGCGCTCGGCTTCAGCAAGGCCCGCAGTACGGCCGACATCCTCACGGCTTTGAAGCGCACGCAGGGGCTGCCCTGGATCAACACGATCGCTGCCGACTCGGGCGGCCACTCGCTGTTCACACAGTCACAGGTACTCCCGCGCATCACCGACGAGTTGGCGCAGCGCTGCTCGACGCCGCTCGGGAAGCTCACCTATCCGTCGACCGGCCTTGCCGTTCTCGACGGCTCGCGCGGCGACTGCGCGCTGGGCAGCGACCCCGACGCCGTCCAGCCGGGGATCTTCGGGCCCGCGAAGATGCCGGTACTCAAGGACGCGCCGTACGCGGAGAATTCCAACGACAGCGCCTGGCTGGCCAATGCCGACCGGCCGTTGACGGGGTACGAGCGGGTCTTCGGCACGATCGGCACGCAGCGCACGATGCGCACGCGCGGCGCGGTCGAGGATGTGGCGGCGCTCGCCGCGCGGGGCCGGCTGACCGTACGGGATCTCCAGGCGCAGCAGTTCGCTAACCGGGCGCCCGCGGGCGATCTCATCGCGGACGACGCGGCGCGCGCGTGTGCCGTGCTGCCGGGTGGCACGGCAACGGGCAGCGACGGCAAGGGCGTTGATGTGACCGATGCCTGCGGTGTGCTCAAGGCGTGGGACCACTCCATGAACACCGACAGCCGGGGCGCACTGCTCTTCGACCGCTTCTGGCGGAAGCTGACGGCCGCGGTTCCGGCCGCGCAGCTCTGGAAGGTCCCGTTCTCGGCGGCGGACCCGGTCCGCACCCCGAACACGCTCAACACCGACGCACCGGGCTTCACCACGGCTCTCGCCGACGCGGTGGCCGAGCTGCGTACGGCGGGCATCGCACTGGACGCGCGGCTCGGCGCGAACCAGTTCGTCGTGCGCGGCGGTCAGCGCATCCCCGTGCCGGGCGGCACGGAGTCGCTGGGCGTGTGGAACAAGGTCGAGCCGGTGTGGAATCCGGCGGCGGGCGGATACACCGAGGTGACCACCGGGTCGTCGTACATCCAGGCCGTCGGCTGGGACGGCAGCCGCTGCCCCGTCGCCCGTACGCTCCTGACGTACGCGCAGTCGTCCAATCCCAACTCGCCGCACTACAGCGACCAGACGCGGCTGTTCTCCGGCGAGAAGTGGGTCACGTCCCGCTTCTGCGAGAAGGACATCCTGTCGTCGCCCGGGCTGCGAGTGATCAGGGTCGGCGAACACCGCTGACCGCAGCGCTGTGGTCCCGTCCCACGTGGGGCGGGACCACATTCGACCTCTCTCCTTGACGGCCCTTGTACGGTGGTCCGCCATGGAGCACCGTTCTCTGGGCCGCAGTGGCCTGATGGTCAGCGAGATCACGTACGGAAACTGGCTCACGCACGGCGAGTTGGTCGGCCGCGACCCGGCCCTCGCGTGCATTCGGGCCGCGCTCGCCTCCGGCGTCACGACCTTCGACACCGCCGATGTGTATGCGCAGGGCGCCGCCGAGGAATTGCTCGGTGAGGCGCTGGAGTCGAGCGGTGTGCGCAGGTCTTCCCTGGAAATCGCCACGAAGGTCTGTCTGCCGGTGGGTGACGGTCCCAACGACCGCGGGCTGTCCCGCAAGCACGTCATGGAGTCCTGCGAGGCTTCGCTGCGCAGGCTGCGCACCGACTATGTCGATCTCTACCAGGCGCACCGCTTCGACCCGCGGACCCCGGTGGAGGAGACCCTCGTCGCCTTCGACGATCTGGTGCGCCAGGGCAAGGTGCTCTACCTGGGCGTCTCGGAGTGGACCGCGGCGCAGATCGAGTCCGCGCTGGATCTCGCCGACGAGCTGGGGCTGCGCAGTCGGATCGTCTCCAACCAGCCGCAGTACAACATGCTGTGGCGCGTCATCGAGCCCGAAGTACTGCCGCTGTGCCGTGAGCGGGGCATCGGGCAGCTGGCGTTCCAGCCGCTGGCTCAGGGTGTCCTGACCGGGAAGTACCGGCCGGGGCAGGCGCCGCCGGAGGGTTCGCGCGCCGTCGCGGGCGGCCGCGGCCCGCGGTTCATCAGTCGCGTGCTGGGCAGCCAACTCCTGGAGAGGGTCCAGGAGTTGCGGCCGATCGCGGACGACTGCGGGCTGTCCATGGCCCAGCTGGCCGTCGCCTGGGTGCTGCACCAGGAGGGCGTTTCGTCGACGATTGTCGGCGCCAGCCGCCCCGAGCAGGTCACCGAGAACGCGGCGGCCTCCGGCAAGCACCTCGACGACGACACGTTGAAGGCCGTGGACGACGTACTCGCCGGTCTGATCGACCGCGAACCTTCGAAGACGGCGAAGATGATGGCGGTCGAGTCGGCGTGGCGGGACTGAAGGGACGGGCGAGTGCCCTTCGGCGTGACAGGTCGCGAAGGTGACGCCGATCACACCGCGCGCGTACGCCCCTCCCAGTACGGATCCCGCAGCCGCCGCTTGTACAGCTTCCCGTTGGGATCGCGCGGCATGACCTCGATGAAGTCGACGCTCTTGGGACGCTTGTACCCGGCGAGCTGCCGTTCGCAGTGGCCGAGGATGTCGGCGGCGAGCGCCGGGCCCGGCTCGTGGCCGGGGGCGGGCTCGACGACGGCCTTGACCTCCTCGCCCCAGTCGTCGTGCGGGATGCCGAAGGCGGCCGCGTCGGCGACGGCGGGGTGGGTGAGCAGGGCGGCCTCGATCTCGGCCGGGTAGATGTTGACCCCGCCCGAGATGATCATGTCGATCTTGCGGTCGCGGAGGAAGAGATAACCGTCCTCGTCGAGGCAGCCGAGGTCGCCGACGGTGAAGAAGTCGCCGATGCGGTTCTTCTTCGTCTTGGTCTCGTCCTTGTGGTACGAGAATCCGCCGGTGCTCATCTTCATGTAGACGGTGCCGAGTTCACCGGGCGGCAGCCTGTTGCCGTCGTCGTCGAAGACGGCGAGCTCGCTGATGGGCCACGCCTTGCCGACCGTGCCGGGTTTCTTCAGCCAGTCCTCGGCGGTCGCGAAGGCTCCGCCGCCCTCGCTGGCCGCGTAGTACTCCTCGACGCTGTGGCCCCACCACTCGATCATGGCCCGTTTCACATGGTCCGGGCACGGGGCGGCGCCGTGGATGGCGTGCCGCATCGACGACACGTCATAGCGGGCCTTCACCTCGTCGGGAAGCGCCAGCAGACGGTGGAACTGGGTCGGGACCATATGGGTGTGCGTGCACTTGTGTGCGTCGATGACACGGACCATCTCCTCGGGCGTCCACTTGTCCATCAGCACCAGGCGGTGGCCGATGTGCAGGGAAGCGCCCGCGAATTGAAGTACGGCGGTGTGGTAGAGCGGTGAGCAGACCAGGTGCACATTGTCGTCGAACGGCTTGATGCCGAAGATGCCGAGGAAGCCGCCGAGGTAGGACTCCTCGGGGAGCTTGCCGGGCAGCGGGCGCCGGATGCCGCGCGGGCGTCCCGTGGTACCCGAGGTGTAGTTCATGACCCAGCCGAGGGTGCGGTCGGCGGGGGCCGACTCGGGCTGTCCGTCGAGGAGTTCGGCGTACGGCCGGAAGCCTTCGACGGCGCCGACCGCGTACCTCTGCGACGCCGGGAGCCTCGCCTCGTCGGCGGCATGGCGTGCGGCGTCCGCGAACCGTTCGTGCGCGATGAGCACCTTGGCGCCGGAGTCGGAGACGATCCAGGCGATCTCGGGGCCGACGAGGTGATGGTTGACGGGGACGAGGTAGAAGCCCGCCTGTGCTGCGGCGAGGTAGGCGACGAAGAACTCGACGCTGTTGGGCAGGACGACCGCGAAGGCGTCGCCGCGCTCCAGGCCCGCGGCGCGCAGGCCGTGGACCAGCTGGTTGGCCGCGGCGTGCAGCCGCCCCGCGGTCCACTCGTCCGCGTCCGGGGTGATGAGGGCCGTGCGCCCGGGGTCCGCGGTGGCCTGGGCCCAGAAACCGTTCGGTGGTGTGCTCACGACTGGGGGCTCCTTCCCGCGATGCGGTTGATGCGGTCGACGGCCTGCTCGAAGCCCCGTGTCAGGTCGTCGAAGACGGCCTGGACGCTGCGTTCGCTGTTCATCCGGCCGACGATCTGCCCGACCGGGGTGCCGAGCAGCGGCTCCACCTCGTACTTCTGGATGCGGGAGACCGCCTCGGCCACCAGCAGCCCCTGGAGCGGCATGGGGAGCGTGCCGGGACCGTTCGGGTCGTCCCAGGCGTCGGTCCACTCGGTGCGCAGCTGGCGTGCGGGCTTGCCGGTCAGGGCGCGCGAGCGGACGGTGTCGCCGGACCCGGCGGCGAGCAGTTTGCGCGTCACGGCGGGCGAGTGCATGTCGGCCTCGGTGACGGTCAGCCACAGGGAGCCGAGCCACACACCTTGGGCACCTAGGCTGAGCGCGGCGGCCACCTGCTGTCCGCTGCCGATGCCGCCCGCCGCCAGTACGGGCAAGGGGGCGACGGCGTCCACGACTTCGGGCGTGAGCACCATCGAGGCGATCTCCCCGGTGTGGCCGCCCGCCTCGTAGCCCTGCGCGACGACGATGTCGATGCCCGCCTCGGCGTGCTTGCGCGCGTGCCGGGCGCTGCCCGCGAGGGCCGCGACGAGCACCCCGCGCTCATGGGCGCGCTCGACGACGTCGACGGGCGGTGAGCCCAGTGCGTTGGCGAGCAGCTTGATCGGATAGTCGAAGGCGACGTCGAGCTGGCTGCGGGCGACTCGCTCCATCCACCCCGTGATGCGCCACCCGGACACCTCGCCCTCGGCGAGTTCGGGCACGCCGTACTTGGCGAGCGTGTCCCTGACGTACTGCCGGTGCCCCTCGGGGATCATCGCCTCGACGTCGGCCTCCGTGACCCCTTCGACCTTCTTGGCGGGCATGACGACGTCCAGGCCATAGGGCTTGCCGTCGACGTTCGCCTCGATCCAGTCGAGGTCGCGCTTGAGGTCGTCGGGGGCGGTGTAGCGGACCGCGCCGAGCACACCGAATCCGCCCGCCCGGCTGATGGCCGCGGCGACGGCGGGAAACGGCGTGAAGCCGAAGATGGCGTGCTCGACTCCCAGTTTCTTGCTCAGCTCCGTCTGCATGGCCGCAGGATGCCGCAGTCCTCCGGACGAGGGAAGGGGTTTTCTGATGCTCCGTCAGATTTCTGGACACGACACGACCGGGCTTCGGACAGGGTTGACACACCCTACGGCTGACAGGAAAGTTTCACCCCGCATGGCGAATCCGGAAAGATACTTTCAGGACGGCGCGGCGGGAGGCTCCTCGATGACCGGAGAAGCGGCGGGCAGAACGACCGACGGGCTGACCCGTCGTCAACTGGGCAAGGGCGTACTGGCCTTGGGCGGCGCCCTGGCCATCGCCCCCTTCCCCGCAGGACCCGCGGCGGCTTCGGAGCCCGAGGCGGCTTCGGAATCCGCGGCGGCTTCGAAGGAGGGCAGCGCCCGGCCGGTCCTGCGGCACGGATCGGCCGAGCAAGCGGGTCTGCTGCCGGAACATCTGCGTCAACTGGTCACCGACGCCGAGGCCTTCCTCGGCCCCTCCCCCAAACACCCCTGGTACGCGGGCGCCGTGCTCCTCGCCGGGCGCGGCGGCACCGTGGCCCTGCATCAGCCGATCGGCATGGCGGTGCGCTACTCGGCGTACGACGAGAAGAGCGACACCGGCGTCGAGTTCCCCGCCGACCAGCAGATCGCGGCGGCCGAGGACACCGTCTACGACCTCGCCTCCGTCTCCAAGCTGTTCACGTCGATCCTCGCCGTCCAGCAGATGGAGCGCGGCGCGCTGGAGCTGGAGGCGACGGTCGCCACGTACCTCCCGGAGTTCGCGGGCGGCGGCAAGCAGGACATCACGATCCGTCAACTCCTGACCCACACCTCCGGGTTCCGCGCCTGGATCCCCCTCTACAACGCGCCGACCCGCGAAGGAAAGCTCCAGCTCATCTGGGACGAGGCACCACTCAACCCACCGGGCACCAAGTACCTCTACTCCGACCTCAATCTCATCTCCCTCCAGCTGGTCCTGGAGAAGATCAGCGGCCGCACCCTCGACACACTCCTGCGCGAGGAGATCACCGACCCGCTCGGCATGCGCCGCACCCGCTACAACCCGCCCGCCTCCTGGCGACCGAAGATCGCCGCCACCGAGGACGCGCGGCTGCCCTGGTCGGGGCTGAACCGCGGGCTGGTGTGGGGCGAGGTGCACGACGAGAACGCGTACTCGCTCGGCGGGGTGGCGGGCCATGCGGGCGTCTTCTCCTGCGCCTGGGACCTCGCGATCCTCGGCCGGACGCTGCTCAACGGCGGCGCGTACGGCAGGGCGCGCATCCTGAAGCCGGAGACGGTGGACCTGATGTTCACCGACTTCAACACGGCCTTCCCGGGCGACGAGCACGGCCTCGGCTTCGAGCTCTACCAGCACTGGTACATGGGCGCGCTGGCCACACCGCGCACCGCGGGCCACACCGGCTTCACCGGCACCTCGCTCGTCCTCGACCCGACGACCGACTCCTTCCTGATCGTCCTGGGCAACTCCGTGCATCCCGTGCGCGGTTGGCGGTCCGGCTCCGCTCCCCGGGTCGCCGCCGGGAACAACCTGGCGCGAGCCGTCCCGGTCCGCCCCGCGCGCGGCCGTACGTCCTGGTTCTCCGGGATGGCGAACGCGACGACGGCGACACTGACCCTGCCCACGCTCGACACCACCGCGGGCTGCGCACGACTGCGCTGCGGCCTGTGGTGGGACACCGAACCCCAGTCGGACCTCCTCTTCCTGGAGGGGTCGACCGACGACGGCACGACCTGGCAGCCGGTCCCGTTCACGACGGTGCCGCGGGGCGACGATCCGCAGGAGCATCCGGCCGGTTCGGTCACCGGCTGGTCCGGGCGGGTGTGGCACCGGCTCACCGCGATCCTGCCGGAGGCACCGCGGCTCGCACTGCGCTGGCGGTACACGACCGACCGGCTGTACGTCGGCCGTGGCGCCTACGTCCACGGCCTGCGGGTCGAGGCCGGTGACCGGGTCGCCTTCGACGAGGCGCGGCCGGCGGACGCCGCGCGCATCGAGGCGGTGGGCTGGGCGGAGTCCGGCGACTGAAGGGTTCCCCACAGCGGGTATCGCGGCGGTCCTTGCTCATCACCATGAGAGCGACACAATCGGTGCGTCATGCCCCATGCTCATTCTGAAAGGGAGCAAAGGGATGGGAAGGATCATCGTCACCGAATTCGTCTCGCTCGACGGCGTCCTGGAGGCGCCCGGCGGAGGCGAGGGCTTCAAGTACGACGGCTGGAGCTTCGAGATCGACCGGGGAGAGGAGGGCAACCAGTTCAAGCTCGACGAGACCCATGACTCGGACGCCCTGCTGCTCGGCCGGGTCACCTACGAAGGGTTCGCCGCCGCCTGGCCCTCTCGCGAGGGCGATTTCGCCGACAAGTTCAACAGCATGCCCAAGTACGTGGTCTCCTCGACCCTCGACAAGGCCGAGTGGAACAACTCCACGGTCCTCGGCGGCGACGTGATCGAAGAGGTCACGAACCTCAAGGGGACGCAGTCCGGGAACATCGTGGTCCACGGCAGCGCCCGCCTGGTGCAGACCCTCATCGAGCACGACCTGGTGGACGAGCTGCGCCTGATGGTCTTCCCGGTCATCCTCGGGACCGGGAAGCGCCTCTTCGGGGCCACGTCCGGCAAGAAGCGTCTGCGTCTGACGGATTCCCGGGTCGTCGGCGACGGCGTCGCCATCCTCACCTTCGAGCGGACGGGGCAGCAGGACGAGGCCGCTGCCTAGCGGGTTCCTGCCGGGTCCTGCTCCTCCAGGACCGCCATGGCGGCGTTGTGTCCGGGCACCCCGCTCACCCCGCCGCCGCGCACCGCGCCCGCCCCGCACAGCAGGACGTTCGCGTGGCGGGTCTCGACGCCCCAGCGGCCCGTGCCCTCCTGCGTGTACGGGAAGGCGAGGTCGCGGTGGAAGATGTTGCCGCCGGGCAGCCGCAGGTCGCGCTCCAGGTCGAGCGGGGTCTTCGCCTCGATGCACGGGCGGCCGTCCGCGTCGGTGGCCAGGCAGTCCGCGAGCGGCTCGGCGAGGTGGGCGTCCAGCTGTGCCAGGGTCGACTTCAGCAGTTCCTCCCGTACGGCGTCGTTGTCGCGTGCGAAGAGGCGTGCTGGCGTGTGGAGGCCGAAGAGCGTGAGGGTCTGGTAGCCCTGCTCGATCAGGTCCGGGCCGAGGATGGTCGGGTCGGTGAGCGAGTGGCAGTAGATCTCGGAGGGCGGCGCGCTGGGCAGCTCCCCGGACGCGGCCTGCGCGTGGGCTTTCGCCAACTGCTCGTAGCCCTCGGCGATGTGGAAGGTCCCGGAGAACGCCTCGCGCGGGTCGACGGAGGTGTCGCGCAGCCTCGGCAGCCGCTTGAGCAGCATGTTCACCTTGAGCTGGGCGCCCTCGGCCGGCGTCGGCGGTTCGTCGCCCGTGAGGGTCGCGAGCTCCTGCGGCGAGGCGTTCACCAGGACGTGCCGGGCCGCGACGACGCCCTCTCCGTCCGCGGTCCGGTAGGTGACCTCGGCGGCCCGCCCGTCGGTCTCGATGCGCACCGCCTCGTGGCCGGTGGCGATCACGACACCCGCGTTGCGCGCCGCCGCGGCGATCGCGTCCGTGAGGGCGCCCATGCCGCCCACCGGCACGTCCCAGGCGCCGGTACCGCCGCCGATCACGTGGTAGAGGAAGCAGCGGTTCTGCCGCAGCGAGGGGTCGTGGGCGTCCGCGAAGGTCCCGATGAGCGCGTCGGTGAGTACGACACCGCGGACGAGATCGTCGGCGAAGTTCGCCTCCACGGCGACGCCGACCGGCTCCTCGAACAGCACGCGCCAGGCGTCCTCGTCGTCGACGCGGCGGCGCAGCTCGTCCCGGGTGGGCAGCGGTTCGGTGAGCGTCGGGAACACCCGCTGGGCGACGCGGCCCGTCATCCCGTAGAACCGCTGCCACGCCTGGTACTCGCGGTCCGAGCCGGTCAGCCGCGCAAAGGCCTCCCGGGTGCGCCGCTCGCCACCGCCGACGAGCAGCCCGGTGGGCCGTCCGTCGCGTTCGACGGGCGTGTACGAGGAGACGGTGCGGCCGCGGACCCGGAAGTCGAGGCCGAGATCCCGCACGATCTTGCGGGGCAGCAGGCTCACCAGGTACGAGTAGCGCGACAGCCGCGCGTCGACCCCGGCGAACGGCCGGGTGGACACGGCGGCGCCCCCGGTGTTCCCCAGGCGCTCAAGCACCAGCACGGACCGCCCGGCCCGGGCCAGATAGGCGGCGGCGACGAGCCCGTTGTGGCCCCCGCCGACGATCACGGCGTCGTATCCCTCGTGTGCAGGCATGGTTCTTCGTAGCACGAGATGATCTACGACGACCAGAGGTGCGCGGCAGGCGGCGGGCAGCCGGATGGGGACGCGGACGCCTTCCCGGGCACTTCGTACCGTGGAGCACGGACGCCTTCCCGGGCACCTGGTGCCGTGGGGCACGGACGCCTTCCCGGATGCTCAGTGCCCTCCGGACGCCCGCTGCTGCCGTAACGCCGCCACCCTCCGGTACAGCTCCACCGCCTCCTGGCCGCGCCCCAGCTGTTCCAGGCAGTGGGCCTCGTCGTTGCGGCTGGCGAGGGCGTCGGGGTGGTCGGCGCCGAGGACGCGCTCGCGGGCGGTGGCGACGCGGCGGTACTCGGTGAGGGCGTCGGCCCAGCGGCCGAGCCAGCCGAGGCCGACGGCCACCTCGCGGCGGCTGACGAGGGTGTCCGGGTGGTCGGCGCCGAGGACGCGCTCACGGATCGCGCACACGTCACGGGACTCGGCGAGGGCCTCCTCCCAGCGGCTCATACGGCCGAGGTTGACGCCGAGTCCGTGCCGGGCGCGCAGCGTCTCGGGGTGTGCGGGGCCGTGCACGCGCGTGCGGTCGTCGATCAGGTCGCGGTACAGCTCCAGGGCCTGCGCGCTGCGGCCGAGCCGTCCGAGGCTGATGCCGACCTCGTAGCGGGCGGCAAGCGTGTCCGGATGGTCGGGGCCCAGGGCCTGCGCACGGGCCTCGGCGACCTCCTGGTAGGTGTGCAGCGCCTGGGGCCAGCGCCCCAACTGACCCAGCGCGTACGCGACTTCGTACCGGGTGACGAGCGTGTCGGGGTGGGTGGGGCCGAGTACCCGGGCGCGGGCGGAGGCGACCTCGCTCGCCATGCGGTACGAGTCCTCCAGACGTCCCAGCCTGCTCAGGTTGAAGGCGAGGTTGTGGCGGCAGCGCAGGGTGTCGGGATGGTCGGGGCCCATGGCGCGCTCCCGGACGGCGAGCACCGACGTATAGGCCTGGTGCGCCTCGAAGTGGCGGCCCAACTGGCCCAGCACGTACGCCATTTCCTGCCGCGCGGCGAGGGTGTCGGGGTGGTCGGCGCCGAGCACCCGATCCCTGGCCTGGGCGACATGGGCGTACTCGCGCAGTGCCTCTGCGGGGCGTCGGGTGCGGCTGAGTGTGAAGCCGACCTCGTAGCGGCTGGCGAGGGTGTCGGGGTGGTCGGGCCCGAGAGCGTGCTCGCGCTCGGCGGCGACCGCGCGGTGCACCTCGCCCGCCTCGGTCCACCGGCCGAGCCGCCCCAGACTCAGGCCCGCATTGTGCCGCCCGGCCAGGGTGGTGATCAACTCCGGTGAGGGGGTGGGGCGTTCGGTGACCTCGGGCTCGCGCTCGGCGGCCGTGGAGGGGCGCGCGATCCAGTCGCCGGTGAGGCCCGCCGCGGCGTCCGGCGGGGTGGTGCGCAGTTCGGCGCCGGTCGCTTTGTGGCCGGTGGTCATGCCGCTGGTCCAGGAGGGCAGCCGGGGTTCGCGCGACGGCGGCTGCTCCGGACGCGCCTGGGCCGAGGGCGCCAAGGTCCGCTGCCCGGCGGCGGGTTGCCGCACGGCCGACGACACCACGGTCGGCACGTACACCCCAGTCGTGCGGCCCGCGCTGATGCGGCGGCCGAGTTCACGGGCGTCCTGCGGACGCTGTTCGGGCTGTTTGGCGAGCAGATCCAGGATGATCTTCTCGACGTACTCGGGGAGTTCGGCCCGGTGGTTGCGCGGCGGTTCCGGAGGCGTGTCACGGTGTCCGACGAGGACGGCCCAGGCGTCGTCGAGGTCGAACGGCGGTGCCCCGGTGGCGATTTCGTAGAGCACGCATCCGAAGGAGTACAGGTCGCTGCGCTGGTCGACATGGGCACCGCTGATCTGCTCCGGCGACATGTAGTGCGGGGTGCCCATCGCGATGCCGGTGCCGGTCAGCCGTGCCGTGAAGCCGATGTCGTGGCCGAGGCGCGCGATGCCGAAGTCGCAGATCTTCACCGTGCCGTCGGCGAGCCGCATGATGTTCGCGGGCTTCAAGTCGCGGTGCACAATGCCCTGTTGATGCGTGTACGCGAGCGCGGAGGACACCTGGTCGGCGATGTCGACGACATCGGCGACCGGTAACGGATGATGCTTGTTGTCCTCCAGGAGCTGACTGAGGTTCCGCCCTTCCAGCAGCTCCATCACCAGATACAGCACACCGTCGGCCTCGCCGAAGTCATGGACGACCGTCACCCCACGGTGCTGCAGTGCGGCGGCCACCCGCGCCTCGCGCCGGAATCTCTCCCGCAGGACACGGGTGAAGGACTGATCGTGGTGCGGCCCGAGCGGCTTGAGGCATTTCACGGCGACCTGCCGGCCCAGCGACTCGTCGCGCGCCCGCCACACCTCGCCCATCCCGCCACGCCCGATCAGATCGAGCAGCCGGTACCGGCTCTGGATCAGCCTGGTCTCCGCCATCTCCCGCGATCGCCCCCGTCGCTGCTCGCCCCGCGCCCTCCCCCGGCCCGTCCAGTATGGCGAGTTATCTGCCGACTTTGTACGGCGCCGGGCGTGAGCCGGGGCCGAGCCGTGACATGGCGCGCAGAATGTGTTTGGGCGGGAGTTGCCAGCGCAGACGTGCGGGAACACAGCGCAGCAAGGTGCCCGTGGCACGCAGGCGCCGGGTCACCGTGGCGGGCGGCGGGGCCGGCCTGCCGTACAACTCGTGGGCGTACGGCGGCAGAGAGGCGTACGCCAGACGCGCCACACGCCGCCACAGCAGTGCGCGCGCCGGTACGAGCAACGGGTGGGTCGGCGGACGCGTCAGGAAGTCGTCCACCTCCCGCGCTTCCGGCCCCGCCGCCAGGTCCGGCAGCACCTTCTCGAAATACGCGGCGAGTTGGGCTCGGTCCGCAGGTACGGCCTCTGGGTCGAGGCCCACCAGCCGTGCGCCGACCCGGTGTTCACCGATGTAGCGGTCGGCCTGCGTGTCCGTGAGACGGAACCCCGAGCGGCGCAGCACATGCAGATAGGAGTCGATCTCCGCGCAGTGCACCCACAGCAGCAGCTCCGGCTCGTCGATCCGGTACCGCTCCCCCGTGTCCGGGTCCGTCGCCGTGAGCATCGTGTGAATCTTTCGTATCCTCGCCCCCGCCCTCTCGGCGGCCTCACTGGTCCCGTACGTCGTCGTCCCCACGAAGTTCGCGGTCCGCATCAGCCGGCCCCACGCGTCGCGCCGGAAGTCCGAGTTCTGCATGACACCCCGCACCGCGCGCGGATGCAGCGCCTGCAAATAGAGCGCACGGATCCCGGCGACCCACATCATGGGGTCACCGTGCATCTGCCAGGTCACCGAGGAGGGGCCGAAGAGCCCGGGGTCGCCTGCGGGAGAGCCGTCCACACCGCCCAGTGTGACCAAGTGCCCCCGGGCCATCAAGCATCGGTGCGCGGCCTCATTCGGCGACCGCGGCCGGGGGCCGGGCGTAGGTCACGGTCAGGACGGCGATGTCGCGGGCGCTCAGCACGATGAGGTTGACGTTCGGCAGGGGTGCGGCGGCCCGGCCGCGGGCGGTCCGGTAGGTGATCTCGCCCCGCAGGGTGAGGTCGCCGCTACCGCAGCGACGCGATCGTCCTCACCGCCGCCGGCGAGGGCCTGTCGACCCCGCGGTCACAAGCACTCACGCGACCGGCAGGTCCGGCCGGACGAGCGTGCCCGACCTGCCGTGGACGATCTCGTACGCCGCGTCCAGAGCGCCGATCGCGGCCAGTCCGCCGGTACGTTCGACGAACCGGCCGGCGGCCTCGGCCTTGGGGCCCATCGAGGCGTCCGGGAAGCCGCCCCGGCGCAGCTCGGCGGGCGTGGCACCGAGCACGGGCCGCTGGTGGGGGGTGCCGTAGCCGTCGTAGACACAGGGCACGTCGGTGAGGATGAGCAGGAAGTCGGCCTTCAGGTCCTCGGCGAGCAGGGCCGCCGTCAGGTCCTTGTCCATGACGGCCTCTGCTCCCGTAAGCGCCCCGGTGTCATGGTCGGCGACGACGGGGACGCCCCCACCGCCTGCGCAGATGACGAGCGTGCCGCTGTTGAGCAGTTCGTGGATGGTCTCGGTCTCGACGATCCGCTCGGGCACCGGGGAGGGGACGACGCGGCGCCAGCCGGTGCTGTCCGCGGCAATGTGCCAGCCACACTTACGGGCCAGTGACGCCGCCAGTTCGTAGGAGTACACCTGGCCGACGAACTTCGTGGGACGGTCGAAGGCCGGGTCGTCGGCTCGAATCAGGGTGTGGGTGACCAGCGCGGCGATCCGGCGTCCGGGGAGCGCGTTGCGGAGGGTGCGGGCCAGCAGGGAGCCGATCATGCCTTGGGTCTGGGCGCCTAGCAGGTCCAGCGGATAGGGGGCACTGAGGGCGGGATCGGCAGCGCTCTCGATGGCGAGCAGACCGATTTGGGGGCCGTTGCCGTGGGTGACAACGATCTCGTGCTCGTGGGCGAGGGCGGCGATCGCGGTGGTCACCCGGTCGATGTTCGTCTGCTGGACGGCCGCGTCGGGATATTCGCCGCGGTGCAGCAGGGCGTTGCCGCCGAGGGCGATGACGATGCGCATGGCTCGGTCCTCCAGGGGGGCGACGAGTACGGCCTTGACGATGTGCAGCCGGTTCTCCGCCTGGTCGAAGACGATCGAGGCAGGCGAGGCACGGCACGGCACGGGCGTGTGTCGTACGAGCAGGGCGCCCACACGGCTTTCAGGTGGAGAGTCGGACGGTTCTCAGGAGGAGAGGTCGATCCCGTAGACCGTGCGCCCGCCGACGAGTTGACGGCCCGTCACCAGCTCGGCCGCGATGCGGATGAAGACCTCTTCGGGCGAGGCCACCCATGAGCGCGGACCGCTCCGGGACAGCCGTCGGTGCTCGACGGGGTCGGTCACCACCGTGGCACGGCCGGTGACGACGACGCTCCAGCCGGAGTGCGCTGCGGCATCGACTTCGTCCACTTCGAAGGCGACGACCACACCGTCGATCGCATCGGCCAGTTCCGAGTCCGCCGAAGTGCGCAGCAGGACCGCGGAGTCGGTGTCCAGGGAGAAGTTGAGGGGCAGCACCGCGGGCAGAGCGTGCCGCGTGTGGACGACGCGGCCGATCGGTGCCCGCTCCAGCAGGCGCAGGCACTCCTGGCGGCCGAGTTCTCGGAAGCCGTCGTTGGGATTCATTACGGGCGCTCAACTTTCACGCGGTACAGGGGTATGCGTCTCATCGTGTGCGGCGACGGGCCTCAGCGGCGAGGGACCATCGGTCCAGGGCGGCCGGAGAGTGTCCGCCCGTCGGCATCCGGGTCAGGGGACCTCGATCCGTCGCCCGGAGATGGCGACCGGGTCGACGCACACCCACAGGAGGCGCTCTCCGCCCGCCCACGGACCGCTGTACGCGAGCTCCTCCAGCCGGCGCACAGTGTCGGGGTCCGTCACGGCACGCGCGCGGCCGCGTACGAGCACGCTCCAGCCCTTGCTGAGTACCTCGTCGATGTGGTCGACCTCGAAGGCGACGTCGGTTCCGACGGCGTGGGCGGCCGCCGTGTCGGCTGCTGTCCTGAAGGTGATCTCACCGTCGACGACGCTGTAGTTCAGGGGGACGACGAGCGGCCCGTCGGGGGTGGTCGCAGCGAGCCGTCCGACGCCGTGCGTGGACAGCCGTTGCCGGCTCTCCTCGGCGCTCATTTCGATCAGCTCGGGGTGGCGGGCGGCCTTGCCGATCCCCGGTGGGAGGTCGGCCTCACCGCCGCGCAGGGCCGCCACGCTGGTCTGCAGGACGTCGGCGAGCCGGATGAGAACGCTGACGCCCGGCATGGCGGTGGGCTGTTCTTCCAGGTACTGGATGTAACCGGAAGCCGTGCCCGCCCTGTCGGCCACTTCCTCCCGGGTCAGGCCGAGCTCCTCACGTCGCTCGGCGATGCGACGCCCGATGTCGCCGTGTGCGTCTGCCGCCTCTGCGGCCATCGCGTTCAGCGGTGTCTGTTCGGACATGGCCCATCACTTCTTCCTGTCAGGACGTCCTGACCGTCAGGGCATCGTGCTGCTGCCCGCCGAGGACGATCTTGAGCGCGCCGGTATCGGCGGCTCTCGAGAAGACGTCGTACGCCTCCTCCATGGCATCGAGCTGGAAGGTGTGGGTGACCATGAACGAGGCGGACAGGTGGCCGGCGGCCATCATGCGCAGCAGAGTCGGAGTGGAGTGCGTGTCGACCAGGCCGGTGGTGATCGTCACGTTCTTGATCCACAGGTCTTCGAGGTGCAGTGTCGCGGGCTTTCCGTGCACGCCGACGTTGGCCACGTGCCCGCCTGGCCGCACCATGCGCGTACACATCTCGAAGCTCTCCGGCACCCCGACCGCTTCGATGACCACGTCGGCTCCGAGGCCCTGCGTGAGGTCGGCCACCAGCTGCTCGGCCTCCTCGCCGGCCACGGCCACGGCGTCGGCACCAAGGCGTTTGGCCGCGTCCAGCCGGGCAGGTGCGAGGTCCACGGCGATGATCTTCTCGGGCGTATAGAACCGCGCCGTGGCGATCGCGGCGAGCCCGATGGGCCCTGCACCGACCACGACGACGGTGTCTCCGGGCCGTACCCGCCCGTTCAGCACACCCACCTCGTAGGCGGTGGGGAAGATGTCGGCCAGCAGCACGGCATCCTTGCTCTCCAACGCGCCGGACAGGAGATGCGTGGACAGGTCGGCGTGTGGCACGCGGACGTACTCGGCCTGCGTGCCGTTGATCAGGTGGCCGAGAATCCAGCCCCCGCCGTCGCGGCACTGCCCGTACGTGCCTTCGCGGCAGAACCGGCAACGGCCGCACGCCGTGATGCACGAGACCAGGACACGGTCCCCGGGGCCGACCGTGTGGACGTTGCTGCCCACCTCGACCACCTCCCCGACGGCTTCGTGCCCGAGCACGGTGCCTGGGCGTACCTCCGGGACATCGCCCTTGAGAATGTGCAGGTCGGTCCCGCAGATGGTGACGGCATCGACGCGGACGATCACGTCGCCGGCGTCCTGGATGCCGGGGTCGGCGACGTCCTCCCATGCGGACTTCCCTGAGCCGTGGAATACCAGTGCCTTCATGTCGATCCCTTCCTGGACCTGGCCGCTGCCGGTCGTAAGGGACCGGGACGACGATGAGTAAGCAGCCGGCCCCTACACCCGACACGCGGCCCCTCCGCTCCCGCCGGAATCATTGATTCCGGCTTTGCTTGGACACCGCTGGGCGGCCTCCTCGTGCGCGGATTGACCTCCTCTGTCCAGCCTGACCGTGGCAGCTGCCCTCCGCATGGGCCGGTCGGTCCCCATTGCCGGACCGAGCGGGCCCGTTCCACGCCGGCGCCGCCTGTGGGTGAGCGCACCAAGCCGACCGCTCCTCACCAACCCGGGCCGAACGGCCCAACGCCGGATGGGAGTGAGCCCGGTCGGCCCAGCGATGCCGTCCGATCGGCCCCTGCCACCACCCACGCCCACCTGTCACGTTGTTGTCTGTGGCGACGAGGAGGTGCATCGCGATGCGCAGGACAAAGCGTGCGAGGCAGTTGCTGTGGCGGTGGCGGAGCAATCCGTTGCGTCGGCACGACGACGTCGTCGAGGCCTGGATCGTTCTGGCCGTCTGGACCGTCATCGCGTTGGGGGGCGCCCTGGTCGGCGTGGTAACAGCCCATGCCGCCGACGATGCCTTCGGGCAACTGCGCCACGGGCGGCACTCTGTCCGCGCCGTCCTCGTCGAGAGCACGACACGGATAGCGCCGGCGGTGGAAGGTACGACCTATGACCGGGTCAGGGCGATGGCCCGCTGGACGGCGTCGGACGGCTCCACCCACACAGGCCGGGCCCTGGTGGGCTCCGGGCACCAGGCCGGATCGCAGGTCGTGATCTGGCTGAACAGCGCGGGACAGCCCACCACGGAGCCGCCGACCGCCTCGGTGGCGGCTTTCGAGGCGGGCATGCTCGGTGCCGGGGCCGCAGTCGCCTTCGCCGGCCTTGCGTTCGCCGCCGGCCGCGTCGCGCAATGGCGGCTCGATCAGCGCCGCTACGACCAATGGGCCCGCGAGTGGGACCGGCTCGGACCGCAGTGGGGACACAAGACCACATGACCTGGAGCGGTTGGCCTCCGCAATGGTCCAACCGTCCAGGCGGAGTCGACATCGCGGGGCCTCCCTGTCGTGGTCGCCCCGTCGTCGTAGCCCCGCCGCGGCACGAGCACGCACCGAACACGGCCGGTCACGGAGGTCGACCGGCCTCCCAGGTCGGTCCGACACGGCCCGTGCGACGTCGCTTCGCGAAACGGCGAGACTGGTCCTGAGCCCGACCCGGCCACTCACACGCCGGGGTGAAGGAGCTGATCACCATGACGACTCTGGTGGGATTCCCGGACCGTCCGGTCCGGGTGAACGCACGTCTGGACGCACCGTTGTCCCAGTGGCTGTGGCTGGTGAAGTGGATTCTGGCCATTCCGCACTACGTGGTGCTGTTCTTCCTCTGGATCGCCTTCACCGTGGTGAGCGTGATCGCGTTCTTCGCCATCCTGTTCACCGAGCGCTATCCGCGCCCGCTCTTCGATTTCAACCTGGGCGTACTGCGGTGGAGTTGGCGAGTCGCCTACTACTCGTACGGCGCCCTGGGCACCGACAGGTATCCACCGTTCAGCCTGGGCGAGGAACCGGACTACCCCGCGCGGCTGGACATCGCCCATCCGGAACGGCTCTCCCGCGGTCTGGTGCTGGTGAAGTGGTGGCTCCTGGCCATTCCGCACTACATCGTCATCGGTTTCTTCCTCGGCGGCGTCCACCACGGCTGGTGGGGTGGCGGACTCATCACCGTGCTGACGGTCATCGCCGCGGTGATCCTGGCATTCACCGAGAAGTATCCGAAGGACCTGTACGACCTGATCCTCGGCCTCAACCGGTGGGTGCTGCGAGTCGCCGCGTACGCGGCCCTGATGACCGACACTTACCCGCCGTTCCGCCTCGACATGGGCGGCTCGGAGCCGACTGTCCCGCAGGACCAGCCGTGATCACCGCGGTGGTGGCGGGCTTCCTGATCGTGCACGGGCGGCCTTGGCGAGTCCGATGACGGATTCGTCGCCGAGGCCGATGTCGAGGATGGTCTCCATCATCCCGGGCATCGAGAACTTGCTGCCCGAACGCACGGACAGCAGCAGCGGGTTGTCCCGGCCGCCCAGCTCACGGCCGGTCCGGCGCTCCAACTCGGCCAGTATGTGAGCGACTTGGGCGCCCAGCTCCCCGGGTTCCTCACCGGTGGCCAGGTACTCCCGGCAGGCCTGGGTGGTGACGGTGAAGCCGTGCGGTACGGGCAGTCCCAGCCGGGTCATCTCCGCGAGGTTCGCGCTCTTGCCGCCGAGCAGGTCCGCCATGTCACGGCCGCCCTCGGCGACGTCGGACGTACCGGGTCATCTCTCTCACCCTCCGGGGCTGTTCAGACGTGCGGGACGACGGCAACGGGGCAGGGCGCGTGGTGCAGCACGGCGTGTGCGACCGAGCCGACATGGGTGCCAGGACGGGCTTCCCGCGTCCGGCGTCCCACCACGACGAGGGCGGCGCCGGCCGAGGCGCGTACCAGCTCACTGGCGGCACGCCCTTCGGTGACGGTCTCGGCGACGGCGACCCCGGGGAACTTCTCGCACCAGGGGCGCAGCGTCGCGACCACTGCGTGCTCGTGCTCGGCGAGCAGCTCCGGGCCGTTCACCGGGGCGAGCCTGTCCACCGCCGCGAAGGCCGACGGGGCGCTGAAGGCGTGGATCACCCGCAGGGGGGCTCCACGGCGTCGGGCGGCGTCGAAGGCGAACTCGATCAGTTCGTCACAGGGACGGTCGGTGCCGAGGCCGAGAACGACGTCGCGGTAGGGGGTCTCGGGTATCTCGTCGGGGGAAATCCCGTCCACCGCCGAGAAGTGCTCGTCGGCCGCGCACTCTCCCGCGCGCACCAGCACCACGGGATTCGGTGATCTGGCGACGACCCGCTGCGACACCGATCCCGTCAGGAACCCCGCGACGCCGCCGAGTCCGCGGGAGCCGAGAACCAGCAGATCCGACTGCTCGGCCGCCGCCAGAAGGGCTGCCACCGGCGAGTCGGCCACGGACTGGTCGATGACCTGCAGGCCGGAGTGCGCGGCGCGCACGCTGTCCGCTGCTCGCGCCAGCAGGTCCTCGGCCCAGGACCGCTGCGACATGTCCGCGGGCACGGACGGGGCCGGCCGCGGCTGCCACTCCCATGCGTGCACCAGGCGCAGCGCCGTGCCTCGGCGCATGGCTTCCCGGGCCGCCCAGTGCGCGGCGGCCAGGCTTTCGGGAGAACCATCGATCCCCGCGGCGACGTGTCGAAGCATGATCCGCACCTCCTGCCTGCATGCCCGTGGATTCCTCTTCTCCCCATCGAGCCTGGTACCGGGGCGGGCACGGTTGCAGGGGCCGGGCAGGCCCTTCCGAAGGGCCCTTCGGCCCAAGGCTGTCCCAGCGCCCACGGCACGAGCGGCATCCCTCCCGCATGGCGCGGGGACAGGCTCGACCTCAGCTCTGACCGATGCCATGCGGCCCGGCCTCGGGGCCGGGTGGCCCATGGTGAAGGCGGGGTGCTGGGGCGAGATTGGAGTTGGCAGGATCACGCTCCCCGGAAGAGGACAGGATCATGAACGCTTCCCCCACTTCCAGCATGCTGCGGGCGTTGCCCGCGGGCCACAGCGAGCGACTGATGGGCATCGCCCGGGAGGTGTCGTTCCCCCAGGGAACCCGCCTGTTCGAGGAGGGACGGCGCGCGGACCGATTCTGGATCATCCGGACCGGCACGGTGGCCCTCGACATCCATGTGCCTGGCCGACGCGCGGCCGTCATCGAGACCCTCGGGCACAACGAACTCATCGGCTGGTCCTGGCTGTTCGGACCGCGCACCTGGCACCTGGGCGCCGAGGCCACCAGCCCGGTGCGTGCGTACGAGTTCGACGCCGAGGTGGTACGCGCCATGTGTCAGGCCGATCCCGCGCTGGGAATGGCAGTGGCCCAGTGGGTGGGTGACATCGTCGCCCATCGACTGCGGTCGGCCAGGACCCGGCTGCTGGACCTGTACGCGCCCTATGGCAGCGGAAACCGCGGCTGACCGCGTCGGAATCCACCAAGGAGTCACCGTGCATGGGAGCCGACCCACACCGTCGCAGCCGTCGGCCGTGGGGCCAACTTCAAGGAAATCGTGCAACTGATGGAGCAGTGGAAGGTCAGCGCCCTGCCCGTCCTGGAGGGCGAGGGCCGGGTGATCGGCGTCGTCTCCGAGGCCGATCTGCTGCCCAAGGAGGAGTTCCGCGACAGCGACCCGGACCGCTTTACGCAACTACGGCGCCTCTCGGACCTGAATAAGGCCGGCGCGTTGACCGCCGGGGAGCTGATGACGTCGCCGGCTCTCACCGTCCAGGCGAACGCGACCCTGGCACAGGCCGCCCGGATCATGGCACACGCCAAGGTCAAGCGGCTCCCCGTCGTTGATGAGACAGGCAAGCTCGAAGGCGTCATCAGCCGCGGCGATCTCCTCAAGGTGTTCCTCAGGGACGACGAGGACATCGCCGAGGTCCGCAGGGAAGTCGTGGCGTACCTGTTCCGCGCGCCGTTGTCCCCTGTGCGTGTGCAGGTGCGGGAGGGCGTCGTCACACTCGCCGGCGAGGTCAGGGACACCTCCTTGGTGCCCGTGGCCGCGCGTCTGGTGCGGGCCGTCGAAGGTGTGGTGGACGTGGACTTCGAGCTGACCGGCCCGGCCCGCCAACCGCAGCCGTGACCCGGGGCCGAACACACAACTACGCTCTGGTTGGGCCGGTCGGCACCTAGTGCATTCGGTTCCGCAGGGCGATGATCGTCGTCACAGTCAGCTCATGGTCCGCAGTCCACCAGCGAACAAGGGGTCGTCATGGCCGAGGCGCGTACCTTTTCGGAACAGGACCCCATCCGGGTCTTCCTGCTGGACGACCACGAGGTGGTACGCCGCGGTCTGACCGACCTCCTGGACGCCGAGCCGGACATCTCGGTGGTCGGCGACGCGGACAGCGTCGAGCACGCGCTGGTGCGCGTGCCGGCGCTGCGTCCGCATGTGGCCGTCCTCGATGTCCGCCTGCCGGACGGTGACGGAATCAGCGTCTGCCGGGAGCTGCGCAGCCAGATGCCGGAGCTGTCCTGTCTGATGCTGACGTCGTTCGACGACGAGGAAGCGCTGCTCGACGCGATCATGGCCGGAGCCTCGGGCTATGTGCTCAAGCAGATCAAGGGCTCCGACCTGGTCTCGGCGGTACGCACGGTCGCTTCCGGTCAGTCGATGCTGGACCCCACGACGACCGCCCGGCTGATGCGCTCGCTGCGCGCGGACCCCACCGAGGCACCGGCCCTGCCACCCGAGCTCGCCAGTCTGTCGCCCCGCGAGCGGGACATTCTCGCGCTGATCGGTGACGGACTCACCAACCGCGAGATCGGCAAGAAGCTCTATCTGTCCGAGAAGACGGTCAAGAACCACATCTCCCGGCTGCTCGCGAAACTCGGTGTCCAGCGCCGAGTCCAGGCGGCCGTCCTGGCCAGCCACCTCGAACAGCCCGACTCCACCGACCACCCGACGCGCTGAGTCCTCCCGGCCTGCCCTCTTCGTCCTGACCCGCGGCCGGGACCACGCCCTCCGACGGGTCAGCCTCCCGCCGCGTCGCCGTCCGCGCGCACGGGAACCCGCCACACCAGCCGCGTGCCGCCGCCCTCCGGCCGTTCGGCGAGCGTCAGTGTTCCGCCGAGACCGACGGCCCGCTCCTCCAGGTTCTTGAGCCCGCTGCGCTGGACGTCGCTGGGCACTCCGCAGCCGTCATCCGTCACCGTGAGCGTCAACTCGCCACCGGCGCACTGAAGTCGAACGTCCACGGCTTGAGCGCCGGAGTGCCGGGCCGCGTTGCTCAGCGCTTCGCCGAGCACCGCGACCGCGTGGTCCGCGATGTGGTCGGGGACGTCCGTCTCGACAAGCCCTTCGATCCGTAGCGCGGGCGGGAATCCGAACGATGTGGTGGATGCCGTCACCGCCTCGGACACCCGGCCCCGCAATCCGTTGCCTTCCCTGCCGCTTCCGCCGTGTGTACGCAGGCCGAAGATCGTGGATCGAATGATCTTGATGGTGTCATCGAGGTCGTCGACGGTTCGTGTCAGCCGCTCCATGCCCTCGGGGTGCTCCATGAAGCGCTGGGCGCTCTGCAGCGTCATCCCGGCCGCGAAGAGCCGCTGGATGGCGAGGTCGTGCAGGTCACGAGCGATACGGTCGCGGTCCTGGAGCAGCGCGATCTGTTCCGCGTCCCGCCGCCGTTCGGCCAGCTCCAGGGCAAGCGCCGCCTGGTCGGCGAACCCGAGCAGCGGTCCGGTGTCCGCGTCGCCGAACGGCGTACCGCCCGGCACTCGCCCGAGCAGCAGCACGCCTCGCGCCTTCCCGCTGGTGCCGAGCGGCACCGCGACCACGGGTCCGAGCCCGGCCCACTGGGGCTCCCCCTCACCGGTGCGGGAGTCGTGCTCGATGTCCGCGCTGACCACCGGCTCCGCGGAGCTCAGTGCGGCGGCGACGAATCCGTCCCGGGCGGGCAGCACCAGTCCGCTGCGCTGCTCCGTGCCCAGGCCGACCGCAAGCACCGGCCGCAGTGTCTCGTCACCCGTCAGGCGCTCCGCGATCATGCCCATGTCCGCGGAGACGATCTTCCGGGCCTCGTCGACGATCAGTTCCAGCACCTCCGCGCTGGGCGCGCCGGTCAGAAGAATGCTCGTGACCTTGCCGCTGGCCCGCTGCCAGCGCTCGCGGAGCCTGGTCTCCTCGTACAGCCGTGCGTTCTCGATGGCGACCCCGGCGGCCACTGCCAGCGTCGACAGGACGGACTCGTCCTCTGTGTCGAATTCCTTGGCACTTCGCTTCTCGGTGAGGTAGAGGTTGCCGAACACCTCGTCGCGTACCCGGATCGGGACGCCGAGGAAGGAGTGCATCGGGGGGTGGTGGGCCGGGAAGCCGTACGACGCCTGGTGCTCCGAGAGCTCCGGCAGCCTCAGGGGCACCGGGTGCCGGATGAGTTCGCCCAGGATCCCGTGCCCGCTGGGCAGCGCCCCGATCTCGGACCTCTGCTCCTCGTCGATGCCGACGGGGATGAACGCGGACAACTTCCGGTCGCTGCCGATCACGCCCAGCGCCCCGTACTCGGCGTCGACCAGGACCACGGCGGCCTCGACGATGCTGCGCAGCACCTGCGGCAGGTCCAGCTCTCGCCCGACCGACAGGACGGCCTCCAGCAGGCTGTGCAGGCGGTCCCGGGTACCCCGCACCGCGTCGATGCGCACCTGTAGTTCGCCCAGCAACTCGTCGAGCCGAAACTTGGGCAAATGCTGCTCGGAACCCCCGCGCGCGTCCACGCCCATCGCTTCCTCCGGCCGATTCAGCGGACAAGAGACCGACCGCGCACCAGTTCGCCTGCCCTCACCGTACTGCTCGGAAGGCCTGGGCATCACTGTGCAATGGGCCGAAGACCGGGTGGGGCCCGGTTGCGCCGAAGCGCTGAGGGGCATGGTCCGGTACTTCAGCAGCACCGGACCGGAGCCGCAGGTCCTGCTGCGGACCGGTCGGCCGACGGGTACGGCTCAGCTCCTCGGGGCCCCGGCCACCAGCTCGGTGCCTATATGCGCGGCCCATGCCTCGATCTGCTCGAAGTCACGGAAGTCCCCGCCCTTCCCGGAAGAAACTATCTTCCGGGCTATGAATCCTTTCGCTCCCTCTTCGAGACAGCCACCGAACGTGACGTGCTCATCGACATCGAGCCGGGTCATGGCCCGCTGCACGCCGGGGACGGGCGGGATGTCCTTCTCCGAGGCCGAGGCATCGAGCGGTCCGCTGCTGAAGAACCACAGAGGGCACCCGACCAGCGCACGCCCGTGACGGCGGACGAAGCGACGGGCGTCCTTGTGCCAGCGCCCCGCGTACAACCCGCCGCCGACCACTACGGCGTCGTACGAGTCCACACTCGTGACGGACCGGGCGGGCTTCGCCTCGGCTTGCACTCCCTGCTTGCGCAGAACTTCTGCGATGGTCTCGGCGATCCGCGCGGTCGATCCGTTCTTCGTTCCATAGGCGACCAGCACATTGCTCGGCATGGCGGTGCGCCTCCTTTCAGAGCCTTCGCAGCCAGTCCTCGGTGACACCGTGCACCGCAGGCTCGTCCGGCCTCAGGTGCGAGTCGTCGAGCCGGTAGGTGAGCTTGTCGACCACCCCGACCACGCCGTCGATCCGGTTGGTCATGGAGGCGGCTGTCTCCGCCTCACTCTTGCGCTCCACGTGGCCGTCGAGCGTGACGACACCCTGGTGCACGCGAGTGAGGGCGTGAGCCACGGCGAGCGGACGAGGACCTCGTCGATCACCTCCCGGCGAATCACATCGTCCGGTTGCAGGAAGACCCGGATCAGGTCGCGGCGGGTGACGATGCCTACGAGCCGTTCCTCTTCGTCCACCACCGGCAGCCGCTCCACGCGGTGCTGCGCCATCGTCCGGGCGGCCTCGGCAATGGTGTGGTCGGCGTGCACGGTGATCGATGGCACGGTCATCAGGTGTCCGGCCGTGCGGGCGTGCGCCTTCGCGGCCTGCCGGCGGGCGCGGCGCGTCAGCCCGGTGAACCGGAAGCGGCGCTTCGTCTCGTACGGGTCGGGTATGTCCGCCTGCCGGGCCATGAGGTCGGTCTCGGAGATCACGCCGAGGACCTTCTCGTCCTCGTCGACGACCGGCAGCCCGCTGATGCGGTGCTCGGCCAGCAGCCGCGCCACCTCCTTGAACGGGGTGCCGTACTGGGCCGTGACGACCTCGGTCGCCATCACGGATCCGACCTTGTTGTGCTTCATGTGTGTTCCTCCTCAGCGCAGTCGGCGCAGATAGGGGTCCTGGGCTCGGCGCGGCAGCAGGCGGACGCGTGCGTCGAGCACGGTGACCGCGGCGGGAGTCGCGAGGACGGGGTTGAAGTCGGCCTCGGTGAGTTGCGGCAGGTCGCCCGCCATGCGGGACAGACGCAGCAGAAGCTGTTCGAGGCCTTCGAGATCGACCGGCCGGCCGCCGTGCGCGCCGAAGAGCAGCGGCGCGCAGCGCGGGGCGGTGATCAGGTCGTGAACGTCGTGGTCGGTCAGCGGGGCGAGGCGGGCCGCGTGGTCGGCCAGCACCTCGGTCGCCGTACCGCCGAGCCCGAACAGCACCAGCGGGCCGAAGACCTCGTCCTGCGCCACGCCCGCGAACAGTTCGGTGCCGCGCGCGGCCAGCGGCTGGACGACCACCCCGGTGATGAGTCCGGCGAACCGGGTCTCGAAGTCCCGGAAAGCGGCGCGCACTTGGGCGTCACCTTCGAGATCGAGATGCACGGCGTGCTGTTCGCTCTTGTGGACCAGACCGGGCCAGTGGGCCTTCATGACCACACGGCCGTCGGGGCCGCGCAGCCGCTTCGCGGCGATGACGGCGTCGTCCTCGGCCTCGGCCCACGCCCAGGGCAATTGCGGAATTCCATAGCAGGCCAGCAGTTCGGCGCAGGTGCGCGGATCGAGCCAGCCGCCGTCCGGGTGGGCGGCGAGGTAGGTCTCGGCGACCGCGTGCGCCCGGGCCGTGTCGACCTGGACGAGCTCTGGAACCGTGCCCGCAGGTCGGCTCAGCCAGGCTGCGCGCCGGGCGGCATGCGCCAACGCCCTTGCCGCCGCTGCCGGCTCTGCGTACGACGGGATCGTGCCCCCCTCCCTCGCGGGCAGCAGCCTGACCGGCAGGTCCTGCTCCAGCCGCACCGCGGCGACCGGCCGGGTCCGACGGCCGGGTCCGTCGGTGAGCGCCCGGACGAGGTCGTCGCCGGTCGCCGCGGCGACCGCGGTGGGAACGAGGGCGAGGAGGACGGCGTCGATGTCCGAGAACCGCAGGAGCCGGTCCACGCAGTCCCTGAGCTGGTCCTCCGTGACGGACGCGGTGACGTCGACGGGGTTGCCCACGGCGGCACCCTGGGGCAGCACGGCGAGCAGGTCGTCGATCAGAGCGGGGGTGGAGGGAGGCAGGGACAGCCCGGCCTCGATGCATGCGTCGGCCGCGAGGACACCCGCGCCGCCCGCGTTGGTGACGATCGCCACGCGGGTTCCGGCCGGGAGTGGCTGGGAGTGCAACAGTGCGGCGGTTTCCAGGAGCTCGCCCACCGAGCGGGTGGCGGTGATGCCCGCCTGGGTGAACAGGGCCTGCCGCGTCATGGTCGGGGTCGCGGCGGCCGCGGTGTGCGAGGTGGCGGCGCGACGACCGGCCTCGGTGCGGCCCGCGTCGACCGTCAGGACGGGCATGCGGCGGGTCACGCGCCGAGCGGTGCGTGAGAACGCGCGCGGATTGCCGAAGGACTCCAGATGCAGCAGGGCGAGGTCGGTGCGGCCGTCGCTCTCCCACCACTGCAGCATGTCGTTGCCGCTGACGTCGTACTTGTCGCCGAGGGACGCGAAGGAGGAGACGCCGATGCCGAGCCGGGACAGGCCGTCCAGGAGGGCGATGCCCACTCCTCCGGACTGCACGGCGACACCCGCCGTGCCGGGGCTGGGGTGGTCTGCGGCGAAGGTGGCGTCGAGGCGGAGCCTCGGCTCGGTGTTGGAGACGCCAAGGCAGTTGGGCCCGACGAGCCGCATGCCGTAGGTGCGACACGCCGCAATCACCGCTTCCGCCTGGTCGCTGTCGAGCCCGGCCGACACGACGAGCAGCGCCCGTACGCCGGCCTTGCCGCACTCTTCGGCCGTGGCAGGGAGGGCTGCGGCCGGGATCGCGAGGACCGCGAGATCGGGGACCTTGGGCAGCGCGCTGACCGACGGGTAGGACGGCACCCCGAGGATCGACGTGACGCTGGGGTTCACCGCAAAAAGCCGCCGGGTGAAGCCGCCCGCGTGCAGATGGTGCAGCAGGGCCCGCCCCACCGACCCCGCCCTGCGCCCGGCACCGACCACGGCGACGGCGTCCGGCCGCAGCAACGGCTCCAGGCTGGCCACGTCGGCGGCCCGGCCACGTGCCTCGACAGCCGTGAGGTAGGCGTCGTCCTCGTCGAGTGCGATGGTGCAGCGCGCCTCGGGGCCCTCGAAATGGCGTGCGGTCCGCAGGCCCAGGTCGGCGAAGAGCCGAAGCACTTCGTGGTTCTCCGAGAGCGCGTCGGCCGTGAACGTGGTGATGCCGTCCGCACGGGCGGCGGAAATCAAGTGCTCGACGAGAAGGGTGCCGACACCCCGGTGGTGCAGCCCGTCGGCCACGGCGATCGAAAATTCCGCGGTGTCCGCGTCGTGTCCGGACTCGTATTCGGCCAGGCCGATCACCTGGCCGCGCGTCTCGGCGAGGAGTGCCCGGTATCCGGGGCGCGGTGGCGCACAGGCCCGGTCGGCGGCCATGTCGGCGCAGCGGCGGCTCGCGGCGAAGAACCGCAGCCGCAGGTTCTCGGGCGACATCTCCTCGTACAGGCCACGCAGTGACTCGCGGTCGCCGGGCTTCACGGACCGAATGCACACGGTGGCGCCGTCCTGGAGCAGGGCGTGAACGGTGGGGCGGCTGCGCTCGTCGTCCGTCATCTCGGGCCTCCTTGAAACCTCTCGACAGTTCGAGCATCCAGCGGTCCGCAGGCACCTCCCAGGGGCTGATCGGGTGCGGCGTATGGGCCGGTCGGCCCCAAGTCCGGCCCAGCACGCTGCGCGGGGCCGGCAGGCCCACTTCGGATCCATACGGCCCCTGTGCGTCGCGTGGGCGTTCGACGGACTGTGAATCCCTGAACTCCACTGCGGACAGAGGATGAATCGCCATGGCGCAGTCGATCGTCGTCGGGTTCGACGGATCCACCCACAGCCGGACCGCGGTCCACTGGGCGGCTGGCGAGGCGGAGCTGCGCGAGCTGCCGCTGCGCGTCGTACACGTCTCACAGTTGCCCGACGAGCAACTGCTGACGACTTGGCCCCACCGCCGCGAACCCGCTCCCGCCGCCTTGGTCAAGTCGCTCGAAGAAGATCACCCCGGGCTCCGGGTCGAGGTGGTCGTCCTCACCGGAGCCACGGTGCCGACGCTGCTCTCGCTCGGCTCTCGAGCTTCCTGCACGGTTCTCGGGCTGCGTGGCGCGGGAGACTTCCCGGGTCCGGCCGTCGGCTCCGTGGCCCACGAGGTCGCCGCACGCTCGGACCGGCCGGTGGTGCTGATACCGCGCAGCCCAGGCCGTACGAACGGCGAGCGGCGGGCGGCGGGCGGACCAGGTGACGCTGGGCATCGACGCCCGCGATGCGGTGCGCGCCGTCGTGGACTTCGCCTTCGACACCGCGCGACGACGCGGCGCCCGGCTGCACGCCGTCCACGCCTGGCACCTGCCCTCCCCTGCCGAGCGGTGGATGCCGTTCGCGCTGCCCGAGGAGGACCGGGGCGCGTGGGAGGACCAGGAAGTGCAGCTGCTGTCGGACACGCTGCAGCCATGGCGGGAGAAGTATCCGCACGTGGACGTCTACGAGGATGTCCGCCTCCAGAGCACGTCGGCCGCCCTGGTCCAGGCGTCGGCCCCGGCGGGGCTCCTGGTGGTCGGCCGCACGGGCCGAACGCTCGGTCCCACGGCACGCGCCGTACTGGAGCACACCAGGTGCCCGGTGGCTGTGGTTCCGCACTGACGACTGACAAGGGCCGCCCGGTCACCGGTCCGGCAGGGTGAGGGCGCAGGATTCTCCGGGAGCCACGGAGACGGTCCGATCAGGGAGGGCGATGTCGATCGGATCCCCGTCGGACGCGGGCACGGCAACCCTCAACTGGTCGGCGGTGAGGTGAAGTTGCACCCCGAGATGGCCTCGGTAGCGGATCGCGAAGCCGTACTCGGACAGCTCCGGCAGCGGCACCGGATCGAGCCGCAGCGCGCCGCCCCGGGTCTCCAGACCAGTCAGACAGCGCTGAACGAGATCGAGAGTGCCGGCCATGGCACCGAGATGGATGCCCTCCCCCGTGGTGCCGCCCTGCAGATCGGCGATGTCCCCGGCCAGCGCCTCGTGCACGAACGTCCACGCCTCCCCGCGCCGCGCCCGGGCCAGCACCCACCCGTGCACCAGGCTGCTCAGCGTCGAGCCGTGACTCGTGCGGCGCAGGTAGTGGTCGACGGTGCGCCGCCACATGGCGTCGTCCACCTCGTGCCCGAGCCTGCGGAACAGGCCGCCGAGTTCGGCGGGCGAGAAGAGGTACCCCAGCATCAGGACGTCCGCCTGTTTGGACGCCTGGTAGCGGTTGACGCTGTCGCCCTCGGCCTCCAGGATCCGGTCGAGCCGCCGGATGTCGCCGTACCGTGCGCGGTAGCCGGCCCAGTCCAGCTCCTCCAGTGCGCCGTAGCCATCGAACTGGCTGATCACCCCGGCGTGGAAGGGCACGTACAGCTTGCGGGAGACGTCCTGCCAGCGGTCGAGTTCGGCCGCGTCGAGGCCGATGCGCTCGCAGAGGTCCCGGCGCGGCAGTTCCGGAAGGTCGTACAGGACGTCGAGGGTGCGGGCGATCACCCAGGCGGCGGTGACGTTGGTATACGCGTTGTCGTCGAGCCCGGGCCGCTCGGCGCCGGGGTAGGCGTCGTGATACTCGTCGGGGCCGACGACGCCGCGGATCCGGTACCGGCCGAGCGCCCCGTCGTACGCGGCGAGGCCGGCCCAGAACCGGGCGATCTGCACCAGCATCTCGATGCCCTTGGTGTGCAGGAACTCCGTGTCACCGCTCGCCTCGCAGTACTGCCACACGTTGTACGCGATCGCCGAGCCGACGTGGTGCTGGAGCCGTGAGTGGTCGGGCAGCCAGCGCCCGGAGCGCGGGTTGAGATGCAGTTGCTGTGTTTCTTCCCGGCCGTCGCTGCCGCTCTGCCACGGGTACATCGCACCGGCGTGTCCGGCGTCGCGAGCCGCGCGGCAGGCCTGCTCCAGCCGGCGATGGCGGTAGGTGAGCAGGGCGCGGGAGACCTCGGGGAAGTGCAGGTTGAGGTACGGCAGGACGAACAGTTCGTCCCAGAAGACGTGACCGCGGTAGGCCTCGCCGTGCAGACCGCGTGCCGGGACGCCGACGTCCAGCTCGGCGGTGTGCGGGGAGAGCGTCTGGAGCAGGTGGAACAGGTGCAGCCGCAGCACCGGGCCCGCACTGTTCGGCACGTCCAACTCGGCGTTGCGCCAGAGCTGTTGCCAGGCCGTGCGATGGGATTCCAGCAGCGTCCCGAAGTCCGGGGCACGGCCGACCCGGTCGAGAGCGGCGTACGCCGGGTCCTTGCTGGCCGGGTCGTGGGAGGTGTGCAGGGCGACCGTCTTGTCGACCGTGACCGTCCGGCCGTCGGCCAGGGAGAGCCGCAGCAACTGAGCGGCCCGCGCGCCCTCGTGCGCGTCGACGGTCTCGACGGCGTCCGCGCCGGTGACAGCCACGGTGCGGGCCGCCAGGCCGATCCTGATGTCGGAGGCGCTGGTCCGGCAGTCCAGCCAGATCGTGTCCGGCGCCGCGGTGCCGGTCCGGACGTCCGTGAGGTGCCGGGAGGCGAGGGAGCGGTAGCGCTCCACTCCGGTGTTGGCGACCGTCCCGTCGAGTGCCGACTCGACCTCGATCTCCCCCGACCAGCCCGCCGCCGTCAACTCCGTGCGCAGCAGCGCCAGATGGGGGTCGGCCATGTGGACCAGCCGCAGCTGACGTACGGCGAGGCACCGGCCGTCCTCGTCCTCGTAGCACAGCGTTCGTTCCAGGGTGCCCGCGCGCAGGTCCAGATTCTGGTGGTGGTCGAGGAGCTTGTGGGTGTCGGGCGAGAGCCAGTTCCCCGAGGCGGTACGGAGACGGAGCGGCAGCCAGTTGGGAAGGTTGACCATGTCCTCGTTCTCGACCCGGCGTCCGGCCACCTCCGAGGTGAGCCGGTTGTAGCAGCCCGCCGCATACGTGCCCGGGTAGTGGGCGGCGTCCGCCACGCACTCGGGGGCTGCGCCGCGGGTGGCGAAGTAGCCGTTGCCAAGCGTGCACAGCGATTCGCGCAGCCGTTCCTGTGCCGGGTCGTAGCCCTCGTATTCCCAGGTCCAGTCGCGCATCCTCAGTCCTCCTGTGCGAGTAGCTCCGCAAGATCGTCGACGACCAGGTCCGCGCCGTGTTTCAGCAGCGCGGCCCGCGTCTCGGGGGTACCGGCCCGGTCCACGCCCACGACGAGCCGGAAGCCTCCGCGTCGCCCGGCCTCGACTCCGGCGAGGGCGTCCTCGACGACAGCCGCACGGTCGGCGGGGACGCCGAGGCGGCGGGTCGCCTCCAGGAAGAGGGCGGGGTCGGGCTTGCCGGGCAGGCCCAGCCGAGCCGCCTCACCGCCGTCCACCATGACGTCGAAGAGGCCGCGTACTTTCGCGCGGTCGAGGAGTTCACCGGCGTGTCGGGAAGCCGAGGCGGCCGCCAGCGGAATCCCGGCCGCCCCCAGGGCGCGTAGCAGCCGGACCGTGCCTGGATAGGCGTCGACTCCCTGGGCCCGCAACCGCTCCGTGAACAACCGCTCCTTGTGGGCGGCGACCGCCTGGATCTCTGCGTCGGTGGGCCGCAGTTCCCGGGCGCGGAGAAAGGCCGCTGCCCCGTCGAGGCGCGACTTGCCGTCGACGTACCGCAGGTAGTCGTCCTGGACGTCGAAGGGGCGCAGGCCGCGCAAGCGCGGAAAGGCGTCGAAGGCCGTTTTCCACGCGGCGGCGTGCACCCGCGCGGAGTCGGTGATGACCCCGTCGGTGTCGAAGACCACGGCTGCGGTACCCCGCAGTACGCGGGGTACCGCAGCCGTTCCGCTCTGCTCTGTACTCATCAGTCGTCGGCCACCAGTGCGGTGAGGTCGAGGAGCCGGTTCGTGTAGCCCCACTCGTTGTCGTACCAGCCGAAGACCTTCACCAGGGTGCCGTTCCCTTGTGTCAGAGCGGGGTCGAAGATGCAGGACGCGGGGTCGCGATCACGGAAGCGGCCGGTGGACTCGACGACGATGTCGGCGCCGTAGTCGGCCCAGTGGAGGGCCGCCGGGCCCGGTTCGGCGGTGACGGCGATGCGCCGGCCGTCGACGGTGATCGAGCTGTCGTCGTGGCTGACCTCGCGTCCTATGTCCCCGAACGTCGAGTCGTGCTCCAGAAGGTGGGCCAGGGTGGCGGGCGGGGCGATGTCGTTGACGGCGACCAGCTCGACGTACTGGGTGCCCGCTTCCGCCCGGTTCGGTGCCGCGCGCAGACAGGTGCGGCCGAAGCCGTTGATGCCGACGCGTACGGTCATGGCGATGAACTCCTCTATGGCATAAGGGCTTTCAGGCGCTCCAGGTCCAGTCGGCGACCTCGGGCAGGTCAGTGCCGTGTTCCCGGATCCAGGAGTGGTGCCGGGTGCGGGCATCGGCCATCTGCTGGCGTACTGCGGCGGCGCGGACGCCGAGGCCGGGAACGCGGTCGATGACGTCCATGACGAGGCGGTAGCGGTCCATGTCGTTACGGACGACCATGTCGAACGGCGTGGTCGTGGTGCCCATCTCCTTGTAGCCGCGGACGTGCAGGTTGGCGTGACCCGTGCGCCGGTAGGCGAGGCGGTGGATCAGCCAGGGGTAGCCGTGGTACGCGAAGATCACCGGCTTGTCGGTGGTGAACAGCCCGTCGTACTCGAAGTCGCTCATCCCGTGCGGGTGTTCCTCGCGCGGCAGCAGTCGGGTCATGTCGACGACATTGACGACCCTCACGGCGAGTTCGGGCAGTTGGCGGCGGAGCAGGTCGGAGGCGGCCAGGATCTCCAGGGTGGGGACGTCGCCGGCGCAGGCGAGGACGACGTCCGGTTCGCGGTCCCCGTTGGCTGAGCCCGCCCAGTCCCAGATTCCGGCGCCGCGGGCGCAGTGGACGCGGGCCTGGTCCATGGAGAGCCAGTCGAAGCAGGGCTGCTTGCCTGCCACGACGACGTTCACGTAGTCGCGGCTGCGCAGTACGTGATCCGCCACGGACAGCAGGGTGTTGGCGTCCGGCGGCAGGTAGACCCGCACGACCTCGGGGCTCTTGTTGAGGACGTGGTCGACGAAGCCGGGGTCCTGATGGGAGAAGCCGTTGTGGTCCTGGCGCCACACGTGCGAGGTCAGCAGATAGTTGAGGGAGGCGATCGGAGCGCGCCACGCCAACTCCCTGGACGTCTTCAGCCACTTGATGTGCTGGTTGACCATCGAGTCGACGATGTGCACGAAGGCCTCGTAGCAGGAGAACAGTCCGTGCCGGCCGGTGAGGAGATAGCCCTCCAGCCAGCCCTGGCAGAGGTGTTCGGAGAGGATCTCCATCACCCGGCCATGGCGATCCAGGTGTTCGTCCACCTGGAGGGTCTGCGCCTGCCAGGCCTTGCCGCTGGCGGCGAAGACGGCTTCCAGCCGGTTGGAGGCCGTCTCGTCGGGGCCGACGAGACGGAAGTCGCGACGCGCCCAGGTGTCCTGCATGACTTGTTCGAGAAGGTCGCCGAGCACCCGGGTGGGCTCGTGCAGGGTGGCGCCCGGCTTGTCGACGGGCACGGCGAAGCGGTCGAGGGACGGCATCGGCAGATCGCGTAGGAGCAGGCCGCCGTTGGCGTGCGGGGTGGCGCCGAGGCGACGCTCCCCTTCGGGGACACATGCGACGACATCGGCGACCGGCCGTCCCTGCGCGTCGAAGAGCTCCTCAGGACGGTACGAGCGCAGCCAGGTCTCCAACTGCCGCAGGTGATCCGCGTTTTCACGGACCCCGGCCAGCGGGACCTGGTGGGCGCGCCAGGTGCCCTCGACGGGCAGGCCGTCGACCTCGACGGGTCCCGTCCAGCCCTTCGGCGTGCGCAGCACGATCATCGGCCAGTGCACGCGCTCGGACACACCGTCCTCGCGGGCCGTGCGCTGCATCAACGCGATGCGGTCCAGCGCCTGGTCGAAGGCGCCGGCCATGGCGCGGTGGACCTCCTGCGGGTCGTCGCCGGTGACGTGGATCGGCTCGTGCCCGTATCCCCGCAGCAACTCGTCGAGCTCGGGCTCCGGGATGCGGGACAGCACCGTCGGGTTGGCGATCTTGTAGCCGTTGAGGTGGAGGATCGGCAGCACGGCGCCGTCATGGACCGGGTCGAGGAACTTGTTGGAGTGCCAGGACGCGGCCAGCGGGCCGGTCTCCGCCTCGCCGTCACCGATGACGCAGGCGACCAGCAGGTCCGGGTTGTCGAAGGCGGCTCCGTACGCGTGCGCGAGGGAGTAGCCGAGTTCCCCGCCCTCGTGGATCGAGCCGGGTGTCTCCGGCGCGACATGGCTGGGCACGCCGCCGGGGAAAGAAAACTGCCGGAACAGCTTCTCCATGCCCTCCGCATCCCGTGTGATGTCCGGGTATGTCTCGGAGTAGCTGCCCTCCAGCCAGGAGTTGGCCAGCACCGCGGGCCCGCCGTGGCCGGGACCCCACACGCACAGCGCGTCGAGACCGCGGGCCTTGATGACGCGGTTGAGGTGGGTGTGGACGAGGTTGAGGCCGGGCGAGGTGCCCCAGTGGCCGAGCAGCCGGGGCTTGATGTGCGCCGGTGTCAGGGGCTCGGCCAGGAGTGCGTTGGCCATCAGGTAGATCTGGCCCACGGCAAGGTAGTTGGCTGCCCGCCAATGGGCGTCCAGGGTGCGCAGTTCCTCGTCGGTCAGTACGGTGCTGTCCTGGTGTTCGACCTTGGGCATGGTGACTCCGTAAGTCATCGAGGCACGTCATTGAAGTACGTCATCGAGCGGAGGAGGCGGCATGGCCGGCAAGAAGACGGCGTCGTTGCCCCGTACGGCGTACGAGCGGGAGCTGCTCCGTCTGCAGACGGAGCTGGTGAAGCTTCAGGAGTGGGTGCGGACCGAGGGCGCCCGGCTCGTGGTGGTGTTCGAAGGGCGGGACGCGGCGGGCAAGGGCGGCACGATCAAGCGGGTCGCGGAACACCTCAACCCGCGGGTCGCGCGGACCGTCGCGCTGCCCAAGCCGACGGAGCGCGAGCGCACCCAGTGGTACTTCCAGCGGTACGTCGAGCAGCTGCCGGCGGCCGGGGAGATCACGCTGTTCGACCGGAGCTGGTACAACCGCGCCGGTGTCGAGCACGTGATGGGCTTCTGCACGAAGGAGGAGTACCAGCTGTTCCTTCGCCAGTGTCCGATCTTCGAGCGGATGCTGGTGGAGGAGGGGATCCTGCTGCGCAAGTACTGGTTCTCGGTGAGCGACGCGGAGCAGCAAAAGCGGTTCCGGCGCCGGCTGAAGGACCCGACGCGGCGCTGGAAGCTCTCCCCGATGGACCTGGAGTCGATCACCCGCTGGGAGGCGTACTCCCAGGCCAAGGACGCGATGCTGGTGCACACCGACATCTCGGAAGCGCCGTGGTTCGTCGTCGAGAGCGACGACAAGCGCCGGGCCCGGCTGAACATGATGGCCCACCTGCTCGACTCCGTTCCTTACTACGAGGTGGCCCCGCCGGTCCTGGAACTGCCGCCGCGGCCACCGTCGACCGGCTACGTCCGCCCGCCTCGTGACCTGCAGACGTACGTCCCCGACCACACGGCGAACCTCTGAGCCGCTCATACTCGTTGAGGTACGACGGCGACCGGACAGGCGGAGTGGTGCAGGACCGCGTGGGCGACCCGGCCGAGCTGGAGTCCGAAGTGCCCGTGGCGCCGCCGGGCGCCGACGACGAGCAGATCGGCGTCGGCCGAGGCGTCCAGCAGCACCCTGTGTGCGGGACCCTCGACGGTCCCCCGGCGCAGCTCCACGGACGGATGATCCGCTGCGGCTTCGCTCAGCGCCGACTCCAGGATCTCCACCGCCCGCTGCTCGTGCAAACGGGCAGGTTCTCCCGCGAGCAGGGGGTGGTCGGTCGTCTCGTGCGCGGGGCAGCGCCAGGCCCGGACCGCTTGCAGGCCTACTTTGCGGGCCTCCGACTCCTGGAAGGCGAAACGCATGGCCGCCGACCCGTGCGGCTCGTCCCCGACTCCGAGGACGATGCGCTGGTGTTTCCCGGCCTTGGCCTGGTTGTCGTGGCTGCCACGCAGCACGATCACCGGGCAGTCGGCGCGGGCAGCCACCGCGAGACTGACCGAACCGAGCAACAGCTCGGCGATGCCGCTGCGGCCACGCGACCCGACAACCAGCGCGGTGGCCTTTCGCCCCTCGTCCAGCAGCACGCTCACCACGTCGTCGGGCAGGACGTCGGCGGAGACCTTCACATCGGGGTCCCGGCGATGAGCGCGTCGCGCGGCGGCGTCGACGATGTCTTCGGCCATCACCTGCTCCGAGGGCCTGTCCAGCCCCTCGGCGAGCGAGGCGCCTTCGTAGCGCTCCCACAACGAGGCGTACACCAGCCGCAGTGGCACCCCGCGCAGCGCGGCCTCGTCCGCCGCCCAGTCGACGGCACGCAGGCTGGGCTCGGAGCCGTCGACACCCACGACCAGGGGCAGCTCCACGGCCCTCACGGCCCTTCACCGAAGTCGAAGACGATCCGGGCCTTGATCTGACCGCGCAGGACCTCGTCGATGGACTCGTTGACGGAGGCGAGGGGCCGGGTCTCCCGGATGACCCTGGTCCGGCCCGCCGCGTGCAGATGGAACACCTCGGCCAGGTCCTGCCGCGTGCCGACGATGGACCCGATCACGGAGGTGCCGCCCAGCACCGTGTCGAAGATCGGGACCTGGATCGTCCCGTGCGCCGGCAGGGCGACCATAACCAGCTTCCCGCCGCGCCGCAGACCGGAGTACACCGCGGAGAACGCGGCCTCGTTCACCGCGAGCGCGAGGGCGGCATGCGCACCGCCGTACCGCTTGAGCACCTCACCGGGGTCGTGCTTCCGGGCGTCGATGACGAGGTCGGCACCGAGCTCGGCGGCGAGTTCGAGTTTCTCGTCGGTCACGTCGATCGCCGCCACGGTGGCGCCGGCGATCTTCGCGTACTGGACCGCCAGATGGCCCAGCCCTCCCACACCCGAGATGGCGACCAGCTGGGTGGGCCGGACGTCAGCGACCTTGAGTGCCTTGTACGTCGTGACACCCGCGCAGGTGAGCGGGGCGGCGTCGAGCGGGGAAATCGCGTCGGGCACCGGCTGAGCGAAATCGGCCCAGGCAAGCATCTTCTCGGCGTACCCGCCGTCGCAGCCGTATCCGGTGTTGATCTGCTGCTCGCACAGCGTCTCCCAGCCGGAGAGGCAGTGCTCGCACCGTCCGCAGGCCTTGCCCAGCCAAGGCACGGCGACGCGCTGCCCAACCGCGAGGTGGGTGACGCCGTCTCCGAGTGCCTCGACCAGGCCGACGCCCTCGTGGCCAGGGACGAACGGTGGGCTCGGCTTCACGGGCCAGTCGCCGTGGGCGGCGTGGATGTCGGTGTGGCACAGCCCTGAGGCCTCCACCCGGATGCGGACCTGGCCCGGACCGGGCTCGGGATCGGGGCGCTCCTCGATGACCAGGGGCTCGCCGAAGGCTCGTACGACCGCTGCTTTCATGCGCTCTGCTCCTTGCGAGGGTCAGTCGTGCGGGACGACGGCGACGGGGGCGGTGGCGTGGTGCAGTACGGCGTGCGTGACGGGCCCGATGTGCGCGCCCAGCGGCGAACGGCGGATGCGGCGGCCCACGACGACCAGGCAGGCCTCGCGCGAGGCGTCCACCAGGTGGTTGGCCGCCTTGCCGGACAGCGAGTCCTCGGCGACGTCCACCGCGGGGAACTTCTGCCGCCACGGCCGCAGTACCTCGCTCACCGCGGCGGATTCCTCTGCGGCGATCTGGGCGTTCATTGCGAGGTCCGGGGGCATGCCGTACGCGATGTAGGGCGGCTCGTTCCAGCCGTGGACGACACGCAGAGAGGTGCCACGCAGGAGAGCCGCCTCGAAGGCGAAGCCGATCACGGTGTCGTCCGGGTCCACGGCGTCGAGACCCAGCACGACGGGCCGGAAGGGGGCCGAGGCCGAAGGGATGCCGGCTGGGTCCGTCGTGTGCTCGTCGGCGGCCTGTTCTCCGGCCCGTACGAGAACGACGGGGCGCTCGGCGTGCGCCACGACGGCCAGGCCGACGGAGCCGACCATGTAACCGCCCACTCCGCTCATTCCGCGGGAGCCGAGAACCAGCAGCTCGGCGTCCTTCGCGGCACTGGGCAGCACCTCTGCGGGCCGCCCCGAGAGTTGCTCCATGACTACGTCGACCCCTGGGTGCCGCGTCCGGATGCCGTCGGCCGCTTCGCGGGGGATCCTCCCCCAGCCTTCGGCCGGGGGTGCCCCCATCTCGCTTCGCTCGCTCCAGTGCTGGTGCGTCTCGGCTCCGAGGAGCGGGGCCTGAGCGATGGGCTCCGGTGCCGGCTCCCGGACGTGGACCACCTTCAGCGGCAGTCCGCGGAGCTTCGCCTCACGGGCCGCCCATTCGGCGGCGGCCCGGCTCTCGGGCAAGCCGTCGAAACCTACGGTGACGGTGCGGGGCATCGTCTCCACCTCCTGAATCGGGCTATCCGATTCCAGCGTCGTGTCGTGGGGGTTCGTGGTGCAGGGGCCGCAGGTCCCCGAAAGGTGCCGATCGGCCCTATGGACCCGCGGCCGGTGCGGGAGGACGGGACCCTGTCCGGGTGCCGCCCTCCCTTCCATGGTCAGCGCAGCCAGCCGTTGCCGCGAACGAACGGCAGCTTGGCCCAGAGCTTGCCGACGCCCAGGGTGTCGCCTGCCGAAGCCAGCGCCAGGGCGATGAGGACGACGGCGTAGATGAGGTGGTAGTCCGCGAACGGGTTGGTGGACATGCTGGCCGAGCCGTCGGACAGGTGCTTGGCCGGCGGCCACTCGGCGATCCACATCAGCGCCATCATCGCGGTGCCCGCGACAGCGGCCGGCCGCAGGGCAATCCCGCCGATCAGGGCGAGCCCGATACCGAGCAGACCGGCCATGAACAGCCAGTCGGCCCAGCCCGCTCCGGCCCAGTCGTGGAAGGTGGACGCCATCGGTCCGGCGGCGACGCCGCTGAGGAAGCCCTTGGTGGGCGAGACCCCGTCGATCCAGCCCTTGCCGGACGGGGTGGCGTAGCCGAAGCCGAAGGTCTTGTCGAGGAACGCCCACAGGAAGACGAATCCCGTCAGCAGACGGAGCGACGCGAAGGAGTAGGCCCGCAGGGTGTGTGTGTCGGTGCTCGCCGACACGGCGGACTCAGAGGTGGACGCGGTCCGGTGCCCACGCCAGGAGGGCAGGTGGAACCCCGGGCTCCGGTGAGGGTGCTCGTGCACGGCCATGGCGGTGATCCCTTCGGGAATCGGAGGTCGCCGGACCGGTGTCCGACAACGCTCACTCTGGGGGCGCGGGGTGGTCCGTGCCGGATGCCGAAGGTCCGTGGCGGTGGGGCTGAACGGCCCTCTCTGCAGGGCCTGTTGGGCTTGCCGTCCAGGCTTCGCTCGTGGCCCTGCGACGGAGGTACCGGCCCACCACGCCCGGAACACGACTCGACGACCCGCGCGCGCTTGTGTACGACCCGCACGCCGCGCTGCGCGTGCCGGCCGTACACAGGGGGAGAACTATTTCTGCCTCGTCCCGTGAGAGCCTCCGCGTCGATGCCACTCCAGGTAGGCGGCCATGGCCGTGGGCAGAGTCGGGAAGATCCGGTCGGCGCCGATGGTCCGGGTCAGTCCGAAGGCGTCCAGATCGTCGAGCAGGTCCTGCTTGACGCGGGCGAGCACGAAGACGATGTGGCGCTGCTCAAATTCCTGGCGCAGGGCGTCGACGGCGTCCAGCGCGGTGATGTCCACCTCGACGATGGCCTCCGTGTTGAGGACGAACCAGTCGACAGGACCTTCGTGTTGGTCGACCGCCGCCAGCGCCCGCCGTTTGAAGTCCTCGGCGTTGGCGAAGAACAGGGGCGAGTCGTAGCGGTAGACGAGCAGGCCGGGGACCGTGTTGGCCTGCGGATAGTCGTCCACGTCGTGCATGCCGGCCAGGCCCGGCACCAAGCCCTCGATCGCGTCGTGCGGGCGGGCCACTCGGGTGAGCAGCTCCGCGACCGAGAGGCCGACCGCCACGAGCACGCCGTACAGGATGTCCAGGGCGAGCACTCCGGCCAGGCAGCCCAGGGCCAGCAGCAGCTCCCGGCGCCGGAAGGCGGCCAGTCGCCGGAACCCGGCCAGATCCATCATGCGGACGGCGGCATAGACGACCAGGGCGCCCAGAACGGTCGTCGGGGTGTGCGCGAGGAGCGGGCTGAGAAAGAGCAATACGGCGAGGACCGCGGCGCAGGCGACGAGTGAGTACGCCTGGGTACGGCCGCCGGCCGAGTGCGCGAGGGCAGTGCGACTGGCGCTACTGCTGACGGGGAGGCCGTGCAGTGCGCCCGCTCCCAGGTTCGCCGCACCCATGGCCAACAGCTCCTGGTTGGGGTCGAGTTCATCGCCCCGCGGCGCGAAGGCACGCGCGGTGAGGATGACATCGGTGTATCCGACGAGGAGCACGCCGAGCGCCGGCAGCACCAGTTGCGGCAGGTCACCCGCTGCCGGCAGGCCAGGTCTTGGCAGTCCGGCCGGTACCGCGCCGATGACGGCGATTCCGCGGTCCTCCAGTCCGAAGGCCGAGACGGCCGCGGTGCCGAGCACCACGGCCAGCAGCGGACCCGGAACATTACGGAAGAACCGCGGAACCGCGAAGAGGAATGCGATGGCCGCCACGGAGAAGATCACCGTGGCGGGATGGACTTCTCCCAGATTCCTTACGAAGAAGAGCAGTTGAGGAAAGAACTCGGACCCCGAGGTCCTGACACCGGTGAGTTTGGGCAGCTGGTCGACGATCATGATGAGCGCCACGCCCGTCATGTAGCCGACCAGGATCGGCCGCGACAGGAGGTCGGCGAGGAAGCCCAGCCGCGCTGCCCACGCGACCAGGCACATCAATCCGACCACGACGGCAAGGCCGGCGGCGAGCGCGGCGTACTCGTCCGGGTCACCCGCGGCAAGCGGCCCCACCACGGTGGCCGTCATCAGTGCCGTGGTGGACTCGGGCCCGACGGACAGCAGCCGCGACGAGCCCAGCAGCGTGTACAGCAGCAGGGCGGGGATGATCGCCCACAGCCCGGCGACCGGCGGCAGTCCCGCGAGGCCCGCATAGGCCATCACCTGCGGAACGAGATACGCCGCGACGGTCACTCCGGCCAGCAGGTCACCGCGGACCCACGAGCGACGGTAGCCGGCCAGTACAGCAAGACCGGGAGCCAGCCGCCGCACGAGCCCGCGTCGGCGTTCCCCGGCGACCGCGTCTGGGCGCTCGGACATGGGGCTCCCTTCGTCACCCCCTTCAGCATCGCCCCAGGGTCAGTCCGCCGCGAGGGCCGGTCGGCCCCGTCCTGACGGCGGAACACCCGGGACCTTGCCGCCCCGCGAGGCGCAGAGGCACGGCACTGAGCGGCCCGCAATGGGGAGCGCGCCGCAGGTTGCGCCGAACGACCCCTCTCCGGGCCCGGGCGGCCTGAAGTGCTCGTCGCAGCCCGTCAGCGCCGAACGCGCGGCATTCCCAGACCGATCCACGAGATGATCTCGCGCTGGATCTCGTTGTTCCCGCCGCCGAACGTGAAGATCACCGCCGACCGGTAGCCGCGCTCCAGTTCGCCGTGCAGGACCACACCCGCGGAACCCTCCTTGAGGACACCGGGCGCGGCGACGATCTCCATCAGCCAGGCGTAGGCGTCCCGGCGCGCCTCGGAGCCGTACACCTTGACGGCGGAGGCGTCCTGCGGGGTGAGCGTGCCCTCCTGGACGGCGTTCACCATCTGCCAGTTGAGGAGTTTCATGGCGTCGAGCCTGGTGTGGGTCTGGGCGAGCCGGCGGCGCACCCACGGGAGGTCGACGACGCGGCGGCCGTCGGCGAGCTTGGTCTCCATCGCCCAGCGCTGTACGTCGTGCAGCGCGCGGATCGCCATGGTGCCGTGGGCGGCGAGGGTGACCCGCTCGTGGTTGAGCTGGTTGGTGATCAGCCGCCAGCCCTTGTTCTCCTCTCCGACGCGGCGGGAGACCGGGACGCGGATGTTCTCGTAGTAGCTCGCGGTGGTGTCGTGCGAGGCGAGGGTGTTGATGAGGGTGCAGGAGTAGCCGGGGTCGGAGGTCGGCACGAGGAGCATGGTGATGCCCTTGTGCGGCGGGGCGTCCGGGTCGGTGCGGACGGCCAGCCACACCCAGTCCGCGGTGTCGCCGTTGGTCGTCCAGATCTTCTGCCCGTTGACGGTGTAGTGGCCGGTGACCTCGTCTCCCTCGCGTACGGCCTTCGTCTTGAGCGCGGCGAGATCAGTCCCCGCGTCCGGCTCGCTGTAGCCGATCGCGAAGTCGATCTCACCGGACAGGATTTTCGGCAGGAAGTAGGCCTTCTGCTCGTCCGTGCCGAACTGCATGATCGTCGGGCCGACGGTGTTCAGCGCCATCAGCGGCAGCGGTACGCCCGCCTGGGCGGCCTCATCGAAGAAGATGAACTGTTCCATGGGGGTCAGCCCGCGCCCGCCGTACTCCTTGGGCCAGCCCACGCCGAGCCAGCCGTCGGTGCCGAGGCGGCGGATGGTTTCACGGTAGAACCGCTTCTGCGCCGCCGGGTCGCCGTACCGGGCGTAGGCGTTGATGGGCACCAACTCGGCGAAGTAGCCGCGCAGTTCGGTCCGCAACTGGTGCTGCTCTGGCGTGTATTCGAGATGCACGGCGCCTCCTGGCTCCCAGTGGCTGAGCTGGTTCTCCCCGGCTTGACGGCGCACAGAGTAGAACGCGTTTCAGAAATTGGGAATGCCGATGCCGCTCACCCTTTGCCGGTGCCGCAAGCGTGGGACGGACCGGCTGTCGCGGGCCGGACGTCCGCTCATGCAGCCGGGCTGAACCCTGCCCCTCCCTCAACTCCACAGCCGAGTCCAGCCCGTGGCCGTTCTCAGCTCAGTGTGGCCATGAAGTCCGTGCAGGCCTGGGCGCATGCGCGGCAGGCCTTCACGGTGTCCTCCGCCCCGGCGCACCGGTCGAAGACGTGCGCGCACTCGAGGCAGGCTGCGCGGCACCACTCCACCTGGACACGGATGCCGGCCTCGTCCCGGTGGGGCTGCTCTGACAGCACATGGCAGGTCGCGTCGCACACTTCCGCGCACAAGATGCCTTTGCGGCGCAGGAGTTCCTGGTCCTTCGGCCCGTCCGGGTCCAGGAGGCTCGCGCGCAGCGCGCAGGCACGGGCACATTCCGTGCAGGCCTGAGCGCAGGCGAAACGGTCCTCCAGGAACCGGAAGAGCTCTTGCTGGGATGTCGTCGATGTCACAACACGCGGGTAGCCGAAGGGAATCGTGTCAAACCCGCAGCCCAGCAGACGACGCCTACGCGCCCGCCGCCTCTACACTTACGCGCCCGCCGCCTCCGCTCCCGCCGCCTCCGCCGCCTCCCGCGAGATCCGCTCGAACTGCGCTCCCATCGCCTCGGAGAGCGCATGAGCCGCCGTCAGCGGGCGGACCATCACCATGAGGTCGTCGATCCTGCCGTCCTCGTCGAAGTGCAGGAAGTCACAGCCGTTGATCACCTTGTCGCCCACCTTCGCCTCGAAGACCAGCGCGTGGTCACGACCGTCGGCGCCGGCGATTTCGCGCACGTAGCGGAAGTCGGTGAAGACTCGGGAGACGCCGCGCAGGATGGCCGCGGTGATCGCCTTGCCGGGGTAGGGCTTGAAGGCGACGGGACTGGTGAACACGACGTCGTCCGCCAGCATGTCCTCGATCGCGGCGAAGTCCCCGGCCTCCACGGCCTTGCGGAAGGAATGCATTGCGCCCGCCTCTCATACTCACCTAGTTGATTAATAGCATGGAAGACTAATGGCGGGGCTGTATGGCGTCCACCCTCGGAGCACGGCGACCTCCACCCTCGGAGCACGGGGAGAGGACGGTCCCGGAGAGGCATGAGATCCCTGGCCCATGGGAGACCCATTGGATGCCCTATGCCTGCAAACGGGTTCTCTATTGGTCACCTATGTCCGACCCGCATACCGTCGTGGACATCGCCGCCCTGACGATCTGAGCGCAGAGCGTCAGGGCGTACGACCGGAACCCCTCCCAGGTCCCTCGGGGCCCGCACCCTCGGAGTAACGCAGCATGTCGAAGATTCTTTTCGTGATGACCGGCGTCGACTACTGGACGCTCGCCGACGGCACCCGGCACCCGACCGGCTTCTGGGCCGAGGAGGCCGTCGCCCCGTACGAGGCCTTCAAGGCCGCGGGCCACGAGGTCGTCGTCGCCACGCCGGGCGGCGTCGTGCCGACCATGGACAAGGGGAGCCTGGCGCCCGAGTTCAACGGCGGCCAGGAGGGCGCGGACCGGATCGCGAACACCCTCGCGTCGATGGTCGAACTCCAGCGGCCGATCAAGGTGGAGGAGGTGAACCTGGACGACTACGCGGCGGTCTACTACCCCGGCGGCCACGGCCCGATGGAGGACCTCGCGGTCAACGCCGACTCCGGCCGGCTGCTCACCCTCGCGCTGGAGTCGGGCAAGCCGCTCGGTGTGGTCTGCCACGCCCCCGCCGCGCTGCTCGCCGCCACCCGCCCGGACGGCGGCAACGCCTTCGCGGGCTACCGGCTCACCGGCTTCACCAACACCGAGGAGACGCAGGCCGGTTTCGCCGACCAGGCCAAGTGGCTGCTCCAGGACCGGCTCGTCGAGGCGGGCGTCGACTTCCAGGAGGGCGAGCCGTGGGCTCCGCACGTGGTCGTCGACCGCAACCTGGTCACCGGCCAGAACCCGTCCTCCTCCGCCCCGCTCGCGGCCGAACTGCTGACGAAGCTGGCCTGAGCGATGGGTACCGACCGGCTCGACGAGGTCCTCGACGCCGCCTACGACTGCCTGACCAGGTATGGCGTACGGCGCACGACGATGGATGACATCGCCTCCGCCATGGGCGTGTCCCGGTCAGCGGTCTACCAGTACGTCCGCAGCAAGGACGATGCCTTCCGCCGCCTCGCCGGACGCCTGCACCAGCAGGCGCTCGGCCGGGCCCGGCAGGCGGCCGCCGATCAGGACGCCCCGTACGCCGAGCGCGTCCGGGGCGTCCTGGCCGCCAAGCTCGACCTGGTGCTCCAGCTGGCCGGCGACTCCCCGCACACGGCCGAACTCCTCGACGAGAAGGCCCGGTTGTTCGGCGACATCTGCCACGCCTTCAGCGGCGACCTGCGCCGCCTGCTGATCGGCCTCTTCACCGAGGCGGACTCCCCGAAGGGCATCGAGCCCGCCGAGGCCGCGGACATCTGCCTCGCCCTGATCACGGGCCTGGAGTCGGCACCCGACGGCAGGCATCTCCTGGCTCCGGCGACCGACGCGCTTCTGACCGGCCTTCTGGGGGCACAGACGCAGAATGGAAGAACACCGTCCTGACGGGCAACAGCGCCCCTGCACGTGACCAGCGTCCGCCGAGAACCGATACCGCACGTGGAGCGGACACTGCAGTTCATCTCACCCCGGAGGGACCCATGAAGATGCTCATCAACGTGTCTTGGTTTGGTACGGCCGCCTCCGAACGGCGCACAGTCTGAGGCCACCGCGGCTCTCGAGGGCCTGGCCACTCCGTCGGCAGAGGCCCTGGAGCCGCCGAGTCGGGGAGTCGCCGCCGCTCGGGCGGTCGTCCTGCGTGTTGTGATCTCGTCGTCGAAGGTTCGAGCTACCACGGAGTCGTTCGACTCCCCGCAGGATTCGCACGACTGATCGGCACCGTCCGGGGAAGTCAGCAGGCAGCGGTGCAGCCGCCGGGATCACGCGTGGTTCGCCGTCCATCGGCAGGAGTAGACAGATGTTGGCATTCGTAGCGGCCGCGCTCTTCGTCATCGCCTTCGTCATCCGCGTCACCGAGACGTCGACCGAAGTGATCTTCAGCCCGACGAGTCTCATGCTCGTCGGACTTGCTTTCCTCGCAGCGCACTCGGCCGGCGTGGGGTCCGGCTGGTCCTCCCGGGGAAGCGGACGTCGGCGCTGAGCAAAAACCGGTGCGTCCCATTCGTCCGCGCAGAATCCGTCCCCTGCCGAGCCCAAGCGAGGTGGCTCTGCCCGTCTTCCGAATCCGTGTCCTCACAGGCGGTTCTCCGGCTGCCCACAGAAACAGAGGCTTGCCGTCGCCCCGCGTACGCACTCAGCGAGGGGCATGCACAGCCCCCGAGCGTTGCCCTGGTGCACCCGGTCCTCGCTCGTCTCTGGCGTGTCCTCGTCCGGCAGGTGCACGTCGTTTACGGCTATGTTCACTTCGACGACTTCCAGGCCCGTCATCCGTTCCACCGCCGCGATCACGTTCTCGCGGACTTCTGCGGCGACCTCGGTGATGCCGACCCCGTATTCGACGACGACCTGGAGGTCGATGGCGGTGTGTTTCTCGCCGACTTCGACGCCGCGCCCCGCGCTCGCGTGCCCGCAGCGCGCACCGACACACGCTTCGACGTGACCCTGGTCGAGTTGACGGGGGGTCAGTGTTTGAAGGCGTCCTTGATCTTTGCCCCGGCCTGCTTGATGTTGCCCTTGACTTGGTGTCCGCGGCCTTCGGCCTGTAGGCGCCAGCTGCCGGTGGCGCGGCCGGTTGTTTTCTTGGCGCCGCCTTTCATCGCTTCGGCTTTGTGCGCGATCTTCTTGCCGATACTCATGGGTGGCCACCGTGGGTGAGTTGTCTGCTGGGTTTCGGTGGGAGGGGTATCCGTGGCGCTGAGCCGGTCAGCGTTCTGCGCGGTGCCCGAACAAGTGCAGTTTGCTCCGATGACCGCCGTCCGGAGCGGGAGTGCGATCACCGGGGGGTGAGTCGTTCCTCCGCGCGTTCGCGTTGTCCGCGCGGGCGGGCTCGCGTTGGTCGACCAGGTCGTCGCGGCCTCTCCCGGCAGAGGCCGTATCGTGGCGCGACTGCTTCAGTCCGTGGCGCGAGACGCTGCCACGGTGAGATGGGCGGTGGCTTACACCGGTCCACACCAGGATCAGCCCGAACAGGGCCGCCGCTCCAACGACGATGCCGTACAGGAACAGCGTGCCGGTGGAGCCGGTCATGTCGTGGCCGAATACCGAGAACCCGCCGGTGAGTTCATGCCCGCTGGCGCTGTTGGTGAGAACACCGGTCAGGCCGACGACCACCGCGGCGATCAAGATGACGAGTCCGAGGACGACGATCATGACGCGCTCCAAGGATCTACCTGCTCCTACAGTAGAACCGCACCGTCCACAAAGCCACGGGGGACGGCAGGCTCACCGGGACTGGTGGCCCACTCGCTGGAGACCATCGGCCGACCGAGATGCCGCTCGGCCGTGACCCGTGCCAACTTCCACGCATCCAGGTGTGGGTTTGTGCTGAAGGCGGCCGGGGGACTTGCTGGACAGGGGGATCACTCCGCGAGATCGGAGGACATCATGATCATCCTCGGAGTCATCCTGCTCGTCGTCGCTTTCGTGGCCAAGATCGCCATCCTGTGGACCATCGGGATCATCCTGGTCGTCATTGGGGTCATCCTGTGGATCCTCGGATCGCTGGGGCACGCGGTACGTGGACGACGGCACTACTGGTAGACGGTCTGAACCTGGGGATCGTCCCGATCCGTTCCTCGCACGACCCGACCTGTGAGCGTTCCTCGTTCCCCTGTCGGGTCGCCCTGGCTGGGCGATCGCAGGCCGCTTGCGTGTGCCAGAGCCACAGCAGGGTGGCCGTGACCGCCGTGCGGTTTTCGGGCGCCAGCCGCGGGGCCGCCGGACGGTGTAAGGGCTGGCAGGTCAGCGGGTGCGGCGTCGGCGCACTGCCGAGCGCACGGCGAGATACCCCACGTCGGCGATGAGGAGCAGTACGCCGATGGAGAGCAGATACGACATGCCCTCGACGGCCACGCCGATGATGCCCAGCACGATCGCGACCACAAGCAGGACCAGGAAGAGGACCATGGCGCTTCGCCTCCTCGGGCGGAGGGGCCACTCTCGACGGCGGGCGCGTTGCGGTTCGCCCCTGGTGCCTTCACCAGCGCCTTGTCGCAGACGACTTGACGGTGCGACCGGCGGGACGCACCGTCCGGCAAACGAAAACCAGGCAGCGCCCGTGAGCGGTCTGATCTGGCTGGTGGCCGGCTACCGGCGGGACCCGTACCGACGTGAATGAGGGGTCACATGTGCTGCCCGTAGTACTTGCCGAGCTGCTCAAGGTAGCGGGGGTCGCCGGTGTGCTTGTCCCTGTCGAACTCGGGCGCGTCCTTGATCTCGCCCTTGGTGCGGTCGACGTAGACCTTCTCCTCGGCGGTGTCGATGCGCGTGATGGTCCCGGCCGGGAGAAGTACATGCTTGCCGAAGATCCAAGCACCTGTGTCGACGACGAGGTGGGCGGCGCCGACATCGTCGGAGTGCTTGTCGATCTTGCCGATGCTGCCATCGGTCGCCTCGACCTTGAAACCGATCAGATCGGTTCCCGTCTGATATCCCGACGCTGGGTGGTAGCCCCAAATGCTTTCACTCACAACAGAATCCCTTCTTTTGCGTGACGCGAAGAGAAGACTGCACGGATTCGTCGGTGAATCCATTTCTGAAACCGGGTACGGGGAGGTTGAGAGGGCAACGACTTCTGGTGACGACGGGGACGGACGTGCGCGAGGTGCTGCCCTGGCCCTACTTCTTGCCCGTGCGACAGAACCGGTCGCAGATGGCCTCCAGCAAGTCCCGGCCGGGGCTGGAGACCATCTGCCATTGAGCGGCCGTGCCTCACTCAGGGGGCTACTGGTTCCGCCCGCCGCCAGCAGTGCCCTTCGACCTGCTCTCACCAGGCTGGCCCTGCTGCTTGGTCTGCTCCTGCAGGCGCCGGGCCTGCTCCTGAAGCTTCTGACGCTCCTGCGGGTCGGTCGTGCGCTCCGCAGCCTCGGTCAGCTTCTGGGCCTTCTCACGCATCTGCTGTGCTCGGTTGCCGGATTCACCTGCGGCGCTCATAGTCACTCCTTGGACTGTCGGGAAGAGCGGGCCCCATCAGCCAATCAGCGCCCGATCACCCCCGCATCCTGAACCGTCACCGTGCGCAATCACCGCAGGCCGGTCGCTCCAGGACACGATCTTGAAAGGTCGCATGACGTGCGTCTTGTGTTCGCGTGCGCCCGGGATGGGCAAACCGACGAAGACGCCGGGCCCGCTGAGGGCAGCTCGCGCGGTGATCACGTTGCGGGTTCATTGTCCGTCGCCCCGGAAGCGGTCGGTACGGTCGCCGCCCCGGCGGCCGGCCGCACCTGGTCATCGACAGTCCCTTGGGGACAACACTGAACCACCGAGCGCCGCGAAAAGAGCCCACCGGGAGAGCGCAAAGCGGGCAACTCGCACCCCAGTAGCGAGAGTCCGGTCATGTGCGCCTCGGTGATCGGCTGGACGGGTCGGGTCGAGAGGGCCAGGCCGGGATCAGGTACTGAGCAGGCGGTCGAAGAAGGACCGGTATTGGCGCAAGGCCAGGCGCAGGTCCTCGGTGGCCGTTCATCTATGCGGGCACCATCCCGATGCCGGGGCAAACCCCCGGATCAGGTCGAACCCGTACACCACTTCCCTGGACGCAACCAGCCGCTGCCACGTCCGGAAGTTTGGTGTTGCACTGCCGCGAGATGTCCACCAGCAGGTTCCTGGCCGGCTCACGGCGGCAAGGGGCCAGAACCATCACCATGCCGCAGGCCTGATCGATGACCGCACGGCCGGCCAGCGCTCGCCGCAGCTGATCGATCTCGGCCCGCAGCACCACGACATCCTGACCCGCCAGGTCCTCCACCGAGGCCTCGGCCGTCAGATCCCACCAATCCTTGGGGAGCGTGGTTGTGCGATTCATGGCATGTACCTCTCCACGATTTCGGCGCGTCCGGCGGGGCTGAAGCCGCCCCGCACCCCCTGGATGTCAGGCAACTTCAACAGTCACCCGCGGCGTTCACGGTCCCGACGGTCCTCGCGCCTCCAGCGCGCCCGATACTGACGGCTGTAGCGGCGATCCCAGCGGTCCTGACGGTCCCGGCGATTCTCGTAGTCCCAGTAGTCCCCGAGATCGGAACCGTCACCACGGATCCAGCCCCCGCCACCACCGCGGCCATACCGGGTGGCGCCGAAGACCAACACGGCCGCGGCCACCCACCAGAGGGGGCCAAGGAAGCCGAGGCCGAACAGGACCACGATCAGGATGAGAAGCAGAACGAACACGGCAGGCCTCCCCGGAGCGGAGCAAGGCATCACTGCCGGGGGCCGGGGCGTGTTCGAACAGCATAGTCCTGCCCAGAGGTTGCGGAAGGGGCCCACGTCAGCGTCCTCCGCCGAGACCGGATGGCCACTTGGCATCTGTTCAGGGAGTGCGGCGAGGCTTAGCGTGCGCGGTGCGGCCCGAGCCCCCGGCAGCGTCGATCACCTCTCGCGCTCCTTCGGGGGCGCACCTCGCGCATCAGTGCCGGAACCCGTCCCGTCACCAACGGGGCCGCTCCCGCATCCGCCGTCGCCACTCGATCCTGGCGCAGCATCGATGCGCCCTGTGCGGGCACCGTTCTGCTGCCCGCCGCGTCGCACGCATCCCACCGCAGGCGGTACGCATGTACGTATTGATCGTTCCAGCTTCGGCCCCCTTCGTCCTGCTTGCCACCGTGCTGGGCCTGTCCTGGTGGGAGGACCGCATCCTGCCGCTGGCCGAGCCGGTCGACGCTCCCGCCGAGGCTCCGTTTGTCCCAGCGGCCTCTGCCCAGCTCGCAGAACTCCCCCGTGTCGACACTGCGTTGACAAGGGGCTCATACCCGCCCCCGCGAGCCGTGACGAGGTCCGCACGATCTCGGGCTTGGCCCCGCGCTGAAACAGCGTGCGGTGCAAGGCAGCGGGCGCAGTGAACAGCGCCGCCGCGAGCACCGCGAGCAGCAGCGTCGTGAGGTATATGGTGCGCTGCGCCGTGTCGAGCATGGGGAAGCGGGCGGTGAAGGCCAGCGTCGGCAGAAACGCGAACAGGATCTGGACCCCGGTCTGGATGTTCCTCAGCTCCTGGAGCAGCTCCCCGTAGTTGCGGTCGGCCCGCTCCAGTGGCCGGGCAGAGCATTCCGCTCCTCTTGAGGCCTGCGGGCAGGCCTCAAGAGGAGTCCGAAGCGGCGAACGCCTCAGTTCCGTCTGGGCAGTTCAGCCGGTCGGTACGGCGAAGCGCAGGCAGCCCGATCCGGCACTCGATACGGTGGCGGGCCTTGTACCGCTCCCGGTCGAAGCCCGGTGGGCAGTCCGCCGGCGGAACCGCGCCGCAGCCGGTGCCCGGCCTGGTCGCGCTTTTCCGGGATGGTGTGCGGGATCCGGCGGCGCCGCAGGTAGGCGCGGATGCGGCGGGAGGGGTAGGCGCGATCGGCAAGGACATGGTCGGGCGCGAATCTCAACAGGCGGAATACCGGGGCGAGTCGGGAATGAAGGCGCAGCGGCTGCATGTTGACCACCGCCGACCGACTCTCCTACCCCTGGGAAGAAGGCAGGCTCATGACGTCCTCGCCGACCACTATGCGCGCCGTCCGGCTCTCCGCCCCCGGCCCCGTGGACAACCTGCGGCTGACCACGCTCCCGCTCCCGCCCGAGAGGGACGGCTGGGTGCGCATCCGCGTCGAGGCGTTCGGCCTCAACCGCTCGGAGCTGAAGCTTCGACTGGGTCTGAGCGTGGGCGTCACCTTTCCCCGGGTGCCGGGTATCGAGGCCGCCGGCACCGTCGACGCGGCCCCGGCCGGCAGCGGGCTGGCTCCCGGGCAGAAGGTCGTCGCGATGATGGGGGACATGGGGCGCACCTACGACGGCGGCTATGCCGAGTACACGTCGGTGCCGCTGTCCCAGGTCATCCCCGTCGACACCGACCTGCACTGGGAGGTGCTGGGCGCCCTGCCGGAGATGGTGCAGACCGCCTACGGCTCGCTCACCATCGGCCTGGACCTGAAGCCCGGTCAGTCCGTGCTGATCCGCGGCGGCACCTCCTCGGTGGGCCTGGCAGCCGCCGCGCTGGCCACATGGCGCGGCGCCACGGTGCTGTCCACCACCCGGCGGGCCGGCCGCCTCGCTTTGCTGAAGGAGCACGGCGTCGACCATCCCCTGCTCGACACCGGCGAGGTCGCGCCCGCCGTGCGCGAGCTGTACCCGGACGGCGTCGACGCCGCCCTTGATCTCGTCGGCACGCCGACCCTGCCCGACACTCTGCGCGCGGTGCGCGTGCACGGCACGGCCTGCTTCGGCGGCAGCCTCTCCAACCAGTGGACGGTGCGGGACTTCTCCCCGAACGAGTACCTGCCGAAGGGTGTGCGCCTGGCGGGCTACTTCGGCGACGCCGCCGACCTGCCTCGGGAGGCCTTCCAGGAGATCCTCGACGCGGTCGCGGCCGGCCGGCTGGCCTTCCCCGTGGACCGCGTCTACGACGGCCTGGAGCAGGTGCCGCAGGCCCACGACGACATGGAGCACGACCGCGCCGCCGGCAAGCTCGTCGTCCGCGTCCGGCATCCGGGGACGAGTGGAGAGTAGGCCGGCAGCATGGCCGCGTCGTAACCGGCGGATGCCAGGCCGCGGTGTCGCAGAACGGGTCCTGGGCGGCCTGGCCGACCGTGGCGCACGGCGCGAGGAGGCCGCGATGCCCTGTTCTTCGCCCGCGAGGGCTTCACCGTGTGCGCCGACGAACCCGAGAGTGTCGCCACACGTGACCACCTCCCCCTGAGCGCCGATACTGCCGAGTGTGAACTGCTCGGCTCGCCCACCTGCGCAACACCAGAACCTGACGATGTATCAGCAAAGTCGGCGACAGGTCAGCATCAGCCCCGCCGGAGCCCGCGTCGAGCCGCCACGGAACGCCAAGATCAACAACCGTCCATACACATGCTGACCAGGAAAAATACCGGTCAGAGGCTAAGCTGGTAGTCACACGAGGAGGTACCCATGAAGATGCTCATCAACGTGGCGGAGACGGTGGTCGCGGACGCGCTGCGGGGTATGGCGGCCGCGCATCCGGAGCTGACGGTGGACGTCGAGAACCGGGTGATCGTACGGCGGGACGCTCCGGTGGCCGGAAAAGTGGGCCTGGTCTCGGGCGGCGGGTCGGGGCACGAGCCGCTGCACGGGGGTTTCGTCGGTCCCGGAATGCTGTCGGCTGCGTGTCCCGGCGAGGTCTTCACGTCTCCGGTGCCGGACCAGATGGTGCGGGCGGCGGCCGCCGTGAACAGCGGCGCGGGTGTGCTGTTCATCGTGAAGAACTACACAGGCGACGTGCTGAACTTCGACATGGCCGCGGAGCTGGCCGAGGACGAGGGCATCCAGATCGCGAAGGTCCTCGTCAATGACGATGTCGCCGTCACCGACAGTCTCTACACGGCCGGACGGCGTGGCACGGGCGCGACGCTGTTCGTGGAGAAGATCGCGGGGGCCGCGGCCGAGGAAGGCGCGCCCCTGGAGCGGGTGGAGTCACTGGCCCGGCAGGTCAACGAGAGCTCCCGCAGCTTCGGCGTCGCCCTCAGCGCCTGCACCACTCCGGCCAAGGGCAGCCCCACCTTCGATCTGCCGCCCGGGGAGCTGGAGCTGGGCGTCGGCATCCACGGCGAGCCCGGCCGGGAGCGGCGCGCGATGATGACCTCGCGCGAGATCGCCGACTTCTCGGTGCACGCGATCCTGGAGGACCTCAATCCGCGCAATCCGGTGCTGGTCCTGGTCAACGGCATGGGCGCGACCCCGCTGCTGGAGCTGTACGGCTTCAACGCGGAGGTGCAGCGGGTGCTGACCGAGCGCGGGGTGCCCGTGGCGCGCACGCTGGTCGGCAACTACGTGACCTCGCTGGACATGGCCGGCGCCTCGGTGACGCTGTGTCAGGTGGACGAGGAACTGCTGCGGCTGTGGGACGCGCCGGTGAAGACCTCGGGCCTGCGCTGGGGTATGTGACCTCGGTCAGCACCCGGTCGGCGGCCGCTCGGCGGCAACCTCGACACCAGGTCAACGTTCGGACCACGCAAGGAGATTCTGTGCTCGACGCCGATTTCTTCCGCCGTTGGATGACGGTCACCGCCGCGTCCGTGGACCGCGAGGCGGAACGGCTCACCGCCCTGGACTCGCCAATCGGCGACGCCGACCACGGCAGCAATCTGCAGCGCGGGTTCACCGCCGTGGTGGCCACCCTGGAGAAGGAGGCGCCGGACACGCCCGGCGCCGTCCTCACGCTCGCCGGACGGCAGCTGATCTCGACGGTCGGCGGTGCGTCGGGGCCGCTGTACGGCACCTTGCTGCGCCGGACCGGCAAGGAGCTCGGGGACGCCGCCGAGGTCACCGAGGAGCAGTTCGCGGACGCGCTGCGCACGGGCGTGGACGCGGTGATGGCGCTGGGCGGAGCCGCCCCCGGCGACAAGACCATGATCGACGCGCTGGTGCCCGCGGTCGACGCGCTCGCCGGCTCCTTCGCCGCGGCGAAGGCCGCCGCCGAGGAGGGCGCCGTCGCGACGACGCCGTTGCAGGCCCGCAAGGGCCGGGCCAGCTATCTGGGCGAGCGCAGCATCGGGCACCAGGATCCCGGCGCCACGTCCTCCTCGCTGCTGATCGCGGCGCTCGTGGAGGCGTCCGGTGAGTGACTCCACGGGCAGGCTCGTCGGCATCGTGCTCGTGTCGCACAGTGCCGCCGTCGCCGCCTCCGTCGCCGAGCTGGCGGCGGGTCTGGCCGGTGGCGGCACCACCGCTCCCATCGCCCCGGCGGGCGGCACCCTGGACGGCGGCCTCGGCACAAGCGCCGAGCTGATCTCCGCCGCGGCCGCCTCCGTGGACCGCGGCGCCGGGGTCGCCGTCATCACCGACCTGGGCAGCGCGGTCCTCACCGTGAAGGCCCTGCTCGCCGAGGGCGACGAACTCCCGGACAACACCCGCCTGGTGGACGCGCCCTTCGTCGAGGGCGCGGTGGCCGCGGTCGTCACGGCCTCGGCGGGCGCGGACCTCGCCGCGGTGGAGGCGGCAGCGGCGGAGGCGTACTCGTACAGAAAGGAATGACGTCGTCGTACACGTGACAGCGGTGCGTCCCCCGGGAGGAGGTCGGACGGCGCATCGCGGCTTCGGCGGGGGCCGTGCGGCCGAGGGCCCGAGCCGCAGTCGGCTCCGGCCACTCGACCGCCCTCGCCGGCGCGGGATCAGCGACGACAGCGGTCCGCGCCGTGGGCGTGAACTCCCCTGAGACAAAAGCGAGTTCACGCCGCGTCAGGATCAGCATACGTACCCGCACCGCGGTCCGGCGAACGGCCGCCCGCCCTCTTGATGTGATCGCGTCAGCCGTGTCTTATAGGTACAGACCAATCCCGTCGAGGGAAGGCAGGCCCGTGCGACGCGTTCAGCTTGCGTTGGTGTGCGGCTCGCTGCTCGTCCTGACGTCCTGCGGATGGGGCGCACGGCACGACGGCCAGGGCGCACGTCTGCCCTCGGCCCCGCTGGGCGTCACCGCCGCGGCGGGCAGTGCGACCAGCGTGCACGTCATGTGGAACCGGGCTTCCGGAGACCAGAAGGTCACCGCGTACGAGGTGTATCGCGGCACCACGAAGGTGAAGGAAGTGCCCGGCGCGGAGCACATGGCCGACATCACCAGGCTCACACCGTCGACGACGTACGTCTTCACGGTCCGGGCCCGCAACGCCGCCGGGGACTCCGGACCGCCCAGCAAACAGGTGCGCGCCGGCACACCGGCAGCGGTCGCGGCCGACCACCTGGCCCCCACCCGCCCGGCCCGGCCGCGCGGCAAGGCGGTCGGGAGCCGGGCGGCCCAGCTGACCTGGCAGAAGTCGACGGACGACCGGGGCGTGACCTCGTACGACATCTACCAGGGCACCTCGAAGATCCACAGCGTGGGCGGCGCCCAGACGGCGACGGTGGTCACCGGGCTGCGGCCCGGCACCCGCTACTCCTTCACCGTGCGGGCGCGCGACGCGGCGGACAACGTCTCGGCCGCGAGCGACGCCGTGCGGCTCACCACAGCGTCGGGTTCGGATGACGTCCGGGGCACCGCACCGACCGGCTTCCGTGCGACGACCCACCGGGCGGACGGGGCCTACTACATCGATCTGTCCTGGCTTCCGCCGGACGCGGACGGCGTGATCACGGAGTATCAGATCCATCTCGACGGACGTCCGGTCACCTCGCTCGTCTGGGGCGGCACACCGCCCAGCGGCACGTCCACGTACAGCTTCTACGTGGGACGGGACACCGGGGTCACGCACCGCGTGCGGATCAGGGCGAAGCTGCCGGACGGCACGTGGGGCGGGTACTCGGCGGAGCGCACGGTGACAACGCGCAACCGGCAATAGGTGCGACGTAGGGTTACCGTTATGGCCCATAGGGAACCCAATGTCGCGCCGCTTGACCTCTCCCTGCTGCGCACCTTCCTCGCGGTGCACCGGGCGGGGTCGTTCACCGCGGCCGCGCGGCTGCTCGGTCTGTCCCAGCCGACGGTCACGACGCAGATGCGGTCGCTGGAGGAGCAGCTGGGGCGGGAGCTGTTCGAGCGGGGGCCGCGCGGTGTGGTGCCCACGTCGGTGGCGGACGAGCTGGCCGCGCAGGTCGCGGCGCCGCTGGACACGCTCGCCGTGGTCGCGGACCGCGGCGGCTTCGGCGCCGACCAGCCGCCCGACCCCGTACACGTGGCGGGCCCGGCCGAGCTGCTGTGCACGAAGGCGCTGCCCGCGCTCGCGCCGCTGGCGGCACAGGGCGTACGGATGCGGGTCAGCACCGGTCTGACCGACGACCTCCTGGAGGGGCTGCGCGGCGGGCGTTTCGACCTGGTGATCGCCACGACACGGCCGCGCGGCCGCACCCTGACGTCCGTGCCGCTGATGGACGAGGAGTTCGTGCTCGTCGCAGCGCCGGAGTGGGCGGAGCGCCTCGGGCCCGGCCGGGTGGCGGCCGAGGGGCCCGCAGCGCTGCGCGGGGCGCCCCTGGTGACGTACGCCGAGGATCTGCCCATCGCCCGCCGTTACTGGCGGCATGTCTTCGGTGTACGGCTCACCGGGCAGGCCGCGATCACGGTGCCCGATCTGCGGGGCGTGCTCGCGGCGGTCGTGGCCGGCGCCGGGATCACCGTGCTCCCCCGCTACCTGTGCCACGACGAGCTGGCCTCCGGCGCCCTGGTGCCCCTGCTGTCCCCCGAGGACCCGCCGATCAACACCGGGTATCTCACCCAGCGGCCCGGGGCCTCGGACAACCCGCATGTGGCGCTCGTCCGGGAGCGGCTGCTGCAGGCGGGCCGTACCTGGTGAGGGTCGGCCATCTGGCGTAACAAGCCTTCAGCCGTCCGCCGGACGAAGGAATTCGTCACCTGCCCGGTCCCCGTCCGCATGCGGGCCCGGCCTCGGGCACGTTGGCTCTCCCTGAGGCAGCACGGGCCTTTCCAATCCTCGGCGGCGCATGGGATGTACCGCCAACCGTGCCGCTGGAGGGCAGTCCTATGCGTTCTACTCAGACACTTCTCCGCTCCGGCCTGACCGTGGCCGCCGCCGCTGCGCTTCCGCTCACCCTGGCCGCCCCGTCGGCCGTCGCGTGGGGTTCGGGGATCTCCGTGAGCACCAGCGGATCCGCGGTTTCGGTCACCACCAGTGCCTGTCCGAGCAACGGCAGCAGCTTCGGCAACGCCTCTTTGCTCTCCAGTGGACAGGCGAACTTCGCTCAGGGGCGCCAGTCGGCGTTGACCGGGACGAGCAATAGCCAGTCGTCGTCCTGGTCGAATGTGAGTGCCGGCACCTACACCGTCATCGTGGTCTGCCAGGACGGGACGACGGCGGGCACCCAGTCCATCGTCGTCTCGGCCGCCGCCGCGACCCCCAGAATCTCCTCGACGGCCTCGACGGCCTCGCCGTCCTCGCCGTCGCGCGGGGTGATGGGCGGTCTCGGCGGCGCCGCCAAGGACTACGGCACCCTCACCGTCGTGGGCGGCGGGGTGCTGGTCGCCGTCGGCACCGTGGCGGCGGCGTGGTTCCTGCGCCGTCGGGCCAAGCCCAACCGGCTCTGATCCGGCGGCCCGCCACCTCACGGGCGGCCGGCGGCCCGACTCCGGTCGGGCGGGCGGCCGCCTACTCGTGCGCCGGCAGGTGCTCGAACTCCTCCAGGGCGTGCGTCAGCCACTGGGTCCAGAAGGTCTCCAGGTCGATGCCGGCACGCAGCACGAGGTGCCGCAGGCGGTCCTGGGGAGTGTCCTTGCCCGGCGGGAAATCCCGCTTCTGGATCTCCTCGTACTCGTGCAACTGCCGCCGGTGCAGGTCAAGATGGCGGCGCAGGTCGGCTTCGACACCCGCGGTGCCGACCACCGCCGCGGCGCGCAGCCGCAGCAGCATCGTGTCGCGCAGGGGCTTGGGGTCCTGGGACGCGGCGGTCCAGCGGGCGAGTTCGTCGCCGCCCGCGGGCAGGACCTCGTAGCTCTTCTTCTGGCCCCGGGCCGGCTGCTCGGAGGGCAGGGCCCGGATGTAGCCCTCGGCCTCCAGTTTTCCCAGCTCGCGATAGATCTGCTGATGCGTCGCCGACCAGAAGTAGCCGATCGACTTGTCGAACCGCCGGGTCAGTTCGAGGCCCGACGACGGCTTCTCGAGCAGGGCGGTGAGGATCGCGTGCGGGAGTGACATGGGGTCATCCTAGGGAGGGCCGCCCACCGGACAGCCCTCCCGCCTTCCTTGCCTAGAGCGCCGCCGCCAGCTCCGTGCCCTGCTTGATGGCACGCTTGGCGTCCAGTTCGGCGGCCACGTCGGCGCCGCCGATGAGGTGCACGCTGCGGCCCGCGGCGAGCAGCTCCTCGTACAGGTCGCGGCGCGGCTCCTGCCCGGTGCAGAGGACGATCGTGTCGACCTCGAGGACCTGACTGCGCCCCTCGACAGTGACGTGCAGCCCGGCGTCGTCGATCCGGTCGTACTGGACGCCCGGGACCATGGTGACGCCCCGGTGCTTGAGCTCGGTGCGGTGGATCCAGCCGGTGGTCTTGCCGAGTCCGGCGCCGACCTTGGAGGCCTTGCGCTGGAGGAGGTGGACGGTGCGCGGCGGGGCGGGCCGTTCGGGGGCGGCGAGGCCGCCCGGCGCCCGGTAGTCCATGTCGACGCCCCAGTTCCGGAAGTACGTCGCCGGGTCCTCGCTCGCCTTGTCGCCGCCGTCGGTCAGGTACTCGGCGACGTCGAAGCCGATACCGCCGGCGCCGAGGATCGCGACGCGGTCGCCGACGGGGGCGCCGTCGCGCAGGACGTCGAGGTAGCCGACAACGCTGGGGTGGTCCACGCCGGGGATCTCGGGGGTGCGGGGGCTGACGCCGGTGGCGACGACGACCTCGTCGTACGCGTCCAGACCGTCCGCGGTGACGCGCGTGTTCAACTCGACGTCCACACCGTGCAGTTCGAGCTGCGTACGGAAGTAGCGGATCGTCTCGTCGAACTCCTGCTTGCCGGGGACCTTGCGGGCCACGTTGAGCTGGCCGCCGATGTCGTGCGCGGCGTCGTAGAGAGTGACATCGTGGCCGCGCTCGGCGGCGTTGACCGCGCAGGCGAGCCCTGCGGGTCCGGCGCCTACGACGGCAACTCGCTTGCGCAGGCGGGTCGGCGCGAGGACCAGCTCCGTCTCGTGGCAGGCGCGCGGGTTGACCAGGCAAGAGGTGATCTTGCCGCTGAAGGTGTGGTCGAGGCAGGCCTGGTTGCAGCCGATGCAGGTGTTGATGGCCTCGGGGCGCCCGGCTTCCGCCTTGGCGACGAAGTCCGGGTCGGCGAGCATCGGCCGGGCCAGCGACACCATGTCGGCGTGGCCGTCGGCGAGCAACTGTTCAGCCAGCTCAGGGGTGTTGATGCGGTTGGTCGTCACCAGCGGGATGGAGACGGCGCCCATGACCTTCTTGGTCACCCAGGCGTACGCCCCACGCGGCACCGAGGTCGCGATGGTGGGGATACGCGCCTCGTGCCAGCCGATGCCGGTGTTGATGATCGTCGCTCCGGCGGCCTCGACGGCCTTGGCCAGCGTGATCACCTCCGCCAGCGAGGAGCCGCCCGGCACCAGGTCCAGCATCGACAGCCGGTAGATGATGATGAAGTCCTCGCCGACCGCCTCCCGCACCCGCCGGACGATCTCGACGGGGAAGCGCATGCGGTTCTCGTACGAGCCGCCCCAGCGGTCCTCGCGCTTGTTGGTCTGCGCGGCGATGAACTCGTTGATCAGATAGCCCTCGGAGCCCATGATCTCGACGCCGTCATAACCGGCCAGCTTCGCCAGCCGGGCGGCGCGCGCGTAGTCGTCGATGGTCTGCTCGACCTCGGTGTCGGTGAGCGCGTGCGGCGCGAAGGGGCTGATCGGCGCCTGCAGGGCGCTCGGGGCGACCAGGTCCTGGTGGTAGGCGTACCGACCGAAGTGCAGGATCTGCATCGCGATCTTGCCGCCCTCGCGGTGCACCGCGGCGGTGATCCCGGCGTGCTGCTCGGCCTCCGCCTCGGTGGTCAGCTTGGCGCCGCCCTCGTACGGCCGTCCCGCCTCGTTCGGCGCGATACCGCCGGTGACGATGAGACCGACGCCACCGCGGGCCCGGGTGGCGTAGAACTCCGCCATCCGCTCGAAGCCGCGCTCGGCCTCCTCCAGGCCCACGTGCATGGAGCCCATGAGTACGCGGTTGGGCAGGGTGGTGAAGCCCAGGTCGAGCGGGTTCAGCAGGTGCGGGTAACGGCTCATCGGGCCCTCCGTGCGCGGTGTCGTGTGTCTGTTGTAGACGACGGCGGAGGGGGGGGGGGGGGGGTTTTCGGCAACCCCCCCCACCCCGCCGCTCCCCCCCCCCGAGCAAACCCCCGACCCTCTCCCCCCCCCCCCCCCCCCCCCCCCCCCCCGCCGTCGTCATGCGCTCTCAGCGGGCGAACGTCTGGGCCCTGGTCCCGATCACGACGTTGGCGTACAGCTCGTCCGAGACCACGAGCCGCGCGACGAGACCACTGCGGGTGAACGTGTCGACGGCCAGGGGAGCCTGGCGTTCGCTTGTCTCGACGAGCAGGCAGCCGCCGGGGGCCAGCCACTCGGGTGCCCCGGCGGCGACCCGGCGCAGGATGTCGAGCCCGTCGGAGCCTCCGTCCAGCGCGACGAGGGGTTCGTGGTCGCGGGCCTCCGGGGGCAGCAGGCCGACCTCGCCGGTGGGGACGTACGGGACGTTGGCGGCCAGGACGTCGACGCGGCCGCGCAGGGTGTCGGGCAGCGCCGTGAAGAGGTCGCCGTGGTGGACGTGACCGCTGAAGGGAGCCACGTTGCGGCGGGCGCAGCGCACCGCGGCCGGGTCGATGTCGGCGGAGTGCAGCTCGGGCCCGCCGAGGGCCGCGGCCAGGGCGGCACCCACCGCGCCCGAGCCGCAGCACAGGTCCACGACGACGGACGCGCCCTTCGCGAGGGCTACCGCCTGGTCGACGAGGAACTCGGTGCGGCGGCGGGGCACGAAGACGCCCGGCTCCACGGAGATGCGCAGACCGTGGAACCCGGCCCAGCCGAGGACGTGTTCGAGGGGCAGTCCCGAGACGCGCCGGTCCACCATGGTGGCGACCTCGTCCGGGGTGCCGGCGGTGGAGAGGATCAACTCCGCCTCGTCCTCGGCGAAGACACAGCCTGCGGAGCGGAGCGCGGCGACAACGGAATCAGACAGAGGGGGCATGGAAGCCGAGAGCCTTTCGGGAGCCGAAGGGCGCTCTCGCGGTCGCCTACGGGCGAGCCGCGTTGCCTTGAGGTGAGAGCACCCGACCTGACACAGCGGTAATGGGTCTCACCTCCTCGGCAACTCCTCGGCTGGGGCGGTCCGCAGCCGGGACGGCAACACTAACAGGAGCGGTCAGACGGCGACCGACTCCTCCAGCTCTTCCTCGACTTCCTCGGCTCCGCCTGCGCCGGCTTCCTCGGCCGCGCCTGCGCCGGTTTCCTCGGTCTCGGCGACCGGCTCGGGCTTCTCCTGTGCGGCTCCACGGGCGCGAACCCGCTCGACACCACCGGCGACGGCCGTGACCAGCATGCCGACCAGCAGCCAGGCGACCAGCGTCCCCACGTTGCCCGCCAGCCCGTCACGGTCGAAGTAGAGGAGGCTGCGGATGCCCTCGACGAATCCCGCACCGTTCCAGAAGGCGTGCAGGGCGCCGAAGAAGCCGTTCTGGAGTTCGGGCCGGAACAGGCCGCCCGAACTGGTGAAGTTGAGCATCACGAAGAGCACCATCATCGCGAGCGTGGTCCAGCGCTTGAGGAACGTGTGGAGTCCGAGGCCGATGAAGAGGATGCCCGCGGAGTAGAGCCAGCTCATCCCCCAGACGCTCGCGAGGTCGTGGTGCGCGAGGTGGAAGACGGGCCCGGCGAGCGCCGCGCCGATGACACTCACGACACCGGAGACCCCTACGGCCAGCAGCGCCCGTATCCGCATGGGCAGGCCCGCGCCCGCGGCGCCGAGCGCGGCGACGGACGCGTACGAGCCGATGCTCAGTGCGATCAGCAGGAAGAACAGGCCCTGGCCCGTGGGGTCGTCGTCGACCGGCGGGGCGACGTCGGTGACCCTCAGCATCGCTCCCTGCTGGGCGGCGACCGGCGTGAAGACCTTCTCGACGGCCATGGCGCCCATGTCGGACGCGGCGGTGGCGACAACCAGCTCCGGCGCCTTCGCGCTCGGCACATAAGCGCCCGTGATGTCACGGGACTTGAGCAGACCGACCGCCTCGGAGCGGCTCGCGACGGTCCGGACGTCGAGCGCGTCCCCCGCCTTGTCCTTGACCGTCTGGGCGAAGACCTTCGCCTCGGCCTCGGCCCCGGAACCGACGACCGCGACGGGCAGGTGATGCGGCTCCGGCGTCACGAACGCGCCCATGTAGGCGAGCCCCATGCCGACGCACATCAGCAGCGGGGTGACCAGGTGCGTCAGCACGTGGCGCAGCGCCGGCGACCGTAGCCCGGTGACCATGCGAACTCCTAATAGTTGGCTTATACAACTCTCACTTCAAGTTGTACTATACAACCAGAAGAGGGAAGGAGGCCCCGTGAAGTCAGCCGAAGGGTCCGATGAGACCGTTGTCACCACCGAGACGTCCGCCGCCGAGACGTCCGCCATCGACACGTCAGCGGCGGACGCGGCCGTGGAGACCATCCAGCGCGAGATGACGGTCTTCGCCCGGCGGGCCCGGGCCTCGGCGGGCCGCATGCACCCCGAGCTGTCCCTGGTCTCGTACACCCTGCTGGGTCACTTGGAGGAGAGCGGCGGCTGTCGTGCCACCGACCTGGCCGCGCACTACGCGCTGGACAAGTCCACCGTGAGCCGGCAGGTGGCCGCACTCGAGCGCTCGGGGCTCATAGAGCGGCGCCTCGACCCGGACGACCACCGGGTGCAGGTGCTCCATCTGACCCGGGCCGGCACGGAGATCCTCGCCCAGGTGACGGAGAGCCGCCGGGAGGCGTTCCGCGAGCGGCTGGTGGACTGGCCGGAGGAGGACCTGGAACGGTTCGCCGCGTATCTGGTGCAGTACAACACGGCGTCCGCAGCGGTCTCCGAAGCCTCTGTCAGGAAGGCTTCCGCGAGCTGAGGAGTTCCTCCGTCAGCGCGTGCAGCCGCCGTGCCGCGCCCCGGTCGAAGCCCTCGTCGTCCACGCCGATGCGCGCTCCCTCGACGAAGGCACTGAGCGGTTCGGCGGGCGGGTCGTCCAGGGCGGCGAGGATCGGCGCGGCGGCCTCCTCCACCGGCCTCCCCAGCCGTTTGAGGGACTCGACGTGGGCGAGCGTCTGCGCGTCGTACTCGCCGGCGAAGCTCCCCGCCGTGACGCCGGGATGGATCAGGACGTACCGGATGCCGGTGGCCGCGTGGCGCTCGGCGAAGGAGACGCCGAGCAGGTCGTTGAGCTTGCCGCCCTGGCCGAGCGCCGCGCCCCCGTGGTAGCCGTGCGCGAGGCCCAGGTCGGCCCAGTGGACGGCGGAGAGGGGCCCGCCGGGCCCTGCCACTCTCCGCGAGGAGGCCGAGATCCGTTGATCCGACCGGATGAAGGAGGCGCCGTCCTGGGCGAGCGCCTGCCCCTTCACCTCGCTGCGGCCGATGACGACAACGCGGTCGCCGCGCGCCCCAGACACGTACGGGCGACCGACGCTCCGATCCCGTCGGTCCCGCCCGCGATCACCACGGTCTTCGTCGTCACCCGACGCCCACGGCCCGCTCGTCCTCCAGGTGCTCGGGTACCCGTGCCGCCATGAACCGGGTGGTGCGGCGCAGCCGGAAGCCCAGGGACTCGTAGAGCCGGATGGCGTGGGTGTTGCCCGCGGCGGTGTGCAGGAAGGGGGTCTCGCCGCGCTCGCGTATGCCGTGCGCGACGGCCAGGATCAGCCGGCTCGCCAGGCCCTCGCCGCGGAAGTCCGGGTCGGTGCAGACGGCGCTGATCTCGGTCCAGCCCGGCGGGTGCAGTCGCTCCCCCGCCATGGCGATCAGGGCGCCGCCCCGGCGGATCCCGAGATAGGTGCCGAGTTCGACGGTGCGCGGCAGGAACGGGCCGGGTTTGGTCCGTTCGACGAGGTCCAGCATCTCGGGTACGTCGGCGGGGCCGAGCCGTACGGCCTCGGCGTCCGGTGCCGCGGCGAGGCCGTCGTCGACGAGCTGGACGCCCTCGATGCTGAACGTCACCTCCCAGCCGTCCGGGGTCTGCCCGAGGAAGCCCGCCAGCGGGGCCTCGGCCCCGGGGCCGGCCAGGGCCGCGAGGTCCGACCAGTCGGCGGCGTCCGGCTCGTCGGGCAGGGCCAGCCACGGCGACACGTCCAGGGGGTAGCGCAGGACGCGGCCCCGGCGTTCGGCGAAGTGGGCGTGCGGGCCGCTCAGCGAGCCGAGCGCGGGATTGTCCAGCGGGTGCGCGCTCATGCGGAGACCTCGATCACGATCTTGCCGCGCACATGGCCGTCCTCGACGGTGCGCAGTGCCTCGTCGGCCCGGTCGAGGGGGAAGGTCCGGGTGACGAACGGCCGCAGCTCGCCGCCGACCACGAGCCTCGCCACTTCGTCGAGCACGGCGGCCGTGCGGGCTCGTTCGACGCCCGCGCCGCCCAGCTTCGCCACCGTCTCCCGGTCGGCACCGGTGATCAGTTTCGTGCGGTCGCTCAGCAGCGTGGCCGCCGCTTCCTGGACCTCGCCGCCGACGAGGTCGAAGACCCCGTCCACCCCGTCCGGGGCCGCCGCCCGCAGGCGCTCGGCCAGGTCGGGCCCCGACGGGACGTGCACGGCCCCGAGCGACTCGACGAAGTCCTTCTTGCCGTCGCTCGCGACCCCGATGACGCGCAGCCCGAAGGCGCGGGCGATCTGGGTGGCCGCGACGCCGACTCCGCCGCCCGCGCCGGTGATCAGCACGGTCGCGCCGGAGGGCAGGCCGAGCTGGCGGATGCCGTCGTACGCGGTCGCCGCCGCGACGGGCAGGGTCGCGGCGTCCGGGAACGACAGCTCGGCGGGCTTGTGCGCGGTCACGGCCACGGGCAGCAGGGCGTACTCCGCGTATCCGCCCGCCACCGGGTTGCCGAAGACCTCGTCCCCCACGGCGAAGCCGGTCACGTCGGCGCCGATCTCCTCGACGACCCCCGCGACCTCGTTGCCGAACACGGCGGGCATCTCGCGCTCGGAGTCTCCCGGACGGCGATGGCCCGTGCGCTGCTTCCAGTCGACGGGGTTCACACCCGCCGCGCGAACCGCGACGAGGATCTGGCCGGGCCCCGGACTCGGCCGGTCCAGCTCCACCAGGGCCTCGGTCTCCGGGCCGCCGTACCGCGTGAAGACGTACGCCTTGGGCATGTGCTCCCTCACTCTCCTTCGCTGTCGCCGGTCCAGGCCGCCCCTGTCACCAGGTGTAGGGGCCACGGGAACCGGCACTAGCGGCAAGGAAGATCGCGCCGCGGCTATTCCCGGGCTCCCGGAGAGTTCATACCGCCGCAATGATCGGGATCCGGCCCCGGCCCGGAGCACGGTCCACCAACGCGTACGGTTGAATGCGTAAGCATTGATCACGCCCGACCCGCGGGCCGCCGCGTGGGGCGGCCTGGAGGCACCACCCGTATGAACGTCACCCGAGGCTTCACCGGACGCTCGCGCGTCGACAACGCCGGACTGCCGCCCGGCCAGTACGACGCGGGCGACGACTGGCCCGTGCTGTCCGCCGAGGTCACGCCCGACCTGGCCCCCGCGGAGTGGACCTTCCGGGTCGACGGTCTGGTGGCCGAGCCGCGCACCTGGAGCTGGGAGCAGGCGCACGCGCTGCCCGCTTCGGCGTACGAGGGCGACATCCACTGCGTGACGAGCTGGTCGAAGTTCGGGGTGCGCTTCGGGGGCGTGTCCCTGGACGCGTTCCTGGACGCCGTACGACCGGACGCGCGTGCCACGCACGCCGTCGCTTACTCGCACACCGGCTACACCACGAACCTTCCGCTCGCCGACCTCACCGGCGGCCGTGCCTGGATCGTGTGGGAGTACGACGGGAAGCCGCTGCCCGCCGAACACGGTGGCCCGGCGCGGCTGATCGTGCCGCACCTGTACTTCTGGAAGAGCGCCAAGTGGATCGCGGGCCTCAGGATCCTCGACCACGACGAGCCGGGATTCTGGGAGCAGAACGGCTATCACGCACGCGGCAACCCCTGGGAAGAGCAGCGCTACTCCGGTGACTGAGACGATGACCGAGACCTTCGTACCCCCGACGCGCTTCGCCGTGCCCGGACGGATCGCCGTGAGCAATCGTGCCGCCGCCACCTGGCAGACGGCCACGCTCACCGAGATCCGCCGGGAGACGCCGCACGCGGCCACCTTCCGGTTCGCGGTTCCGCGGTGGATGGGGCATCTGCCCGGGCAGCATCTGATGCTGCGGCTGACCGCCGAGGACGGATATGTGGCGCAGCGCCACTACTCCATCGCGTCACCGCCCGAGGACGACGGGCACATCGAGCTGACCCTGGATCATGTCGAGGGCGGCGAGGTCTCCGGCTGGTTCCACACCGTGGCCAAGCCCGGTGACTCGGTGGAGGTGCGTGGCCCGCTCAGCGGCTTCTTCGCCTGGCCGGGCGACCGGCCCGCACTGCTGATCGGCGCCGGATCGGGTGTCGTACCGCTGATGTCGATGCTGCGGCACCATCGTGCGAGCGGTCTGGACGTGCCGCTGCGACTGCTCGTCTCCGCGCGCAGCCCCGAAGAACTCATCTACGCGCGGGAGTACGGCGAGGAGACCACGCCCGTCTTCACGCGCGGCGCGCCGGATGGTGTGCCGGTGGGACGTATGGCGGCCGCACATGTGGCGCCGCTCCTGGCCGAGCAGCCTGCCGGTGGGTGGGAGGCCTATGTGTGCGGCTCCAACGGGTTCGCGGAGCACGCCTCGCGGTTGCTGGTGGAGGCGGGTCAGCCGGTGGACCGCATCCGCATCGAGCGGTTCGGCTGAGACGCTCTCCGGGTCCCGCCGTCAGCTGTGCGGCACCACCGCGACCGGGCACGTGGCGTGGTGGATCAGCGAGTGCGCGGCGCGGCCCAGGCCCTCGCCCGTCCGGCGCCCGATGACCAGCAGACCGGCGTGGGTGGACGCCGTGAGCAGATGGTGGCCGGGGTGGCCGTAGACGACCAGCTCGGAGACGGCCGTCTCGGGGAACTTGTGGCGCCACGGCTGCAACGTGCCGGTCAGCACATGCCACTTGCCGTCCTCCTGCTCAGTGGTGTCGCCGGGCAGGAGTATGCCGGACGTGTAGCCACCTGTCGGGGGCAGGGCCCAGGTGTGCACCACGTGCAGGGGCGCGGAGCGAACGGCGGCCGTGTCGAAGGCGAAGCCGATGAGGTCGTCGGCCGGGTGGTCCAGGTCGAGGCCGAGGACCACCGGCAGGTACGGGGCGGCGCTCGGCGGTGAACCGTCGACGGTGGGCATGCGTTCGTCCTCGGGGCGTTCGCCCGCGCGCACGAGGACGACCGGGCGTTCGGCGCGGGCCGCGACCGCGAGGGCAACCGTGCCGACCTGGTAACTCGCGAACCCGGTGAAGCCGCGCGAACCGAGGACCAGGGGCTCGGAGTCGGCCGCCGCCGCGAGCAGCGCCGGGACGGCGGGCGCCTCGGTGGCGCGGGCAATGATGTCCAACGCCGGGTGGGCGTACGACAGTTGGATCGCGGCCCGGTCGAGAGCGGTGCGGGTGCGCCCGGCGGGGACGTCGACGTCCGGGATCCGCGCGGGTGTGACCGGTCCGGGACCCGCGTGCAGCAGACGCAGCGGGAGGCGGCGCCGCCGGGCCTCGCGGGCCGCCCAGTCGGCGGCGTCCAGGCTGGCGCGCGAGCCGTCGATGCCGACGGTGATGGTGCGGGTGCCGGGGCTCATGGCTGCTGCCTTTCGGGAGTCGGGCGGTCAGCCGGTCCGGGACCACTCGGCGGCCCCGGGCAGATTTGGCCGATGGTCAGGGAGTTGACGGTGCACCAGTGCGCTTCGAGTGCTGCTGGACGGTCCTTCGCCATGGTGGCTCCTGTTCGCTGCACGCGGTGGTGCGCGGGTTCCACAGCGGGCGCGGATCAGTCGTACGCGCGGGATTCGGCGCGCGGCCCACCGTGGACGCTCGAGCAGGCCGTGTGCCCGGAGGGCAGGTCGCCGATCGCGGACCACACCGCGTCACTGACGCCCACGGGGATGAACTGGGCGAGCTTCTGCTGCTGTCCGATGACACCGAGCGCTCCGTAATCGGCGTCCACCAGGACGACGGCGGCTTCGACGATCCGGCGCAGCCCCTGCGCGAGATCGAGCTCACGCCCCACCGAGAGCACCGCCTCCAGCAGGCCCTGCAGCCGGTCGCGGGTGCCGCGGACGGACTCGATCCGCCCCTGGAGCTCCTCCAGCAACTCGTCCAGGCGCAGCTTGGGCATAGGTCCCCGCCCATGCGCCCCTCCACTCGGTGAGAGCCGACGAGCCGTCACCATCCGGCCTCTCACGGTGGCCGCTGAACGAGACGGTGACAGTGGGGAGTTGAATACTCGCAGTGACCATGAGCCGGCCGGTCCACGGCTTCACGACCTGACTCACCCCACGGGAGGGACGCAATGCCTACGCTGGGCACGCTGTGCGACGAGCCCGACTTCTGTCTCCGCTTCGCCGACGGAGGCCCGACCAGCGACCGCGTGGTGGATTCCGTGCGGGTCGTGTCGATGACCTCCGCCGCGGGCAGCCGCCTGGGTGACGTCAGGGACGCGCTGGTGGTGATCGGTGACTACTGGGTCTCCGACCGGGAGGCGATCCATGACGGGGTCGAGTTGTTGTTGCGCGAGCTGTCGCGGAAGCGGGTCGCGGGCCTCGCCGTGGTGGTCCCTCGGCATGGCGTGCGCAACGTTCCGGTGGCGATTCGCAGTTCGGCCGCCCGGCTCGACGTACCCCTGCTGACCACGACCAAGGCGCTGCGCGCCTGGCACGAGCTGATCCCACGGCTGCGCGAGTACCGCTACCGGCACGCCGAGTGGCACGCCGATCAGCTCACCGCCCTGCTCAACCGGCTTCCGGACCGGCTCGCGGACGCGGACGCGGGCGCGATGAAACGGATCGCGGACTGGCTGGCGGCCGCCGTGGAAGGCGACGTACTCGTCAGTGATCCACAGCGGGGTGTCCTGGCCGCGGCGCCGGAGACTGCGCCCGGCGCACTCGCCCCGCTGCTCGCCCAGCAGGCCGTGCGGCCCGCGACCGAACCCGCCTCACCGCACACCCGGTCGGTCCCGCTGGCCTCGGCGGGTTCGGCCGCGGTGCTGTCGGTGCGCGCACGCCGTCCGTTCGACGACGTCGGCACCGATCTCGTACGGCACGCGGCCAAGGCGCTGGGCCTGATCGAGCAGGCGCGGTTGCGGCACCCCTTGGCCGAGGCACAGCGCGGAGTTCATCTGAGTGTCCTTCAACTGCTGCTGGTGGGCGAGGAGATGGCCGCTCAGCGCGTGATGGCCGGGCTGGCACCGGGGCTGCTCGCGACCGAGGCCGTACGCGTCCTGGTGATCGACTGCGCGCGGGAGGACCGTGAGGTGACGCTCCGGCAGGCCGAGAGCGCCGTGGGCGGACGGGTGCTGCTGGCGCGGTGCCCGGTCTTCAACCACCTGATCGCGGTGGATCCGTTGTTCGACGCCGAGGACGCTCCGCAGAGCGTGCACCAGGCGCTTCGGCGGGTCGTCGCGTCGTTGCCGGGGCACCACATGGGCGGCAGCCGGGTGCACCCGCTCAGCGAAGTCGGGGACGCCTACGCGCAGGCGGCCACCTCTTTGGTGCGAGCGCGCCGAATGCCCGGCAGAGTCGCCCTCGCCGAGGAGCGGGCCGACCTCGTGGACGTACTTCCCCTGGAGACGGCACGCCGTTGGGCGGGCACGCTGCTGCGTCCGGTACTGACGCTGCCGACGGGGCAGCGTGAACAACTGGTGCGCACGCTGGAGTTGGGGCTCGAGCTCCAGCACACGGCCGTCGGCCGGCTCCTCGGGGTGCACCGCAACACCGTGACGCACCGCGTCAGCAAGGGCTTCGATCTGATCGGTCTCGACCGCGGTCACGTCCTGAACCGGGTGGTCGTCTCCGCGGCGCTCAAGGTCGTCGTCAAGTACGGGCACGACGAACGTTCGCCGGACCCGGCCGCGGATTTCACCGCGATGCTCTCCACACCGGAGGTCCACGCCTGGGCGCGCTCGTTCCTCGAGCCGATCAGGACCGACCGCCGCGATCTGCTGCGCACCCTCCGCGCCTGGCTGGAGAACGACACCCACACCCAACGGACGGCCGCGGCCCTCGACTTGGCGGCGGTGACCGTCCGCAGTCATCTCCGGGCGGCCGCCCCGCTGATTCAGCGCGACCTCCTGGTGGGTCCGGACGGGGGTGACATGCCCGACGAACATGGACATGTGCTCAGCGGTGTACGTCCGCTGGCCTTCGCGCTCCACGCCAGCACCGGCCGCCCCTCCCTGCCGGCCGCCTGAGGCGGGCGGCCGGGCTGTGCACCGGTGACACGGCCCGCCCTCCCTCTTGTGCACCGGGACCCGCCGACCCGGCGTTCCCGAAGCACCCGCCCGCGGATTGTGCATGCGTGACATGGCACGCGCGGACGGCGGTCCCTAGCGTGACGCGTGTTCGCCCGACACCGGGTCGGGATGGGAGCGAGGAGGGGCATCACCATGAATGCCAAGTGCTGGTCGCGGAGGCGCAGCGTGCGGTCGGACCGGTTCCGGGACTCCGGATGGAAGCGGTTTCTGTCCGACAGGAAGTAAGGCCTGGCGGCCCTGACGGTGCCCCACGTACGGTGTGATCACCCGCATCCTGATGTCAAAGGTGGTCCTTCATGGCCCTGTTCGACCTCCCTCTCGACGAACTCCGCGAGTACCGCAGCGCGTCCGCCGAGCCCGAGGACTTCGACGCCTTCTGGGCCAAGACACTCCAGGAGGCCCGCGAGCACGACCTCGCCGCCCGCTTCGAGCCGGTCGAGACGCACCTCAAGACCGTCAAGGTCTACGACGTCACGTTCGCCGGGTTCGGCGGGCACCCGGTCAAGGGCTGGCTGACGCTGCCCGCCTGGGCGAACTCCCCGCTGCCCGCGGTCGTCGAGTTCGTCGGGTACGGCGGCGGGCGCGGCCTTCCGCACACACATCTGCTGTGGGCCTCGGCGGGCTTCGCGCACTTCGTGATGGACACCCGCGGTCAGGGCAGTGCCTGGGGCGGCGGCGAGACCCCGGATCCGGTGGGCAGCGCGCCCGCGTTCCCCGGTTTCATGACCCGTGGTGTCGATGCCCCCGAGAACTACTACTACCGCCGCGTGTTCACGGACGGGGTGCGCGCGGTGGAGGCGGCCCGCTCACATCCGCTGGTCGACGCGGGGCGCGTGGCGGCCGTCGGCGGGAGCCAGGGCGGCGGCATCACCATCGCGGTGGGCGGTCTGGTCCCCGACCTGGCCGCGATCGCGCCGGACGTGCCGTTCCTGTGCGACTTCCCCCGCGCGACGGTGCTGACGGACCGGCACCCGTACCGGGAGATCGGCAGCTACCTCAAGACCCACCGCGGCCGCACCGACGACGTCCTGCGCACGCTGTCCTATTTCGACGGGGTGCACTTCGCGGCGCGCGGCCGGTCGCCCGCCCTCTTCTCGGTCGCCCTGGAGGACCAGACCTGCCCGCCCTCCACGATCTTCGCCGCCTTCAACGCGTGGGCCCATGGCGACAAGGCGATCGAGGTGTACGACTTCAACGACCACGAGGGCGGCGGCCCCTACCAGGAGGCGGCCAAGCTGAGCTGGCTGCCCGGGCACCTCTGAGGAGTCCGATGAGGACGGCGCAGGCCGCGGAGCGGTTCGTCCGGGTGTGGGAGCGGGCCTGGGCGGCACACGACGTCGAGGCGATCGTGGAGTTGTACGCCGACGGGTGCGTCCACCGGTCCATGCCGTTCCGCGAGCCGCACCGGGGGCGGGACGAACTCGCCGCGTATGTGCGCTGGTCGTTCGCGGGCGAGCGGACCGTCGACGTGCGGTTCTCGGCGCCCGTCGTCGGACCGGACGGGGTGGCGGCGGCCGAGTTCCGCGTCCTCGCCGAGGAGAACGGGGAGCCCTCGACCCTCGCGGGCTGTGTCTTCGTGCGCTTCGACGCGGACGGGCTGGCCGTGGAGACGCGGGACTACTGGCACTCCCTCGCCGGCCACCAGGAACCGACCGGCTCCCTCTTCCTCACCTAGGCAGGTGCCCTCGGCCCGCCGTCCCCTTCGCCGCGACCGTGGCCGGGACGACGGGCCGATGCGATCCCTGGCTTCCCTCCAGTCCGACCAGTCGGTACGTTCGGGTCGTCCGGGGCGCACCGTCGCGCTCCGGTGTCCCGACGGGCGACGGAGGTCCCATGTCCCAGCACGCGCCTCACGTTCAAGGCCACTGCGACGCACGCTTCTCGGGGGTGCGCGACGCCTTCGAGGAGAACTTCCGCGACCGGGGTGAACTGGGCGCTGCCGTGACGGTCACGCTCGACGGGGAGACCGTGGTGGATCTGTGGGGCGGCTGGGCCGACGCCGCGCGCACCCGCCCCTGGGAGCGGGAGACGCTGGTCAACGTGTGGTCGACGTCGAAGGGTCCGGCCTCGTTGTGCGCGCACATCCTGGCCGATCGCGGGCTGCTCGACTTCGACGCCCCGGTGGCCTCGTACTGGCCGGAGTTCGCGGCGGCGGGCAAGGAGTCCGTCCTCGTACGGCATCTGCTGTCGCACCGCGCGGGGCTGGCCGGGCTGCGGGAGCCGCACACACTCGCGCAGCTCTGCGACTGGGAGCTGACCGTCGAGCGCCTTGCGGCCCAGGAGCCCTGGTGGGAGCCGGGGACGCGGTCCGGCTATCACGCGCTCACCTTCGGCCACCTGGTCGGCGAGGTGGTGCGGCGGGTGTCGGGGCTGCTGCCGGGCGCGTTCCTGGAGCGGGAGGTGACCGGGCCGCTCGGGATCGACTTCACCATCGGGCTGCCGGAGAAGGAGGCCGACCGGGTGGCCGAGCTGGTGCATCCGCCGGCCGCGTCAAGGAGTGAACAGGCTGCGATCTTCGCCCAGTTGACGCCCGCGGCAGTGGCCGCCCTCACCAATCCGCCGGTCGGCGCCGCCGAGGCCAACACCGCGCAGTGGCGGGCGGCCGAGATCCCGGCCGCCAACGGCCACGGCACGGCCCGCGCGGTCGCCGCGCTCTACGGGATCTTCGCCCGGCGGGGCACGTACGGCACCCGGCAGGTGCTCTCGCCGGAGGCCGCCGAGCGGGTGCGCGAGGGGCAGGGCAGCTGCCGTGACCTGGTCCTCGGCGCCGGGTTCGAGCACGAGACGGAGATCGGGCTCGGGTTGTGGCTGAGCGGGCCCAACGGCTCGTACGGACCCAACCCGAGGGCTTTCGGACATGACGGCTTCGGCGGCTCCTGCGGTCTCGCCGACCCGGAGGCGGGCGTCTCCCTGGGGTACGTCATGAACCGCATGGGCCCGCACATCGCCGACGACCCAAGGAAGATGGCGCTCGTGGACGCCCTGTACAGCGCACTCTGAACGCGCCCCTATCGCCCGGAGGGTGCGGGCTGAAATCGGCCGAACTGCCCGGCCGCTCTTCCCTGGTGGTTTAGACCAATGCTAGATGTGGTCGCGGAATGAGCCCGCACGGCTACGTCTTGTCACCACGCAGGAGGCGCGGACATGGCCCGCACCACCCACCCATCCGACCACGATCCCCGTTACGCACGGATCGCCGCGCAGTTGCTCGGCGAACTGCGCGACGGAACCATTCCGCCCGGCGAACGCCTGCCGGGTGAGCGGGAGTTGGCTGCCCGGTTCGGCGTGAGCCGCGAGACCGTACGGCAGGCGCTGCAGATGCTGCGGCGCGGCGGTCTGGTCTCCACCGACCGGCGCGGCAGCCACGCGACGCTCCCCGGGACCACGGCCGAGCACGTCCCGTCCCTCGACTTCCCCGTCGGGGCGCACACCGCCGAACCATGCGCCGTCCACCGGACCACCGTGACCTGGGAGGCTCCCCCGCCAGAACACGCACAGGCCCTGGGGCTCGCCCCGCGCCGGCCGACGCTGGTCCACCGCTACGAGTCGGCCGCGGCGGACGGCAGCGGGCTGCGGACGGCCGTGACGTCCTTCTCGGCCGTCGCCGTTTCCGAGGTCGAGGAACTCGCCCGCTACCGCGACCGCGCGGACGGCACCGCGTCGGCGCAACTGCGGCGGGCGTACGACTGGATGCGCAAGGCCGGTCTGACCCTGCACCACCGGGACTCGATCACACGGCTGCCGGGGTCCGTACGGGTCACCCGGCGGGTGCGCGACCAGTACGACCGGCCCCTGGAGATCACCGACCTCGTGGTGGACGCCCAACAGGACGCCCTGGTCTACGAGTTCACCCTGCCGGCGGCCGGGTGAGGTCCCCGGGGCGACGGAAGTACATGCGTACCGTGGAGCCCGTGGTCCCGAGGTCCTCGGCGACGAGATCACTCAACTGCCGTACCACCCACATCCCGTGGCCGCCCACGGCCCGCGGGTCGGGCGGCAGATGGCCCGGGAACCGCGCGGGCATCGCGGAGTCGCGCGCGCCGTCGTCGGAGACTTCACAGATCACGTAATGGGGGTCGCTGCCCAGCCGCAGCACACCGCCCCCGCCGCCGAACCGCACGGCGTTGACCACCGCCTCGTGCACCGCCGCCACCATGTCGTACGTCCGCTGCTCGGGCATCCCCGAGCGGCGGGCGTACGCGGCGAGGGCACCGCGCACGGCCGCCGCCTGGCCGCGCCCGAACCGGATGTCGTCGCAGTCACCGGGCAGGCGGGACGCGGGCCGGTCGGCGTCGCACTCGGCGTAGAAGTCGGCCGGGTCTGCGTAGCGTCCGCTGGGGGCCGATGTGCGGGCGCCGAGGGCGAGTTCGGGGTGGGTACGGGTCGCGGTGCGCACGACGTCGGCAGGGAGGGTGCGGGTGTCGTAGGGGCACAGGATCCAGTGGCCCGAGCCGGCGAAGGCGACGTTCAGCAGCGACTCGTAGCGCGTCCACTCGCGGGCCTCGAACTCCGTGCGGCCCGCCCAGACTGGCTCGCCGATGATCCGGACGCGGCGGTCGCTGCCGTGGTCCGCGAAGTACGCGTGGTACTGGCCGAGGGTGCGGGAGGGATAGCGGTACCAGTCGTCGGCGTCGACGAACTCGACCCCGTAGGAGCTGCTGCCGAGTGCCGCTTCGAGGACGGGGATGTTGTGGTCCCTGACGACGGCGAGGACGGCGTCACCCGCGTCCAGGCCGTCGCGGGTGAACTCGAGGCTCCCTTCGAGGAATTCTTCGTCCGAGCCGTAGCACAGCGCCTGGTGGACGAACCCGGTGCGGGTCATGGCGGGTCTTCTCCTTCCATGCGCAGGCCGGGCACGCGGTCCCAGCCGGTCACCCGCATCACCCGCTGGACGTGCGGGGCGACGCCGAAAAGGACGAGGGTGCCGCCCGCCGCGTACAGGGCGAGCGCCGAGAAGACCAGCAGGCGCAGCGCGCCGACGTCGACGAAACGCAGATCGCGCAGGTCGAGACGGGTGCGGATGCCGTTCGCGGTGCGGGCGCGGGCGCGGGCCGTCTCGGCGTGCAGGGCGCGGGCCACGGCGGTGACGTTCGTGTCGTCGATCTCCCCGGCGAGGGCCAGGCCGGGCGGCGCGAAGGTGCGCGTGATGGAGAGCAGCTCGTCGTGCCAGACGAGGTCGGCGGCGACCCGGCCATGGTGCAGTCCGTCGAGCGGGGCCAGTTCGTCCTCGTCGAAGATCCGGCGGTCGTACTGGCAGATGCCGAGCACGGGCAGGGAGGCGAAGACGGGGTCGAGGAGGAGCTCGCTGTCGTGCAGCATCTTGAGCCCCTTGTCCGCCCCGCCGCGCAGCACCTCCATGCTGACGCGCAGGCCGAGGAAGCCGTCACCGACCGCGCGGCGCGCCTCCCGGCGGATCACCTCGTCCAGGTCCCACAGTCCTTCGGGCGCGGCCAGATGCGGATCGACCGCCAGCCGGCCGACCGCGATCTCGTCATCCACGGGGCAGCCGTGCGCCTCCAGGAAGGAGAGCGCCAGGCCCGCCGGGATGTCCCCCGGCGTCAGTACGAGCCCGCGCTGTCCACTGGCCAGCCCGTCGAGGAGGAACGCGGCGAGTACGGTCTCGCGCTCCTCGTCCGTGTCGTAGCCGAGGAGCAGATGGTCTCCGGGACGCATCTGCCCGACGGCTCGCAGCGCCGGTACGACAGCCATTCCCCGCACCCCCCAAGGTCGCCACTCGGTGTGCCGGGCTCCATCCACGCTACGCCTGACGCGGCCTCGGCGTGAGGGGGTTATGGTGACCGCCATCGGGTGCGGCGAGGGGGAACGATGGCGGCCTCAGTGCGCAACGGAAGGACCGGCAATCTGCCCGCCGAGGCCAACGTCTTCGTCGGGCGGAAGGACGAACTCGCCGACATCTCACGCCTGTTGGGCGCCACGCGCCTCGTCACGCTCACGGGCCCCGGGGGTGTCGGCAAGTCGCGGCTCGCGCTCAGAGCCGCGCATGCCGCACGCGGAGCGTTCCCGGGCGGGGTGTGGCTCGTGGAGCTGTCGGAGCTGCAGAACCCGGATCTGCTCACCAACGCGGTGGCACAGGCGACACGGCTCACCGAACAGACCCTCCGGCCGCTGCTTGAGGGTCTCTGCGAGCACCTCGCCGGGGCCCCGCCACTGCTCCTCCTCGACACCTGCGAGCACGTACTCGACGAGTGCGCGCGGGTGGCGCAGGAACTCCTCGCGAACGTACCGGAGTTGCGCATTGTGGCCACCAGCCGGCAGCCGTTGGGCGTACCCGGCGAGCACCTGCTGGCGGTGGCACCACTGCCGCTCGGCGAACGTGACGACGCGGTGGCGCTGTTCTCGGCGCGCGCCGCGGCGGCCGTGCCGTCGTTCGCGCTGACCGACGCCAACCGGGCGAGCGTGGCCGCCGTGTGCGCCCGCCTCGACGGGATTCCGCTGGCCCTGGAACTGGCCGCGGTCCGGCTGCGCGGCTTCCCCCTGGACCGACTCCTGGAAGGCCTCGACTCCCGCTTCGACCTGCTCGTCTCGCCCGCCCGCCCGCGCCTGGCCCGCCATCAGACGCTGCGTACCACGATCGGCTGGAGCCATCAGCTGTGCACCCCGCTGGAGCGGCTGATCTGGGCGCGTCTTTCGGTCTTCGCTGGCGGCTGGGACGTGGAGGCCGCCGAATTCGTGTGCCACGGAGGCCCGTTGGACGCCGAGGAGATCCTCGCGCTGCTCGCCTCGCTCACCGAGAAGTCCATCGTGACCCGCGAGGGCGACGGCGCGGCGGTGCGGTACCGGATGCTCGACACGGTCCTCTCGTTCGGCGCCGAGTGGCTGAACGGCCTCGGCGAGCAGGAGGCCGTACGCCGTCGCCATCGGGACTACTACCGCTGGATCGCCCGGCAGGGCGAGGCCGAGTGGCTCGGCCCCGGCCAGCGGGTGTGGGCCGAGCGGCTCACCGTGGAGCACGGCAACCTGCGGCTGGCGATGGAGGAGTGCCTGGCGGCGCCCGAACCGGAGACCGCGCTCGAACTCGCGGGCACACTCTGGTACTTCTGGTTCGCCTGCGGCTTCGCCGAAGAGGGGCGCGGCTATCTGGAGCGGGCGCTGCGCCGGGTGCACGACCTCGGCCCCGAGCACACGCTGGCCATCTGGACGCACCGCCTGGTCACCGTCGTACCCGACGATCTGGACGCCGCGGAGTCCGTGAGCGCCGCGTACGTCTGGCTCGCCGCGGAGCGGCACCTCCCGGTCCCCGCCCTGCCGTTGACCGGCGCGAGCCTGGCCGTGCGCGGGGAGTCGGCGCGTTCGGTCGTGCTGTACGGAAGCGCCCCGCAGTGGCCCGGAGGTGGCGGAGGCGCGGAGTTCTTCCAGTTGCTGACGCTCGCCGTGCAGGCGTATCTCCTGGCCGGCCAGGGCGCGTTCGAGCGGTGCGCGGTGGTGGCCGAACGGCTGCGTGCGGACTGCGCGAAACGCGGTGAACTGTGGATGCGGGCCTGGGGCGACTTCTTCGTCTCGCTCTCCGGGATCGGTCTGGGACACCCGGACGACGCGCTGCGCACCGGACGCGAGGCGCTGGCCGCCAAGTGGCGCGTGCACGACCGGCTCGGCGCCGCCGCGGTCACCGACCTGCTGGTGGCCGCGCAGGCGTGCCGGGGCGAGCCGGAGCTCGCCGCCCAGCTCCTCGGCGTCAGCAGACGTCTCTGGTACGCGGCCGGGCTCCCCGGGCTCGGCAACTCCGAGACGACCGTCTTCCGGCGGGAGTACGTACGCCGCCTGCGGGCGGCGCTCGGCGACGCCCGCTTCCTCGAAGCGGTGCGCGAGGGACATGAGTTGGGGCCGGACGCGGCGGTGACGCTGGCGCTGGGCGGGGTGCGGGAACAGCCTTGAGGCCGACGTGGCAGACGTGACCGATGGCGCCTTCGAGCCGCTGCTCGGTGATCGACTGTCGATACGGGCCACGGTGTCGTGCGCGCCGTCGGCATGCGTGCTGTCAGGTGGTGAGGCCCTCATCGCGTTTCCTCGCACGGTCGGTTCTGTCGAAAGACATGAGCCGGTCAGTTCGAAAAGCAGACCCGCTATATCCATGCGAGTTGGAAAAACAAATACTCTCCAGGACGGACGTCTCCCCCGACAGGTGGGCCTTGGGCACCTAGGCGGGTGTCGTGCCGCTTCCCCGCGTGGCCACGACCATGCGGCATCGCGGGCTGCCGTCCGGCCGCTGCCCGAATTCGGGCAGGGCGCGGAGCTCGACCTCGAACCCCGCCCGCAGGAGCTCCCGGCGTACGTCGTCGAGCCGGAACGCCCGGTAGTACATGACGAACGGCGGACGCCAGACGGCGTTGCGCACCCGCATCGCCGTGTCGAAGGCCAGCAGGGCCCAGTACCAGGGGGAGCTCGGCCGGGGCGGGGCCGCGATCGGGAACGCGAAGCGCCCGCCCGGTCGCAGTACGGAGTGGACCTGGGCGAACAGGCCCGGCAGCTCCCGCGGCAGGAAGTGCCCGAACGCGCCGAAGCTCACGACGAGGTCGAAGACGGGTCCGAAGGGCAGGGCGCGGGCATCACCGCGCACCCAAGCGAGATACGGCGCTCCGCCGGGGCGCGTACGCTCCTGCCCGCCGGGGCTCACGCCCTCCTGCCCGGCGGGGCTCGCACTCTCTCGCGCGCCAGGGCGCACACGCCCCCGGGCCTCGACCGCCGCCCGCTCCCCCTCCTGCTCCCGCCCCACCTCCAGCATCCCCGCGCTGATGTCAACCCCGGTGACGCTCTCCCGGCACAGCATCCTCAGGACGTCCATGCCCGCACCCGTGCCACAGCACAGGTCGAGCCCGGCGTCGAAGGGGCCCAGCGGGCGCAGCGCCCGACCCACCGCGTCGAGGATCGAGTCGGGTGTCCGGAACGGCGTGTGATCGAACTTCGGGGCGAGCAGGTCGTAGCCGTGCTCGACGGACGAGAGGGCCTGGACGGCCAGTTCTCGGAGGGTGGGACCTTGCGGGGTGAACATCGCGTTCAGCTTAGGGGCAGCGCGTGTCCCGTGGCTTGATCTAGGGTCCCCTGCATGACTTCGTTCCGTCCTGCCCCCGTCTGGCTGGCCGACGCCGTTTTCTACCAGATCTACCCGCAGTCGTTCGCCGACTCGAACGGTGACGGCATCGGCGATTTCAACGGAGTCACCGCGCGCCTCGACCACCTCGCGTGGCTGGGCGTCAACACCATCTGGCTCAACCCGTGCTTCGCCTCACCGTTCCGCGACGCCGGATACGACGTCTCCGACTACCTCAACACCGCGCCCCGTTACGGCTCGAACGACGATCTCGCCCAGCTCGTCGACGCAGCGGGCCGCCGAGGTATCCGCGTACTGCTGGACCTCGTGGCGGGTCACACCTCGGACGAGCACCCGTGGTTCACGGCCTCTGCGGACGACCCGGCCGACCACCGCTACATCTGGGCGCCCGAAGGCCGCCCCGACGGGTTCGCCGCCTCCCCCGGGACACGCTCGGGCGCGTACCTGCCGAACTTCTTCGCCTTCCAGCCCGCCCTCAACTTCGGTTACGCGCACGACGATCCGGCCGAGCCGTGGCGCCAACCCGTCGACGCCGAAGGCCCACGGGCCAATCGCCTGGCTCTCCGCGAGGTCATGAACCACTGGCTGGGCCTCGGCCTGTCCGGCTTCCGGGTCGACATGGCCGCGTCCCTCGTCAAGGACGACCCCGGCAAGACCGAGACCGCCAAGATCTGGGCGGAACTGCGTCACTGGATGGACGGCGCGCATCCGGACGCGGTCCTGCTCTCGGAGTGGGGCGAGCCCGAGGTGTCCGTCCCCTCGGGATTTCACACGGACTTCTTCCTCCAGTTCGGCGGCCCCACCGACGGTCTCGCCCTGCGGTCGCTGTGGAGCAACGCCGAGGGCACGGTCAGCGAGGTCTGGGACCCGTTCGACTGCTTCTTCGACCCGAGCGGCAAGGGCTCGCCCCGTCCCTTCGTCGAGGCCTGGCACCAGGCGTCCACCGCCCTCGGCGACACCGGCTTCATCTCCCTCCCGACCGCCAACCACGACTTCTCCCGCCTCAACTGCGGCCCCCGCACGGCCGAACAACTCCCCGCCGCCTTCGCCTTCCAGCTCACCTGGCCGACCCTCCCGGCGATCTACTACGGCGACGAGATCGGCATGCGCTACCTCCCGGGCCTGCCCGACAAGGAGGGCAGCGTGCTGGGCCCCCGTTACAACCGCGCAGGCTCCCGCACCCCGATGCAGTGGGACGACAGCCCGAACGCCGGCTTCTCCACCGCCCCGCCCGAACACCTCTACCTCCCACTCGACCCGTCCCCGGACCGCCCGTCGGTCGCCACTCAACGCGCCGACGACACGTCCCTCCTCCATCTCGTACGCCGCCTGGTCACGCTCCGCACCAACAACCCGGAGTTGGGCTGGGGCGGCTCGGTGGAGGTGCTGCACTCCGGCTACCCGTTCGTGTACGTACGCGGCGAGCGGTATCTCGTGATCGTCAACCCGCAGCGGAGCGCGGTGAGTTACGAGTGCGGAGGCACTCTGAGCGCACGACCCCTGGAAGTCTCCGGCACGCACATCGACGGTGGCACGATCACCGCGGAAGGGTTCGCGTACGGGATCTTCGAGATCGGCCGGTAGAAAGGCCGGTTGCCCGGAGAGGTCTCTCCGGGCAACCCCTCATGTGTACTCGTTCAGCCGGTGATCACCTCGTTCTTCGCGAGGGCCTTCGTACGCGAAGTGATCGTCGTCCGCAGGGACTTCGACGCGGCGGTGATCCCGGCCGTGTCCGCGCCCGCCTGCTTCGCTTGCGACACGGCCGAGTTCAGCGCGTCGAGGGCGCCACCGGAGCCGAAGAACTCCTTGTACAGCTCCCGGTACGCCGAGTGGTACACGGAATCGAAGGCCTTCGTGTCCAGGAAGCGCGTCTTGAGCGCGTGACCGGAGGACATGCCGCCGCCTCCGCCCTGGGGACGGCCCTGCTGGGCGTCGTCGCCGTCCTCACCGTTGCCCGGTGCCTGGGGAGCGCCGGACGGCAGGCCCTGCGGCTGACCCTGCGCGGCGTTGTCGCCGTCCTGCGTCGCGCCGTTGCCTGCGCCCTGTCCCATTCCGCCTCCGCCTCCGCCTCCGCCGCCCATGCTCATCTCGTCGTCGGGACCGGCCGTCGCGCTGCCGCTGAAGGTGAGGTTGTAGTCCCAGCCGAGGACGGTGAACTTCTTGGTCGCCAGGTCGTACCAGAGGTAGTAGTTCTTGCCCGGACCGCTCATGTCGTCGAAGTTCAGCAGCAGGTTCTGCGTCGCCACGTAGCGGGCGAAGGACTTCACGTCCACATGGTCGCCGAGTTCTGAGGCGAACTCCTTCTCCGTGGCGTCCTCGGTCCACTTGATGAGATCCATGACGGGCTGGAGATCCTGACTGCCGTTCTTCGTGAGCTGCTTGAAGTCCGTCTCGTAGTCGGTCGGGTCATCGCCCTGGTAGGTGAACGAGCCTGTGCTCAGCGACTTGTAGAGCACGCCGTTGGTGCCGACGGTGTTCTCCGCGTACTCCTTCGACGGGTTCTCCACGATCAGCCGGGTCGCCGCCGGGCGGTTGTTGACCGTCAGCGACGAGAAGGCGTAGCGCTGGGCAGCCTGATCGGACGTGTCGACCAGGGCCAGCGAGACGGCCTCGTTCAGCGGGAGTGCGTCATTGCTGCCGGGGCGTACGGCGATCTGCCGCTTGCCCTGGTAGGCGCGGCCCTCGACATACTCGTCGATCTTGATGAGCCACGGCAGCTCCTCGGGCTTGTCGGCGGAGAGCTGGACGCTCATGGCGCCCCCGCCGCCACCCGCGGCACGGCCGCCCTGCTGCTCGGTGTCGCCGCCCTGCTGACCGCCGTTCGCGCCCTCCGGTGCCTGTCCGCCACCCTGCATCTGGCCGCCGCCACCGCGCTGCCCGCTGCCCGACCTCAGGCTCTGCAGCGTCGAGTTGCCCTTCAGCCGGATGCCCACGCTGGTGATAAAGGTGCCGTCGATGGTGGCGTCGGCCTCGATGTACTCCTTGTTCCCGTCGTCCTGGTACTCCTCCATCATCTTGTCGAAATCGTCCTCGTCGTACTCGAGTTGGATCGAGTGCGCCCGGGAGTCGTCGTAGAGGTCGACCGCTCCCACGATGTTCTCGGTGATCGTGTCGCTGTCCTCGGCCGAGGCGCTGGTGACGTACGGCGAAATGCGTGCGTCACCGAAGAAGACCAGCAGGACGGCGAGACCGGCGCAGAGCAGCGCGGCCGGCTTCCAGTGGTGGCGCAGCCGCAGCGGGATGCGGTGCACCAGCCGCTTGCGCGGTGTGTCCGCCGCCATCACAGGTCCGTCTGGTCGTATCCGGTCAGGACGGTCACGCGCTGCCCGAACGTGCGCTCCTGGAGGGCGGCGACCAGTTCGCCGGGCTCGTGGCCCTTCTTGATGCGGACGGTGTAGAAGACCTCGGTGAGCGCGCCGCCGCGGATGGTCTCGGTGGAGACCAGCTCGAACTCGTCGGTGAAGCGCAGCAGCACGTCCTGGATGGCCTGCGTGTGGTCCTCACCCGCGGGGAGCTGGACCTTGACGACCTGGCGCTGGACGTTCAGGTGGAACCAGTTGAACCGGTGCATCACCAGGATGATCAGGCAGATCGCCGCACCCGCTATCGCGGCTAGCGTGTAGAAGCGGGCACCGACGGCCATGCCGAGGCCCATCACCAGGAAGACGAAGCCGACGTCCCTGGTCTCCTTCACCGCGTTGCGGAACCGGACCACCGACAGCGCGCCGACCAGCGAGAACGCTCGGGCCAGGTTGGAGCCCACGACCAGCATGATCAGGGCGACGACCATGCCGACGATGACCAGCGTCTGGACGTACGACTGGCTGTAGGAGACGTTGCGGTGGGTCGCCCGGTAGACGTAGCCGATCGCCGTCGACAGCACGAACGACAGGGTCATCGCGAAGACGATGTCGGTGACACTGAACGTGCCGCTCAGGTCCTGCAGGTTGAAGTTCACGGGTGGAGTGCCTCCGTGGTGCGGTGATGCGTGGGGGATGTGGGGATGGTGTCGGCCGGGACGGGCGGCAGGTCTTCCTCCCGGACGTGGAAGGCGGAGCGCGGCGCCAGGCCGAAGGACTCGATGGACTGGACGTACTTGGAGACCCGGATCAGGCTCAGGTTCCGTTTGGCCGCCAGGTCGGTGATCCAGTACGGGGCGCGTTCGTTGACCTTGATCTCCATCACCGCCATGCGTGGCGGGATGGTGAAGCGGTTCTCCGCGCCCTGCGTCCCGAAGTGGAAGTCGCGGTCGCGGCCGCGGATGCGGCGGTCGAAGGTGACCCGCAGCCCGGTGTCCTCGGCCCGGCCGACCAGCGCCTCGCGCTGGTATCCGGTGATCGCGGTGGGCTGGAGGTTGAGCCGGACGACGAGTTCGAGAACCTCCTCGACAAAGGCCCGCTCCTGCTCGGAGTACTCGATCAACTCCCGTTCGTCGCACAGTCTTCGGGCCGTCGCGTAAGGCAGAGTGATCCGGCGTTTCTGTGTGACGCGGTTGACGCGCTGCTTGATCTCCACGCAGACCGGGGAGTCGTCCGTGACCCGAGCCAGGTCGCCGTAGTGCCGGATCCGCAGTTTGCGGCGGAACTTCAGGCCTTCGATCTTCTCCCAGTAGAAGCGGAGTTGGGGTGTGTCGTAGTACAGACTCCATACCCCGTATCCGCCCACCGGACTGTGCAGGTCCTGGTCCATCCGCTGACCGAGTTCGTCGCGGATGGACGCGGCCTGTTCCACAGGGACCAGGTATTTCAGCTCGTACCGGTTGAACGCGTGCAGTCTGCTGGCCACTTGGAGGGCCTCAGTCATGGCTTCCCTTCATGTAATGGGCCGGTCATCACCAGGTAAGAAACCGGTAAGAGATGAAGGCCCCATGAAGTCCACGTCTGAACAATCTGAGTACACCGAATGAACACGAAGTGAACGCACATTGGTGCGGGTTGACCATGCCGAACCGGTCCGTCACATGACAAACCGGTCCGTCGCGTGATGGACCGGCGTCAGGTGGTGCACATCATGCGTCGGGCGTCAGCACCCCCTCCCCCCGCGAGCCCGTAGGTTCCGCCACCGAGCCAGGCATTGGCATCCGTCGAGGCGTCATACGTGACCGTGTGCCCGTTTCCGGCGATGTTCGCGATCCGGTCACCCCGGACCATCGCTCCGGTGAGTGTGGTGAGCGTCGAGTCCGCGGTGACCGTCCAGTGGCTGGAACGGTCCAGGGTGACCGCTCCGTCCCGTACGGCACCCGTGAGCCGTGCGGCGTCCGCGAGGGCGATCGCCGCGTTCGAGGTGGAGTCCGCCACCACGTCGCCCGCCACGCGGGTCCCGGACACCTGCAGCGTGGCGTCACTGTTCGCCGTGGCGGAGAGCAGGTCGCCGCTCTGCTGGACCCTCGCTCCACCGGTGACGGTGTAGAGAGCGTTCGCGTCGAGTAGAGCCCGGCGGATATCTCACCCGTCGCGGTCAGGGTTCCGCCCTCGACGGTGACGGTGCCGCCGCCCATATCGGTCGCGACGGGCGGCGACCACTTGCCCGTCGTGTCGATGTCCACGCCCCGCCTGCGCAGGCGGGGCGTCTCTCGCGTGGTCTGCTCCTCGGTCTACGGGCTAGCCGACCGTCAGCACGATCGCGCCGGAGTAGCTGCCGCCCGCCTCCATGGCCGTCGCCGTGCCGTCGACCGTCATGGTCACGGACTTGCCGCGCGGCGCCTTCACTGCCGCGTCGTCGTCGAGGGTCAGCCCGGTCAGGTACGAGGTGCCGCTCACCGTCCAGGTCGAGCCGCTGTTCAGCTGGACGATCACACCGTTGTTGACGGCTGCCTGGACGGTGTTGGTGACGTCGCCCAGGTCGTAGAAGTTCGAGGAGTCGATCGTGCTGACGTGGTGCTCGGCCTTCGTCGCCGAGATGACGCCTTGGACGGTGGAGTCCTCGAAGGCGAGGACCATGTTCTTGCCCTTGCGCATGCCGTTGTAGAAGTCGCCCTTGAGTGCGATGGAGGTGAAGGTGGCGGCGCCGTCGGCCGTGTGGACCGCGGTCGTGTCGAAGGTGGAGTCCTTGGCCGGGTCGTCCGTGGGCTCGGTGTAGACGCCGACGTTCATCATCTTGCCGTTGACGTTGACCGGGCCCGGGTCGTCCAGCTCGATCATCTGCAGGATGATCCCGTCGCGCGGGTTGAGCCGGGCACCCTGCGAGCCGTCCACGGTGATCGCGGTCTGCTGGCCCTTGTTGAGGAAGGTCGACTTCTCGGAGTTGATGACCGTGCCGCCGTCGAGCTTCAGCGTGCCGGCGCCGAAGAACATGTAGCCGAAGTGGCCCGAGTCGACTTGCGTGCTCTGGACCGGGATGGCCGCCAACTCGGCGTTGCTCAGCCCGAGTTCCAGTTCGGAGTTGAGTGCGGCGACCGCCTCGCGGGTGCTGTCGCCGTAGTGCACCGACGCGGCGGGGCCCGCGATGATGGTCGCGTAGCTGCCGACGTCGAACCGCGAGCCGAGCACGCGCACGATCGCGTCGCCGATGGCATAGGTGCCGTAGCCGTACGACCCCGTGTTCCCGACATGGCTGTTGATCGCCGTCAGCTTCAGTCCGCTGCCGCCCTCGACCGACAGGGCGCCCCATGTCTCGGAGAGGACAGTGGAGTTGAGGTAGGTGGCCCTGCTGTTCTTGCCGATGAGGTTGGTGGCACGGACGTTGCCGTCGAGGCCGAGCATCCAGGGCACCGACTCCATGTACGGGGTCTCGACGGTGGCCTGGTAGTCGCTGGGCAGAACGCCGTTGCGGGTACGGACGGAGGAGTTCTTGACGATCACGTTCGCGCCGTTGTTGGAGATGACGCCCGTGCGGACCACGCCCTTGGTCGCGATGCGCGCGCCGTCGAGGACCAACGTGGTCGCCGACCCGTTGCCGACGACGGCAGCACCGTATCCGGCGAAGTCGCAACGGCCGTTGCCCGTGAGGGAGATGGTGGGACGAGCGAGCGTGTAGTCGGCGTCCTGCACGAAGACCCCGTCGAAGCATTCGCCGGTCGAGGTGATCGACACGTTCTTGGCGAGGGTGTCGGTGAGTTGGCCGCCGAGCACACTGGTGAGAACGGACTTGGCACGCACCACTCCGTCGGCGTCCACGTACAGGGCCTGCCGGAAGGGGAAGGTGAGGGTCTCGTACGTCACTTCGTTGGCCTCCGCCACCGTGAGCACGACGTCGCCCCGGTAGGTGCCGGCCGAGATCAGGGTCTCGGTTCCGCCCGTCTCGGTCAGGAGCTGGCCGGTCTCCACACCGTCGACGGTCAGCGTGACGCTGTAACCGTCGGGTGCGGCGATCTTCCCGCCCTCGGCGATGGACAGCTCGCTCACCCTGGTGGTCGCGGAGAGCTCGTACGTCTCGCCGGCCCCCACGGAGATCTTGGTCTGCGTGGACGCCGACGGCGCGGCCGTGGCGGAGGCCGCCGGAACCAGCAGGGCTCCGGCCGTGGCGGTACCGGCGATCAGGATCGAGCGTCGGGTGATCAGCGTCATTGGATGCCTTCCCAGGGATGAGTGCGCCGTCGCGCAGCGTGACCGGCCGGCCGTCGAAGTGAGCGTGGCGACGACCCGGGCGGAGGCACCGGAGGTGCGCACGAGGGAGTGAATCAGCCTCGCACACCAGGGAATAGGCACCGTGCACACACATACGGGAGCCCGATGCCTCGGATCACGCGGCCCACTTCATGGCGGTCACACAGAGTCGCCACAGCTGGAGGGGAGGGCAACGCACGACGGCGAGGCAGGCGGCCGGAGCCGTCCACCTCGCCGTTCGTACGGTCCCTGTGACTAGGCCGGGGCGATCATCCCCGCCGACAGATCGATGTCCGCCCCGCACAGGCCCGGCATCGCGAGCATCGCCACCAGCGCGCGGGCGACCTCGTCCTCCTCCACCAGCCGGTTCAGGGCCGCCCGTGAGGCGAAGTCCCGTTCGGCGTCCTCCACGGTGGTGTTGGTCAGTTCGGCCGTCAGCCGAAAGTTGCGGTCCATGCGCGGGCCCCGGACCGGGCCCGGGGAAAGGGAGTTGACGGATACGCCGTGCGGTCCGACCTCTCCGGCCAGTGTCCGGGTCAGGCCGAGGAGGGCCATTTTGGACGCGGTGTACGGAGTCCGGTTGAGCAGGGGCCGTTTGCCGCTCACCGAGGCGATGTTGACGATGTCTCCGCGCCCCGCCTCGATCATCGGCGGCAGGAAGGCCCGGCACAGCAGGTACACGCCGCGGACGTTGGCCGCGAACACGTCGTCCCACTCGTCCGGCTCGATGGCCGTGAGCGGCTTCACCGGACCGGCGACCCCGGCGTTGTTGACGAGCAACGACACGTCCTCGTCGGCGAGTTCGGCGGCCAGGGCGCGCACCGACTCCGGGTCGGAGACGTCGCACACCGCCGTCCGGGCCAGGCCGCCCTCCTTCACCACCCGGGCCGCCGCGTCCGCGAGGGCCTGTTCGCCCCGGCCGACGAGGATCACCCGGGCCCCGGCTCCCGCCAGGGCGAGCGCGAAGGCCCGCCCCAGCGGTCCCCCGCCGCCCGTGATCAGCGCCGTGCGTCCGCGCAGCGTCATGTCCCCGCCCAACGTCATGCGCCGTTCCACGGCAGCTCGTCGCCCGCGGCCTTCGCGGCCCGTACGTCACCGGAGCGGGCGTGGCCCTCGAACAGCTCGACGCGCGAGGCGCGCCCGCACAGCCGGCCGAGCAGAGCCTGCGACGCGGTGTCGGTGACCTCCTGATACGTCACCGTCTTGAGGTACTTCCCCACCCACAAGCCACCGGTGTAGCGCGCCGCACCACGGGTCGGCAGCACGTGGTTGGTGCCGATGACCTTGTCGCCGAAGGACACACAGGTGCCCTCGCCGAGGAACAGGGCGCCGTACTGGGTCATCTTCTCCAACGCCAGGCGCGGTTCGGCCGTCAGGACCTCCACGTGCTCGAAGGCGAACGCGTCGGCGAGCGCGTACATCTCGTCGAGCGAGTCCACGACGTGCACCTGGCCGTGGTCGCGCCAGGCGGGTCCGGCGAAGTCACGCGTGGGCATGCCCGGCAGGATGCGCTCCACCTCGGCGATGGTCCGTTCGGCGACCTCGCGGGAGGTGGTGATGAGGACGGCCGGGGAGTCGGGGCCGTGCTCGGCCTGGGAGAGCAGGTCGACGGCGCAGACGAACGGGTCGGCCTGCTCGTCGGCGAGGACGAGGATCTCGGTCGGGCCGGCGAACAGGTCGATGCCGATCTCGCCGAAGAGCTGTCGCTTCGCCTCGGCGACGTAGGCGTTGCCGGGCCCGGCGATCAGGTTCACCGGCTGCATGGTGTCGGTGCCGACGGCCATCGCCGCGACCGCCTGGACCCCGCCGAGCAGCCAGATCTCGTCCGCGCCCGCGAGGTGCGCGGCGGCGACGGTGGCGGCCGGGATCTCGCCGCGGATCGGCGGCGTACAGGCGACGACCCGGGGCACGCCCGCGACCTTCGCCGTGACGATGGTCATGTGGGCGGACGCCGTGAGCGGGTAACGCCCGCCCGGGATGTACGCGCCCGCCGCCTGCACCGGGATGTGCTTCTGCCCGAGCCGCACGCCCGGCAGGGTCTCCACCTCGAACTCGCCCATGGAGGCGAACTGGTGGCGGGCGAAGGAGCGCACCTGGTCCTGGACGAAGCGGATGTCGTCGATGACCCGCTGCGGGACCGACGCGACGATCTTCTCGATCTCCTCGTCGGAGAGCCGGAAGGAGTCGGGGCTCCACTTGTCGAACTTCTCGGAGTACGCGCGCACGGCGTCGTCGCCGCGCTCGCGGATGTCGGCGATGACACCCGACACGGTCTCGCGCACCTGGTCCAGCGAGGCGGTGACCTCCGCCTTGGGGACGGCCTTCTTCAGGATCGTTGCCACAACTGCGGCCTTTCTGCGGGTGGTTGGGCTGAGCGGGAGCGCGGCTAGACGGGAGGCGCGTCGAAGAGCACGTCGGGGTCGTTGAACTGCTCCTTGGCGACCGACTCGCTCATCGGGTCGGCGGTGCCCCACTGGTCCTGGGTGATCGGGTCGTCGACGTCGTGGCGGCCCGGGTGCCACACGTCCTCTTCGAGGACGGCGAGTTCGGTGGTGTACTCGACGGTGTTGCCGTGCGGGTCGTGGAAGTACGAGAAGGTGTTGTCGCCCGCGAGATGGCGGCCGGGCCCCCAGGTGAGCCGGGTCCCGGCGCGCAGCGCCCGCCCGGTGCCACGCATGTACTCCTCGACGCCGCGCATCTCGAACGACGCGTGGTGCAGGGAGACATGGGGTCCGCGCGCGATGGCGAAGGAGTGGTGCAGGGGGCTGCACCGCAGGAAGTACATGAGGTCGCCCATGTGCGCCGAGTACAGCGTGTCGGTGAGCCGGAAGCCGAGGTGCCGGATGTAGAAGTCCCGCAGCCCTTCCGGGTCCTGGGAGTTGACCACGCAGTGCGAGAGGCGGACGGGGATCGCCTCGCGCTCCTCGATCTTGCGGTGGGTGCGGATCGCGACGTCCGCGGAGACCTCGACGACACGGCCGTCCGGGTCGAAGAAGCGGAAACCGTAGCCGCCACCGGGGGTGTCCAACACCCCCGGTTCACTGATGAGTTGGATCCCGGCTCGACCGAGCCGCACGTGCAGCTCGTCCACGGCGGCCGGCGACACGGCACCGAACGCGACCAGGTCCATCCGCTTCCGCTCGTCCTTGCGGATGCGGACGATGTACTGCTCGGGACTGCCCTCCGCCGCGAAGAACGCTATCCCGCTGTCGTTGGCGACCTCGGTCAGGCCCCACGTGGTGCCGTAGAAGGCGCGCTGCTTGTCGAAGTCCGGTACGGCGAGGTCGACATGGCGCAGATGAGTGATGGGCTGGAAGGTGGTCACTGTCCGCTCCTGACGGTGTTGCGCTGGTGGCCGAGGCCCGTGATCTCCGACTCCATGACGTCCCCGGGCTCGAGGAAGACGCCCCAGTGCGCGCCGTTGCCCGCTGGGGAACCGGTGAGCAGGAGGTCCCCGGGGCGCAGGGTGGTGGTCGAGGAGACGTAGGCGATGAGCCGGGGAATGTCGAAGATCATGTCCTTGGTGGACTCGTCCTGGCGTACGACCCCGTTGTGGCGCAGGGTGATCCGTACGTCTGCGTCTTCGGTGGGGTTGCCGACGAAGGCGGCCGGTACGAGGAAGGGGCCGGTCGGCAGGAAGGTGTCGGCGTTCTTGGCGGTGAACCAGTCGGTGCCGATGGCCTTCAGGTCGGGCCGGTAGAGCCGGTCACGGGTGGTGAGATCGTTGCAGATGGTGTATGCGGCGACGTACTCCATCGCCTCCTCGGCGGGGATGTTCTTGCCCGACTTGCCGATGACCAGGGCGAGTTCGAGCTCCCAGTCGTGCTGGTCGCCGAGCTCGGGCAGCACGATGTCGTCGTACGGGCCGCAGATCGCGCGCGGCGAGCCGAGGAAGACGTACGGGACCCCGTTGCGGCTCCGCTCGTCCATCATCTTCTCGGCGTCGGCGCGCGCCTCCTCGGGCGTGGCGCCGTGCACGCTTTCCTTCTCTGCGGCCACCAAGTCCACTACGTGTTTGCGGTAGTTGGCGCCGCTCTGCAGGACCTGGCCGGGTTCGACGGGCGCGAGGACACGGAGGTCGGCGAGGCCGTACCAGGTCGAGGAGGCGTCCTGGGACAGCTCCAGCAGGCGCGGGAAGAGCACGTCCCAGTCCTCGACGACCGCGCGCACGGACGGTGCCAGGTCGGACAGGTCGCGCACCCGGGGCCCGACGACCAGGCCCGGGAAGACGCCCGAGCCCTCCCCCTCGAAGGTGCCGAGGGCGAACGGTCCGGCATGGGTGGGAAGTCGGTCGGGCACGGGCGTTCTCCTCGTACGGGTGGGTGGCTTGCCACCGACGCTAGGCAGCCCCGGGGCGCGGCGGAAATAGCGATCCGCGATGCCTGGCATCAGGGGGCCGGACGCCCTGTGATCAGCGGCCCATCGTCGTACGGGATGGATGACGTCCCCCTTGCCGATGCCTCGATCCGTTGACCCTGCATCGGGCCTCCCAGCAGGCTCGGAGCACCATCGAAGCGAGGAGTTGTCCGTGATCGTCGAGCATGCCGAGCTGACCGTCGAGGGCGGTCGTGAGCAGGAATTCGAGGCCGCCTTCGAGAAGGCGCGCGAGGTGCTCGCCGAGGCCGACGGCTTCCGCTGGGCCGAGCTGCTGCGCTGCGAGGAGCGGCCGCGGACGTTTCTGCTGCTGGTCGGCTGGGAGTCCGTCGAGGCCCACACGGTGGGGTTCCGCGAGTCGGAGCGCTTCCAGCGCTGGCGGGCCCTGGTCGGTCCGTTCTTCGCCGAGCCGCCGGCGGTCGAGCACTACCGCGAGCTCGGAGACCGCTTCGCCGGCTGACCGCACCGCACCACTCGTCTTTCTTCTACGTTCGCAAGGATCGCCCATGCCCGTACAAAAGGTGCTCGTCGTCGGCGGCGGCATCACCGGAAGCGTGCTGTCCCTCGCGCTCGCCCAACGCGGCGCCGAGGTCGAGCTCGCCGAGATATCGCCCCAGTGGTTCGGTGTGGGCCACGGCATCACCGTCCAGGGCAACGCCCTCAAGGCGCTGCGCTCCGTGGGCGTGCTGGAGCGGGTGCTCGCCCGCGCCGTCCCCTTCGACCGGATGCGGCTGCGCCGGGCCGACGGCGGGCTGATCACGGAGCTGTCCACCCCGCACACCGGCGGCGCCGACCTGCCGTCGACTGCGGGGGCGCTGCGCTCGGACCTCCAGGACGCGCTGTGCGACGCGGTACACGCGCACGGGGTCCGCGTCCGTCTCGGGCTGAGCGTCGAGAAGCTCGACGAGGCCCGCGACCACGTGGACGTCACGTTCACCGACGGCTCCACCGGGCGCTACGACCTGGTCGTGGGCGCGGACGGCATCAACTCCAGGATCCGCTCGATGATCGGGATCACCACGAAGCCCCGCCCGGTCGGCATGTCGATCTTCCGGGTGGTCGCGCAGCGCCCGGCCGAGATGGACTGCGCGGAGGTGTACTACGGCGGCCCGCGCTACAAGGCCGGGTACAGCCCCATATCCCCCGACCAGTGCTACGCGTACCTCCTCGACGAGAACCTGGACGCCTCCCTGATCGGCCCGCGCGCTCCCCTGTCGCTGCTGCGCGAGCGCGGCGCCGGATACGGCGGCACCTGGGGCAAGATCCTCGCCTCGCTGCCCGACGACACGGCAGTCGACTACCGGTGGATCGAGGCGATCCTCGTCGACGAGCCCTGGCACCGGGGCCGTACGGTGATCATCGGTGACGCGGCGCACGCCTGTCCGCCGCTGATCGCGCAGGGCGCGGCGATGTGCGCGGAGGACGCGGTGGTGCTCGCCGAGCTGGTCACCGGCAGCGAGCCGCTCGACCGGGCGCTCGACACGTTCATGGCGCGCCGGCTGCCCCGGGTACGGGTCGTGCTGGAGAACTCGCTGCGCCTGGCCGACTGGGAGATCCACCCGGACACGCCCGGCGCGGACCCCGGCCGGATCATGTCGGAGACGCTCGACTACCTGACGGCGGCCGCATGAGCACCACCGCCCTGGACCGAAAGCCGAACGCCACGCCCGTCGTGGACTTCCACGGCCACCTCGCCGTCCCCGCCGCCGACGCCCTGTGCGCGGGAACCCCGGGCCTCGCCGCCGAGCTGTCGGCCGAGCAGCGGGCCCACTCCTCCGCGTCACTGGCCGTCAACCGCGCTCAACTCCAGCGTCTGGCACCCCTGTTGACGGACGTCACGACCCGGCTCGCCGAGCTGGACGCGAGGGGCGTCGACATCCAGGTGGTCGGCCCGATGCCGATGCACCACTACTGGGCGGACGCGGATCTCGCCGTACGCCTGGCACGGACCGTCAACGAGGCGGTGGCCGCGCACTGCGCGACGGCACCCGCGCGGCTGTACGGCCTGGGCACGGTCCCCCTGCAGCGCCCGGACCTCGCGGTGGCGCTGCTCGACAAGGCCGTCACCGAGTACGGCCTGTACGGCATCAGCGTGTCCACGACCGTGGACGGCCGTGAGCTGGCCGATCCCGCGCACGACCCCGTGTGGCAGAAGGCCGAGGAGCTGGGCGCGGTCGTGTTCGTGCACCCCTGGGGCTGCTCGCTCGGCGAACGCCTGGCCACCCACTACCTGGGCAACACGGTCGGCCAGCCGGTCGAGACGACGGTCGCGCTCTCGCATCTCATCTTCACCGGCGTCCTGGACCGCTTCCCGCGCCTCAAGCTCGTGGCCGCCCATGGCGGTGGCTATCTGCCGACGTACATCGGCCGCTCCGACCACGCCTGGCACGTACGTGAGGACGCGCGGGGCTGCGCCGAGCCGCCGAGCGCGTATCTGCGGCGGATGTGGTTCGACGCGCTCGTCTACACCCCGCGCGCCCTGCGCCATCTGGTCGAGGAGGTGGGCGCGGACCGGATCGTCCTCGGCACGGACTTCCCCTTCGACATGGGGATCGACGATCCGGTGGCCCGGCTGGACGCCGCCGGCCTGATCCCCGCCGACCGTGCCGCCGTCGCCGGGGGCAACGCCCTCGACCTGCTGCTGAAAGGACGTATCCGATGAGTCTGGGTCCCATTGAGGAGGAGCTCGCCAAGGCCCGTTCCGCTTACCGGAATTGGGGTCGCTGGGGCGAGAACGACGTGCTGGGCACGCTCAACTTCATCGACGACGCGATACGAGCGCACGCGGCGAGCCTGGTCCGGCGCGGCCGGTCGTTCTCGCTCTCCCAGGAGTTCAACGAGGACGGTCCGCAGCGCGGCTTCCGCGGCCGGATCAACCCCGTCCACTACATGAAGGACACCGGCTCGGACGCGGCCGCCGGGACGCAGGGCTTCCCGCACGGCTTCGGCGGCGCCGACGACCACATCGTGATGCCGCTCCAGGCCTCCACGCAGTGGGACGGCCTGGGCCACATCTACGACAACAAGCAGGCGTGGAACGGCCGTCCGTGCACCATCGTCAACGGAAACGGCGACTCGGTCACCGGTATCGAGCACATGAGGGACGCGTTCACCGGACGTGGTGTCCTGCTCGACGTGGGCCGCGCGGTCGGCGACGAACTCGGCGAACTCCCGGACGGATTCCCCATCCTGGAGGAACACCTGCGGGCCACGATCGAGTCGCAGGGCGCCACCTCGTCCGTGCGGCGCGGCGACCTGGTCCTCGTCCGCACCGGGCAGCTCGGCCGGGTGCGACGGCTCGGCGAGTGGGGCGGTTATGCCGCCGGGGACGCCCCGGGGCTCTCCTTCACCACGCTCGGCTGGCTGCACCGCACCGAGATCGCGGCGATCGCCTCCGACACATGGGGACTCGAGGTACGCCCGTACGAGTTCCCGCAGCCCGCCATGTCCCCGCTGCACCAGATCGCGATCCCCAACATGGGTCTCCCGCTGGGTGAGATGTGGGACCTGGAGGAGCTGGCCGAGGACTGCGCGGCGGACGGCGTCTATGAGTTCTTGCTGGTCGCGGCGCCCCTCCCGGTGACCGGCGCGGTGGGCGCCCCCGTCAACCCGATCGCGATCAAGTGAGTGAGCAGCGCATGCACGACAACCGTTTCTCCGGCACCCTCCACCTCCCCGGCGACGAGGACTTCGAGGAGGCGTGCTTCGGGCGGATCTTCAACGCCCGCCGCCCGTCGGACCGTTCCCCCGCGGCCGTCCTGAACGCGGTCTGCGAGCAGGACGTCGTCGAAGGGGTGCGGCTCGCGATCGAGCGCGGCTGGCAGGTCGCCGTACGCTCCGGAGGCCACAGCTGGGCGGCCTGGTCCGTGCGCGACGAGGCGCTGCTGATCGACCTCGGGGGCTTCCGCGAGCTGTCGTACGACGAGTCGACCGGGATCGTCACGGCCACCACCAGCGTCAAGGGCGGCGACGAACTCAACCCGTATCTGGGGCGGTTCGGGCGGTTCTTCAACGGCGGGCACTGTCCGTCCGTCGGCATCGGCGGTTTCCTTCTCCAGGGCGGGCAGGGCTGGAACGCGCGCGGCTGGGGCTGGGCGGCCGAGAACATCGTGGCGATCGACGTCGTCACCGCCGAGGGCGAGCTGGTGCGCGCCGACGAGACCCACCACAGCGACCTGTTCTGGGCGGCGCGCGGGGCGGGGCCGGGCTTCTTCGGGGTCGTCACCCGCTTCCACCTCCGCACCCGCCCGCTGCCGAAGCATCTGGCGCACACCGTGCACGCGTACCCGCTCGACCTCTTCGACGAGGTCATGACCTGGCTGCACGGCATGCACCACACGGTCTCCGACCTGGTGGAGATCGTCGCGCTGACGCAGACCCCGCCCGACGGTGAGGGGCCGGTACTGCTGGTCACGGGCGTCTCGATGACCGACACGCCCGAGCAGGCCGTCGAGGCGCTGGCCCCGCTGCACGCCAATCCGTACGCGGACCGGGCGCTGTTCCGGGTCGAGGCGCAGCCGACCACGCTCGCCGAGCAGCTCCAGGGCCAGCGCCTCGCCAACCCCGAGGGGCACCGCTATCTCGTCGACAATGCCTGGCTGACCGGGCCCGCCGACGAGGTCGTCCCGGCGATCCGCCAGGCGTTCACCGAGCAGCCGACCCGGCAGACCTTCACCATCTGGTTCTCGATGGCTCCGCTGCGCGAACTCCCCGACATGGCCTTCTCGTTGCAGTCGGAGATCTACTGCGCGACGTACGTCATCCACGACGAACCCGAGCGCGACGCCGAGCTGCGTGTCTGGCTCGACGAGGCGATGGCGGCGATGGAGCCGGTCACCGCGGGCCAGTACCTCGGGGACTGCGACTTCACCGTCCGGCAGCTGAGGTTCATGGGGGACGAGCAGTGGCACAGGCTCCAGGCCATCCGTGCCGTACGCGATCCGAAGGGCCTCTTCGCGGGCCACCTGAGCGCCGGAACAGTCACCAACTCCAACCACTGGGAGCAGCATGCGGTTCGCGACATATGAGTTCGGTGGCGCGGAGCGCGCCGGAGTCGTCCGGGACGGGATCATCCATCCGCTTCCACCGGGCACCACTGTCCTGTCGCTCATCGAGCAGGAGGAGCTGCTCCTCGCCGGTGCCGAAGCGCTCGCCGTGGACAGTGACCTGCCGGTCGATCAGGTACGGCTGCTGCCGCCGCTGAAGCCCCCGTCCATCCGGGACTTCGTCGGCTTCGAGGCGCACATCGAGGGCGTCGCCAAGTCCCTGGACGGCCTGGAGCACGTGCCCGAGGAGTGGTACCGGGCGCCCAATTTCTACTTCACCAATCCGCACGCGGCGTACGGCGCACACGACGACGTGCCCATTCCGGCGGGGTGTTCCGTCCTCGACTTCGAGCTGGAGGTCGGTGCCGTCATCGGCCGTTCGGGTCGCGACCTCACCCCCGAGCAGGCCCGTGACCACATCGTCGGCTACCTCGTCTTCAACGACTGGTCCGCGCGCGATCTGCAGAAGCCGGAGAAGAACCTCGGCCTCGGCTTCTCCAAGGGCAAGGACTTCGCCAACACGCTGGGTCCCTGTCTGGTCACCGCGGACGAGGTCGAGGACCGGCGCGATCCGGACGGCTTCCTCGACCTGGAGATGACCGTCACCCTCAACGGCGAGCTGATCGGCCGCGACACCCTGGCGAACGTCTCCTGGACCTTCGAGGAGATGACCGCGTACGCCGCCCGCGACGCCTGGGTGCACCCAGGCGACATCCTCGGCTCGGGCACCTGCGGCTGGGGCGCGCTCGCCGAGTTCTGGGGCCGAGTCGGGGAACGTACGCCCCCACCGCTGAAGCCGGGCGACGAGGTGACACTCACCGTGGAGCGGCTCGGCAGCCTCTCCAACCGCATCGTGCCCGGGCGCACCGACGTGTATCTGCCCCGTGCGCGCAAGCGGGGGCGCACACCGCGGCCTTAGCACGGTGGGCTGTGCCGGGCCTGTGCGGGAGCTGTGTCCGCACAGGCCCTTCGGCATGCCCATATTCGCTGGTCCGATGGCTGCCATCGGTTTCCTGAGAGTTGTCTTACAAGACTTCCTCGCCGGGGAACACGTCATTACGCTCCCGTTTCACCGATGCTTCAATGACGTGGCCGGAAGGGGACACCTGTGGGTCTCGGAGCGATAGATCTCAATCTTCTGGTGGCGCTGGAAGCACTTCTGGAGGAGAAGAACGTCACGCACGCCGGTGTCCGGCTCTCCACCAGTCAGTCCGCGATGAGCGGCTCGCTGGCCCGGCTGCGGCGGCACTTCAACGACGAGCTGCTGGTGCGGGTGGGCCGCGAATACGAGCTCACACCGCTCGCGGAGCGGCTGCTGCCGGTCGTCCAGGCCTCCCTGTACAAGGCCGAGGAGGCGATGTCGCTGACCCGCAGCTTCGACCCGCAGCGCAGCCGGCAGCGCTTCTCGGTCGTGATGTCGGACTACGTGATGACGGTGTTCGTGGAGCCGCTGCTGCGGGTCATCGCGCGCGAGGCGCCCGGCGTCCGCATCGACTTCCATCCCCTCGTGCACGGGCAGCCCGAGAGCGAGACGCATCTGCGCTGCCACGACCTGATGGTGGTGCCGCTCGGCTACCGGCTGCCCGGAATCAGCGAGGCGGTGATGCACGACCGGTTCGTGTGCATCGTCGACCCCGACAATCCGCGTCTGGTCGACGGGCGGCTCACCCTGCGCGACCTGGCCGAGCTGCCGCACGCCGCCTCGGCGTTCGGCAAGAGCCTCACCCCCGCCGACCGCCAGCTGGAAACCCTCGGCATCGTGCCGAAGGTGCAGGTCAGCGCGCCCGGCTTCAGTGTGCTGCCGTTCCTGGTGGGCGGCACCGACCTGGTGGCGATGGTGCCGGAACGGCTGGCGCGGCGGTACGAGGGGTTCGCGCGCTGTGTGACGGTGCCGGCGCCGTTCCCCGACGTACCCCTGGTGGAGGCCATGTACTGGCACCACAACCGGCACTCGGATCCGGCGCACCGGTGGCTGCGCGAGACGCTGCGGAAAGTGGGCGCCTCGATCGACGAACCCGCGTCCACGCTCGACGAACCCGCGCCACCGGAGGCGGTCGAGATCGCCGACGTGGATGCCAGCCATGAGGAACGTGCGTTTCCGGAGCTGGCCCCGGCTTCCTAGCGTGGTCAGGGAACCCACGCCCTTTTGGAGGAAGCCGTGAGCCGCACGCGCCTGGCCGGTCGTACCGTCGTCATCACCGGAGCCGCGCAGGGCCAGGGAGCCGCCGAGGTGGCGGCCGTGGCCCGCGAGGGCGCCTCGGTCGTCGCGACGGACGTCCTCGACGAGCCGGGCGAGAAGCTGGCCGCGTCGCTGCGCGCCGACGGCCTGGACGTGCGCTACCAGCACCTGGACGTGTCGTCCCCTGAGGACTGGGCGGGGCTGGCGTCGTCTTTGCAGGCCGTGCACGGTCTCGTCAACAACGCCGGAATCCCCATGCGCGCCCGCCTCGGCTCTGTCGACCTCGCCGACTGGAACCGGGCGTTCGCCGTGAACACCACAGGACCGATGCTCGGCATCCAGGCCCTCGCCCCGCTCATGTCCGCCGGGGCCTCGATCGTGAACGTCGGCTCCGTCGCGGGTCTCACCGCCCATCACGCCGTCGCGTACACGGCGAGCAAGTGGGCGCTGCGGGGCCTGTCGAAGGTGGCCGCCCTGGAGCTGGCGCCCCGTGGCATCCGTACGAACGTGATCCACCCGGGCTACATCGAGACCCCGCTGATGGCGACCGCGAACCCGGTGTTCACGCAGGCCCATCTGTCGATGACTCCGCAGGGCCGCGCGGGAACCTGCGACGAGGTGGCCCCGCTGGTCGTGTACCTCCTCTCGGACGAGTCGTCGTATGTGAACGGCGCCGAGATCACCGTGGACGGCGGCTACTCGGCACACGGCGGGGTGAAGGCGATCACGAACGCGCTCGACTCGTAGTGACCAGCCTGTCCGGAGCCGGTCGCGCGGGCCCCCGCCGCGGCAGGGCCGCCGCACCTGCCAGCCCGGCCACCGCGAGGACGACACACGCCGTGAACGCGGCCTGGTAACCCGCGGTCAGCCCCGCGAGCCCGGGCCCGTCGGTGAAGGAGACCGCGACCGAAGCGACGACGGCGACACCGAAGGCGCCCCCGATCTGGAAGGCCGCGGTGTTGATGCCGGACGCCACGCCCGACTCCCGCTCCCCCACACCGGTCAGCGCCGCGATGGACCCGGCGACCGCACAGGCGCCCAGCCCCGGCCCGAAGACGAGCAGCCCGGGGAACAGATCCCGCACAAAACCGCCGTCCACCGGAACCCCGGCCAGCAGCAGGCTCCCCGCGCCGACCAGCGCGAGTCCGCCGACCGCGACCGGGCGTGCCCCGATGCGGGTGACCAGCGCCTGGCCCGCGTACGAGCCGATGACGGCCGTCGCGGGCATCACGACGTTGTCGAGGCCGAACCGCAGCGGCGAGTAGCCGAGCACGCCCTGCCCGTACTGGGAGAGCGTGTACGACATCCCGAAGGCGCAGCTGCCGAGCAGGAACACGACCAGGTTGCCGCCGCTCACCGACCGCGAGCGCAGCAGCCGCAGCGGCACCAGGGGCCGCGCCGACCGTGCCTCGACGCGGACGAAGAGCAGGCCCAGCGCGGCGGCGACGGCGAACAGGCCGAGCGTCTGCGCCGACAGCCACCCGGCGCGGGGTGCCTCGACGACGGCGTACACGCACGCGACGAGCGCGGCGGTGACGGTGAGCGCGCCGACCGGATCGTACGAGCGGGTGCGCGCCTCGGTGCGGCTCTCGCGCAGCAGGACCGGGCTCAGGCCGAGGAGGAACAGCGCCACCGGCACGTTCAGGAAGAAGACCCACTGCCAGCCGAGTACGTCGGTGAGCGGGCCGCCGATCAGCAGCGCGGCGGTGGCGCCGAAGCCGCCGCTGCCGGACCAGATGGCGAGGGCCTTGTTGCGTTCGGGGCCCTCCTCGAAGGTGTTGAGGAGGAGGGAGAGCGCCGTCGGCGCCATGACGGCGGCGGAGACGCCCTGCACCGCGCGCGCCGCCACCAGCACGCCCGCGCTCCAGGCGAACCCGCACAGCAGCGAGGACAGCCCGAACAGCAGGGTGCCGGTCATGAAGACACGGCGGCGGCCGAGCAGGTCGGCGATCCGGCCGCCGAGAAGCAGCAGTCCGCCGAAACTGAGCAGATAGGCGCTCATCACCCACTGCGCACCGCCCGCGGAGAAGCCGAGCCCGTCGGCGATGGACGGCAGGGCGAGGACGACGATCTGCGCGTCCAGGATCACCATGAATCCGGCCAGGCAGAGCAGGGCGAGGGCGCGCCAGCGGCGGGGGTCGGGTGCAGTGGCGGTGGCGGTCATGGGTTCAGCTCCCCAGTCGGAGACCGGCCAGCCAGGCGTCCGGAGCGCTGTGGGTGCTCGGTGCGCTCGGTGCGCTCGGGCCTGGAGCGACGGGCGTCGCGCGGGTTCGGGACTCCTTCCGCCAGCAGCGCGCGAGCAGCCGGGCGAGAGCCTTCCTGACGGGCGGTGCGGGGACGGCAGTGGCGGCACTAGCGGTGGCGGTCATGGGAACTCCCCAGTCGTCTTCGGGTGTTTTCACCCCACCGACGAACGAGCCCTACGCCGATCGACACTCCGCGAGCCGCTTTTCCAGAAAATTCCGCTCCGCGTCGTTCTCCACCAGCTCCAGCGCCCGGCCGTACGCCTCGGCCGCCTCTTCCAGCCGCCCCATGCGGCGCAACAGATCCGCGCGGGTGGCGGGCAGCAGGTGGTAGCCGTCCAGCTCGCCCTCGCGCTCCAGCTCCGCCACCAGGGCAAGACCCGTCTCCGGCCCCTCGGCCATGCCCACCGCCACCGCGCGGTTGAGACGCACCACGGCGGAGGGCACGAAGCGTGCGAGTTCGCCGTAGAGCGCCGCGACGTCGGCCCAGTCCGTCTCCTCGGCGGTGGCCGCGGTGGTGTGGCAGGCGGCGATGGCGGCCTGGATCTGGTACGGGCCCGGACGCCCGCGGCGCAGGGCGGTCTCCAACAGCGCGGCGCCCTCGTCGACGGCGGCTCGGTCCCATTCCGTACGGTCCTGGTCCTCCAGCGTCACCAATTCGCCCGCCGCGTCGACGCGCGTGCCGCGCCGGGCGTCGTGCAGCAGCAACAGGGCGAGCAGGCCCAGCACTTCGGGCTCGTCGGGCATGAGGCGGGCCAGGACGCGGGCGAGGCGGACGGCTTCCGAGCAGAGGTTGGTGCGCACGAGGTCGGCGCCGGACGTGGCGGCGTACCCCTCGTTGAAGAGCAGGTAGACGACGCCGAGGACGCCCGTGGTGCGTTCGGGGAGGAGGTGCGCGGGCGGTACGCGGTACGGGATGCCCGCGTTGCGGATCTTCCGCTTGGCGCGGACCAGCCGCTGCGCCATCGTCGCCTCGGGGACGAGGAAGGCGCGGGCGATCTCGGGCGTGGTCAGCCCCGCGAGGGTACGCAAGGTCAGCGCCACCCGGGCCTCGATCGGGAGCGCGGGGTGGCAGCAGGTGAAGATCAGCCGCAGGCGGTCGTCCTCGACGCCGCTCTCGTCGTCCGGGTCGTAGGGGCCCTCATGCCGTGCCGGCACCGCCGCCTCCCGCAGTTTCGCCGCGCCCACCGCCTCCCTGCGCAGCACGTCCAGGGCGCGGTGGCGCGCGGTCGTGGTCAGCCAGGCGCCGGGGTTGCGCGGCACTCCGTCGCGCCGCCACCGGTCCAGGGCCTGGACGAAGGCGTCCTGCGCGCACTCCTCGGCGAGGTCCCAGTCGCCGGTCACCCGGATCAGGGTGGCGACGACCTGGCCCCACTCCTCGCGGAAGGCGGCGGCGACCGCCTCCTCGACGCCGTTGTCGTTCACTCCCAGACCGGCCGCACCTCCACCGAGCCGCCGCCCAGCGCCGCCGGATGGCGGGACGCGAGCGCGATGGCCTCGTCGAGGTCGGCGACCTCGATGATGTCGAAGCCCGCGACGTACTCCTTGGACTCCACGAACGGCCCGTCGCTGAGCAGGACTTCGTCACCCTGCACGCGGACGGTGGTGGCGTCGGTGGACGGCCGCAGCCGGGCGCCGCCCTTCACCACATCGCGGCTGCGCACCTCGTCGATGTACGAGGTGAAGCGGGGGTCGTCGGCGATCTCCTCGGGGCTGAGCTCCTCGCCGCCGACCGGGGTGCAGATGAAGAACACGTACTTCATGACTGGCCCTCCTCGGTTCCCGGGATTCCGGCGTCGAACGGGACCGACGTGTGCTGATGGACGATCCGCCACTTGTCGCCGGCCGCACGGTAGCCGGTGGTCACCCGTGCCGTGGTGTCCAGCGACTCGCCGCTGGTGAGCGTGGCCCGCATCCGCACGAGCGCGTGGCTGAACGCGATGCTCTCGTCGACCCGGACGCGGAAGTCGAGCACCTCGCGCTGCACGGGTCCGGCCAGCGTCGCCCACCACCACTCCTCCGCCTTGCGGAGTGCCTCGACTCCGCGCTGCTCCAGGCCGCTGACAGGGTGGAACACCTCCACGTCCGGCGCGTAACAGGCCATGGCCCGGTCGAAGTCCCGCTCGCGGGCGGCGGCGGTCAGTTCCGCGTCGAGACGCCGGATCTCCCCCTCGGCGTCCTCGTCCTCCCAGAACGCCCGCACCTCCATGGCCCCGATGGACGCCACGGGATGCTTCGCCGCCGCTTCGACGGCCTCCTCCAGGCTGTCGCACTCGAGGATGTCGTACCCGGCGACGTACTCCTTCGTCTCGGCGAACGGCCCGTCGGTGCGCAGCACTTCACCGTCGCGCACCCGCACCGTGACCGCCTCGGCGGGAAGCCGCAGCCGGTGCCCGTGCAGCCGTACGCCGCGCTCGGCGCCCAGCTCCTCCACCCACGGTTCGACGGGCGCCATGCCGGAGGCGTCGGCGGTGTCGTCGCCGCAGACCAGCAGCATGTACTTCATGGTTCCTCCCGGTGTTCATGAGCTTCCTACACCCCACCGACGAACGGCATCACGCCGAATCGACACACGCCGACTATTTTTTCGCGCACGGGAGGCGGGCACGTGAAAGGGCCGGGGCTCATGCCCCGGCCCTTTCACGTGTGGTGCGCTACGCGGTGGCCGTCTGTACCGCCGACTCACCGGTGGCGCCGGCCGTCGCGCGGGCGGTGTTCTTCCGCACCAGCAGCAGGGTGACGACCGCGCCGAGCAGTGAGGCGCAGCCGCAGATCACCACACCGAGGGCCATGCCGTGGCCGAGCGCGGTCTGGGCTGCGGCCCTGGCACTGTCGCTGCCCGCATTCACGACGGCGAGGGGACCGGCCGCCGCCTCCATACCCGCGTCCGCCCCGCTGAGCTTGCCCACCAGAGCCGAGGACGCGGCGCTCATCGCGATGGTGCTGATCACGGCCGGTCCGAGGCCCTGGCCGAACTCGCGCACCAGGCTGGTGGCGCCGCTGGCCATACCTGTCATCTCGATCGGTACGGCGTTCACGGCCGCCGAGGTCAGCGAGGACACGACGCAGATGAAGCCGATACCGAGCAGCAGCACCGGGCCGATAAAGGCGGCGAGGGAGGTCGTGGTGATGGGCAGCGCGGCGATCCAGAACTGTCCCGCGGCCATCGGCAGCAGACCGCCCATCAGGAGCCAGCGGGCGTCGACGCGGGTGAGCATCTTGCTCAGTACCGGCGCCAGCAGCAGCGGGATCAGCTGCAGGATGACGAACGGCATGCTGGCCCGCAGGGCGCTCAGATGCATCACCGCGCCGAGCCGGATCGAGACGCAGTACGCAGTGCCGATGAAGCCGAACATCCCGGCCAGCGCGACGACGGCCGCCGCGGCGAACGACGGGATCTTGAGCAGGTCCAGGTTGAACATGGGCGACGCGGCACGGGTCTCCGCGACGATGAATCCGACGAGGGCCACCGCCGCGAGGGCCAGCGAGCCGACGATCGCCGCGCTGCCCCAGCCGCGGTCGCCGCCCTCGATGATGCCCCAGAGCAGCGCGGTGAGGCCGACGGCGATGGTGATCTGGCCCGGCCAGTCCAGGCTGCGGCCCTCGGGAGCCTTGGAGTCGGTGACCAGCTTCCAGCACGCGACCGCGACCACCAGGCCGAGGACGACAGGCGGCACGAACGCCCAGCGGAAGTCGGCGACCGTGGCGAGAACACCGGAGGACAGGGGCCCCACCGCGGAGGCGAGGGAGATGCTGAGGGCCCACGTGGAGACCGCCTTCGCGCGGTCCTTCCCGTCGGGGGTGGCAGCCGCGATGACCGCGAGGGAGCTCGGGAAGAGCGCCGCGGCACCGACGCCCGCGAGGGCCTGGCCGGTCCACATCATGGTGATGTTCTGCGAGGTGGCATTGAGGAGTTCACCGAGTGCGAGGACCAGTCCTCCGAGCACCAGGAGACGCTTTCGGCCGAAGAGGTCTCCGACCACACCGAAATTCAGTTCAAGAATTGCGGTGGGGAGAATGAAGGCGGAGGTGACCCAGGCGACTTGGGAACCCGAGGCCCCGAAGGCGGCCTGGATTTCGCCGTTGATGGGGGACGGAACGGTAATGCACAATTGGGCGGCGGCGACTGCGAGACAGCACGCTATCAGCGTGCCTCTGTCGAGCCTTTTCACGAGATTCGTCATCCCGTACTCCATCTCACTCGGAAAAAGTAGTGCGGCGCTCTATCAGTTCGATGAGGTTGCCCTCGGGGTCGGTGACCCAGGCCATGCGGATTCCGGGCTCGGGGGACGGTCCCGGTGGCATGGCCTCGCCCGCTCCGTGGGCCACCAGGGCCGCGTAGACGGGGTCGAGTTCGGGGGTGGTGACCGCGAAGTGCCCATATCCCTCGGTGAGGGCGGCGGTCAGCGGGTCGGGCGCCCGCAGCCCTGGCGCGGAGCCGGGCCGGGCGAGCAGTTCGATGCGCCAGCCGTGCGGATGCTCCAGAACCACGGCACTCAGTCCGGGCCCTTCGAGGGTGAACTCGAAGACGGTCTTCAGCCCGAAGGCGTCCCGGTACCAGGCCGTGAGAGCGGGCAGATCGCGTACGTTGACGCCCACGTGGTCGAGTCGTGTGGTCACCGGCGCTCAGCCCGCCATCGCGCTGTCGCCGCCGTCGACCATGAGGTTGGCGCCGTTGACGAACGCGGCCTCGTCGGAGCAGAGGAAGGCCGCGGCGCGCGCGATGTCCTCGGGCTCACCCACGCGCCCGGCCGGGATCCGCGCCTCCAGCTGCGCCTTCGGCCCGTCGGGATCGTCGAGGAAGGGCGCGGTCGCGGACGTACGGGTCATGCCGGGGGCGATGGTGTTGACGCGGATGCGGTGCGGGGCGCCGGCCGCGCACAGGTGCTTGCTCATCGCGAGGACCCCGCCCTTGGCGGCGCCGTGCGGCACCATCGGCATGAAGGGGGCGCCCCGCACGGCGGCCACCGAGGCGACGTTGAGGACGGTGCCGCCGCCGCGGGCGATCAGGTGCGGCCAGGCCGCCTGCGTACAGAAGTACGGGATGTCGAGCTCGTTTTTGATGGTGAAGTACCAGTCCTCGGCGGGCATGGTCTCGAACGGCCCGTTCCGCAGCGCGGAGGCGTTGTTGTAGAGGATGTCGATCCCGCCGAACGCCGCGAGGCCCGCGTCGATCCACTCTCTGGCGCCCGCCTCGGTGGACAGATCGACCGGCGCCAGGGACTGCATGATTCCGCCGGCCTTCTCAACCAGTTCGACCGTTTCCCCGGCGGCGTCGGGGTCGAGGTCGCAGCCGAATACGGTGGCGCCTTCCGCCGCGAATATCTGAGCCGCGGCCCGCCCTATTCCAGCCCCCGTTCCGCTGATGAAAGCGATTTTTCCGGCCAGTCGACCCATGATTGCCATGTCCCTTGTCCAGTGCCGCAGGTGTGCGGTGCTGGAAGCGTAGGGACGGCCTTTGGTCAGAACAAGAAAAGGGTCAGCTCAGGGCCATCGCGGTGTCGTATGGCTGGTATGCGCGCGGTCAGCCGCGGGAGGTTCCCGGCCGCACCGGAAGCGCTCGCACGCTGTTGCCCACGAAGCTCGAGTGACGGGAGAGTTCTGCCTCGGGCACGGCGAGGTCGAGGTCGGGGAAGCGGGTGAACAGCCGCTCCAGGGCGATGGTGGCCTCCAGGCGGGCCAGCGGGGCGCCGAGGCAGTAGTGGGCGCCGTGTCCGAGGGAGAGGTGCCGGGCGGCGCCGGGCCTGCCGGGCCGGGTGACGTCGAAGCGGTCGGCGTCCGGTCCGTGCACGGCCGGATCGCGCCCCGCGGCGGAGTATCCGGCGAGCACCGGCGTGCCCTGGGGGATGACGGTCCCGTCGACGGTCAGGTCCCGCACCGGATACCGGAACGGGAAGTAGCTGACGGGCGCGTCCCAGCGCAGCGTCTCCTCGACCACGTCCGCCCAGCTCACCTCGCCCTTCGTGACCATCTCCAGCTGATCCCGGTGGCCGCACAGCGCCCGTACCGCGTTGGTGATGAGGTTCAGCGTGGTCTCGTGCCCGGCGATGATCATCAGCACCAGGGTGCCGATGAGTTCCTCCTGGCTGAGCCGGTCGCCCTCATCGTCCCGGGCGGCGATCAGCGCGCTGGTGAGGTCGTCCCCGGGCCGCTCGGCCCGCGCGGCGGCCACGGCGCTCAGGATGGCGACCAGTTCACGGTTGGCGGCCACCGCCTGCTCCGGGCCGATGTCCGTGGCGACCACCTGGTTCGACAGATGGTGCAGCCGGTCGCGGTACTCGGCGTCGACCCCGAGCAGCTCACCGATGACGCCCATCGGCAGCGGCAGCGCGAAGTGCCTGCGCAGATCGGCGACTTCGCCGCCCTCCTCGGCTGCCTGCTGGAGGTCGTCGAGCAGTCCGGCCGTCAACTCCTCGATGTGGGGCCGCAGTTCCTCGACCCTCCGGACGGTGAACGCCTTGCTGACCAGTGATCGCAGCCGCCGGTGGTCGTCCCCGTCCGCGGTCGTCATTCCCCGCACGGTCGCGAAGGTCATCAAGGGCCATCCGGCGGCTATCCGCCCCTCCCGCAGCGCGGTGAAGTACTGGGCCCCCTTGGCCACTTCGGGGTCCGCGAGGAACTCCTTCAGCGCGTCGTGCCCGAGCACCGCCATGCCCTCCACGTCACCGGGCAGGACCACCGACGCGACGGCGCCCCGCGCGAGCAGCCGCGCGTTGTCGGCGTGCGGGCAGCCGCCCGCCGGGTCCATGCGATGCGGCGTGACGGGTGAGGTGTCCACCGGGTTCTCCTGACTGGGGTGCCGAGTTGGGCCGTACGACGAACAATTCTGCCCGGATCGTACGGTCAATCGAACACCCTCGAACGGCGGTTGACGTGGTCGGCGCCGGCCACCGGCGTACCGGCGGGACTCCGTCCGTGCCGGTCACAGACGTACCGGCGGGACTCCGCCCGTACCGGTCACCGCGCCATGAAGCGGTCCAACTCCCGTACCTTCGTGCGCATCCGGTCCGCCTGTGTCCGCTCGGCAGTGGCGACAGGCGCTGCGGGGTGGAGAGGCACCTGCAGGTCCCGGAATCCGTGGTTCTGTTCATCGCCGGACGCCGACCAGTGCAATTCGGCACCTGCGCGTTGCGCGAGGGCCAGCAGTGTGACGATGAACCCTTCGGAGAGCGCCAGGATGATGGCGTGACCCGTTTGCCGGTACCGCGCCAGCAGAGCGTTGGCGAAGACTCCGAGGGCGACGGGGTCGATCTGACACTCGTCGTTCTCCATGGGTCCGACGCCCGATGGCACGCCGAGCTCCGCCTCGAACACGGCCACCTGCCGCAGGAACAACCGCGCCGCCCCATTGGACGGATTCCACAGCGTCTCGTCGCCCATGTCGAAGTACTGGCTCATCGCACTCTCCACCCGTCAGCCGCACCAACCCGCCCCCAAAGGCAGGTCACCCCACATCGAACACCGCCTTCCCGCGCAACGTCCGGCTCCCCAGTGCCTCCGCCGCGTCCGCGATCTTGTCCCACGGTCCGCGCCAGCCCACCGGCACGCGCAGCCTTCCCGCCACGACCAGGGCGAGCAGCCTGCGCAACTGTGCCTGGCGGTCGGTGAGTCCGACGCCGTTGTAGACGGAGACGATCGCCTTGGGGGTGCGGCTGCCGAGGGTCGAGCCCACCGGCAGGGTGGCCTCGTGCCCCGAGGCCCAGCCGACGCTCTGGAGGCTGCCGTCGGGCGCCAACAGGGCGTATGCGGCGGCTAGCTGGTCGCCGCCGACCGTGTCGATCACGACGTCGACCGGTTCCGTCACCCCCGTGAGGCCGATGGCGACCTCGTCCGCGCCGAGTTCGGTGAGTCCACGGGCGCTTTCCTCGGATCCGGCGGCGGCGATGACATACGCGCCGCCGATGGCCGCGAGCTGCACGGCGAACCCGCCGACACCGCCGGACGCGCCGGTCACCAGCACCCGGCGGCCGAGCAGCGGTCCCGCCTGTTCCAGCGCCCGCAAGGCCGTGCCCGCGGCGACCGGCAGGGTGGCCGCCTCCCCCAGGTCGACGCCGTCGGGGACCACGGCCACGTCCACCGTGTCCATGGCCCGCAGCGCGCCGAAGCCGCCGCCGGACGCGAAGCCCACCACCCGACTGCCGGCCGACGGCCCGCTGCCGTCCGCCGCCGCGGTCACGACGACACCGGACGCGTCGAAGCCGAGGACATCCCCGGGCGCGGCCCGCTCCGCGAAGAACAGCTCGGCCGCGTTGAGCGAGGTGTGCCGGACCTCGACCAGGAGCTGACCGGGGCCGGGTACAGGATCCGTGGCCTCCCCCAGTCGCAGCTTTCCGGGGGCCGTGGGGTCAACGATCAGTGCGCGCATGAGACCTAGCCTCTCTCGTCGTCGGCTACTCGACACGCACCAACTCCCGCCGATCCGGAGTTCTTCCCGCCGTTCCCCGGGCGCGCACGATTGGATGACGACATCTCCGAGGCGTCCGTGACGTCCGCAGTCGACATCGCGGCACGGGCGGGCGCCGACGTCACGTAAGCCCGCCGAGGGCGAGGGCGGCGAACTCCTGCTGGGGCACGACTACTTGGGCGGCCGGGACGCGACGTACACGTACACCGACGGCCCGGCCGTGCGGGGCGCGACCGACAGCTACGAGTGGATGCACGGGCTGGACGACGTCATCAACGCCCTCGTCGGGGCGGGGCTCGGCATTCGGCGTCTGCGGGAGAGCGACGAGCTTCCCTGGCCCCGGTGGCCGCAGATGACCCGTACGCCGTCCGGCTGGTGGCGACTGCCGGAGAGCGAGCCGCGCATCCCGCTGCTGTACGGCCTTCTCGCCGCCCGCTGAACCCCAGGTACGCCTCTCCCCACCCGCTGAACCCCAGGTACGCCTTCTCCCCACCCGCTGAGCCACTGGGCCGCCCGCCCGCGGCTCCGCATGAGCCGGGTGAGTCACACGTCACAGCCGGACCCGGCAAACGGGTGGTACAGTGCGAGCAGCACTTGTGTACGCCCCGTCTCGGGCGCCGGTGCCGGTTCCACTTCATTTCGCTGATACGCCCGTCGCTTTCCGACCGGCCGACCAGCTTCTCAGCACCACCTCTTGAGCATGGCCACGGGCAGTACATCCCGTCCGCCGTACCCGAGGTGATGTCTCCCTGCCGCACGGGGGCGTGAGCACGCCGCCTCCCCCGGCACATCCCCCTCCCTTCCTCATGACCTCATGAACCCGTCCTTGAAAGGACCCCCTCTCATGACCACCACACTCGAACACCCTCCTGTAAAGCAGCAGCTCCCGGCCCAGGCCGCCGGTGTCCTCGACATCGCGCACAACGGGCAGGGGTACCTGCGCGCCGCCGAGAGCTGCCTGCCCACGCCGACCGACGTCCAGGTCTCCGCCGCGCTGATCCGCCGTCACGGCCTGCGCAAGGGCGACACCGTCGAAGGCCTGCGCGGCGGACCCCGCACCCTCGCCGAGGTCGAGCGGATCAACGGCCGCACCCCCGATGAACTGCGCCGCCGTCCGCACTTCCGCGACCTCACCCCGTTGCACCCCCGCGACCGGCTCCGCCTGGAGCACCCGGCGAGCGGTCTTCCCGGACGCGTCGTCGACCTGGTCTCCCCCGTCGGCAAGGGCCAGCGCGGCCTGATCGTCGCTCCGCCCAAGACCGGCAAGACGGTGCTGCTCCAGCAGATCGCCGCCGCCGTGGCGGGCAACCATCCCGAATGCCACCTGATGGTGGTGCTGCTCGACGAGCGGCCCGAAGAAGTCACCGACATGCGACGCTCCGTCCGGGGCGAGGTCTTCGCCTCGACCTTCGACAAGACGCCCAAGCAGCACATCGCACTCGCCGAACTCGTCATCGAGCGCGCCAAGCGGCTCGTCGAGCAGGGCGAGGACGTCGTCATCCTGATGGACTCGCTCACCCGGCTGTGCCGGGCGCACAACAACGCGGCCGCCTCCGGTGGCCGTACCCTCAGCGGCGGTGTCGACGCCGCCGCGCTGCACGGCCCCAAGAAGTTCTTCGGTGCCGCACGCCTCGCCGAGGAGGGCGGCTCGCTCACCATCCTCGCCACCGCCCTGGTGGAGACCGGCTCCCGCGCCGACGACTTCTTCTTCGAAGAGCTCAAGAGCACCGGGAACATGGAGCTCCGCCTCGACCGGACCATGGCCGCGAGGCGCGTGTTCCCGGCCGTCGACATCACCCCGTCCGGCACCCGCCGCGAGGAACTCCTGCTGCCCGCAGCCGAGTTGACGGCCGTGCGAGGGCTGCGCCGCGCCCTGCAGACGCGGGACGGCCAGGCCGCCCTGGAAACCCTCCTGGAGCGGATGCGCGCCACCCCGGACAACGCGACCTTCCTCCGCCAGGTCCAGCCGACCCTGCCCGCCTGATCTCTCTCGCGTGCGGCATCCGGGTACTCGATCCCGCCGCTCGGCCCTGGCACCCCGGCGTACGGCGACTCCGTTCCTACGTTGGCGGAATGACCATCGGATTCTCATCTCGCGCCGGCATCTCCCGCGCCACCGTCTCCTGCTCCGCCATCTGTGTGGTCGGCGCACTGGCCCTGACACCGGGCCCGGCCCTCGCCCGCGCGGGCACGGACCACCCGGACGCGCCGAGACCCGCGGCCTCGCAGCCGCCGCCGCTGTACCGGCCCGGGACACAGGTACGGCCACGGGCCGGGGCACCCGAGGTCCCCGAGGACGTATCCGCGCTGTCGTGGCTGGTGGCCGACGCCCGCACCGGCGAGGTCCTCGCCGCGCACGACGCGCACCTCAAGCTGCCGCCCGCCAGCACCCTCAAGACCCTGTTCGCGCTCACCGTGCTCCCGGCGCTGCCCGGCGGCATCCGGCACACCGTCAAGGCGAAGGAGCTGGAGGGAATCGGCGACGGCAGCAGCCTGGTGGGCGTCGACGAGGGGCACACCTACCGGGTGGCCGACCTGTGGCGCGGTGTCTTCCTCAACTCCGGCAACGACGCCGTGCATGTGCTGGCCGCGATGAACGGCGGCTGGGAGACCACGGCCGCCCGGATGCAGGCCAAGGCCCGCTCGCTGGGCGCCCTCGACACCCGCGTCGTCTCACCCGACGGCTACGACACACCCGGCCAGGTCTCGTCGGCGTACGACCTGGCGGTCTTCGGGCGGGCCGGACTGCGCAACCCGGAGTTCGCGCGGTACTGCTCCACAGCCGAGGCCACCTTCCCCGGCGACGGCTCCACGTACCCGATCGAGAACACCAACCGGCTGCTGACCGGGGCCGACGGCGTGGCGCGGTACCCGGGCCTCATCGGCGTGAAGAACGGCTACACCAGCAACGCGGGCAACACGCTGGTCGCCGCCGCGCGCCGGGGCGGGCGCACCCTCGTCGTCACGGTGATGAACCCTCAGGCGGGCGGCGGCTTCACCGTGTACGAGGAGGCCCGCTCGCTGCTCGACTGGGGCTTCCAGGCATCCGGACATGTCGATCCCGTCGGTTCGCTGATCGACACGCGTGCCGTGCCGGCGGCGGGACCGGCCGCCCTGCCCGTGGCCCCCGCGCTTCCGGAGGACGACGGATCCGGCTGGCCGGAGACGGCCTGGATCGCGGGCGCGGCGGGACTGGGCGCCGGCGGCGTGGCCCTGGCGCTGCGTCTCAAGGGTGGCCGGCTCACCCGCGATTGACCGACGGGCAGCCACAGCAGCAGCCCGAGCGTGATCCACGTATACGTGTTGCTGCCGAGGAACCCGTCGAGACCGGACGCGTCGTCGAACCACAGCCACACCACGCTGCTGCACAGCACCACGTACAGCGCGGCGGCGACCCGCACGCGGCGCCGGTGCAGCAGCACGGCGAAGGACGGCAGCAGCCAGACGAGATGGTGCACCCAGGTGATGGGGCTGACGAGGCAGGCGGCGAGTCCGGTGAGGGCGAAGGCGGCCGTCCAGTCCTCGCCGGCGAGGGCGCGCGAGGTCCGCCACGCCCACACGCACAGGACCACCAGGGCGGCCGTCGCCCAGGCGGCCCGGCTCGGCTCGCCCGGTGCCGCGAGCCGGGCCAGCACGCCCTGCAACGACTGGTTGGAGACATAGGCGAGGCGACCGACGCGGGCCGTGTCCCACACCGCGTCGGTCCAGTAGAAGCGCGAGGCGTCCGGTGCCGCCCAGGCCGCCAGCGCGGTGGCCGCCGCGGCGACGGCCGTCGCGACCCCGGCGGCGCGCCGGCGGCGGGCGAGCAGCAGCAGGCCGATGAAGAGCGCGGGGGTGAGCTTGACCGCTGCCGCCAGGCCGATGCCGACGCCCGCCCGGCGCCCCCGGCCGGTGGACAGCAGCCACGCGTCGCCCAGCACGAGGGCCAGCAGCAGGAGGTTCACCTGACCGAAGCTGAAGGTGTCACGGACCGGTTCGAAGAGGGCCAGCAGACAGCCCGCCAGGGCGAACCCGAACCAGCCGTACCGGCGCAGCGCGGGCCCGACCAGGATCCACACCACGAAGACCAGCGCCGCGAGGTTGAGCAGCACTCCGACGGCGATCGCCGCGCGCAGCCCGACCAGCGCCATCGGCAGCATGCCGAGGGCCGCGAACGGCGGGTACGTGAAGCCGTACGGCGTTCCCGGCACCCGGTAGTCGTAGATCCGGCCGCCGTGGTGGACCCAGGCGTCGACCGTCCCGAAGTAGACGCGCAGATCGAACCAGTCGCGCAGCAGCGGCACGGTGGCGGTGAACACGCCCACGGCGGTGACCAGTCCGAGTACCAGCAGCAGCCGTCCCTGATCGGTGCTCGGTCGTCTCATGCCGTCCGCTCCAGTGCCGGTCGCGCCGCCTGCTGGGCCTGCCTGAGCACGACGAGGGCGAGCACTCCCCCGGAGACGGCCAGGACCACCTGTTCGGCGTCCGGTGGGCCGCCGCTCGGCAGCACGGCGAGGGCGAGCACGCCGCTGGCCGCCGCGACCCGGTGGCGCACCGAAGTGCTGGGCGCCGCCGCGGCGATGAGGAACAGGCCCCACAGCGCGTACCAGGGCCGGATCGCCGGGCCGAACACGGCCACCGCGGCCAGGCTCAGGCCCAGCGCGTAGATCGGGCCGGGTCTGAGGCGCAGCCAGATGAAGAGGACGGCGATCACGGTCATCAAGAGTCCGGCCGTGTGCCAGACAGGGAGGGCGAGCGGCGCGAGACCGCTGCCGAGTTTCTGGAGCAGGGCGCCGGTGACGCGGCCGAGCACGCTGGTGGGCGACCAGTTGTGCGGGGAGACGGGGGTCTTCAGGGCCGCGATCCAGCCGTACCCCGTGCCGGTCGCGGCGGTGGCCGCGACCGTGGTCGCGAGGGCTGTCGCGGTCGTGGTCAGGACGGACTTCGCCATCCCCCGGCGCCCGCGGAGCGCGACGACCGCCAGCAGCCCGAGCACCGCGGGCGCCTTGACCAGCGCGGCGAGGGTGACGAGGACGACGCCCAGGACGTACCACCGGCCGCGCGCGGCGACCAGTCCGACGCCGAGCAGACCCAGCATGATGGCGTCGTTGTGCGCACCGGCCACCAGGTGCAGCAGGACCAGGGGGTTGAGCGCCCCCAGCCACAGCGCGGCGGCCGGGTCGGCGCCGCTGTGCCGGGCGAGGCGGGGCAGCGCCGCCGCCATCAGGGCGACGCCGAGCAGGGCGACCAGGCGCATGCCCAGCAGCCCGGCCGGTATCTCACCGCGGGTGAGTCCGGACAGCGCGGAGGCGACGGCGAGGAAGACCGGGCCGTACGGCGTCGTGGTCTGCTGCCAGACCGGCGCCACCTCGTCGGCGAGCGGACCGCCCAACTGCGCGGGCCCGTGCGCGTACACGTCGATGTGCGCGTCGACCATCGCACCCTGCGCGAGATAGCTGTACACGTCCCGGCTGAACAGCGGGGGCGCGAGGAGCAGCGGCGCCGCCCAGACGGCCAGCACGAGCAGCAGGGCGCGCGGAGTCGGCGGCTTCGGACCTCGTACGACCGTGCCCAGCAGCGCCCAAGCGGCTATCAGCAGGACGACGCCGAAGTACACGCCGACCAGGCCGAGCACGGCACGCCCGGACTCTGGGGCGAGGAGGTCCCGCGCGGGCAGGGCCCCGGCCGTCTCACCGCCCAGCGCGAGAAAGGCGGAACCCGCCAGACCGAGGGCCTGGCAGCGACGGAGATCGACGGGGAAAGCCATGGCCAACACTCGGGAAGCGTGTCAACGCCGGGTGGCCGGAAAGCGACGTGGTGCCCTCCGGGCGGGGGCCTTCGTGTGACGGCTCGCTCCGCCTGGGTGACGCGGAGATCGGCGGGTGGTTTGTCAGCTGCGGGTTTGTCGTGACTGGTCGCGCCCACGCGGCGGAGCCGCATGATGTCGCGCCCCCGCGCCCCTTCGGGACTCACCCTCAGAACACCGACAGCCCCGTCAGTGTCGTGAAGCGGTCCAGCGCCGCCACACCCGCCACCGAATTGCCCCGCTGGTCCAGCCCGGGACCCCAGACGCACAGCGTGCAGCGGCCGGGGACGACCGCGATGATGCCGCCGCCCACGCCGCTCTTGCCCGGCAGGCCGACCCGGTACGCGAAGTCGCCCGCCGCGTCGTATGTGCCGCAGGTCAGCATCACCGCGTTGACCTGCTTGGCCTGGCTGCGGCTGAGCAGCCGGGAGCCGTCCGTCCGGATGCCGTGCCGGGCCAGGAACCCGGTCGCGAGGGCGAGGTCGGCGCAGGACGCCTCGATCGAGCACTGCCGGAAGTACTGGTCCAGGAGCACCGGCACCGGGTTGTCGATGTTGCCGTACGAGGCCATGAAGTGGCCGAGCGCGGCGTTGCGGTCGCCGTGCGCGGCCTCGGAGGCGGCGACGTCCTTGTCGAAGGTCAGGTCCGGGTTGCCGCTCTCCGCGCGCAGAAAGGCGAGCAGGGTGCCCGCCGCGTCGCCGGTCTGGGTCTGCAGCCGGTCGGTGACGACGAGGGCGCCCGCGTTGATGAAGGGGTTGCGCGGAATGCCGTTCTCGTACTCCAGCTGGACCAGTGAGTTGAAGGGGTTGCCTGAGGGCTCGCGGCCGACGTGCTCCCACAGCTCGTCCGCCTCGCGGGCCAGGTCGAGGGCGAGCGTGAAGACCTTGGTGATGGACTGCGTGGAGAACGGCTGCCGCCAGTCCCCCACGCCGTACACCGTGCCGTCGAGCTCCGCGACGGCCATGCCGAAACGGCGCGGGTCGCAGGCGGCCAGCGCCGGGATGTAGTCGGCGGGCCGCCCGCGCCCCGGCGTCTGGGCGATCTCGGTGGCGATGCGCTCCAGGACCGGCTGGAAGGTGAGGGACGACGACGCGGACATGATCACCATTCTGCCGCCCGTCCGGTCCCGGCGCTCATCCGCACGTCAGGCCTGGACGGAGCCCTGGCCCGCGAGAACTTCGGGCCGCAGCAGCTCCGCGAGCCTCTCGGCGGGCAACAGGCCCTTCTCCAGGACGAGTTCGGCGACACCGCGCCCGGTGGCGAGGGCCTCCTTGGCGATGTCGGTGGCGGCCGTGTACCCGATGTGCGGGTTCAGCGCGGTGACCAGCCCGATGGAGTTCTCGACCGCCGCGCGCAGCACCTCGGTGTTGGCGGTGATCCCGGCGACGCAGCGCTCGGCGAGGGTCAGGCAGGCGGCCCGCAGGTGCGTGATGCTCTCGGACAGGGAGTGCAGGATGATCGGCTCGAAGGCGTTGAGCTGGAGCTGCCCTGCTTCCGCGGCCATGGTGATGGTGACGTCGTTGCCGATCACCTCGAAGGCGACCTGGTTGACGACCTCGGGGATCACCGGGTTGACCTTGCCGGGCATGATGCTCGAACCGGCCTGCACGGGCGGGAGGTTGATCTCGTTGAGGCCCGCGCGCGGCCCGGAGGACAGCAGCCGCAGGTCGTTGCAGCTCTTGGAGAGCTTGACCGCGATCCGCTTGAGTACGCCGGACATCTGGACGAAGGCACCGCAGTCCTGGGTCGCCTCGACCAGGTTGGCGGCGGTGACCAGCGGCAGTCCGGTGATGTCCGCGAGGTGGCGGCGCACCGACTCGGCATATCCGGCCGGGGCGTTGAGGCCGGTCCCGATGGCGGTGGCACCGAGGTTGATCTCGTGGATCAGCTCGACGGCCTCGGCGAGGCGGCTGCGGTCCTCGTCCAGCATCACCGCGTACGCCGAGAACTCCTGCCCCAGCGTCATCGGCACCGCGTCCTGGAGCTGCGTACGCCCCATCTTCAGCACGTCGCGGAACTCGAAGGCCTTGGCGGCGAACGCGTCCTGGAGCACGGCCATCGCCTTGAGCAGCCCGCGCACCGCGAAGACCGTGGCGACCTTGACGGCGGTCGGGTAGACGTCGTTGGTCGACTGGCCGAGGTTGACGTCCTCGTTGGGGTGCAGGTGCTGGTACTCGCCCCTGGCGTGGCCGAGGAGCTCCAACGCCCGGTTGGCGACGACCTCGTTGGCGTTCATGTTCGTCGAGGTGCCGGCGCCGCCCTGGATGACGTCGACGACGAACTGGTCGTGCAGTTTGCCGTCCCGGATCTCCCGGCAGGCCTCCACGACGGCGGCCGCCTTGCGGGGTTCCAGCAGGCCGAGTTCCTCGTTGGCGCGGGCGGCGGCCTCCTTGACGGCGGCGAGGGCGTCGATCAGATGCGGGTAGGCGGAGATCGGCGTTCCCGTGATGGGGAAGTTCTCCGTGGCGCGCAGGGTGTGGATGCCCCAGTACGCCTCGGCGGGGACGTCGCGGTCTCCGAGCAGGTCGTGTTCGCTGCGGTGGGCTGCGGCGGTCATGGCTGTGCGGGCCAACTTTCAGCAGAGAGTGGGTGATTCAGACGTACGTGGGGTGCGTGAGCGGGTCGAGCGCGCGGGCGGGCCGGATGTGCCCGACCACCGCGCCGCCCCCGAGGAGCGGCGCGCCGGCGAACTCGGCGAGCGCGGCCGGATCGACCCCGCAGCGCGCGAGGGCGGCCGCGGCCACCGGGATTCGCGCCCGGTCGGCGCCGTCGGCGATCTTCACGGCGACGGCGCGGCCGTCCGGCAGCGCCGCGACCTGCACACCTTCGAAGCCGTCCTTGGTGAGCAGCCCCGGCACGGCCCGCATCAGGGCGGCGACGTCGCGCCCGGACCCGGAGGCCATCTCGGCGTGCTCGCGCATCGCGTCGGCCACCCGCGCCTCGGGGGTGCCCGGCGCGGCGGTGGTGATCCGGGCGGCGGCGCGGGCGAGCCCGTGCAGCGAGACGGAGAAGAGGGGCGCGCCGCAGCCGTCGACGGTCACCTGGGCGATGGCCTGTCCGGTGAGGTCCTCGACGATCTCGGCGATGGCCTGCTGGAGCGGATGGGCCGGGTCGAGGTAGCCGTCGAGCGACCAGCCGTTGAGGTGCGCGGTGTACAGCATGGCCGCGTGCTTGCCGGAGCAGTTCTGGGCGAGCCGGGAAGGCAGGCGTCCCTCGCGCACCCAGGCCTCGCGGACGACCGGGTCGAAGGGCAGGTCCGGGACATTGCGCAGCCGGTCCTCCGGCAGTCCGGCCAGCTCCAGGATCCGCCGGGTCCCGGCGAGATGGCGCTCCTCACCGGAGTGGCTGGCCGCGGTCAGCGACAGCAGCTCGCCGTCCAGCGGCAGCCCCGCCCGCAGCATGGCCACGGCCTGGACGGGCTTGAGCGCCGAGCGCGGATAGAAGGCCGCCTCGATGTCGCCGGTCTGGAGTTCCACGCTGCCGTCGGCGGCCAGCACGACCACCGAGCCGTAGTGGATGCCCTCGATGACACCGCCGCGTACGAGATGGGCGACGGGGGCGTGCAGGGGTTCGCGGATCACCGGGGCCGCGGCGACCGAGGCCGCCGAGGTCACCCCGGCGACCGAACTGCCGTACGTCATGGTCTGGTTCACGCGTCGGCCCCGTCGCGTATTCCGGCGACCCGGCGGCGCACTCCGTACCAGCCCGCGACGAGGGCCGCCACGATCAGCGGCAGACACAGCACGGTCGTCCGGCCCGCTCCTCCGTCGGCGTACATCAGGACCAGTACGGAGGCGAGGAAGCCGATGGTCACGATCTCGGTCCACGGTGAGCCGGGGAGGCGGTAACCCGGCCTGGACAGCTCGCCGTTCTGGGTCTTCCGCCAGAACAGCAGGTGACAGAGCATGATCATGCCCCAGGTGGAGAGGATACCGATCGCCGCGAAGTTCAGCACGATCTCGAAGGCGTCGGCGGGCACGACGAAGTTGAGGCCGACACCGAGGACGCAGATGCCGCTGGTGAGCAGGATGCCGCCGTACGGGACCTGGCTGCGGCTCATCACGCCGGTGAACCTCGGTGCCGAGCCGGACATCGCCATGGAGCGCAGGATGCGTCCGGTGGAGTACAGGCCGGAGTTGAGGGACGACATGGCGGCGGTGAGGACGACGAGGTTCATGACGCCGCCCGCGGCCGGGATGCCGATGTTCGACAACACGGTGACGAAGGGGCTCTGATCCGCGCTGTACTTGCTCCAGGGCAGCAGCATCGACAGCAGGACGACCGAGCCGACGTAGAAGAGGCCGACGCGCCACATGATGGAGTTGATCGCCTTCGGCATGATCTTCTCGGGGTTCTGGGTCTCGCCCGCCGCGACGCCGACCAGCTCGACGGAGGCGTAGGCGAAGACGACGCCCTGGATGATCAGCAGCATGGGCAGCAGGCCGTTGGGGAAGATGCCGCCGTTGTCGGTGATCAGCGACGGGCCGGGGTTGTGGCCGTCGACCGGGTGCTGGGTGACAAGCAGGAAGATGCCGATGAGCATGAAGACGACGAGCGCGCTGACCTTGATGATCGCGAACCAGAACTCCAGTTCGCCGAAGAGCTTCACCGATATGAGGTTCACGGTGAGGACGACGGCGAGCGCGATGAGCGCGATCACCCACTGCGGGATGTCGGAGAACATGCCCCAGTAGTGGGTGTAGACGGCGACGGCGGTGATGTCGGCGATGCCGGTGGTGGCCCAGTTGAGGAAGTACATCCAGCCCGCGACGTAGGCGCCCTTCTCGCCGAGGAACTCACGGGCGTACGACACGAAGGCGCCGGACGACGGCCGGTACAGGACGAGTTCGCCGAGCGCGCGCACCACCAGGAAGGCGAAGAGGCCGCAGACCGCGTAGGCGACGAACAGTGAGGGCCCGGCGTCGGCGAGGCGGCCGCCGGCGCCGAGGAAGAGGCCGGTGCCGATGGCTCCGCCGATGGCGATCATGTTGACGTGCCGGGACTTCAGCGACTTGCTGTAGCCCGCGTCTCCGGCGTCGACGTGCGCGGCCGCTTTCGCGGCGGGTGTCGATGGGGCGTCTTCTTGAAGGGACTGCTCGCTCACGCCTCGGTTCCGCCTTCCGTGGGGGTGTTCGTGTGCGCGGGGCGCACGATGTCGGTGAGGGTGGTCTCGACGCGGTCGAGGTGGTGGGACATCGCCTCCACCGCGTCGTGCTCGCTGCCGTCGATCAGTGCCTCGACGATCGCGCGGTGCTCGCGGTTGGACTGCTCGCGGCGGCCACCGAGTTCGTTCAGGAACGCCGACTGGCGGGCCAGGGCGTCCCGGATCTCTTCGATGACCCGGCGGAAGACCGGGTTCTGGGAGGCCTCGGCGACGGCGATGTGGAAGATCGTGTCCATCGCGACCCAGGCGGTGGTGTCGGTCTCCCGCTCCATCCGGTCGAGGAGATGGGCGAGGTGGTCGAGGTTCTCCGGGGTGCGGCGCACGGCCGCGTACCCGGCGACGGGGATCTCGACGTGGCGGCGCACTTCGAGTAGGTCGCTCGCCGCGTAGTCGCCGAAGGTGGGGTCCTCGACCGCGTTGGCGATCACGAAGGTGCCCTTGCCGGTACGGGACACGGTCAGGCCCATGACCTGCAGGGCCCGTAGCGCCTCGCGGAGCACGGGACGGCTGACCTCGAGGCGGCGGCAGAGCTCCGCCTCGGAGGGGAGCTTGTCGCCGATGGCGTACTCGCCGCGCTCGATGGCGCTGCGGAGGTGGGTGAGCACCGCTTCCATGGCGCTGACGCGCCGCGGTACCGAGCCACCTGTCTGGCTGTCTGACAGGTTCACGGAGGTGATCCTGCGGGTGCCGAGAGGGGGCTGTCAAGGGGAGCGAAAGGAAAAATTCAGGGGGCGCGAAGCCTGAAAATCGGCTTCACGCCCCCTGTGATCAGCGGTTTCCGTCCTCAGCTGTCGAGGACGCCCGTGGTCAGCAGGCCGAGCAGCGCCACGCCGATGATGATCCGGTAGATCACGAAGGCGTTGAAGGAGTGCTTCGCGACGAACTTCAGCAGCCAGGAAATGGAGCCGTACGCGACGACGAAGGAGACGATGGTGCCGACGGCCAGCGGGGCGGCACCGACGCCCGTGCCCAGGGCGTCCTTCAGCTCGTACAGACCGGCACCGGTCAGGGCGGGGATGCCGAGGAAGAAGGAGAGCCGGGTGGCCGCGACGCGGTCCAGGTCCAGGATGAGCGCCGTGGACATCGTGGCGCCGGAGCGCGAGAAGCCCGGGAAGAGCAGGGCGAGGATCTGGGAGCTGCCGACCAGCATCGCGTCCTTGAACGAGGTGTCGTCCTCACCGCGCTTGTGCCGGCCCATCTGGTCCGCCGCCCACATCACACCACTGCCGACGATGAGCGAGCCCGCGACCACCCACAGCGAGCCGAGCGGGCCGTCGATGAGGTTCTTGGCCGCAAGGCCCACGATCACGATCGGGATGGTCGCGTAGATGACCCACCAGGCGAACTTGTAGTCGTGGTGCTGACGCTCGTTCTTGTCGCGCAGCCCGCGCCCCCAGGCGGAGACGATCCGCACGATGTCCTTGAAGAAGTACACGAGCACGGCGGCGATCGCGCCGACCTGGATGACCGCGGAGAACCCGACGACGGCGTTGTCGTCGACGGGGATGCCCATCAGCCCTTCGGTGATCTTGAGATGGCCGGTGGAGGAGACGGGGAGGAACTCGGTCACCCCCTCGACGGCTCCGAGGACGACGGCCTGACCGACGTTGATGACGCTCATGGGATCCAGTTCTGAGGAGTTGGTCGACAGTGCTGTAGACGGTGCTGGGGGACAGTCTTACCTACGCGTGCGAACGCCCGGCGCCTAGGTCCACAAAGCTTGCGCAAACGAGACCCCGCCGAACGCCGCGCCCAGGCCGGCCGTCACGCTCAGGATCACGTTGGCGGCAGCGTAGAACCCTGCGCCGGTCTCGGTCAGCCGCAGTGTCTCGTACGAGAACGTCGAGTACGTGGTCAGCGCCCCGCACAGACCCGTGCCGATCAGCAGCTGCAGGTGCGCGGAGGCATGGCCCGCCGAGGCCGCGCCGGTGAGGAGCCCCAGGACCAGACAGCCTGCCACGTTGACGACAAGGGTGCCCCAGGGGAAGACCGTGTCGTGTTTCAGCTGCACCGCCCGGTCGGTCAGATAGCGCAGGGGTGCGCCGACCGCGGCACCGATGATCACCAGCAGCCAGTTCACAACGACTTCTCACCTTTCCCGGCCGCGTCGCCTTTCCCGTCCGTGGCGTCGCGGGTGTTGCGGGAAGTGCCCTCGGAGGCGTTGCGGGGGATGCCCTCACCGGCACCGCCCCGTCCGACGTACCGGATGACCTCGCAGTCGTCGAGGATCACCAGACCCTCGGTGACGAGTTCGTCGAGCCTCGGCAGGAAGGCCCGTACGCGCTCCTCGGAGTCCACGATCACGATGGCCACCGGGAGGTCCTCGCTCAGCGAGAGCAGCCGGGAGGTGTGGATCAGGGAGGAGGCGCCGAAGCCCTCGATGCCCCGGAAGACACTGGCGCCGGCGAGGCCGGCCGCGTGGGCGCGGTGCACGATCTCCGTGTAGAGCGGCTTGTGGTGCCAGGTGTCGTTCTCGCCGATGAAGATCGTCACCCGCAGGGCGCTGCCCGTCAGCCTCGTCATCGCTGCCTCCATGCCAGGGCGCGGCGTGCCGCCGTCACCGCGAGCCATACCGCCGCGAGCGCCGCGAACAGGGTCGCGGCGAGGTAGGCCAACCCGGTCCCGGGGTGGCCCGCGTCGAGAAGTTTCTGGATGTCGACGGCGTACGTCGAGAAGGTGGTGAAGCCGCCGAGCACGCCGGTACCGAAGAAGGGCCTGACCAGCCGGTGGGCCGCCCACACGTCGGTGATGACGACCATGAAGGCACCGATCACGGCACAGCCGACGACATTGACCCAGAACGTGGCCCAGGGAAATCCGCCCGTCTGCACCGGCCACAGCAGCACCGCGCCGTAGCGGGCCGTGGCGCCGATGGCGCCGCCGAGCGCGACCATCGCCACGACGGGTCCCTGGCCGTGCCAGGGGGACGCCGCCCTCCGCACCGGCATGCGGACGGGGGCGGGCGTGTCGGGTTCGTCGACTCGCTCGGGGTGCGGGACTGTCATGGACGTACTTCTCCTACTCGCCGGGCCCCGCGGGGCACACGTCATCGCAAGTAGGGACCGTTGGCGGCAGCCATGCCGCGGTTCGGGTACGGCGGGCCCCACCGCCGCGCCGCGACACAAGATCGCGGCCGGTGAACAGGGTAACGCCGGAGGTACCGGCCGCGCACACTCGGCTCAGTCTGTGGCCACCGGCCGGGCGTCCGGGCGCCCTCCCTGACGACCGGCCGTGCCCATCGGCTCAGTCCGTGGAAGCGGGCAGGTCGCACAGGGCGATCCCCCGTTCCCAGATGCTCCCCAGGACCAGCCGGCCGTCGGCCTCGCAGGCGCTGGTGACCATGCGGAACCGTGCGCGGCGGCGGTCGAGGTGATGGAGGACGCGGCCTTCGTCGTCGACGGCGATGACCCCCGCGGTGCCCGGGGGACGGAACGGTGCGCGCACCGCGAGGCGGGCGGCGGTGTGCCGCAGCGCGGGGCCTCGGCGGTGGAGGAGTTCCAGGGCGGCGACGCGGGGTCCGGCCAGCGCGACCCAGATCGGGCCGTCGGGGGCGCGCCAGAGGTTGTCGGGCTGACCGGGCAGATCGTCGACGAAGGTCTCGCCGCGGCCCTGCTTCGGCCCGGCGAGCCAGTAGCGGGTGAGGCACCGCGCGCCGGTCTCCGCGACGACGAGGAAGGACTCGTCCGCCGCGGGTGCGAGTCCGTTGGCGAACTGCAGCCCTTCCAGGAGTACTTCGGGTTCCTTCTCCCCCGGTGCCAGGCGCAGCAGGCGGCCGGTTCCGGTGTGCTCGACAAGGTCGCCGATCCACTGCTCCAGTGGGTAACACCGGCTGGAGACCGTGAAGTAGAGCGTTCCGTCCGACAGTGCGACCACATTGCTGCAGAAGCGCAGGGGTTTCCCGGCCACCGTGTCGGCGAGGACGCGCACGATGCCGTCGTCGAGCCCGATCCGCAGCAGGCCGCGCCGGGCGTCGCAGACCAACAGGCCGTCGTCCGGGAGGAGTTCGAGGCCCAAGGGCCGGCCGCCCGTCTCCGCGAGCACCCGGACGCGGGTGCGGTCTGGATCGCCGAGACCATCCACGCGCACGATGCGGCCGTCCTCCAGGCCGGTCAGCACCCGGCCTCGGGAGTCGGCCACCACGTCCTCGGGGCCGCGGCCGTCGAGCGGGACGAAGCGCCGGGGTACGAGCGCGCCACGGCTACCGGCGCCGCGCGAGTGAGCCATGTGTGCCTCCTGCGGCCGGCTGCCGATGTCCTACCAGCCCTTCTCGAAGAAATGCGCGACCTCGGCGATGCGGTACTCGTCGCGGCGGTAGAAGGCCCGCCGTCTGACCTTCTTGACCCGCAGCAGCCCGATTCCGGTGAGCAGGTCGAGATGCGTGCGCGCCACGGCACGGCTCACACCGAGCTTGGCGGCGAGCGCCGCGGGGCTGACGCCGTCCTCGACGAGGTCGCCGTAGCGCTGTGGTGGGAAGTGCGCGGCGGGGTCCCGCAGCCACTCCAGAATGTCCAGGCGTTGCCCACTGACGGGAACCTTCAGCATGTCGCCCCCCTACGTCACGGCGGTCTTCCGCTACTGTCCCGCAGCCCGGGGCGACACGCACAGCCCTCCGGGAGCCTCACCCGCTCAGCGATGGCTGAATCCGTGGTGGCGGCGCCGTGCCCGAAGGATCTGAGCACGGCGCCGCCGAGTCCGACCGGATGTCCCCCCGGAGTCCGGCCGGGGTCTTGGGGTGGGATCGACCGTCGAGTCGCGCGGCCGTGGGTCGTCGAGTCACGCGGCCGTGGATCAGCCGTCGAGTCGTACGACCCGGACCGCGCCCGCGGGTACCGCGAGGCGGTCCGCGGCGCGTTCGCCCGTCAGCAGCTCGGTGCCGTGGGAGTCCAGCGGCACCTTGACCTCCGACGCGGTGTGGTTGATGGCGAAGACGTAGGTGCCCGACTCGCCGGCGCGGCGCACCACTTCGACATCGCGGGGCAGTTCGGCGCGGGGCGCGATGCGCGCGTCGTCGGCCGCCCAGCCGATCAGCGCGTCCAGGCCCTGGGGCCCCAGGCGCGTCGAGACATACCAGGCCGAGCCCTCACCGAGGCGGTGCCGGGTGACGGCCGGGTGGTCCGCGGTGAGCCCGTCGGCGTACGTCCAGACGGTCTCGGCGCCGCGCGGCACCACGAACTCGGTCCACACGTCGCCGGTGAGCTCGGAGCCGTCGGGGCCGGTGATCCGGACGAGGTCGCCCTGGAGGAGGGGCGAGAACTCCTCGACGGTCAGGCCGAGTACGTCGCGCAGGGCTCCCGGGTAGGGGCCGTCGTACACGGCGTCGTGCTCGTCGACGATGCCGGAGAAGTACGAGACGACGAGGGTGCCGCCGTTCTCGACGTACTCCTCGAGGTTGCGGCCGGCGGCCTCGGTCATCAGATAGAGGGCGGGCACGACGACAAGGGGATACACCGACAAATCGGCTTCCGGGTGGGCGAAGTCGACCGTGAGGTGGCGGTCGTACAGCGCCTCGTAGAACGCGTCGGCGCGCTCGCGCGGGTCGTGGTCCTCGCTGGGGCGCCACTGGAGGTTCTGCGCCCACCAGGAGTGCCAGTCCCACAGCACGGCGACGTCGGCGACGGTGCGGGTGCCCTTGACCGGCGTCAACGAGTCGACGGACGCGCCGAGCTCGACGGCCTCGCGCCACACCCGCGAGTCGGTGCCGGCGTGCGGCAGCATCGACGAGTGGAACTTCTCCGCGCCGCGCCGGGACTGCCGCCACTGGAAGAACATCGCGCCCTCGGAGCCGCGCGCGACGTGTGCGAGGGAGTTGCGGGCCATCTGGCCCGGGGCCTTCGCGGGGTTGCGGGGCTGCCAGTTGACCCCCGACGTGGAGTGTTCGAGCAGCAGCCAGGGGGCGCCGCCGGCCACCGAGCGGGTGATGTCGGCGGCCATCGCCAGGTTCACGTGCGTGCGGCGGCCGTCGGTGATCAGGTAGTGGTCGTTGGTGACGAGGTCGACCTCGCGGCCCCAGGCCCAGTAGTCGATGGAGTCGCACTGGCTCAGGGCGGTCATGAAGTTGGTGGTGACCGGGATGCCCGGCGAGAGGCGGTGCAGGATGTCCCGCTCGGCCACGAAGTTCTCACGCATGGTCGCGTCGGCGAAGCGCTTGTAGTCCAGGGCCTGGGCCGGGTTGCCGACGGTCGGGGTCACGCGCGGCGGGTTGATCTGGTCGAAGTCCGCGTAACGCTGGCCCCAGAAGGCGGTCCCCCACGCTTCGTTGAGCGCGTCGATCGTCTCGTACGTCCGCATGAGCCAGCGGCGGAAGTGCGCCGCGCAGGACTCGCAGTAGCAGGCCGAGACGGGGACGCCGTACTCGTTGTGGACGTGCCACATCGCGAGCGCGGGGTGTTCGGCGTACCGGGTGGCGAGCTGAGTGGCGATGTTCGCCGCGGCGGCGCGGTAGTCGGTGTTGCTGTGACAGATGGCGCCGCGCGACCCGAATTCGTAGCGGATGCCGTCGGCGGCCACGGGCAGCGCGTCGGGGTGCTCGCGGTAGAACCAGGCGGGCGGCACCACGGTCGGCGTACCGAGGTCGGCGCGTATGCCGTTCTCGTGCAGCAGGTCGAGCAGTCGGTCGAGCCAGCCGAAGTCGTAGGTGCCCTGTGCCGGTTCGAGCAGCGCCCAGGAGAAGATCCCGACGCTCACCATCGTGACACCGGCCTCGCGCATCAGCCGGACGTCCTCGTGCCAGACGCTTTCCGGCCACTGCTCAGGGTTGTAGTCCCCACCGAAGGCGAGCCTGGTGAGGCCCCTGGGGGTGGTGTCCGGCATGGATCTCTCCCGTTTCATCGATCACGTGGGAACGTGCACACACAGCGTCAGCGGCGTGAGCTCACGATAACCCGACAGCCGCAACCTATGACAAGGGCCCCGGGCGCCATGATCCTGTGAACGCTCACAGAAGCTGTCGACCACCGCGTCGGCGGTCGCCCGCTCCACGCTCGCGCCCTCCCCCGCTTCCACGGCCGCGAGCGGCATCCGTCTCGCGTGGATCCCCGCCGCCGTGATCACCGGCGGACCGCCCGCGATCATCCCGCCGGTCGCGCCGTTCCTGGTCATCCTGCGTTTATGGAGACTCGATCTGCTGTCGGGAGCCGTAAAGTCGTGACCATGACGAACGCGGGAGGCCGGCGCAGACCGCCGACGATTCATGACGTCGCGCGTGAGGCGGGTGTGTCGCGGGGCACGGTGTCGCGCGTGCTCAACGGCGGGCACTACGTCAGCCCCGCGGCGCAGGAGGCGGTCAACGCCGCCATCCGCAGGACGGGTTACGTCGTGAACCGGCACGCCCGCTCGCTGATCACCGGACGTTCGGACTCGATCGGCTTCCTGCTCACCGAGCCGCAGGAGAAGTTCTTCGAAGACCCCAACTTCAATGTCCTGCTGCGCGGCTGCACGCAGGCCCTGGCCGCGCACGACGTTCCGCTCCTGCTGATGCTCGCCGGCACGGAGGACGAACGGCGGCGCATAACGCGGTACATCACCGCGGGCCATGTCGACGGGGTGCTGCTGGTCTCCAGCCACTCCGGCGACCCGGTCGCCGAGGAGCTGCGCGCGGCAAATGTGCCGCTGGTCGCCTGCGGCAAGCCCATCGGGCTCGGCTCGAAGGTGAGCTACGTTGCCGGGGCCGACCGGGACGGCGCCCGGGACATGGTGCAGCACCTGCTGTCCCTGGGCCGCCGCCGCATCGCCACGGTCACGGGACCACTCGACACCCCGGGCGGTGTCGAGCGTCTCGCGGGCTACCGGGAGGTGCTCGACGAGGCGGGCATCGAGGCCGACGACCGCCTCGTCGTCTCCGGCGACTACAGCAGGGCCAGCGGTGAGGCGGGGGCCGAGCAACTCCTGGACCGGGTCCCCGACATGGACGCCGTGTTCGTCGCCTCGGACCTGATGGCGCAGGGTGTGCTGGCCGCACTGCACCGAGCCGGCCGTCGAGTCCCTGAGGACGTCGCGGTCGGCGGGTTCGACGACTCCCCCGCCGCCGTCGCCTCCACGCCCGCTCTCACCACCGTCCGGCTGCCCTGGGACCGCATCAGCGCCGAGATGGTGCGGGTGCTGCTCGCCCAGATAGGGGGCGAGGATCCGGCGGCGGTGATTCTGCCGGCGGAGTTGGTGCGGCGCGAGTCCACGTGAGGCGGTCCGGGGCGTCAGACGCTCGAGGCCCGCTGCGCATCCGGCGCGCTCGCCGTGGCAACCGGTCAGGATTCGAGAAGCCACCTCCCGCCCCTCCCGCTTAGCGTGAAAGCGCCGACGGGATCCGCGTCGGCGCCAGACGCAACTCGCACGCACCGACCAGCTCCACGGAGGAGTCGCCATGACCGCCGGACTCAAGACCATCATCTACCCCGTCAAGGACCTCACGCAGGCAAAAGCCCTGTTCAGCGCACTGCTGGGGGTGGAACCATACGCCGACGAGGCCTACTACGTCGGCTTCAAGGACGCGGGCCAGGATGTCGGCCTGGACCCCAACGGTCACGCCAAGGGAATGACCGGGCCCGTCCCCTACTGGCACGTCTCGGACATCAGGGGGACGCTGTCGGGCCTGCTCGACGCCGGGGCCGAGCTGCTGCAGGACGTCCAGGACGTGGGCGGCGGCAAGCTGATCGCCTCGGTCAAGGACGCGGACGGGAACCTCATCGGGCTCACCCAGGACCCGTCCGCCGAGTAGGCGAGCCTCGGCGGGCAGGCGGGCCCCCGCGAGTATGCGGTCCCGGCGAGCCGAATGGATGCATCTGCACTAGTTTCACTCTCAACAACTGGCCGGATCTCTGTTACCGTTCAGTTATGGCAACGAAGTCGTCCGACGCCCGGCTCGAGGACCACTGGCGAGAGATTCTCGCGGTGCACGCGCGCACGATCTGCGAGATCGACCGCGCCCTGCACCCGCACGGGCTCGGCGCCAGTGACTTCGAGGTCCTCGACATCCTGGCCTCGGGCACGGTCGCGGAGCCCGGCGAGCAGTGCCGTGTGCAGAACATCGCCGGCCAGGTCCATCTGAGCCAGAGCGCCCTGTCCCGGCTCATCGGCCGACTGGAGAAGGACGGCCTCCTGGAGCGCACCGTCTGCCAGGAGGACCGGCGCGGAGTGTGGGTCGCACTCACCCCGAAGGGACGCGACCTGCACTCCGAGGTACGCCCCCTGCAACGCGCCGCCCTCGCCCGCACGTTGAACGAGACCTCGAACGAGACGGCGACGACGGACGAGACCGCGACCTCGAACGCGACTGTGGCCTAGAACGAGAGCGCGGACCAGAACGAGACCGCGGCCTTGCAACGGGACCACACCCCACACCGCGCTCCAGACGACGAACTCAGCCCCGTCCAGGAGGACTTCCACCCCCGCCCGACCCACCGTCGCACTGGCGGCCGAGGCCGGATCGAGCAGCGGATTCGTGTTGTTGAGGTGGGTGTAGATCCTGCGCGGCCCGGGATGGCGGCCGAGGGCGGCCAGGCTGCCGTGCGCGCCCGAGACGGGAAGATGCCCCATCGCGGCCTGCCCGTCGGACGACCGCACCGTCGTGCCCATCTCGTCGGCCGCGTAGAACGTGCCGTCGAGCAGCGCGCAGCTCGCCGTGGTGAGCAGCTCGTCCAGCACGGGTGTCCAACTCCCCAGGCAGGGCGCGTAGACGAGCACTCCCCCGGTGGCCAGGTCCTCGATCCGGTACGCCGTCACCCAGCGGGCGTCCTGGGCGGGGCCGGAGACGTACTTCGGGGCCTTGGAGCCGACCGGATGCGTGCTGACGACCAGACCTCCGGCCAGCACGAACCCGCCCTCGGTCAGACTGTCCGCCCACTCCCACGGGGCGTAGCGGTCGAGCATCGCGCGCAGCGGGGTCAGCGTGGCGAGCACGGGAGGCGCGGCGTAGACCTTGAGTCCGGGGCCGCCGCGCAGGATGGTCAGTCCCATGACGTGATCGGCCTCGGCGTCGGTCAGCAGCACGCCGCGCACGGGCGTGTCCCTGGGCCCCGGACCGGGCGCGAGCGCCGGTGCGGTGGTCAGCTGCGTACGGATGTCGGGTGATGCGTTGAGCAGCCACCAGTCGCGGGAGTTGCCGCTGACGGCGACACACTCCTGCGTACGCGCGGACAGTTTGCCGTCGCGGGCGGCCGCGCACAGCGCGCAGGCGCAGTTCCACTGAGGGAAGCCGCCACCGGCGGCCGTACCCAGCAGGACGACTTTCAAGGGAACCCCCACCCCTCCGCATCCGGTCCTCCGGGGGGATCTTCCCGCCAGAACGGGCCGGACTACCCGGCGGAAGGGGGCAGTTCCGGACGGCCTTCGCCGGGGCGCCGGTCCTTCGGCCGCCGGGGAGGGATCGGGCTGGTGGCGAAGTCCCGCACCCCGGTCCACAGCGCGGGGACCGCGTCGCCGCGACGGCACAACTCGTAGGCGATCGCCTCGTAGTTGACCCGCCAGCCTCGGAAGTGCGGCCACGCCTGCTCGGCCGTCCGCTCGGCGGGGAAGCCCGCCGCCTCCACCATCGCCACGGCCGCGTCGAACTCCAGGAAGGAGAGCTGGATCGGGGCGTCGGGGCTGGGGTCGGTGTCGAAGTCGAAGCGCAGTGCGCGGGCGATGTCGCGCAGCGCGGTGAAGCCCGCGCGCAGCACCAGGCGCGCCTCGGGCAAGGCGCTGCGCGGTGTGAGCGCGAGCTGCATGGCGGCCGCGTCCATGACGGCGATCAGAGCGACGATCCAGCTGCGGTACGGCTGCGGGGAGCGGAAGGCCAGCAGGACCGGGTACGTGGAGTGGCTCTCGCCGATGTCCGCGGCGAGCCGCTCCCAGGCGCGGTACAGCTCGGGCAGCGCGGTCTCGGTGTCGACCAGCCACTGCCGGGCCAGGATCTCCGGGCCCCAGGCGGGCTCGCCCGCACGCGACTGGAGCAGGGTCACCTCGAGTTCGCGGCGGTTGTACGCGGCGTACAGCGTGGGCAGGTACGCGATCTGCAGCGCGATCACCACGGGGCCGGTGGCCGCCGCGAAGAAGTCCACGAAGGAGAGGTGGAGCCGGTCGCCGCTGGCGAATCCGAGCGTGAACAGGCTGGAACCGGCCTCCCGGAGGGACTTGGTCCAGGACAGCGAGGACAGGGCGTGCAGCAGCAGTCCGAAGGCGAACAGCGCCCCGCCGAGCCAGCTCGTGAGCATGCCGATCAGCATGAGCGGGGCCAGCCAGGTCTGCGCGCGGTCATGGGCCTGGTAATCGCCGCCGGACGCGGCGAGACGCAGAACGAAGCGCAGCGAGCGCCACCACCGGATCACCAGCGAGGAGTAGAGCCCGCGGGGCACCACGAGCGTGCGCAGGATGCTGAGGAGGACCAGCGCCAGGAGCAGTCCGCCGGCCACGCCGGAGATCCATTTCATGGGGGTCATTGTCACGCCGGGCCCGGACGGATCGTGCGGTCATTCGTCACGCCGGGTCCGGACATGTCGTGCGGTCATTCGTGGCGCTGGGCCCGGACGTGTCGTGCCCTCATTCGCCACGCCGGGCCCGCACGCCGTCAGCGCAGCAGATCCCGTACCGCGTCGAACGCCACCGTGACCGTCGCCGGGTCCGCTCCGGGGCGGGCCAGCGCGCTCATCGGGATCGGGGTGACCGGGGGCAGTCCGTCGTAGGGGGTGAGGCCGTCGGGAGCGGACCCGACCGCGGCGAGCAGGGCCACGCCCTGGCCGGTACGGGCGATGTCGAGGACACCCGCCAGATACCCGGCGTCGCCGACCACCGTGGCCGCCACCCCGTGCGCGGCGAGCGTCGCGATGGCCCGGCGGCGGATCGCGCAGGGGTCCTCGATGGCGACGAGCGGGACGGGAGCGGGCGCGGCCGGCGGCGTCCAGCCGGGCGTCGCGTGCCAGGTCAGGAGGTCGTCGTCCCCAAGGGCTCCAAGGTGACCGACATCGCGGGTCTGAGGGACAAGAAGGTCGGCTACATCCAGAAAGCGGGTGGCTGTCAGGCCTGCGGTCGGGCCAGCAAGCTCCGGACGCCCTCGGAGGTGAGAGTCAGTCCGTGCGGTGAACTGGCGTCGATCGTGAGCGACAGGTCGTCGGACGGCCACTGGGAGGCGAGTGCGCCGAGCGGCACCAGGCGGTAGCGGGAGACGGACGGGAGCAGCTCGGCCATCTCCCGCTCGGAGGTGAACACCGGCACCACCTCTTCCCCGCCCGGTTGCTCCAGGACGGGCAGCGCGACGGCCGTGGGGTCGGCGGCGTCCTCGTCACTGGCGTCGTCGGGCACCGGGATCAGCACTTCGCTGTCGGCCAGTGTGTCCAGCGCCACCGCGTCCTCGGTGTTCTCGCAGAGGGTGGTCAAGGCCTCCTGGGCCGGTGTCGTGGCCGTGGGCAGGTAGTGGCCGTTCAAGGGTGTGTCCATGGCAGATCCCCGGGTAGTGGCGGACGGGCCGCCCGGGACAGGAGCGGTCCCGGGCGCAACACCCGTCGCGTACCCAGCCCGGGGCGGGGCATTCCTCCTGTGCCGCTCAGGGCAGCAGCGGGATGTCGTCCGACGGCAGGCCGAGGCGGTCGCAGCCGACGCGCCGGTGGAGCGGCTCGGCCATGGTGGGGCCGACATGGGTCCAGTACGTGGCCGCGTCCCGGAAGTAGCGCTGCATCCGCTCGCCGTCGCGCGCGTACCGGGAGCCCGCCGTGCGGAAGAGGATGCCCTGCAGTACGTCCCAGGCCATGCGCCCGGCGGTGAGGAAGACGAGCGCGAGCCGGTTGTCCTCGGCGGTGGTGAACGCGGCCTCGCCCGAGACGTTGCGGCGGCAGGTCTCCATCCAGTCCTCGGCGTTGTGCCGGAGCGCCGCCTCGGCCGTGTGGATCGCGCCCAGCGCCTCACCCAAGTGCCGCTGGTAGTCGTGGAGTTCGGCGCGGGTGCGGCTCGGGTCCGCGATGAGCGGGCGTTCGGCGACGATCCGGGCGTACTCGTCCGCGGCCGCGTAAGCGGTGCCGATCATGATGGCGGCGAGTTCTCCGTGGAAGAAGCTGGGCGCGCGCCCCGCGTACAGGGCATTTCCGTGCAGCTTGGAACCGGGTGTGCCGCCTTCGACAGGCAGGTCGAGCAGACTCACCTCCTGGGTGAAGTACGCCGGGACGCGCCCCTGGTCGATGCGGATGCTGTTGGATCCGCTGCCGCGCAGGCCCAGGACGCCGTGCCAGTCGTCGACCACGGTCCAGATCGCGCGCGGCGCGACGAACAGCACGAAAGGTCCCGGCGGGTCGCCCGGCTTCTCGGGGGCGCGCAGGGTCTGGCCGACGTAATGCGTGGAGTACGGGGCGCCCGAGGAGTACGGCCAGGTCCCGTCGAGTACGACATGACCGTCGCCGTCGGGCTGTGCCACACCGATCGGTACGACGGTGGACGCGGCCCGGAAGTCGCCGTCGTCCCCGAAGATCTCGTCCTGCGCCCTCTCGTCGAAGAGCGCGGCGACCTGGAGGACATGGGCGGCGGTGAGCGACAGGGCCCAGCCGGTGGAGGGGCAGCCGCGCGCGATCTCGGTGACCACGCGGAAGAAGGTGGGCAGCCCGAACTCGTATCCGCCGTACCGGCGCGGTTGCAGCATCCGGTAGAACCCGGCCCGCAGGAAGTCGTCGTGGGTGTCCTTCGGATAATGCGTCAACTGCTCGGTCTCCGGCTGCCGTTCGAGCAGCGCGGGCCGCATCGCCACGGCCCGCTCGATCAGTTCGCGTTCGGTGAGTCCGGGTTCGGGGACGGCGATCACAGTGCCTCCTGAGGAGTGGGGCCATCTGTACGCGCGGCAATAGAAGTGATTGAACACGCCGACCGCTCCGGTGTACCCACCGGATAACGCCAAGTAGGCCGATCCGCCGGTCGGTTGAAGCGCTTGCCTGCCTGCCGGAGGGCGCGAAGGGAGCGCCTTCACGCGTTGCGCGCTCTCGGGCGCCGCCCGCTCCAATCACTTACCGTTACCGAAGTGCGCAGATATCCATACGGAGCGCGAGGAGCCGTCGCGCCGCCATCCGTGCGTTCACCGCCACAGGAATGAGGCAACCGATGCCGCTCGAGCAACGCGCGTGGTCCCAGGCCCACTTGGGCCTGGGACCACCCGCCGCTACTTCAGGTACGGGCCGTCGCTCCCGATCTTCCCGGGACCGTTCAGCACGTACACCCGGAGGTTCCCCTTCCCGGGAGCCGCCACGGACAGTGTGCCGTTCGAGACGGTCTTCACCTCACCGGTGACGGCATCGGTGTACGTCCCGTTCGGGATACCGGTGTACGTCGCGTCGCCGGTGACCGTGACGAGCGCGAAGCTGTCCGTCGATCCGCTCGTGTAGCGGCGCTTGAACGCCATCGAGCCGCTGATGCCGTCGGTGGAGTACTGGCCCATCTGGAGGGCCGGTATGGCCCGGCGGATCTGGTTGAGTCGCTGGAGGTGCTTGACCAGTGGCTGGGCCAGCGTCGTCGCGACCTCACCGCTCGCCGAGTCGACCTTGCCGAAGTCGGAGGCCGTGACGGAGCCCGCGAGGTGGTCGCCGTAGTACGCGCGACCGGTGGACGCCAGTGGGCAGGTCGGGCCGCAGTCGATCTGCTTGCCCTTCTGGAACTCGATCTCCGAGCCGTAGTAGAGGGTCGGGATGCCGCGGAACGTCCACATCAGCGCCATGTTCTCGGCCCAGGCGTCGGTGCCGCCGCTGTAGCGGGTGCTCGACTTGTTCGGGCCGTAGTCGTGGCTGTCGACGTAGACGACGTTGTACGTGGCGTCGTTGACGGAGTCGTCGGAGTCCTTGCCGTTGCTGTAGGCGTTCTGCGCGTCACCGAAGTTCATGTGCATGCGCATGTCGATGATGTTCATGCCGGAGAACTGGCTGCGGTCCGGTGTGTGGTAACTGTTGCCGCTCAGGAAGGCATTGGTGGACGTCGGCTGGTTGCCCGTCCCGAGCTGCTCCTCGTAGGTGTACTGCTCGACGGACGCCGTCTCGTCGTCCGCGCTGTATTCCTTGCGCTCCTTCCATGTGTAGAACTGCGCCGAGTGGTTGACGGACCCTCGGTTCCACTTGTCGTTGACGAAGGCGCCGACCTCGCCGAAGACGAAGAAGTTCTGCGCCGCGTCCGTACCGAACTTCTGGGTGACCCGGTCGTAGATGGCGGGCAGGAAGCGGCGGTTCCAGGTGACGCGCGGGATGTGTACGGCGGTGTCGATGCGGAAGCCGTCGACGCCCATGTCGATGTACTTGTCGTAGGCGCCGATGAGGTAGTTCTGCACGGGCGTCGACTCGGTGTTGAAGTCGGCGAGGTCCTCGTGCAGCCAGCAGGAGCGGGAGTCCTCGCCCTCCCAGTTGCCGATCCAGCACTGGTGGTAGTACGTCTTCGGGAACATGCCCGAAGTGGGGCTGGGCCACTGGCAGTTGTAGAGCGTGTAGCCCTCGGCGCTCTTGCCGCCGGTGGGCTTGCCCCAGTTGACGCAGGTGTTGCCGGAGGGCTCGGCCGTCGACCACAGGTCGCCGTTGTAGTACGACTTCCCGGACTTGGGCTCGACGGTCAGGCCGTCGTACTCGAAGCCTTCGTTCTTCTCGTCGTAGTACCAGCTCCACTCGGAGTCGCGGACCCCGTACACGGTCGGGGTGAACAGGCCCTTGGCGCCCCAGCGGGAGCTGTGGTTGTAGACCACGTCCTGGTAGATCTTCATGCCCTTGGCGTGGGCCGCGTTGATCAGGTCCTGGTAGGAAGCGCCGGCCGATTCCAGGCGCGGGTCGACCTTGTAGAAGTCGTAGCCGTGATAGCCGTGGTAGTCGTAGTCCGAGCGGTTGAGGACGACGGGCGTGATCCAGACGGCCGAGAAGCCGAGGGCCTTGATGTAGTCGAGCTTGTCGACCAGGCCCTTGAAGTCGCCGCGGAACATGGGGTCGTTGTTGGCGGCGTTCCCGGACTTGACGTCCTGGCTGCCGCCGCGGTTGTTGGAGCTGTCGCCGTCGTAGAAGCGGGCGGTGAGGACGAAGTAGATGGGGTCCTTGCGCGGGTCCGTGCCCAGCGGGGTGCCGGAGGCCGGTTCGGGGGCCTGCTCGCCGGTCGTCGCGGTGGCCTCGGCGGAGGCGGGTGAGGTGTTCCCGGCGGCATCGACGGCCTTCACCGTGTACGTGTAGGTGGTCTTCTCCTCAAGTCCCGTGTCCGAGTAGACCGTTGAGCCCACGTCGGTGACGACCGCACCCTTGGTGCCGCCGGTGCGGGTGACCTGATACTTCGTCACCGCCGTGTTGTCGGTGGCCGGGTCCCAGCTCACCACCACAGAGGTGTTGGTGGCGCTCGCGGTGACCTTGGTGGGCGCGGTCGGGGCCTCGGTGTCCGGCGCTTCGGCGGCGCACGGATCCTTGGCGTCCTGGGTGACCGTCTTGTCCTGCACGGTCGTGGTGCCGGCGGGGAGGGTGTAGTCGGCGCTGTTGTTGTTGTCCCAGACGCCGTTGCCGTTGTTGAAGGCGGCTTTCAGTGAGGTCGCCGTACCGATGTCGAGGGTCTTTTTCCACCAGCCCGTGCAGGCCGCTTCCATGCCGACGCCGGGGACCGTCGTCCAGGAGCCGCCGGTGGGCGCGTAGTGGATGTTGGCGGTGGTCCAGCCGGACGTGGCCGTCGAGTAGTAGACGGTGGCCTGGTTTCCGCTGCCCGTACCGGTGTCGGCGCACGGGTCACTGTGGGCGATCACACCGTCCTTGACGGTGATGGTGCCGGTGCCGAGCGCGTAGTTGTTGCCGCCGTTGTTGTCCCAGGTGCCGCTGCCGTTGTTGAAGGTGGCCTGAAGCCCGGTGGCCGAGCCCAGGTCGACGGTCTCCTTCACCCAGTCCGTGCAGGCCGTCTCCATCTGTACGCCGGGCACGGTGGTCCAGGAGCCGCCGTCCGGGGCGTAGTGCAGGTAGGTGGTCGGCCAGTTCTTGGTCTTCGTGTAGTAGAAGACGGTCGCCGTGTTGGACGCGGCGGCCGTCTTCTCCATGGAGCCCGCGTCCGGCGAGACCAGTCCGAGCAGCCCGGTCATCGCCACGAACGCAACGAGCGGGCGCCGCAGCAGGCGTGGGGGTGTCCGTCTCATGCGCGTCTCCAATGCGGTCCGGGGGGTGGGGAGTTGCTTTGCAAGAGGAACCAGCAAGTTCCTGAAAGGGCTTGCAGCGCGGAAGCTACAGGGACATGACAGCCACGTAAAGAGATCTCACAGCGCCCGCGGGGCAGGGTGAAAACGGACCAGTAGTGGTGATCGGCGCCCACTCGCGCATCGCGCACCGGCGCCTAGCGTGAGCGCATGCCGATGCAACCCTGGTTTTCCGATGCCAAGCTGGGCATCTTCATCCACTACGGCATCTACGCCGTCGACGGATGGGCCGAGTCCTGGTCGTTCTACACGGGCGAGGTCACGCACGAGGAATACATGAAAGAGCTCGACGGCTTCACCGCGTCGCGATACGACCCGGAGGCCTGGGCCGAGCTCTTCGCCCGTGTCGGCGCCAAGTACGCGGTGCTGACCACCAAGCACCACGACGGCGTCGCCCTGTGGGACACCTCCCACGGCGACCTGAACGTCGTCCGGCACACGCCCGCCGGGCGCGATCTGGTCACCGGATTCGTCGACGCGCTGCGTGCGCGGGACCTCAAGGTCGGCCTCTACTACTCGCACTCCGACTGGAACCACCCCGACTACCCGAGCATCCGGCACGTCAAGCCGGGCGACGAAACGCCGAGCCCGTTCTCGCACGCCGAGCCCGGCAAGGAGGACCCGGCGGCCTGGGAGCGCTACCTCGCCTACCGCGACGGCCAGGTCGGCGAACTCGTCGACCGCTTCCGCCCCGATCTGCTCTGGTTCGACGGCGAGTGGGAGCGCACCGAGGAGCAGTGGCGGATGCGGGAGCTCTCCGAGCTGATCCTCGCGGGCGACCCGGATGCCGTCCTCAACGCCCGCATGCTCAGTTACGGCGACTACGCCACGCCCGAACAGGGCGTCCCCCTCCAGGCCCCGGACGGCCCGTGGGAGCTGTGCCTGACGATCAACGACTCGTGGAGCTTCCGGCCCAAGGACCGCGACTACAAGTCGGTGCGCCAGCTGGTGCGTTACTTCACCGAGACGATCGCCATGGGCGGCAATCTGCTGCTCGACGTCGGCCCCCGGGAGGACGGGACGATCCCCGACGAGCAGGTGGAGCGCCTGGAGGGTCTGGGCGCGTGGATCGCGCAGCACGCCGACGCCGTGTACGGCACGGCCGCCGGGCTGCCCGCCGGGCACCACTACGGCCCCAGCACCCTCTCCGCCGACCGGCGCACGCTGTACCTGATGTGCTTCGACGCGCCCCGCGAGTGCGTGTCGGTCCGCGGACTGCGCAACGCGGTACGCCGGGTGACCGTCCTCGGCACGGGCACCGAACTGGGCCACCACGTCACCGGCGGCCTGGACGTCGTACCCGGCGTGACCTGGATCGACGCCCCCGCCGCGGCCGACCTCGACGAGTACGCCACCGTCCTCGCCGTCGAGCTCGACGGGGAGCTGGACCTCTACCGGGGCGCCGGCCGCGACTGACGGAGGAACGCGTCCAGCGCGTCCGCGCCCGGCCCGGTGGCAGGACCGGCCGCGGTGACGGCCATCGCTGCCGCCGCGTTGGCGCGGCGCGCCGCGGCAGCCGGGGCCAGTCCCCGGGCGAGGGCGACCATGAAGACGCCCGTGTGCGCGTCGCCCGCGCCATTGAGGTCGACGGCCCGGACGGTGAATCCGGGGATCACATCGAGCGTGCCGCCGTGGTGCAGGAGGCAGCCGTCGGGGCCCGTACGGACCAGGGCCGAGCCGCGCTTCAGCCGGGACCGCACGGCGTGGGCGGCGGCGGACGGGTCGTCGATTCCGGTGAGCAGCGCGGCCTCGCGGGCGTTGCAGCTCCACCAGTCGGCACGGTCCAAGAGCAACTCCAGGGCGGCCGAGGGGATTTCGCCCACCAGCGGGCCCGGGTCCACGATCACGGTGACGGCCGGGTCCAGCCGGGGCAGCCATCCGGTCAGTGCGGCGCGATTGGCCTCGTACAGCAGGCTGTAGCCGGAGACGTAGATCAAGTCTTGTGGCCCCGGCCGCAGTGGAGCCAGATCCTCCGGGGTCAGTGTGGCCTCGGCGCCCGGACTCGTGACGAAGGTGCGTTCGCCCTCGGCGTCCACCAGGCACACCACGAACCCGGTGTCGCGTCCGATGCGCGGGGCGAGCAGTACGTCGATGCCCTCGTCGTGCAGTGCGGCGCGCGCCCGGTCGCCGAAGGGGCCACTGCCGTGGGCTCCCGCGTACGTCACCGGCATGCCCTGACGGGCCGCCGCGGCCATGACGTTGAAGCCGCCGCCCGGGGCGCTCCGGGTGTGCGCGGCCAGCACGTCACCGCCCCGCTCGGGCAGCGCGGGCACGGCCAGGACCAGGTCCATCACCACGTTGCCCAGGTGCAGAATCCTCATGCGATCACTGCCGCCCGCGCAGCGCGAGCAGCGCCGTGGCCGTCGCGTCGAGGTCGAGCTTGTTGACCCGGACCAGGGTGGCCCGCGCATCGGCCGGGAAAGCCTCCACTCCGTGACAGGCACCCCCGATCGCGCCCGCGATGGCGGCGATGGTGTCACAGTCACCGCCGACGGAGGCGGCGAGCAACACGGCCTGCCACGGGTCCTCCTGACAGGCAGTCAGTACGGCGAAGGCGGCCGGTACGGACTCCTGGGTCGCCAGGCTGGTGCCCACCAGCGCGTACACCCGCTCGCACACCTCGGCCGTGGACAGCCCTCGCACGAGGCCGGTGGCCCAGACGATCCGCTCGGCCACGTCGGCGGCGGCCACCCAATGGCCGCGTCCGGCTCCGAGGCGGGCCGCGCCGACCGCCGCCTCCACCGCCTCGGGGACCGACGCGCCGTCGAGTCCCGCGCTGACCGCGGCGGCGACGGCCGCCGCGCCCGCGAGCGCGACCCCCGTGTTGTGGGTCAGCCTGCTGGCCTCGACCACCCGGTCCACCAGGGCGACCGGGTCCGCCGAGGGCACGGCGATGCCCACGGGGGCGATGCGCATCGCCGCGCCATTGGTCGTGCCGTACCGGCCGACCTGGTCCACCGGGGTCCCCGCCAGGACCAGTTCCACCGCACGTTTGGTGGACGGCCCGAGCAGGTCGAGCGAGCCGCGGGCCCGCATGTCGTCCTCCCAGGCCACCAGGCGCCGGGCCAGCTCCGCCGCGTCGACGGTGCCCTCGCCGTCGAGCAGCAACCGGGCGAGCAGCAGGGCCTGTTCGGTGTCGTCGGTGATCGCTCCGGCGGGCATTCCGGCGGCCAGCGGGTGGTCCGGGGCGGCGGCCCGGAAGCCGGTCAGGAGCGGTCCGTAGCGGGCGGTGATCTGCGGGCGGGACAGCATCTGCGTGGGCATGCCGAGGGCGTCGCCGAGCGCGAGTCCGTAGAGGGAACCGGTGGCGCGGCTGTGGAGGGTGGCAGTGTGGCGGGTGAGGCTCATGGGCGCTTTCGGGTGGTGGGGTCAGCCGAACTCGAGGGACAGCTGGAAGTGGTCGGGGTCCAGCAGGCTCACGACATGTTCGACGAAGGAGCCGTCGGCCGCGCGGCTCGTCCGCCGCGTGTCGAGGAACCAGTCGCCCGGTGCGCGGCGCAGCACCTCCGCCTCCCGCGCGTCGATCCGCCGTCCGGCCAGGCGCTGCTCACCATGGTCGGGGCGCAGTCCGGCCCGCCGCATCACCTCGGTGAGCGAGAGGTCGTCGAGGCCGCGCCGCGGCAGCTCCCTGACACCCGGAAGGGGCGGTAGACAGCTGCGTTCGTACGAGATCACGGAGCCGTCCGCGATGAGTTCCCGAGTCCGGTCCACCCGTACGAACGTGGGTGATTCCAGGGTGAGTTGACGGGCCAGGTCGGCGTCGTGGACCTCCTGGACGGCGAGCGTCCGCACACGCGTGTCGATGCCCTGGACGGCCAGGGCGTGTGCCCAGCCCAGCCGGTCGTCCAGCGGACGGCCGTCGTAGAGGACGTACGAACCCTTGCCGGTGCGGGTGGCGATCAGGCCCGCCTCGTTCAGCTCGGCGAGCGCGGCCCGCACGGTGGTGCGGCTGACGCCGAAGCGCTGTGCGAGGGCGTGCTCGCCCGGCAACTGCTCCCCCGCCGACCGGTGTCCGCTGCGGATCTCCTTGGCGAGCACCTCGGTGATCTGCTGGTGCTTGAGCCGGACACCGTTCATGACCGGCCCCCGGTGAGCACCTCGTCCACGGTGACGACGCGGATCAACGGCCGGTACAGGTCCATCACTTGGAGGGCCTTGGCATGCGAGTCGTCGTCCACTCCGGCGCAGGCATCGGCCACCACCAGCACCTCGGCTCCGGCGTCGGCGGCGGCGAGGGCCGTCGACAGCACGCAGCAGTCCGTGCTGACTCCGGCCAGCACCAGCCGGCCGTCCGCGCCGACGCGCTCGGCCAGCGCGGGGGTCCACTTGCCGAAGGTGGTGGCGTCCACCAAGTGCCGTGCCTGCCGGGCGAATTCGTCCGTCAGCTCCCACAGGCGGGCCTGCGGCGGCTGGAGCGCGAAGGGCCACTGGTCGTAGTACATGCGCCAGGCGCCGCTGGGCTTTTCGGGCGCGAGGAAGCGGGTGAAGGTGACGCGGTCACCGAAGGCCGGCAGCAATCGGCGTACACCGTCGGCGGCTTCGTCGAAGCGGGGGGTCGCCCAGGGGCTGTCGGGCTCGGCGAACACGCGCTGCATGTCGATGACGGTGAGCAGGCCGCGAGGCGCCTCGGCGTTCCGGCGGTCGTTGAGCGGGTACTCCGTGCTGTCGGTGAGCGGGTGCTCCGTACGCTCGGTGAGCGAGTGCTCCGTACTCATGCGCTGAGCACCTCCGCGCTCGCCGCCGGACTCGGGTCCTGGCGCTCCTGGGCGGCCACCCGGCCCCGGTCGAGCGCCAGCGTGCCGAGGAAGCCGAGGGCGAGCGCGACCAGGACGCCCAGGTTGGCGTAGGCCCAGGCGCCCGTCTTGCCGCCGAGTCCGAACGGGTCGAGCAGATAGCCCTGCCACTCCAGCCAGCTCGCGGCCGAGTTGGTGACCAGGCCCCAGCCGAGCCCGGTGGCGACGAGGGTGAGCAGCAGCGGCTGGAGCGGAACGTCGCCGTACCTGCCGCTCGTACGGAACAGATCCCGTTCGTCGTAGTCGCGGCGGCGCATCAAGAGGTCCGCCAGCATCACCCCGCACCAGGCGGCGACGGGAACGCCCAGCGTGGTGAGGAAGCCGATGAACTGGCCGAGGAAGTTGTCGGTGAAGAAGACGATGTAGACAGAGCCCGCGATCATCAGGACACCGTCGACGAGCGCCGCCAGATAGCGCGGCACCCGCAGACCGGCGGACAGCAGCGCCAGACCGGACGAGTAGATGTCCAGGACCGCGCCGCCGACCAGACCCAGCACGGCGACCACGGCGAAGGGGACCAGGAACCAGGTGGGCAGGATCGTGGTCAGCGCGCCGATCGGGTCTATGGCGATGGCCTGGCTGAGGTCGCCGGAGGAGCCCGCGAGGAGCAGCCCGAACACCAGCAGGAGCAGCGGTGCCACCGAGGCGCCGAAGGCAGTCCAGCCGATCACGCCCCGGCCGGAGGAAACGCGCGGCAGGTAGCGCGAGTAGTCGGCGGCGGCGTTGACCCAGCCGAGTCCGAAGCCGGTCATCATGAAGACGAGCGCGCCGATGAACTCCTGTGCGGAGCCCGCCGGTACGGCGCTGACGGTGTGCCAGTGGATGTGGTCGGCCACCAGCGCGATGTAAACGACCGTGAGCACGCCGGTGACGACGGTGATGACGGTCTGCAGGCGCATGATCAGATCGAAGCCCATCACCCCGCCGATCACGGTCAGCGCGCCGACCAGGATCAGGGCGACCACCTTGGTCTCGGTGCCGCCGCCCCAGCCGAGCCGCCCGAAGACGGTCGCGGTGGCCATGGTGGCGAGCGCCGTGAGCACGGTCTCCCAGCCGACGGTCAGCATCCAGGAGATCACCGAGGGCAGCCGGTTTCCCCGTACGCCGTACGCGGCCCTGCTGAGCACCATGGTCGGCGCCGAGCCGCGCTTGCCCGCCACCGCGATGAAGCCGCAGAGGAGGAAGGAGAACACGATGCCGATCACTCCGGCGGCGAGCGCCTGCCAGAAGGAGATGCCGAAGCCGAGCGCGAAGGCCCCGTAACTCAGCCCGAGAATCGAGACGTTGGCCCCGAACCAGGGCCAGAACAGGGTCCGTGGGGTGCCCTTGCGCTCGGCGTCGCCGATCACGTCGAGCCCGTGCGTCTCCACCTGGAGCTGCCGGCCCGCGGATGCGGATCTGTTGTCGAGGGAATCCGTCATCGTCGACCCACCTGTCTAGACGTGTTCAGTGGAGGCTAGGTCGGGCGCATCGGGGCGTCAAGGGAGGCGAGCGAACGGGAAGCCGGCCCGCCGAGGTTGGGACTCGCGGTGAGAAGCTGTGCCCGAACCGGCGTACTGAAGGTCGAGGGGCACCAAGCCACCGAGCCCTTCCCTACCGGAGGTACCTCACCCGTGACCATCACCAAGGCATCCCCGCCCCCGGTTGAGCACCGCGCCGCGGACGATCGGCAGGGGTGGCGGGGTTGGCAGTTCAACTCCCCCCTCGTCCTGACCATGCTGCTGCTCCTGGTGGTCGCGCTGCAGGGGCCGGTCCGGCGGGCGCTGTCCACGCCGGTGATGCAGAGCTGGATGACCGTGTTCGTCGCGGTGGTGGTTCAGGCCCTGCCCTTCCTCGTTCTCGGCGTGCTGCTGTCGGCGGTGATCGCGGTGTTCGTGCCGCCGTCGTTCTTCGCCCGCGCGCTGCCGAGCCGGCCCGCTCTGGCGGTGCCGGTCGCCGGGATGGCCGGGGCGGTGCTGCCGGGCTGCGAGTGCGCCTCCGTGCCGGTGGCCGGGGCGCTGGTGCGCCGGGGGGTCACTCCCGCGGCGGCGCTGGCGTTTCTGCTCTCCGCCCCGGCGATCAACCCGATCGTGCTGACCGCCACCGCCGTGGCGTTCCCCCGCAACCCGGAGATGGTCCTCGCCCGCTTCGTGGCGAGTCTGCTCGTGGCGTGCGCGATGGGCTGGCTGTGGCAACGCCTCGGTCGCGCCGACTGGATGCGCTCACCGGCCCGCCCGTCGCACGACGGCCTCGGCAAGGGGGCGGCGTTCTGGGGATCCGTACGGCATGACGTGATGCACGCGGGCGGCTTCCTGGTCGTCGGCGCGATGGCCGCGGCGACGCTCAAGGCCGTGGTGCCGGCGAGCTGGCTGCACGCCGCGGCGAGCAATCCCGTGGTGTCGATCCTCGCGCTGGCGATTCTCGCGGTGCTGTTGTCGATCTGCTCCGAGGCCGACGCGTTCGTGGTCGCGTCCCTGTCCCAGTTCTCCCTGACCGCCCGGCTGGCCTTCCTCGTCGTCGGGCCGATGATCGACCTGAAGCTGTTCGCCATGCAGGTCGGCACGTTCGGGCGCGGGTTCGCCCTGCGGTTCGCTCCCGCCACCTTCGCCCTGGCGATTCTCATGTCGGTCCTCGTCGGGGCGGTGCTGCTGTGAACCGGCTGGCGCAAGCGGCGGTGCTGTTCCTGGTCGGCGCGGCGGTGCTGCACGCCGGCGCCACCGACCTCTACCTGCGGTACGTCAAGGCCGGGTTGCGCCCGCTGCTGCTCGGCGCGGGCGTCGTCCTGATCGTCACCGCGGTCGCCACCGTCTGGTACGAACTGCGGCGGCCGCGCGCGGGCGGGGGGAAACAGGCCGAGGAAGCCCCGGGCCGCGAAGACCGGGTCCAGGAGGACCGGACCGCGGACGACCGGACTACAGACGGCCGGACCGCGGAACGCGGGACCGAGGACGACCACGACGATGGGCACGACAACACTCACGACGACAGTCACGACGACGGACACGGTCACGCCCACCGCGAACCGCGCGTCTCCTGGCTCCTCGTCCTGCCCCTGCTCGCCCTCATCCTGGTCGCCCCACCCGCGCTGGGCTCCTACAGCGCCATGCGCACCGGTACGGCCCTGCAGAAGCCCTTCGGCTACCCCGCCCTCCCTGCCGGCGATCCGCTCCCGCTGAGCCTGGTCGACTACGCCGGCCGCGCGGCCTACGACCACGGTCGCTCGCTCGACGGCCGACAGGTCAAGATCACCGGCTTCGTCGCCCTCGACCGCAGCGGTACGCCCTACCTCGTTCGTATGGCCCTCAACTGCTGTGCGGCCGACGCCCAACCCGTGAAGATCGGTCTGACCGGACGGATTCCCCCGGTGCTGCAACCCGACAGCTGGCTCGAGGTCACCGGGACGTACACCAGCAAGCGGGCCAAGGACCCCGTCAATGACGGCGTCATCCCCTTCATCGACGTCGGTCTGGCCAAGCCGGTCCCGACGCCACGCGACCCGTACGACGAGAGCTGGAACAACTGAGGGCGCGATCGCTGGTGCCGGGCCCCCCGGTAAAGGGGCACACCCAAGCCCGACGCGACGGTCCTCTCGTCCTCATCGCATCAGTTCGTTCGGTCCGCAACGCCATGCCCAGGCACCCTCAGTCCACAAACAATGCACATCAGACAGAACTGGAGCACAACTATCCAATTTCTGTCCGGGATCCGATCGAAGAGATCACAGTAACCACTGATAATTTGTGTGAGCCGCGATGTACCCAAGGGTCGGGGAGGGGGGCTCGCAGCCGCATTCGCGGCAGCTGCGTCTACCCGCGCGAGCAAGACTGAGTGCGGAGGGAGACGCAGGCATGTCCAGGCCATGGCAGCGAATAGGTGAGGTGCGCCCCGGAGGGGGTCCGCGCCCGGAAACCGTCCATGGCTAGGCCGGAGGGAGGCGGCGGCTCGGGCCGCCGCCGTGCCGCCCCGAAGCAAGCGGGGTTCCGCCGCGGCACGAGCGGTACCGGCGGGGAGGGGACGGCCGGCTCAGATCCCCAGGCCGACAGTGAAACCGAGGTCCAGGACGAAGCGGGCGCACCCGTACCGACACGGGTCGACCCGGAGTCCACCCTCATGCTCCGTGTCCTCGGCGCGGCCACGGCGCCTCGCCGCGGCCCCCGGCGCAAACCCGCGCCGGCGACCGCCACCCGTCGCGTCGTGGCGACCGTCGCCGCGCGCCTCGCCCCGGTCCTCAAAGGCGTCGCGCCCGTCGCCCGCCGGCTCCGTCCGCGCTACCCGCGGCCGGGCCGCAGCGGCTGGCGGCGCTGGATTCCGTCCTGGCGTCAGTGGCTGGGGGCCTGTCTGACGCTGTTCGGCCTGACCGGTTGCCTGCTGGGCATCGTCTACGCCACCACGGACATCCCGGACAACCTCAACACGTACGCCACCCAGCAGGACAACGTCTACTTCTGGGCGGACGGGACGCCCATGGCCCGCACCGGCTGGGTGCAGCGGCAGGAGATGCCCCTCAAGGACATCCCCGAGGACGTGCGCTGGGCGGTGCTGGCCGCGGAGAACGAGAGCTTCTACACCGACCCCGGCATCTCCGTCAGCGGCATCACCCGCGCGCTGTGGCGCACCGTGGGCGAGGGGGACACGCAGGGCGGCTCCACCATCACCCAGCAGTACGTCAAGAACGTCTATCTGACCCAGAACCAGTCGGTGAGCCGCAAGCTCACCGAAGCCATGATCGCCATCAAGCTCGACCAGCACATGAGCAAGGACCAGATCCTGGAGGGCTACCTCAACACCAGCTGGTTCGGCCGGGGCACCTACGGCATCCAGCGGGCCGCGCAGGCGTACTACGGCAAGGAGGTCAGCGAACTCAACGTCAGCGAGGCCGCTTTCCTCGCCTCGCTGCTCAAGGGAGCCGGCCTCTACGACCCGTCCCTGAGCGCGCACAACCACCAGCGGGCGGTGGAGCGGTGGTCGTGGATCCTCGACCGCATGGTGAAGATCGGCAAGCTGTCGGCGAAGGAGCGGGCGAAGTACACGGACTTCCCCGAGCCCCTCAAGCAGGCCAAGGTCTACGACACCGGTCACCAGAGCGACTATCTGGTCGAGTTGGCGACCCAGTACGCCAAGAAGTCCGCGCACATCTCGGACAAGCAGTTCGACCTGGGCGGCTACCAGATCTACACCACCTTCGACCGGAAGCGGGAGGAGTCCCTCACCCAGGCCGTCACCCGCGCCCGCAAGGAGGCCAAGGAGCGCGACGCCGCGAAGGCGAAGACCGCGCACTACGGCGCCGCCTCGATCGCCGACGACGGCCGGATCCTCGCCGTCTACGGCGGTCCCGACCACCGCAAGCAGGGCTACAACGAGTCCAACGCGACGACCGTGCCCGCCGGTTCGGCGTTCCTGCCGTTCGTCTACGCCGCCGGCCTGGAATACGGCATCCACAAGGACCGGACCACGACCACGACCCCGGTCGGCCCGGACTCCCTCTACAACGGTGACAACGACGTCCCCGTCACCACGCCCGAGGGGCCCTATTGGGACCGGAGTGGCAAGAAGGTCGCCGCCCACAACGACGGCGGCACATCGTGGGGGCAGATCTCCCTGCACACGGCACTCGCCTCGTCCGTCAACGCGCCGTTCATGCAGCTCGGTATGGACACCGGCCTGGACAAGGTACGCCTCACCGCGCAGGCGGCCGGCATGCTGTCGTCCAGCATGGGCCCGCAGGTACCCGCCCTGACGCTGGGCAGTTCGACGCCCAGCGCGATCAGGATGGCCAGTTCCTACGCCACGTTCGCCGCCGACGGGACACACACGGAGCCGTACTCGGTACGCCGCATCACCCGCAACGGAAGCGGCGTCGCCCTGAAGAAGCCGCAGTCGGACCGCGCGGTCCGCACCGAGGTCGCCCGCCAGGTCACCGAGGCGCTCACGGAGTCCTTCCGCACCCAGCACCCCACCGCGGCGCCGGCCTCGGCGCAGGTGGCGGGGAAGAGCGGCACGACCGAGAAGGACACGGCCGCCTGGTACGTCGGCACGCACCAGGCGGTGTCGACGGCGATCGTCGTCTACCGCATGGACCTGTCCAAGAGCCTCGAACCGCTGCCCTTGAAGGGCCTGGCCGGTTCACCCGCCACCACCGTTCCCTACGACATCTGGTCGAGCGCCATGAGCCCGCTCAGCTGACGCGAGCGGCGACGGCAACAGAGCCCGGTCCGCTCTCCCTCCTCGCAGAATGCGCCACCGATGAACTCCAACTCCCACCGCCGTCGTCGCAGCCGCAGCCACAGCCGCGTGCAAGTCCTGGGCCGCCGCCTCGCCGCCCGGCCCAGGATCCTGATCGCCGCGATCGCTGTCGTCATCGTGTGCATCGCCGTACCCCTGCTGGCGCTGGGGTACGGGGACGATGCGGCATCCACCGGATCAGCGGCCGGCAAGTCCTCCGGCAGCAAGGACAGTTCGGCCAAGGGGAACAAGGAGCCCCAGTGGGACGGCAAGACGAAGGTGATCGGGGACGGCTCCACCTCGTACACCGGGCCGCAGACCGGCGAGCTCAAGGCCGAGCCGCTCAAGCCCGGACAGAAGCCGCCGCAGTTCGTCGTCTTCTCCTGGGACGGCGCCCTGGAGGGTGACGACCATCTCTTCTCGCACTACCGGGAGTTGGCCAAGGAGTACAACGCCCATATGACGTTCTTCCTCACGGGCATCTACCTGCTCCCGAAGGACAAGAAGACGCTCTACCAGCCTCCGATGCACGACGCGGGAGCGGCGGCGATCAGCTACCCCACGGACGAGCACATCCGCACCACACTGGAACAGCTCGCCAAGGCCTGGGAGGAGGGGAACGAGATCGGTTCCCACTTCAACGGCCACTTCTGCGGCGACAAGGGCGGCGGCGACTGGAGCGTCGCGCAGTGGAAGAGCGAGATCAAGCAGTTCTACTCCTTCCTGGAGAAGTGGAAGACCAACACCGGGTACACCGATCTGGCGTCGCTCCCCTTCGACGCGAAGCGGGAGATCATCGGCGGCCGGGCGCCGTGCCTGGAGGGCCAGAAGAACCTGCTCAAGGCCATCAAGAGCTTCGACTGGCGCTACGACGCCAGCTCGGCGGGCGACTTCCAGATATGGCCCACCAAGAAGAACGGCATCTGGGACTTCCCGCTCCAGATGCTGCCCTACGAGGGTGGCAAGTACCAGGGCCTGTCCATGGACTTCAACTTCCTCTACAACCAGTCCGACGGCGAGACCGAGGGCGACCCGGCCAAATACCCGCAATGGCAGACGGAGACGGTCCAGTCCTATCTCGCGGGCTTCAACCGGGTGTACTACGGCAGCCGGGCACCGCTGTTCATCGGCAACCACTTCGAGGACTGGAACGGCGGCATCTATATGAAGGCCATCGACGACGTCATCAAGAACGTGTGCACGAAGAAGGAGGTCCGCTGCGTGTCCTTCCGTGAACTGGCCAACTGGATGGACGCACAGACACCCGAGACCCTGGAACGCCTGCGCAGCCTCGACCCGGCACAGTCACCGGACTGGTCGACCGTCGTCAAGTAGCCCTGGACCGGGGTCCCGTACCGATGCTGTTCGCCAGGGCACACGCACATGCCACGCCTTCATGAAATCTTCATCTGTACGGAGATCATGCGAAGATTCCCTCCCCCGGGATCCCCAACCCGGGGTCAAGGAGAATCCCTGTGAGATCAACGACGTTGAGCCGTAGATGCTCAACCCTGGCGGCGGTCGCCCTGTCGACCGTGCTGCTGCCCATATCCGCCGCACACGCGGCCGGTGACTCGGCGGCCGACACCCCGAAGGTGGACCGGGCGACGATCGACACCTTCGGACGCATCGCCGACGCCGTCCTCAGCGACCGTACGAACGCGCTGCTCGACGGCGCGCAAGTCGCCCGCACGAAGGCCCACTTCGCCGGAGGCGTGCGGCTCTCCTCCGCGCTGTCGCGGACGGAGAACTCCACCGTCTCCGCCCTGCACAGCAGGCGATCACGTCTCGCGGCGCTGGGCGAGGCCTACAGCGCCGCCGACACCCGGGTCGCCGTGACCAGGACCCGCGTCAAGGACCGGCGGGCCACGGTCGAGGTCACCGAGACGACGACCCTGACGTACAAGAAGATCCGTGGTGACGAACCCGCCACGACGGGCTTCACGGCGCACCATGAACTCACCTTCACCACCGGCTCGGACGGCACGTGGCAGCTGTCCGGCATGCGGTCCACGGACCAGGGCCCCCGGGAGATCAACCAGCCCGCCACGACGACGAAGACCACCATGGCCGCCGTCGACGCCCCCCGGGCAGCCACCACTTGGCCGGCACCGGCCAAGCCCAAGAAGCTCGGCACCGGCTCGGCCTACAACTACCCGGCGATGGCGGCCTACGCGGAGAAGTACTGGAAGAACTACAACTCCGCCTACCGGCGCTACAACTCGGCCGGCGGGGACTGCACCAACTACCTGAGCCAGTCCCTGAAGGCGGGCGGCTGGAAGCCCGTCACCAGCTCGGCCGAGGACTACGGCACCTGGTGGTACGGCACGTCCGGCCAGTCCGACTCATGGGTGGGCGTGAACGAGTGGTCATGGTTCACCCAGACCGCCAAGCGGACCACCAGCCTGGCGAACGTGTACCAGATGGACATCGGTGACGTCATGCAGATGGACTTCGACAAGGACGGGTCCAAGGACCACTCCATGCTCACCACATATCGGAGCGCGAGCGGCGTCCCGTACCTGACCTACCACGACACCGACACCTACCGCAGGTCGGTCTCGAGCATCATCGCGTCCTACCCGAACTCGGCGTACTACGCGTACCGCACCTGAGCACCCCCACGCCGTGCCCGACCGACGACCGGCCGGGCATCGTGCGGTGCGGCGCACGTACAGCGAGCCGGCGTGCGCCGCACCGCCGGCCACCGGCGCCGTCTACGCCGGAGTCGAGCCTTCCTGACGTTCCGTCGGTGCGGCGGTCAGCGTGAGCCGCGCGCCCTCGGTACCGCCCAGCCGGATCCGCTGGATCGTCCGTTCGCCGCGGATGGCGAGTCAGGGGTTCTCGTCGGTGCCGGGGTGGAGGACAAACTCCGGGAAGTCGCTGCTGTGGAGGTGCAGGCGCAACCGGTGCCCGGCACACGAACTCCTGCGCCTCCACGAACCCGACCGCGACCAGCGCCGCGACCGCGCCGCCGAACTCCTGGACCGCGTGGGCCTGGACACCCGGACGGCGCGCTCGGCGCCGAGCGCGCTGTCGGGCGGTCAGCGCCAGCGGGTGGCCATCGCCCGCGCCCTGGTGCCGCGTCCCCGGATCCTCGTCCTCGGCGAGGCCGTCTCCGCGCCCGACGTCTCCCTCCAGGCGCAGGTGCTCAACCTCCTCACCGACCTGCGCGCGGAGCTCGGCATCAGCTACCACTTCGTCACCCACGACCTGGCCGTCGCCCAGCAGGTGGCCGACGAGCTGATCGTGATGCACCGGGGCCGGGTCGTCGAACGCGGCGCCACGGACCAGGTGTTGAGCGCGCCGGAGGACCCGTACACCCGTGAGCTGGTCGCGGCCGTACCTCGCGAGGGCCGGCAGCCGACCCGCCGCCGGTGACGGCCGTCAGAGCGTGGCGCGCAGATGGCTGACCGTCACGAACTGGTAGCCGCGGGCGGTCAGCGTGCGCAGGACCTCCGGGACGGCGGGGACCGAGGTGGGGTGGCCTTCGAGGTCAAGGTGATGATCGGGGCTCAGGGGCGGCCAGAACTCCTGCCCCTGGCGCGCGCCCCCTACGACGCGTTCCGGCACTTCACGCGACGCTTCCTCGAAGCGCAGGGCTTCGCGCCGGACGATCCGCCGGCGCAGGTGCTGATGGCCCTCGGCGACGGCATGGTCTATGAGCGCGTCGTCTTCGGAGAGGACCACCAGACGGACATGGCGCGCCAGATCGAGGGGTTCAGGCGGCTGGTCCGATCGATCACCGGCGACCGGGCCGACTCCGCCTGACTGGAAGTTCGTCCGCTACACCCGCGAGGAGATGCTGCTGGCCCTCGGTACCGCGTCCAGCGAGACCGTCATGCCGCGCATGATGCAGAAGCTGCGCCAGGCGGGCTGCCGCGACGACGACGTGGGGCTGGTCCTGCCCACCGGGTACTCCTTCAACCTCGACGGCGCCTCCATCTACCTCTCCATCGGCACCCTGTTCATCGCCCAGGCCGTCGGCGTGGACCTCACCCTCGGCCAGCAGATCACCGTCGTGCTGGTGCTCATGCCGACCAGCAAGGGCATGGCGGGCGTGCCCGGTTCGGCCTTCCTCGCCCTGTCGGCGACCGCATCCGCGCTCGGGGTCATTCCCGTCGGAGCCGTCGCTCTTCTCCTCGGCGTCGACCGCATCATGGACTCGATGCGCGTCGCCACCAACCTCCTCGGCAACTGCGTCGCTGTCTTCGTCGTCTCCCGCTGGGAAGGCGCGTTGGACACGGACCGGGTCAAAAGGTGCTGGACGGCGAGATCGCGTTCGTACCGGAGGAGGACGGGCCGCAGCCCGAAACCAAGGACGTGGCCGATCTCCTCCTCCCGCAGCAGCCCGGCCACACGGAGCGGTCCGCCGGCCAGTCCCCCACCGACGTGAGCTGACCCCAGGGCGCGCCACGCCGCCGGCCGCGGCGAGCCCGCCCCATCCGCCCACCCGCCGTCACGTCGGCGAAGCGGCCCGGGTACTTCCAGGAGCCCTGGACAGGCGCCTGACCTGGTATTTCCCCAGACTCAGACGCCTTCGGCGACTCGCTCATCCGGAGGCCTGGAGTACCCCGTACCGCCCGGCTCGCCTCGCCTTCTTGACCAGATCAGGCCACCGGAACCGGGTAGGTCGGATACTCCACCCCGGATACGTGCTGGACCACCCGGATGACCTGGCAGGAATAGCCGAACTCGTTGTCGTACCACAGGTAGAGAATCGCGTCGTCGCCCTCGACCTTGGTGGCGCCGGCGTCGACGATCGAGGCGTGGCGCGAGCCGATGAAGTCGCTCGAGACCGCGTCGGGGGCGGTGGTGAAGTCGATCTGGCGCTTGAGCGGCGAGGTCAGCGACACGTTGCGGAGGTATTCGAGGACCTCCTCGCGGTTGGTCTCGCGCGCGAGCCGCAGGCTGAGAATCGCGATCGAGACGTCCGGCACCGGGACGCGGATCGAACTGCCGGTGATCCTGGCGTTGAGGTCGGGCAGCGCCTTGGCGACGGCGGAGGCGGCACCGGTCTCGGTGATGACCATGTTCAGCGGCGCCGAGCGGCCGCGGCGGTCGGACGCGTGGTAATTGTCCAGCAGGTTCTGGTCGTTGGTGAACGAGTGGACGGTCTCCACGTGGCCGCGCAGGACGCCGTACTCGTCCGCCATCGCCTTCAGCGGCGGGACGATCGCGTTGGTGGTGCAGGACGCGCAGGACAGGATCTGCTCGTCCGGCTTGATCATGTCGTGGTTGACGCCGTGGACGACGTTGGGGACGTCGCCCTTGCCCGGCGCGGTCAGGACGACCTTGGCGATACCGGGCTGAAGGTGCTGCGACAGGCCCTCGCGGTCGCGCCACCTGCCGGTGTTGTCGATGAGGATGGCGTCCTTGATGCCATACGCCGTGTAGTCCACCGACGTCGGATCGTCGGAGTAGATCACCTTGATCTCGTTGCCGTTGGCGATGATCTTGCTGTTCGCCTCGTCGACGGTGATCGTGCCGTGGAACTGGCCGTGGATGGAGTCGCGGCGCAGCAGCGAGGCGCGCTTGACGATGTCCTGGCCGGCGCCCTTGCGGACGACGATGGCGCGCAGCCGCAGGCCGTTGCCGGAGCCGGCCTTCTCGATGAGCAGGCGGGCGAGGAGACGGCCGATGCGGCCGAACCCGTAGAGGACGACGTCGCGCGACTCACGGCGTTCGATCTTGTTGGCACCCGTGGCCCCGGCCACGGCCTCGGCGGTGAACTCCTCGACCGAGAGACCGCGGTCATCGGTCCTGTACGTCGCGGCGAGCATGCCGATGTCGATCTGGGAAGGGCCGAGGTCGAGCGCGGTGAGAGCCTCCAGGAACGGCAGCGTCTCGGTGACCGAGAGTTCCTCACCGGCGATCTGCCGGGCAAATCGGTGGGTCTTGAGAATGCTGACCACCGACCTGTTCACCAAGGAGCGGCTGTGCAGCAGGACCGTGATGTCCCGCTCCCGGTGCAGCTTCCCGATGATCGGGATCATCGACTCCGCGATCTCCTCGCGGTTCTTCCAGTTGGTGAACGGGTCGTCATTGACAGTCACAGATCTATCTTTCGAGCTAGGCGGCGCTCATATGCTAACCCGGTGCCATGTCGATCATTCAAGCGGTGCCAGCTGAGGGGATTTCGCGCTCGCATTCATGGGGGAAGCACGCACACTCCGGCCCCGAACTACGGTGTCCCACCACACGTGCGCCTGACCTGCGCGTTCCTACGGTGTGCCGAGACGCACCCGTCCCCACCGGACACCGTCACAGAACGTGACCACGATCGCGGCTGCGAGCACGGCGGTCCGGTCCGCCGGAAGCTTCCAGATACCCCCCGGACCGCTCCTCTGCCGCCACGGCCCCAGGCGCCACTTCCTCGCCCCCGCCGGCACCTACTTCCCATCGAGGCATGTCCAAGGTCGCGAGGTCTTCACCTCCGGACGGGCGTACCTCACTTGGTCGAATCAAAGGCACCAAGGCTGATGGCTGTTGCGCGCCTCCAGCGCAGCTCCCTCCCGGAGCAGGCACACGCCACTCGTATGCAGTAGGGCGTGACCCGTGCGCAGCTCATCTCCGTCCATTTGGGCGGGGTCGTAGGGAAGTTGAATCGGGCAGCGAGCACTCCGGGCTCCCACGCCAGGCGTCCGGCAGCGAGGACTCCCTGGCGCCGTCGAGCGCCGCTGCCACGCCAACGCGAGTTCGAGTTCGAGTGGCAGCCCGACAGTGGGCAATGGAGACTGAGCAACGGTTTTGGAAGCGGCCAAGAGACCTCGACCTCATGACTTACGGATTACTCGCTCCGGACATCGAAAAGCGCGAGTACAGGGCGCCAACCGCAGTGGTCGAAGGCGCTCTAAAGTTCCTCAAGGAGCTCGCATGGAGGAGAAGTCCGTCGAAGTGCTGACACCCGGGCCGGATGAATCTGCGATCGACGAGCGCAGCGTCACCGACCCGAAGACCGGCATCGAGAAAGACCTCGCTGAGGTGCTGGCCGACGTCATATCCGTCGAGCGGGTGTCGGTCGACAGCCATTTCTTCGATGACCTCGGCGCCAACTCGTTGGTGATGGCTCAATTCTGTGCACGGGTCAGGAAGCGGGCGGACCTCCCATCGGCGTCGATGAGGGACATCTACCGGCACCCGACGATCCGCAGCCTGGCGACCGGGCTCGCGGACGCCGCGGACGCCCCTGTCGAATCGTCGGTCCCTGCGTCGACCGAAGTGGTGACACCGGCCGGCACGCCGCAGTACGTCCTCTGCGGAGCGCTGCAGTTCCTGCTTTTCCTGGGATATTCCTTCCTCGCCGGATTTGCTGCCGACCGAGGCTATGCCTGGATCTCCGCCGGCTCGGACGTGATCCACATCTACCTGCGATCGATCGTCTTCGGCGGCGCCGGATTCGTCGCTCTGTGCACCTTCCCGATCGTGGCCAAATGGCTCCTCATCGGCCGGTGTACATCGCGTGAGTTCCCGGTCTGGAGTCTGACGTATCTGCGCTTCTGGACCGTCAAGGTGCTGATCCACGCCAACCCGATGATCTTCTTCGTGGGCAATCCCCTGTACGTGCTGTACCTGCGAGCCCTGGGCGCACGGATCGGCAAGGGGGTCACGATCCTCTCCCGCACCATTCCCGTCTGCCCCGACCTGCTGACGGTCGGCGCCGGCACGGTGATCCGCAAAGACTCGTTCTTCCTCTGCTACCGGGCGCACGCCGGCCGTATCCAGACCGGCCGGGTCACCCTTGGCCGGGACGTGTTCATCGGTGAGAAGACCGTGCTCGACATCGACACATCGATGGGCGACGGGGCGCAACTCGGCCACACGTCCACGCTGTACAGCGGCCAGGCGGTCCCGGACGGCCAGCACTGGCACGGATCCCCGGCCCAGCTCACGGACCATGACTACCTTCGGATCGGGCCGGCAAAGTGCGGCACGCTGCGCCGAGCCGGCTTCGGCCTCGTCACCGTGCTTCAGCTGTTCTTCCTGTACGTGCCACTGACCGTCGGGGGCGCGTACATGCTGGTGCACTTGGTTCCGGCGCTGCACAACCGACTGGGCCCGGGCTCGGTGGGGTTCAGCTCGCCGACTCTCTACGTCGACGCGCTGATCCTGTCCTTCGTGCTGTTCTTCGGTTTCGTCGTCGTGGGCATGGCCGTACTGTTCACCGTTCCGCGCCTGCTGAACCTGGTCGTCAAGCCGGACAAGGTCTATCCGCTGTACGGCTTTCATTACTCGACGCAGCGGGCGATCGCGCGCATCACCAACATCAAGTTCTTCAAATGGCTGTTCGGTGACAGCTCCTACATCGTCCCCTATTTGCGGGGCCTCGGATACAACTTGTCCCGGGTCGAGCAGACCGGGTCGAACTTCGGCACGGAAGTGCAGCACGAGACCCCGTATCTGGTTTCTGTCGGCAGCGGAACGATGGTCGCCGACGGGCTCTCCATCGTCAACGCCGACTTCTCCAGTACGTCCTTCCGGGTTTCCCAGGCCTCGATCGGGCCACGCAACTTCATCGGGAACAACATCGCCTATCCCTCGGGTGCCAGGACCGGCGAGAACTGCCTCCTCGCGACGAAGGTGATGATTCCGCTCGACGGCGAGGTACGCGAGGGAGTGGGTCTGCTCGGCTCGCCGTGCTTCGAGATTCCCCGGTCCGTCGAGCGCGACTCCCGGTTCGACCATCTCCGGAACGGCGACGAGTTTCGCCGCAGCCTCGCCGCAAAGAACCGCTACAACATCCGCTCGATGGTCCTCCTCCTGCTCGTGCGGTGGCTTTACTTCTTCGTACTCACGGTGGTCGGCCTCGCGGACGTCGATCTGTACGATTCCTACGGGCATGTACTGATCGCCGTGTTCCTGGTTTTCAGCCTCGCTTTCACCCCCGTCTACTTCGTACTGGTGGAGCGCGGTGTCGTGGCATTCCGCGCGCTGAAACCGCAGTTGTGCTCCATCTACGACCCGTACTTCTGGTGGCACGAGCGCCTCTGGAAGGTCCCCGAGACGTACCTCAACGTCTTCAACGGCACCCCTTTCAAGAACGTGATCTGGCGAATGCTGGGTGTTCGGCTCGGCAGCAGGGTCTTCGACGACGGCTGCCATCTGACGGAGCGGATGCTCACCACTATCGGGAGCGACTGCACGCTCAATGCGGGAAGCAAGATCCAGTGCCACTCGCAGGAGGACGGCACCTTCAAGTCCGACCGCAGCACGATCGGCGTCGGCTGCACCCTCGGTGTCGGCGCGCACGTCCACTACGGCGTGACGATGGGCGACGGCGCGGTGCTCGCCCCCGACTCCTTTCTCATGAAGGGCGAGGAGGTCCCGGAGCACACCCGATGGGGCGGAAACCCCGCCGCGGAAATGCGAGATGCCCCCCGGTCGGGCCACCGAGCCGAGAAATCGACGACGACTACGGCGCCGCCCTGATGGGCACCCCACAGCGCCGTGGCGGCCGTGAGTGGAGCAGGGAAGATTCGATGGGAGTGCAAGTGGAAGCCGACCAGGAGTTCTGGCGCGGTGAGCTCGTCGCCGGTGGATTCACCGCGCTACCGCGGTGGACGCTCAATCCGGTGTCGGGCATCGTCGACCACGAGACGACGATCCCGGAAGACGTCGTAGGACCGTTGCGCCGGCTGGCGGAGGACCTGGCGGTGCCGTTCAACTCGGTGCTGCTGGCCGCGCACGCCAAGGTGCTCACCGCGCTGTCCGGTGAGCGCGAGGTCGTGTCCGGCTACGTCTCCGCCGAGGGCGGCCGGCCGTTGCCCTGCCGGCTGACGACCGAACCCGATTCGTGGCGGACGCTGCTGCTGAACACCCATCAAGTCGAGTCGGAATTGCTGTCGCACAAAGACTTTCCGGTCGATGATCTCAGGCGCGAGATGGGCCTGACCGAACCGTCGTTCGAGACCGTGTTCGATCCGAGTGGCGTCGGCGGCGACCTGGCCGAGGACACCGTGCTGTCGGTGGGGTTCTCGCAGTATGGCGGCCGGCTCGTACTTCGGCTGCGGTACCGGACAGACGTACTCGACGCGGACTGCGCCGGCCGGATCGCCGGCTATCACATCACCGCGCTCGCGCTGATCGCCGCAGATCCGGATGGCGAGCACGGGCGGCAGAGCCTGCTCTCCGCCGAAGAACTCCACTTCCAGCTCGAAGGGCTCGCCGGACCGCGCCGGGACCTGCCGAACCGCCGGTTGCACGAGCTGTTCGAACAGCGGGTGAGGGCACACCCGGACACCGTCGCGGCCGTACACGGCGAGCGGCAGTGGACCTACCGCGAGCTCAACTCCCGGGCCAATCGGCTGGCACGCGCGCTGTTGGCGCGGGGGCTGCGCCGCGAGGGAGTGGTCGCGGTGGTGACCGAACGCAACCTGGACTGGCTGGCCGCGGTGCTGGCGGTCTTCAAGGCCGGGGGCGTGTACCTGCCCATCGAGCCGCATTTCCCGGCCGGTCGCATCGCCACCACGCTCTCTCGTGCCGAGTGCTCCCTCGTGCTGACCGAACACGGCAGCACCACCACCCTCGACCACGCCCTCGACTCGCTGCCCGGGATCCGGACGGTCTTCATCGACGCGGCCTACCAGGAGGATCACGCCGACGGTGATCTGGGCACCGATGTCGCTCCGGACCAGCTCGCCTACATCTACTTCACCTCGGGCTCCACCGGGGAGCCCAAGGGCGCGATGTGCGAGCACCAGGGCATGCTCAACCACCTCTACGCCAAGATCGACGACCTGAAGATCGGCGAGGGACAGGTGGTCGCCCAGACCGCACCCCAGTGCTTCGACATCTCTCTGTGGCAACTGGTGTCCGCGCTCCTGGTCGGAGGGCGGACCCTGCTGGTGGAACAGGAGGTGATCCTCGACGTCCAGCAGTTCATCGACAAGATCGTTGACGGCCGGGTCGCCGTCCTCCAGGTCGTACCCTCCTACCTGGACGTCGTCGTGTCCTGTCTGAAGCAGCACCCCCGCGAGCTGCCGGACCTGCGATGCGTGTCGGTCACCGGCGAAGCGCTGAAGAAGGAGCTCACGCAGCGCTGGTTCGCCGCCCAGCCCGGGATCAAGCTGGTCAACGCCTACGGACTGACCGAGACCTCGGACGACACCAACCACGAGGTCATGGACCGCGTGCCCGACGGAGACCGGGTCCTGTTGGGCCCCGCCGTCAACAACGTGCACGTCTACGTCGTCGACGAGCACCTGACCCCGGTGCCGCTCGGCGCCCCCGGACTGATCGTCTTCTCCGGCGTCTGCGTCGGCCGTGGATACGTCAACGACCCCGAGCGCACCCGGCAGGCCTACCTGGCCGATCCGCACCGTGCGGGCGCCCGGCTCTACCGGGGCGGCGACTACGGCCGCTGGCAGCCCGGGGGCAAGCTGGAGTTCCTCGGCCGCCGGGACACCCAGGTGAAGATCCGTGGCTTCCGGATCGAGATCGGTGAGATCGAGAACACCCTGTTGCGGGTGCCCGGTGTGCGCGACGGTGCCGTGGTGGTCGCCGAGCGGGCCGACCAGAGCAAGCACCTGGTGGCGTTCTACTCCGGCCCGCGGCCACTGGAAGTCGACATCCTGCTGGACCGGCTCGCCGAGTCGCTGCCCGACTACATGGTCCCGTCGGCCTTCCACTGGCGCGAGAGTCTGCCGCTGACGGCCAACAGCAAGATCGACAGGAAGACTCTGCAGGCGCTCGCCGGAGAACTCGACGTCGTCCAGGACGACTACCACCCGCCGAACACGCCGACCGAACAGCAGCTGGCTGCCGCATGGGCGAAGGTGCTCGGCATCCCGCAGCACCAGATCGGACGGCGGGACCACTTCTTCGACCGGGGCGGCACATCGCTGTCGGCGGTGAAACTGGCCATTTCCCTGGACCGTGCGGTGTCCCTCAAGGACGTCACCCGTCACCCGGTCCTAGCCGATCTGGCCGGGCTGGTCGACAGCAGGTCCGAGCCGCGCTCCGGGCTGGTCGACGGCACGTCCGAGCGGCGCTCCGGGCTGCTTCAGTCACTGTCGGAAGCGGACGGTGCGCAGGCCGCTGCCCTGGTGTGCTTCCCGTACGCCGGCGGCAACGCGGTGAACTTCCAGCCGATGGCCAGGGCACTGCCGGGCGGCGCGCCCGCGGTCTACGCCGTCGAGCTGCCAGGTCACGACGTGGCCGCCGAGAGCGAGCCGTTCGCGCCGATGACACAGGTGGTCGAGCAGGTCGTCGTCGAGATCATCCGGCGTGGCCTGACCAGGGTCCTGCTGTGGGGCCACTCCTCGGGCACCGCGTTGGCCCTGGAGACGGCCAGAAAGCTGCAGGAGCGCGGGGTGGACGTCCAGCGGGTGTTCCTTGGCGCGCAGTTGCTCGGTAACGCCGCCGACCGGCGCGCCACCATCACGGAACTGACCGGGCGAAGCAACGCCGAGATCGCCGCGAAGCTGAGCGCGGACGGCGGGTACACCGAGCTCGGTGAGCTGGATGCGCGGCACGCCGAGCACGTCGGTGCCGCCTACCGGCACGACTGCGTGTCCGCACTGCGCTATTTCGCGGACGCCCTGGACAGCCCGCCGACGCCGAAGCTGTCCGCGCCGGTCACCGTGGTCGTCGCCGCCGACGACCCGAGCACGGCGGAGTACCGGCGCCGGTACGGCGACTGGCAGCTCCTGGCCGAGCAGGTCGACCTGCATGAACTCGCCGACGGCGGCCACTACTTCCTGCGCACCCGTCCGGCCGAGGCGGCACAGGCCGTGCTGCGCGCCGCCGAATTGATCGCCTCCTCCTGAGTGGCAACGGAAAGGAAAACGAGATGCCTTCCACATCCACGACGTCGCTGGTCGACGTGGAACGGAAACCCGGCAGACCTCCGCTCCTGCGGGTCGAGGCCACCGGCAACGCGCTGGGCTGGGCAGCCGAGCACCGGGACGCGCTGCGCGCTGTCGTCGCCGAGCACGGCTGCGTCCTGGTCCGCGGCCTCGGGCTGCGCGACGCGGCCGAGGCCGGCGCCGTCTTCTCGAGGCTGGCCACCGGTCTGATGACCGAGAAGGAGGCCTTCACGCCCCGGCAGACCTACTCCGACGGCGTGTACTCCTCGTCGAAGTGGCCGCCGAACCAGCCGATGTGCATGCACCACGAACTGAGCTACACGCTCGAGTTCCCCGGCCTGATGATGTTCACCTGTCTCGGCGCACCCACCGACGGCGGGGCGACCGCGGTGGCCGACTCGACGACCGTACTCGACGCGCTGCCCGCCGAGTTGACCGAGCGGTTCGAGCGGGAGGGCTGGCTGCTCACCCGCAGCTACAACGACGAGATCGGGGCGTCCATCGCCGAGGCGTTCGGCACCGAGGACCGTGACGCCGTCGAAAGCTACTGCCGCGCCAACGCGATCACGTTCGAGTGGCAGCCCGACGGTGGACTGCGCACCAGACAGCGCCGCAGCGCCGTGGTGCGTCACCCGGTCACCGGCCGACGCTGCTGGTTCAACCAGATCGCGTTCCTCAACGAGTGGACGATGGCCCCCGAGGTGCGCGAGTACCTGCTGGACGTCTACGGCGCCGACGGGCTGCCGTTCAACACCCGCTTCGGCAACGGCGACCCGATCGGCGAGGACGTCGTACAGCTGCTCAACAGCGTCTACGAGGCCAACACCGCACGCGAGCCGTGGCAGGCCGGTGACCTGATGCTCGTCGACAACATCCGCACCGCGCACAGCAGGGAGCCCTTCGAGGGACCGCGCGAAGTGCTCGTCGCCCTGGCCGACCCCGTGCGTCTGGCCGACTGCTCGCCGACCGTCGAGGTGACCACAGGATGACCACCATCGGTTCCAACGCAACGGAGTCCGCGATGGCCGCGCAGATCACCGTGCCACCGTTCGCGGTGATCTCAGGCGCCCAGGTCCAGGGCGCGCTGCACGGACGCGAGAAACAGATCGTGGAGCTGGTCGAGGCCACCTACCGGGTGCACGGCGCCGGTGATTCGGTCAACCCACCGTCGTACTTCCTGCGTTTCCCCGACCGCCCGTCCTCCCGGATCATCGCCCTGCCCGCTTCGATCGGCGGAGACATACGGGTGGACGGCCTGAAGTGGATCTCCAGCTTCCCGAAGAACGTAACGGCCGGTATCCCGAGGGCCTCGGCCGTGCTGATCCTCAACGACCATGACACCGGCTACCCGTTCGCCTGTCTGGAAAGCTCGATCATCAGCGCCACCAGGACGGCCGCGTCGGCGGCATCGGCGGCCGACTGGCTCAGCCGCGACCGGCCGCGACCGACGCGTATCGGGTTCTTCGGGGTGGGCCTGATCGCCCGCTACATCCACACCTTCCTGACCGGCACCGGCTGGTCCTTCGACGACATCGGCGTGCACGACCTGTCCGCCGACAGCGCGGCAGGCTTCCGGTGTTACCTGGAGCAGTCGGGCACCACCGGCCGGATCACCGTGCACGACAGCGCCGAGCAGCTGATCCGAAACAGCGATCTGGTGGTCTTCGCCACCGTCGCCGGTGAGCCGCACGTCAGCGACCTGTCCTGGTTCGCACACAACCCGCTGGTGCTGCACGTGTCGCTGCGCGACCTCGCGCCGGAGATCCTGCTCGCCTCGACCAACATCGTCGATGACATCGAGCACTGTCTGAAGGCGAACACCTCGCCGCATCTGGCCGAGCAGCTCACGGGCAACCGGAACTTCCTGCACGGCACGTTGGACGACGTGATGGCCGGACGGGTGACGGTGCCGGCGGACCGGCCGGTGGTGTTCTCGCCCTTCGGCCTCGGGGTGCTCGACCTCGCGGTCGGCAAGTACGTCTACGACGAAGTGGTCCGCTGCGGCGAGTTGCACGTCGTCGACGACTTCTTCCACGAACTGAGCCGGTACGGATGAGCCTGGCCTACAGCCCAGGAGGCTAGTCCAGGTCTCATCCCAGGAGAGATCACCGATCAAGCAGCCGCAGGTCAGGACGCACGAGACGGCGGCCGCTGACGCAGGGCCCCCGTCCGGCTCGGTTGGACAGGCTCCCGCCCGCACAAGCGAGAAGCCCGACCACGGCCGGATGGACCTTCCGAAGTGCTCTGCTCCAGACAGAGGAGACCGTTGTGCCCGTCATTTCCGTTCCCTACGCCTTCAACGAAGACGAGCTCTATGTCGACCTTCGGCCGATCTTCGGGCACTCGCTCTTCCTGAAGTGCGAGGGCTTCAACTTCGCCGGCTCGATCAAGTTGAAGGCCGCGACCGAGATGGTTGAGGCCGCCGAGCGTTCGGGAGTCCTGACGCCGGAATCGATCCTGGTCGAGTCCTCGTCCGGGAACCTCGGCGTGGCGTTGAGCATGATCGCGGCGAGCAAGGGCTACCGGTTCCTGTGTGTGACGGACTCCCGCGGCAACCTGTCGACCAGGATGATGATGGAGGCGTTGGGCAGCCAGGTGCACATGGTCTCCGGACAGGAGGCCAATGGCGGCTTTCTCGGCGCGCGGATCAAGTACGTCCGCGCGCTGTGCGCCTCCGATGACCGGTACGTGTGGCTCAGTCAGTACACCAATCCGAGCAACTGGAAGGCGCACTACCGCACGACAGGGCCGGAGATCGCCCGCCAGTTCCCGCAGCTGGACGTGCTGTTCGTCGGGGCCGGCACCACCGGGACCCTGATGGGCTGCGCGCGCTACTTCAAGGAGTGGCACCGGTCGGTGCGGATCATCGCAGTGGACAGCGTCGGCTCGGTGTCCTTCGGCGGTTCGCCAGGCCGCCGGATGATTCCCGGCCTCGGGATGAGCATGCGCCCGCCGCTGCTCGACGAGTCCTATGTGGATGAGGTGATATGTGTCGAGGAGGCGGACACCATCCGTACCTGCCATCGTCTGGCCAGGCGCGGATTCCTGTTCGGCGGCTCCACCGGCACGGTGGTCAGCGGCGCGACGGACTGGTTGGCCCGTCATGACGCGCGCGAACTCACCTCGGTGGCCATCGGCCCGGACCTCGGCGAGCGCTACCTCGACACCATCTACCAGACCAACTGGCTGCGGGATCTTTACGGCGCGGACGTGTTCCACGCCGACGAGGTGGCCGCCGATTCCTGGGCAGCCGCACCCGCGCCACCGACACGGTGGGGCCGGGCGCTGGACCTGCAGACCGGCGACCACAATGGCAACCAGCGCCATCAGTTCCAGGATCGTAAGACCTAGTGAGCCGGTCCGGAGATCCTGTCGTAGTGGCGGCGGATCCGGCAATCGTTACTCACAGCCGGGCCCTATGCGAGATCGAGGGTTCGGCCGGGAATCAGGTGGACCTCGGCGGTTTGATCCACCCCAGCGACCGCTCGACGGCTCGCTGCCAGTTGTCGTATTCCGATTCCCGCCGCTCGGGGTCCATGTCCGGCAGCCATTGGCCGGCCCGGTGCCAGTTACGGCGCAGGACTTCCAGGTCCGGCCAGTAGCCGACGGCGAGACCTGCGGCGTAGGCGGCGCCGAGGGAAACCGTCTCGACGACCATGGGCCGCACCACGGGCACGTCGAGCACGTCGGCCACGAACTGCATGAGCAGGTTGTCCGCTGTCATGCCGCCGTCCACCTTGAGCTGCTTCAGGGCGACCGAGAAGTCGGCGTTCATGGCGTCGACGACCTCTCGCGTCTGCCAGCCGGTGGCCTCAAGGACGGCTCGGGCCAGGTGTCCCTTGGTGATGTACGAAGTGAGGCCGACGATGACACCGCGTGCGTCGCTGCGCCAGCGGGGTGCGAACAGACCCGAGAACGCGGGGACGATGTAGCAACCGCCGTTGTCCTCGACCGTCCGCGCCAGCGTCTCGATCTCCGGCGCGCTGCTGATCAGTCCCAGACGGTCACGGAACCACTGGACCAGCGAGCCGGTGACGGCTATCGAACCTTCAAGGGCGTAGACCGGGGGCTGGTTCCCGATCTTGTAGGCAACGGTCGTGAGGAGTCCGTGCCGGGAGCGCACGACATCGGTACCGGTGTTGAGTAGCAGGAAGCTGCCCGTTCCGTACGTGCACTTCGCCTCGCCCGGGGAGAAACAGGTCTGGCCGAACAGGGCGGCCTGCTGGTCACCGAGCGCGGCCGTGATACGGACGCCCGGGAGGACCGAGCGGGCATCACCGTAGCCCTCGACCGAAGACCGGATCTCGGGCAGCATCTGGCGGGGAACCCCGAAGAACGCCAGAAGCTCCTCGTCCCAGGTGAGCGTACGGATGTTCATCAGCATGGTGCGGCTGGCGTTGGTGGCGTCGGTGATGTGCAGGCCGCCGTCCGTGCCCCCGGTGAGGTTCCAGATCAGCCAACTCTCCATCGTGCCGAACAGCACCTCGCCGGCCTTGGCGCGCTGATCGAGTCCATTCACATGGTCGAACAGCCAGCGGATCCGCGGCGCCGAGAAGTAGGTCGAGGGGGGCAGGCTGCAGCGCTCGAGGAAGAATTCATCTCCGGGTTGATGTCTCAGGTCCTCGACGAGCGGTGCTGTACGGGTGTCCTGCCAGACGATCGCCCTGCCGAGCGGAGTACCCGTCCGCCGGTCCCAGAGGACCGTCGTCTCTCGCTGGTTGGCAATACCGATGGCGGCGATCTCTCCCGCGCCGACACCGGCATCGGAGAGAGCCTCGGGCACGATGCGCCGCAGATTGCGCCAGATCTCGACGGCGTCGTGCTCGACCCAGCCGGGCCGGGGGAAGTGCTGCTGATGCTCCCGCTGGGCGACCGACACCAGCCGCCCATGGTGGTCGAACAGAATGCATCGGGTGGAGTTGGTGCCCTGATCGATGGACATCACATACCGTTCAACCATGATCAGATCTGCCTTCCGATGTGTCGAGGAGGCGGGGATTTACCAGCGAGCTGCTCCCAGGTCTCTGGAGATCGCCCGTGCGGCCTCGCGGAGCAGGGTGAGCAGGCTCGGTCGGGGACGGCCTTGGCTGTCGCAGATCCTCTCGACCGGGCCGGACAGGCTGATGGCGCCCACCACGAGGCCGCCGTGCCCTCGGATCGGCGAGGCGACGCCGGCTTCGCCCATGCTCATTTCCTGGACCTCGGCGGCCCATCCGAGTTCCCGGATCTCGGCGAGCGCCCGGGTGAGTTGCTCCGGGACGACCAGGGTGTGCCGGGTGTATGCCTCCAGCCCGGCTTCCAGGGCCGGCTCCAGGGGCGCGGTCCCGAAGGCCAGCAGAACCTTGCCGAGCGAGGAGGCGTGGAGAGGCAGCAGCGAACCCACGTCCAGGGTCTGGAGCGTGTCGTCCGGCCGAAACACGTGGTGGATGATGAGGACCTTGCCCTCCAAGGGGGTGCCCAGGCGGACCGCCTCCCCACTACGGGCGGCCAGGGCGTCGGCCCAGTTGATGGAGCGCGACCGCAGCTCATTGACGTCGAGATAGCTGGTGCCGAGGTGCAGCAGGGCCGCCCCGAGCTGGTATTTTCCGGTCGCCGCGTCCTGCTCCACGAAATCCACATGCTGGAGGGTGCGCAGGATGCCGTGGGCGGTGCCCTTCGCCAGGCCGAGCGAGGCCGCCACCTCGCCGAGCCCGAGTCGGCGGGGCCCACCGGCGAGCAGACGCAAGATCGCCGCCGCCCGTTCGATCGACTGGACTGGGCCGGCCATAAAGCGAGCCTAGTACCGCCATGGAGGGTCCGCTTTGTGTGCAGGTCCGCCGGTTCACCACCGGATGGGCGTTCGCGTTCGGTAATGCCGACCCACGTTCATTGACCGGCCTCGCTCCGCTTCCTAGCGTGCTCTGAGGCCCGGCAAGCGCGCTGAGCCCGGCATCCGGCCGACAGCGGTCACCGGAGGAGAGCAGATGGCGGTACAGCTCAATACGATGCTTCGGGAGGCAGTCGAACATGTGTGTCCGCTGCCGCACGCGCCCGGGGCCGTCTCGGCCGTACGCCGAGGTGTGAGGGCAGTCCTCGCCGACTGGAACGTTTCCCCGGAAATCTTCGAGGACGCGCTCCTGGTGGTGTCGGAACTGCTCACCAACGCGATCGTCCACGCCGTGCCCCCGGCGAAGCTGCGGCTGTCATGGGTCCGGGGCGACGGGCTCAGCACCCTGCGCGTCGAAGTCACCGACGCGGGGCCTGCGTTTCCGGCCGGACAGTCGCCCGCGGGATTCGACCCGGACGAGCACGGCCGGGGCGAGGAGATCGTCCACGCACTGGCGACTCGGCATGGCATACGTGTCCACCCCGGCGGGATCACCCGGTGGGCCGAGCTCATCGCAGTATGAGAATGCACGGCTCGTTCGCGAGAATGCGTGGCTCGCAGTATGAGAAACGCGGCCCTGCTGGTCAGTCCCGGTCCGGCAGGGGGTACCGACTGCCCTGCCCCAGCCGCTGGGGCAGCGCCCTGATCATGTGACCGGCCCGAGAGAGACGCCGCACCGGCCGTCGCACACAGCTTTCGGAGTAGCCCGCCCCGCGCGTAAGCGACACCATCGGCTCGGGTGCTCCACCAGCTACGACACGCCTGAAGAGGTACGCCGAGTCGCCGACGGTCTGCGGATCCGTGTCGACAGCGGCCTGTCGCACCAGGCCGACGAGTGGACCGACGCAACCGCACATTTGACGAACAGCTTGCGCCTGGCCGACCACGCGGTGCGGTCTGCCTGCCCCGGCGGCCCTCACACCCCCTTCCCGAGCGGCGCGTCCTAGCCCCTGCGGCGCAGCCGTACCGAAAGATGGTGCTGCATTGGCTGACCGACCGCCTCGAGGTCGTGGTCGAACGTGAGCGTGTCGTCGTCGATCAGCGCGTAGCGGCGACGGGTGGCGTTGACCTTCTTGGCGGTGGGAGCGAGGGCCACCTCGTGGGTGGAGAGGTCGACCGTGCCGTCGGTCGCGCGGCCGACCATGATCTCCGCGATGCCGGTGGGCTGGGTGATCAGTGCCTCCACCCGGCCGTCGGACTGAAGCCGCCACCAGCCGCTCTCCCGGGCCGACGGACGCAGCGGTGCGTCATCGGCGTCGAGCAGCCAGGCCCGGGCCTCATAGCGCAGGAACGGGCGGCCGTCGTGACTGAAGGTCACCTCCTGCGCGTACGCGAAGTCCCCGGTGAGCGTCGGGTACCCGCCCTGGCCCCGGCCGTACCAGGAGCCCAAGAGGCCGAGCACGGGCTCGAGCAGTGCGTGCGGTGCGGGCGCCTCGTCCGGTCGGTGGCCGTCGGGGTACGGGTGCTCGGGTGCGGGGTCAAACACGGTGTGCGCTCCTGGGGTTGGTGCCGGTGCCGGGTGGAAGCCTAGGCTGTCGATCCACGCGGCGACGCGCACGGAGGCCACCTGATCCGGGGGTTTGCTCCTGGTTCTGGTGGGTGCCCGCATACGCGTTCACCGCTTTCCCGCACGAGATCTGACGGCAGACCCAAGACCTGGTCCAACAACCCGCAAGAACGGCTGAACAGGAGATCCGCCGCCGCACCGACGTTGCTGGCGTTTTCCCCGACCGGTCAGTCCCACATGACGGAGTTCAACGCAGCATAGTCAGCGCCAAGTCAGCACGGGAGAGGCGAAGACGGGTGATGACGTGGGCTTTTGGTCGGCGCCCAACCAGCACGGGAGTCAGCACGGCATCATCGAATCGCCCCGAATGGTGCATCACAGACACCGCCTGTTCCGTCGCCGAACGAGCCTCTCACCCAGGCTTCGAACTCCTGGCATAGCGGCCACACGCACATCCCGCCCCGGAACTATGTTGTCCCACCACATGTGCGCCTGACCTGCGTCTTCCTACCGTGTGCCGACACGTACCCGTCCCCACCGACCACGAGGAAGTGGCGCACATGGTCTCCGCAGCAACCGCTCCCCCACCACCCGCCAGCCTCAAGCGGATCGTCGCCGCGAGCCTCATCGGCACCACCATCGAGTGGTACGACTTCTTCCTCTACGGCTCGGCCGCCGCTCTTGTGTTCAACAAGCTGTTCTTCCCGGATTCCGACCCGCTCGTCGGCACCCTGCTGTCCTTCCTGACGTACGCGGTGGGATTCGCGGCCCGGCCGCTCGGCGCGCTCGTGTTCGGGCACTACGGCGACCGGCTCGGCCGCAAGAAGCTGCTGGTGCTGAGCCTGCTGCTGATGGGCGGCGCGACGTTCGCGATCGGCCTGCTGCCCACCCACGCGACCGTCGGGGTGGCCGCCCCGGTGCTGCTGACCACGCTGCGTCTGGTGCAGGGCTTCGCGCTGGGCGGCGAGTGGGGCGGCGCCGTGCTGCTGGTCTCCGAGCACGGGGACGCCAGGCGGCGCGGGTTCTGGGCCTCGTGGCCGCAGACCGGGGCACCCGCAGGGCAGCTCCTGGCGACCGGTGTGCTCTCGCTGCTGACGGCCACGCTGTCGGACGCGGCCTTCGGCTCCTGGGGCTGGCGCGTGCCGTTCCTGCTCTCCGGCGTCCTGGTGATCGTCGGTTTGTGGATACGTCTGTCTGTCGATGAATCGCCCGTGTTCAAAGAGGCGTTGGCGCAGGCCGAGGCCCGCGAGGCGACGCGGAACGCGCAGGCCTCGGAACCGGAGAAGCTGCCACTGGTGTCGGTGCTGCGCCACCACTGGCGTGACGTACTGGTCGCGATGGGCGCCCGCATGGCGGAGAACATCAGCTACTACGTGATCACCGCCTTCATCCTCGTGTACGCCACCACGTCGGCCGGTGTCTCCAAGCAGACCGCGCTCAACGCGGTGCTCATCGCGTCCGCCGTGCACTTCGCCGTCATTCCGGCCTGGGGCGCGCTCTCGGACCGGGTGGGCCGCCGGCCCGTCTATCTGCTGGGCGCCGCCGGGGTCGGCCTGTGGATGTTCCCGTTCTTCTCCCTGATCGACACCGGCAGCTTCGGGAACCTGGTGCTCGCCGTCACCGTGGGCCTGGTGCTGCACGGCGCGATGTACGCGCCCCAGGCCGCCTTCTTCTCCGAGATGTTCGCGACGCGGATGCGCTACTCCGGTGCCTCCATCGGTGCCCAGTTCGCCTCCGTCGCGGCGGGCGCGCCCGCCCCGCTCATCGCGACCGCTCTGCTGTCCGGCTACGGCAGCTCCACACCGATCTCGCTGTACGTGATCGCGGCGGTCGTCCTGACCCTGATCGCGGTGGGAGCCGCGAAGGAGACACGGCACCGTGACCTGGCCGACGTGGATGCCTCCACCGCCGCCACGGAGCCCACTGCGACGCCGACGGCGGACGCCCGTACCGCTTGATCCCCGCTCCGGACCGGCCCCCGCGCGCCCTGTGCGTGCGGGGGTCAGTGCTGTCCGGCGGACGACAACCGGTGCAGCCGCAGGGCGAGTTGGATCTCCAGCGCGCGGGCCGGGCTCTGCCAGCCGTCCCCGAGCAGCCGTCCCACCCGCTCCAGCCGCTGCGCGACCGTGTTCACATGCACATGCAGGTCGTCCTTCGTGCGCGCCGGGCTCATGCCGCACGCGAAGTAGGCGTCGAGGGTGCGCAGCAGATCGGTGCCGCGCCGCTCGTCGTACGCCACGACCTGGCCGATGGTGCGGTCGACGAAGCCGGAGATGTCCCGGTCCCCGGCGAGCAGCAGCCCCAGGAACCCGAAGTCCTCGGCGGCGGCCCCGTCCCCGGCGCGGCCGAGCACACGCAGGGCTTCCAGACACCGCTGCCCCTCCGCGTACGCCTCCGCCACGGCGTCCGGGCGGGCGGCGAGCTGCTCGACGGGCGCGGAGGCGCCGACCGTGACCTCCTCGTGCACGGCACTGCCGAGGTGTCTGGCCGTGCGGCGGGCCAGCTTCGTCGCGGTGTCGCCGGGTCCTAGGGGCAGCAACAGGACGGTGCCGCCGTCGCGGGCGGCGGCCAGCCCGTGCCGGGTGGTGGCGAGATGGGACGCGGCGGACCACAGCCGTCTGCGGGCGGCGGCCTCCTGATCGGCGTCGGCGGCTCGCGCCTCCAGGCGGGCGGCCAGCACCACATGGGCGCCGTCGAGGTCGGCGTGCAGTCGCGCGGCGCGCTCGCGCAGCAGGCGCGGATCGCGGTCGCGGGCGTCCAGCAGGTCGTCCAACAGCTCCCCGCGGACGCGCTGTTCGGCCTCGGCGGCGGAGCGTCTGGCGAGCAGGAGCAGTGAAGTGACCATCGCGGCGCGTTCCAGGGTGCGCTGGTCGACGGGGTCGAGGCCCGGGTGGCCGCGCAGCATCAGGGCGCCGAGCAGCTCTCCGCCGGCGGCCACGGCGGCGACCCAGTCGTCCCCGTGCCGCACGGCGTGGCCCTCGGCTCTGGACGCCTCCAGAGCGGCGCCGGGCGCGGCGTCCGCCTCGGTGAAACCGACGGTGCCGTCGAGGACTTCGGACACCGCGGCGGCCACGTCGTGGACCCCGCCGCCGCGCAGCACGAGCTCGGCGAGCCGGTCGTGGACGTCGGACGCGCGCTCGATCACTCCGCTGCGGTCCCTGATGATCTCGTTGGCGCGGCCCAGGCGGTCGAGGGCCGAGCGGGTCTCCGTGAGCCAGTTCGCCGTGTCGATGGCCGCCGCGGCCAGGGCCGCGAACGAGCCGAGGAGTGCGATCTGTTCCCGTTCGAAGACGCGCGCGCGGCGGTCCGCGGCGAACAGTACGCCGATGACCTGGGGCCCGATCATGAGAGGAACGCCGAGGATCGCGATCAGGCCCTCGTCCCGTACGCCCGCGTCGATGGTCTGGGTGTGCTGGAAGCGCGCGTCCTTGAAGTAGTCGTCGGTGACATAGGGGCGGGCGGTCTGCGCGACGAGTCCGCCCAGCCCCTCCCCCATGCCGAGCCGCAGCTGCTGGAAGCGCGCGGCGACCGAACCCTCGGTGACACGCATATAGGTGTCGCCCCTGGCCGCGTCGTGCAGGCTGAGGTAGGCGACGTCGGTGCCGAGCAGTGACCGGGCCCGCTGCACGATCGCCTGCAGTACGGCGTCCAGGTCGCGCAGGCCCGCCAGGTCGTGCGCGGTCTCGAAGAGCGCGGAGAGCTCGGCCTCGCGGCGGCGCCGCCCCTCTATCTCCGAGCGCACGCGCAACGCGAGCAGCTTGGCCTGTTCCAGCGCGGCGACGCGCTCGGGCGGCCGGCCCTCGGCGCGGGCGAGCAGCACCGGCTGCTCGTACGCGTCGGCGGACGCGCCTCTGGCCAGCAGTTCCAGAAAGGGCGCCTCGGCGCTGTCGGCGGAGCGCTCGGTGGACTGCACGTGATCGCGGGACATGGTCACAGGATTACCCATCGGCGGGCCGGCGCCGCCAGACCTGTGGACAACTCATCATTCGCTCCGCTCAGTGCGCGGTCCAGCCGCCGTCCAGGGTCAGAGACGTACCGGTGATGAAGGACGCCTGCGGACCGCACAGGTACGCCACCGCCTCGGCGACCTCCTCCGGCTCGATGAGCCGCTTCACCGCGCTGTCCTGCAACAGCACCTCGGCCAGCACCCGCTCCTGGGGAATCCCGTGCGCCTGCGCCTGGTCGGCGAGCTGCTTCTCGACCAGTGGGGTGCGCACATAGGCGGGGTTCACACAGTTCGAGGTGACTCCATGGGGCGCGCCCTCCAGGGCGGCGGTTTTCGAGAGCCCCTCAAGACCGTGTTTTGCGGCCACATACGCCGACTTGAACGCCGAGGCGCGCAGCCCATGGACCGACGACACATTGACGATGCGACCCCAGCCCTGCCCGTACATATGCGGCAGCGCGCCACGGATGAGGCGGAACGGTGCCTCCAGCATCACAGTCAGCACGGTGTGGAAGACCTCGGGCGGGAACTCCTCGATGGGGCGCACCAGTTGGAGCCCGGCGTTGTTCACGAGGATGTCGGTACCCGCGGCGGCCTGCTCCGCCGCGTCGAGGTCGGTGAGGTCGAGGACGTGCGCCTCGACGGTGCCCGGAAGGCCTTGCGCCTGCTCGGCGAGCGCGTCCAGGCCCACAGCGTCCCGGTCGACCGCTCTGACCTTGGCACCGGCGGCGGCGAGCCGCAGCGCGCAGGCGCGGCCGATGCCGCCCGCGGCGCCGGTGACGAGAGCGGTGCGGCCACCGAGGTCGGAGGTGGGGGCGTGGGGGCCCGGGAGGGCGCGAGGCGCGGTCATGCCTCGACCCTAGGCAGCGCCCAGGCCCCAACCGATGTGGTCACCACCCACACTTAGCCCTCAGGTCATGGGGTCGAACCACGTGGGTGCATCAGTCAGTGCCTGCTTGATCAGGAAGCGGCTGTGCTCGTTGAGCCCGGGCAGGGCGTCCACCTCGAACCAACCGACCTGGAGCGACTCGTCGTCATTGACGTGGGCTTCGCCACCGACGGCTCGGCAGCGGAACACGATGTCCATGAACTGGCACATGTCGCCGTTGTCGTAGGTGACCGGCTGCCCGGAGCCGACGAGGACAACGCGCTCGACTTCGCAGCGCACGGCCGTCTCCTCGTACACCTCACGCACGGCGCAGGCCGCGGGCTGCTCGCCGGGATCCGGGATACCGGAGATCAGCGCCCACTGACCGTTGTCCGAGCGCTGCCCCAGCAGCACTCGGCCGTCGTCGTCGAAGACGACGGCGCTCACGCCGGGAAGCCAGAGCAGTTGGTGGCCCGCGGAGGCCCGAATCGTGCGGATGAAGTCAGGAGTAGCCATGCACCGACCCTAACGGCCCGGTCACGTTACGCCCTTGGGCTCCGGCAACGCCGTCCTAGGCGCTCGTGCTGTGTTCCGGCAACGCTGTCCCAGACGCCACTGCCCCGTCGTGCGTGGAACTACCCCGTCGTGCGCGGACCGCTGTCGTCGCCGCCCAGCCGAGTCCGCCCGCCGCGAGCAGCACCAGGACCATCTCGGGAAGGATCCCGAGCCGCGTCGCCGGCGTCTCGGAGGAGCGCAGCGGCACCTTCTGGACCAGCGAGTCCGCCACGAACATCCCGGTCCGCTGGGTGATCTTGCCGTCCGGCATGATCACGGCGCTGACGCCGCTCGTCACCGGCACGGTGACGGTGCGGCTGTGCTCGACAGCGCGGACGCGGGACATGGCGAGCTGCTGATAGGTCATCTCGCTGCGGTCGAAGGTCGCGTTGTTGCTGGGCACCGAGATCATCTGCGCGCCATCGGTGACGGTGCTGCGCACGGCCCAGTCGAAGGCGGCCTCGTAGCAGGTCGCGAGGCCGACCTTGGTGCCGTCCATGGTGAACACGCCCGCCTTGGTGCCGCGGCTGAAGTCCTGGCGCACCATGGTCGTCCAGTTCTTGTTGACGGCCCCGAGGAGCGAACGCAGCGGAAGGTACTCGCCGAAGGGCTGGACCTGCCGCTTGTCGTACGTGTCGACGGCGCCCTTGTCCGGGTCCCACAGAATCTGCTCGTTGTAGAGCTTGCCGTCCCGCTCGACGACACCGCCCACCGAGATGGGGGCGCCGATCGCCTTGGCCGCCCCGTCTATCACGGCGGCCGCGTCGGGGTTGGCGAACGGGTCGATGTCGGAGGAGTTCTCCGGCCACAGCACGAAGTCCGGCTGGGCGACCTTGCCCGCCTTGACCTCGGCGGCCAGCCGCTCGGTCTCCCGCGCGTGGTAGTCGAGAACGGCGCGCCGCTGAGCGTTGAACTCGAGCCCAGCACGGGGCACGTTGCCCTGGATGACCGCGACGGTAGCTGTTCCGTCCTCGGCCTTGTCACTCACCAGAGTCCGCGCGGCGAGCGCGCCCACGACGGGGACCACGACACTGAGCAGTGCCGCCGCGGCAGCACCTCGCCGTACGACACCGGTGCGGCGGCCTTCGACGACCTGGCGCACGATCTCGTACAGCCCGAAGCCGCAGAGCACGACCGCGAAGCCGAGCACGGGAGTGCCGCCCACCGCGGCGAGCGGAAGGAAGACGCCATCCGCCTGTCCGAAGGCGATCTTTCCCCAGGGGAAGCCGCCGAAGGGCGCACGCGCGCGTGCCGCCTCGCCCGCGATCCACACCGCGGCCGCCCACAGCGGCCACCCGGGCAGCCGGGCCACGACCGTGATACCCGCGCCGACGAGCGCGATGTACACCGCTTCCACGGCGACGAGAGCGAGCCACGGCCCGGAGCCGACCTCCACACCGGTCCACACGAGCAGCGGCAGCAGGAATCCGAGGCCGAACAGATAGCCGAGCCCGAGCCCGGCCTTCCAGCTGCGGCCGCGCAGCGTCCAGCCGAAGACCGCGAAGGCCGGCAGGGCCAGCCACCACAGCGTGCGGGGCGGAAAGCTGACGTACAGCAGCACCCCGGAGAGCGTCGCGGCGGCGGCCGGAACGAGACGCCGCGCCAGTCCGGCCGCGCGCGAGGCGGGAGCGGCCTGGGGTTCGAGCTGTTCCGGCTCGTCTACGGTGGTTGCGGTGGCAGTCACTTGGGGAGTGTACGGCGCGTGACCTGGGCGCCGACAGCACGGTCCCCTCGGCCTCGGCGGCCGACCCGCTGTCCGGCCGGGCGCTCCCCGCGCATCTGCCGCAACGTTCCTGCGCAACTTGTCCACAAACTGGTACATCACCCGTTACGGTGTGCCCGAGCCTCTGACGTGCGGCCGGATGCGGCCACGACGGCCGGGGCCCGTCATGAGTCGGGGGGCGACGGGGTGGGGTTCACGGGGACGACGTCCGCGGCCGATTCGGCGGCAGCGGGCGACAGACGCAACGCATCGGACGCCACGGGCGTGATCGTGCTCGCGGCCTGCGCGATCTGGTCCTTGATCACGGCGGCCGCGCACGACGGCCGTCCCGAGGGCGTGCTGCTGGCGGTGCTCGCCGTGGCCGCCGGTTATGCCTCGGGCCGGATCTTCGGGGCGCTCCTGCCGGTCGCCGCCCCTTGCGCCGGAGCGCTCGCCGGACTCGGCCTCGCGATCGCCGCTCCGCACACCACTCCCGGCCCGCAGATCGCCTCGCCGCTCGGACACACCGGCGCCACGGCCGCCCTGCTGGCCCTCTCTGCCGGAGCCGCGTGCTGCGCGGCCTGGGCGGCCCGCCCACCGGTGCTGCGCCTCGCGCTGCGGCTGCTGGCCGCCGCGATCGCGGTGACCGCTGCCGTGCTGGGGTCGACCACGGGGCTCGTCACGTGTGCCGGGGTGCTGCTGTGCTCGCTCGCCGCCGACCGCATGCGCCGCCGCGCCCTGGGACTCACGGGCCTCGCGCTCGCCGCGGCGCTGGCGGCCGGAGCGACCTGGGCGGTCGCCGAGGACGTCCTGCCCGGCGGCCTGACCGCCTCGCTGCAGGGCCGGCTCACCGAGCACCGGGTCCTGCTCTGGCACGACGCGCTCCACCTGGCCCGCCAGGATCCCGCGCTGGGTGTCGGCCCCGGACGCTACGGAGAACTCAGTCCGACGGTCGCCCAGTCACTGCTGCCCGACGGCAAGCCCCACTCCGCGCCCTTGCAGCAGGCGGCCGAGCAGGGCGTGTTCGGGGTGGCGCTGCTCGCGGCGGCGTTCTGCTGGTTCCTGTACGCGTTGTGGCACACACCGCGTACGACGCCCGTCGCGCTGACGGCGGGCGCGGCCCTGACCGCACTGGCCGCGATCGCGTCGATGGGCAACGCGCTGAGCTTCACCACGGTGACGGCCGGTGCGGGCCTGCTCGCGGGGATGGCCACGGCACGGCCACTGTCCGACGAGAGGCCGGACAACGTCACAGACCCGGGCCGACGTCCGCGCGGCAACCGCCTGGAACCGTAGTCGGGCGGCCCGGGGCGCTCTCCGCCGCTGCCACCGCGCAGGCCATGGGCGCGCCGGTGGTCGCCGTCAGTGCACCGCGCCGGGCGCGGTCGGCCGCAGCCGGTCCCGGATGATCCGTACCGCCGCCTCCGCGTTGTCCACCGTGATCGTGAACGTATGACCGTCCCCGAGGCGAAGCACCACGCCCTCGCCACGCCGGACGATGACGGCGGTCCCCATCTCCGGCCGCCAGCGGTAGCCCCAGCCGCCCCACTGGCGGGGCGTGACCTGGGGCGCGAAGTCGGCGCCGACGACGCTGGAGAGCGGGATGCGGCGGCGCGGCAGACCGATGTGGCCGCAGCGCACCTCGACGCAGTCCTTGTCGACCTTCACGGCGACATGTACGAACGCGAGCGTGCCGAAAAGGATGAGCAGTCCGGCCGCGATGCATCCGACGACGGACATGACGAGCGGGGCACTGCCCGACGTCCACACGGAGTCGACGGCCAGCTCGATGCCGAGCGCCATACAGGCGGCACCGGCGAGGGCGGGCAGCCACTGGACGCGGTTGGTCGCGCGTCCGGTCCAGATCTCCGGGTGCGAGGTGCTTTCGCCGTGGGGGTGGTCCCTCATGCCTACGAGACTACTCAGGTTCCGTACTGCGGGCATCGGGTTGCGGAGCGTTGCTGCTCCGGGTGGACGTTCGCCTTACGGAGGGCGTTCATGTGGTGGCCGACCGTGGTCGTACGCAGGGTCGCAGCCGGTTACCGTCGGTCAGCGCGCGGGGCTGACCGCCGACAGGAGGCGGCCTTCCCCGTACGTGAGCGCGGTCGCGGGCATCACGCCCTCGCGGCCGCTCAGGATGACCGTGACGGTGGAGGCGGCGGGTGCCTCGGGGTCCGGGAGCTCGCCGATCCTGCGCAGCGCCTGGGCGGCGACCGCCCCGGCTGTGCCGTGCAGGATGAGGGGCGCGTGGCCGGGCTGCTGCACGGCCGCGCGGATGCGCTCGGCGACCAGTTCGTAGTTGGTGCAGCCCAGGACGACCGTCGTCACATCGTCGGGGGTGAGTGCGGCAGCCGCGGCGATCGCGGCGTCGGTCGCCGACTCGTCGGCGTGGTGCACGGCGTCCGCGAGCCCGGGGCACGGCACTTCGGCGACCGCCACGCCGTCGGCGAACTCCCGGATGAGACCGCGTTGGTAGGGGCTTCCGGTGGTGGCGGGTGTCGCCCAGATGGCGACGGGCCCACCGCCCGCGGCGGCCGGCTTGATCGCCGGGACCGTGCCGATGATCGGCAGGTCCGGTTCGAACCGTGCACGCAGCTCGGGCAGGGAGTGCACGGACGCGGTGTTGCAGGCGACGATCAGGACATCGGGACCGTGCGCGGCAGCGGCCTCGGCGACCGCCAGGGCGCGCCGGGTGATGTCCTCCGGGGTGCGCGGTCCCCAGGGCATCCCGTCCGGGTCCCAGGAGAGCACGAGATCCGCGTCGGGTCGCAGACGGCGTACCGCGGCCGCGGCGGGAAGCAGGCCGATTCCGGAGTCCATGAGCGCGATCTTCACCCGGCCACGATAGACGATGCGCTCCGACGAGCCGGTCCTGTGGGGCAGACTGCGCCCGTGAGCGCCTTCGTGTGGATCGCCGCCGGATCACTCGCCGCCTGGTTGTGGCTGCTGCTCTGCCAGGGCTTCTTCTGGCGCACGGACATCAGGCTGCCGGCTCGCAGTGACCCCGCCGACTGGCCGTCCGTCTGCGTCGTCGTCCCCGCGCGCGACGAGGCCGCCGTGCTGCCCGCGAGCCTGCCGTCACTCCTCGCCCAGGACTATCCCGGGCGGGCTGAGATCTTCCTCGTCGACGACGGCAGCTCGGACGGCACCGGGGAGCTGGCCCGCGAGCTCGCAGGGCGGCACGGTGGCCTGCCGCTCACCGTCGACTCGCCCGGCGAACCGCCCGCGGGCTGGACGGGCAAGCTCTGGGCCGTACGCCACGGCATCGGCTTGGCACGCGCGCGTGGACCCGAATATCTGCTGCTGACGGACGCGGACATCGCCCATGCGCCGGACAGCCTGCGGGAGTTGGTGGCGGCGGCGCGCACCGGTGGCTTCGACCTCGTCTCGCAGATGGCCAGGCTGCGCGTGGAAAGCGTGTGGGAGCGACTCGTCGTGCCCGCCTTCGTCTACTTCTTCGCGCAGCTCTATCCCTTCCGCCGGATCGCCGTGAAGGGCTCACGGACGGCCGCCGCGGCGGGTGGCTGCGTCCTGCTGCGCGAGGACGCCGCCGAGCGGGCGCGCATTCCGGAGGCGATCAGACACGCCGTCATCGACGACGTGGCGCTCGCGAGGGCGGTCAAGGGCAGCGGGGGCCACATCTGGCTGGGGCTCGCCGAGCGGGTGGACAGCGTGCGTCCGTATCCGCGGCTGCACGATCTGTGGCGGATGGTCTCGCGCAGCGCGTACGCGCAGTTGCGGCACAATCCGCTGCTGCTCGTCGGGACGGTCGCCGGCCTCGCCGTGGTCTATCTGGTGCCACCGGTCGCGGTCTTCGCGGGCCTCGCCGCGGGAAGTCCGTGGGCGGCGACAGCCGGAGGGCTCGCGTGGCTGCTGATGACGGCGACGTATCTGCCGATGCTGCGCTACTACCGCCAGCCCCTCCGGCTCGCTCCGCTGCTGCCGGTCACCGCGTTTTTGTACCTCCTCATGACGGTCGATTCCGCGGTGCAGCACTACAGGGGGCGCGGCGCGGCCTGGAAGGGGCGCACTTACGCGCGCCCCGATGCCGCCCTCGACGAGCGCTGATCGCTCACTTCCTGCCGGGGGTCCAGTTCATGCCCCACCCATAGGCGTAGTCGACGGTGCGCTGCGGGCTCACGCCGCGCTCGGGCACCAGGTACCGGGCCTCGCGCTGAACGACCAGATCGCCGCCGTTGTTGGTGATGAGGGCGAGGGCACAGACCGTCGAAGGCACCGTGCACTCGTCCAGCGAGAAGTCGACCGGGGCGCCGCCCATCGGCTGGAGGGTGACCGTGGCGTGCAGGTCGGCGAACGAACGCGCTCCTTCGTAGATGGTCACGAAGATGAGGATGCGCCGGAAGCTCTGTTTGTGGTCGAGGTTGATGGACAGGTTCTCGCCACTGGCCACGGCGCCGGTGCGGTCGTCTCCGTCGAGATGGATGTACGGCGGCTGGTGCAGCGCCCCGAAGGCGTTGCCGAGTGCCTGTACGACGCCCTTGCGGCCGTCGGACAGTTCGTACAGGGCGCAGAGGTCGAGGTCGAGATCCGCGTGCATCGCCACGGCCCGGCCCCGCTTGCTGCCCCACCCGGAGAACTGCTTGCGCACCTGCCAGTTGAGGTTCACGCGCAGGGCACCGGACGTGCCGCCCTGCTTGGCCAGCGAGACCGAGGGGGCTTCCTTGGTGAGCGTCACCTTGGAGAGGCGCACCGGGGCCGTGGGCGGGGCGGGCGGCGGAGCCATCGCGGGCGGCGGCATGGTGACAGGCGGAGCGACCGGCGGGGGCATGGTGACGGGAGGAGCGACCGGCGGGGGCATGGTCACAGGCGGCCCCACCGGCGCCGGTGGACCGTCCACGCGCGTGCCGGGCGCCGGCGGCACCGCGGCGGGCCGCGCCGTGTGCTGTGGCTCGTCCACCGTGATCCCGTAGTCCGTGGCGAGCCCTTCCAGGCCACTGCTGTAGCCCTGCCCGACCGCGCGGAACTTCCAGGCGCCCTGGCGTCGGTAGAACTCGCCCAGCACGAAGGCGGTCTCGACGGTCGCGTCGGCGTCGAAGCGGGCGACCTCCGTGCCCCGCTGCGCGTCGAGCACCCGGATGTACAGTCCGGGCACCTGCCCGAAGGTGCCCCCGTCCGCGGAGGCGGCCAGGACGACGGTCTCGATCGCGGGTTCCACGCGCGCGAGGTCGACGAGCAGCGCGTCGGTCACCTGGCCGCCCGCGTTGCGCTTGCCCTCGTGCCGCACGGCGCCGGAGGAGTGCGCCGGCTGGTTGTAGAAGACGAAGTCGCTGTCCGAACGGACCTTCCCGGACACCAGCAGCAGCGCGGAGGCATCCGCGTCGGGCACCCCAGATCCTGAACGCCATCCCAATTCCACGCGCAACGCAGTCGTCGGCACGGGAACATTCGATCCTTTTGGCATTGACATGTACGCCCCCATCACGTGTCTCCGCGCCGGGCCGCGTCTCCGGCCCCGTTCCCGCCAAACCTATTCCCCCGCACGGCGAACTCCCATGACCCGCACAGGAAGATCGGCGGCCAACCGCCGGTAACCCGTCAGGAACTCGGCTTTTACACGATCCGAACGCTCTTCGGTGCCCTTTTTTGCCGAGTTCGCTCGCATTGGGGATCCCGCGTCACTGCCGACACGGAAAACAACCCTCTTATCGGTCTCCCCAACCAGCACATCGTGGGCTTAACTTATGTGCCATGACCTCCCCCCGCTCCACCTATGGCGGCGGTTACTACTCCGCGCCGTCCTTCTTCCCGGACACCCCGATCTACGACTCCCTCGTCGCCGAGCGGGGCACCCCTCAGATCGCCCCGATCCGGGTTCCCGCCGCCTACGACACGGGCAGCCATCTGCCCGCGCTCCCGTCGGCACTTCCCGCCCTGCCGGCCGGACCGTCTCATCAGGCTCCCTCGTACGGCTACCCGCAGGCCCAGCAGCCCGCGCCGCTGCAGCAGGCCCCCGCGCCGTACATCCCGCAGCAGGCGGCGGGACCGCGCGGCTATCCGGGCACCCAGCCGCAGCAGCAGCAGCGCCCGATGGCGGCCGGCACGGGCTACGAGGCGATGCGCCCCGCGGCTCCTCGTCCCGCCCCGGCTCCCTACCAGGATCCGTACAACGGCCAGCAGTATCGGGGTTACTGAGGCATTCCCGACGGATTGTCGGTGTCTGCTGGCACCATGACGTCATGGGAAACGCGGAGCTGCACTCGATCCATGTCCATCCGGTCAAGGCGTTCCGGGGCCAGTCGCCCGCGGAGGCCGTCGTGGAGCCCTGGGGGCTGGCCGGGGACCGGCGCTGGGTACTGATCGACGACGGGGGCAAGGTCGTCACTCAACGCCAGCACCCACGCCTGGCACTGGCCGCCGCCGAGCTTCTGCCCGGCGGCGGCATACGGCTGTCCGCGCCCGGCCGTGAGCCGGTGAGCGTTCCCGTGCCGGAGCCGATCGGCACGACGACGCTGGACATCTTCGGGGACAAAGTGGAGGCCATCCTCGCCGACCACGCCGCGCATGAGTGGTGCAGCGAGTATCTGGGGGCCGATGTACGCCTCCTCCACATGGACGATCCCGCCGCCCGCCGGCCGGTCGACCCGGAGTTCGCGCGCCCGGGCGAGACAGTCAGCTTCGCCGACGGCTACCCGCTGCTCGTCACCACGCTCGCCTCACTGAATGCTCTCAACTCCCTCATAGCGCAGGGCGATCACGCCCATGAGGGCCCGCTTCCCATGAACCGCTTCCGGCCGAACGTGGTGGTGGCAGGCACAACCCCCTGGGCCGAGGACGACTGGTCGCGGATCGCCATCGGCGAGGTCACCTTCCGGGTCGCCAAGATGTGCGGCCGGTGCGTCGTGACCACCACCGACCAGGAATCGACCGAGCGCGGCAAGGAACCGCTGCGCACCCTCGCACGCCACCGCCGCTTCGGAAGCGATCTCGCCTTCGGGCAGAACCTGGTGCCCGAGTCCCCCGGCACGGTGCGCGTCGGCGATCCGGTCACCGTCCTTGAATAACTCCCGCGATCGAGTTCCGCGAATGGGTACCCGAGGAGGGAACCCGGGCCCTGGGCACGATCGTTGAGACTCCGTGAGAAGTTCATGACAGGCGCATGGGGAGGGTGATTTCGCTCTCTCTTCCCGGGCCTCGCGCGTGAACGGCTCCGCTGCGGGTTATCACGGACGCGGAAGGGGGTGCGGGACGGTGCGAGCTATCAGCGGCCTTTGGCGCTGGCGACACAACCCGCTGCGTCGCACGACCGATCTGGTCGAGGCCTGGCTGGGCCTGCTGGCCATCCTGCTCATCCTTGTCGCCGCGCCCCTCATCGGCGCCGTCGTCGGGGCCTCGGCCCAGGACGCCCTGCAACAGTCCGTACGGGACCAGCGGCAGGCCCGCCACGAGGTGACGGCGACCGTCGTCAAGAAGCTCTCCCGCGGCCCCCTGGAGCCCGACCCCGAGACCTCCTCCGCCCGCGACGCGCACAGCCGCGTACTGGCCGACTGGACGGCACCGGACGGGACGGCACGTCACGGCACGGTCATAGCGGCTCTCAAGTCCCCCCACCACGGGGACCACTTCATGATCTGGACCGACCTGCACGGCCGAATAGTCGGCCGCCCGCTGGACAGCGCCACCGCGACCACACACGCCGTACTGGCCGGGTTCGGCGCGGCCATGATGTCCGCAGGACTCATCGAGGGCGGCAGGCGGCTGCTCGTCTGGCGCATGGTCCTTCGCCGATACGTCCGTTGGGACCAGGCATGGGACAAGGCAGGCCCCGACTGGGGCAGGACCGGCACCGGCAGCTGACGGCCTGCCCGCTCCGGTCAACCGCGTGTCCCCGCGCACGCTACGGTGGACCGGCCGAACTGTTCGGCACCGTCGTGAGAGGCTGTCCGTGATCTCGACGGGGTTTCATGACGGCCTCGCAGGACCCGCGTACGACGAGGTGGGGGCACAACAGCGCCATGGCACAGGGCACGGTCCAGGTGACGCACACCGGCACCTCGCGGTGGCGGCGCCGCACGGGTGAGTACGCATCGCTGGCCGCTGCCCTGGAGGCGGCGGGTGACGGCGATGTCCTCACCGTCTCTCCCGGCACCTACCGGGAGAACCTGGTGGTCCAGCGCGCGGTGACACTGCGCGGCCCCGAGGGTTCCCCCGGCTCCGTGCGCATCGCGCCGGTGGACGGGGTGCCGCTCACCGTGCGCGCCTCCGCTGTCGTCCAGGACCTGCATGTGGAGGGCCAGGACTCGGCCGCGCCCGCGCTGCTCGTCGAGGTGGGCACTCCGGAGCTCCTCGACATGCGGATCGTCACGCGGTCGGCGGCCGGAATCGAGGTGCGCGGCGGCGCGCGCCCGACCGTGCGCCGCTGCACGGTCGACAACCCGGCCGGCATCGGCATCGCCGTACTGGACGGCGGCGGTGGGGTGTTCGAGGAGTGCGAGGTCGTCTCGGCAGGCCAGTCGGGTGTCGCGGTGCGCGGAGGTGCCCGTCCGCGCCTGGAGCGCTGCCGGGTGCACCACGCCTCCGGCGCGGGGCTGTCGGCGACCGGCGAGAACTCCTCGCTGGAGGCGGTCGGCTGCGAGGTGTACGAGGTCAAGGGTTCCGGGGTGCAGATCACCGGACGGGCCACGGCTCATCTCACCGACTGCGATGTGCACCGTACGACCGCGGACGGCGTCACCCTCGACACCGACGCGGTGCTCACCCTCGCCGACTGCCGCATCCACGACATCCCGGAGAACGCGGTCGACCTGCGCTCGCGATCGGTGCTCACCCTGACCCGCACGAGCGTGCGGCAGTTCGGGCGCAACGGACTGTCGGTCTGGGACCCGGGCACCCGCGTGGACGCCAACCAGTGCGAGATCTTCGACAGCACCGGCGACTACCCCGCGGTGTGGGTCAGCGACGGCGCGACCGCGGTGCTCGACTCGTGCCGGGTGCACGACGTACCGGACGCCCTGTTCGTCCTCGACCGCGGTTCGCGCGTGGACGTCGTCGACAGCGACCTCTCGCAGGTGCGCAACACGGCTGTGTCGGTGAGCGACGGCGCCACCGCCCAGCTCGACGACTGCCGTATCCGGGACGCCGCGACGGGCGCCTGGTTCCGTGACCACGGCAGCGGCGGGACCCTGTCCGGTTGCACCGTCGACGGCACGCAGACCGGCGTGATCGTCACCAAAGGCGCCGATCCCGCCGTCGAGCGCTGCACGGTCACCTCACCGGCCGAGGCGGGCTTCTACGTGTCGGCGGGTGGCCGGGGCAGCTTCCTCAACTGCCGGGTGACGGACAGCGGGGGTTATGGCTTCCACGTCATCGACGGCTGCCGTGCGACGCTGAAGAAGTGCCGCACGGAGCGGTGCGCGCGCGGGGGTTACGAGTTCGCCGACGGCGGCCACTCGCCGGGCGGCGGGCCGGTCGTCGAGGACTGCACGAGCGACGAGAGTGCCGGACTGCGGACCCCGGCGCACGAGACCGCCATACAGACGTCGAGCCCGTCCCCGAGCCTGCTGGGCGCGATCCCGGGCCAGCGCACCACCGAGCAGGAGCCGCTCGTCGCCGCCCCGGAGCCCGAGCAGCCGGCCCGCACGTCGAAGGCCGTCCTCGGTGAACTCGACACGCTGGTGGGCCTGGAGAGCGTCAAGCGCGAGGTGCGGGCCCTCACCGACATGATCGAGGTGGGCCGCCGCCGGCAGCAGGCGGGCCTCAAGGCGGCCTCCGCCCGGCGCCATCTGGTCTTCACGGGTTCCCCCGGCACCGGCAAGACGACGGTCGCACGGCTGTACGGCGAGATCCTCGCCTCGCTCGGCGTGCTGGAGAAGGGGCATCTCGTCGAGGTGTCCCGCGTGGATCTGGTCGGCGAGCACATCGGCTCCACTGCGATCCGGACCCAGGAGGCCTTCGACCGGGCGCGCGGCGGTGTGCTCTTCATCGACGAGGCGTACGCGCTGTCGCCGGAGGACTCGGGCCGCGACTTCGGGCGCGAGGCCATCGACACGCTGGTGAAGCTGATGGAGGACCACCGGGAGGCGGTGGTGGTGATCGTCGCGGGCTACACGGTGGAGATGGAGCGGTTCCTCTCGGTCAACCCCGGTGTGGCCTCCCGCTTCTCACGGACCATCACCTTCAGCGACTACGTCCCCGAGGAGCTGCTGCGGATCGTGGAGCAGCAGGCCGAGGAGCACGAGTACCGGCTGGCCCCCGGCGCCTCCGAGGCGCTGCTGAAGTACTTCACGGCGATCCCGAAGGGACCCGCGTTCGGCAATGGCCGCACCGCGCGGCAGACCTTCGAGGCGATGGTCGAGCGGCACGCGGGGCGGGTCGCCCAGCTGGACGATCCGAGCACGGACGACCTGACGCTGCTCTATTCGGAGGACCTGCCGGAGCTACCCTGAGGCGCGCCGCCATGCCCTTGACTGCCCTGAGGCGCGCCGCTCAGGCACCCTGCTGCGGGCTGCCGTCGTCCTGTGTGCGCGGGGCCGGGACGTCCGGCCTCAGCCTCGCCAGTAACCGTTTCCGCTCCTCGGCGAAGGCCGGGTCCGCCTGGTAGTCGGAATGGCCGAGGATCGGCGCGGGCAGCGGGTGCTGTTCGGTGCGTCCGTAGGCCAGCGGGTCCCTGAGGGGCTCGTGGTCGACCTGGGGGCCGCAGTCTCCGGGCAGCCGTACGGGGCCGCCGATGGGGTCGGTCAGGCGGTACAGATTGCGCCAGCAGGCCACCTCGCGGTGCAGGGAGGTGAGGGCGGCCGGGCCGAAGTGCGCCGGGAACCAGCGCCCGTACAGGCGCTCCAGCGGGGAGCCGTAGGTGAGCAGTGCGACCCGCTTGCGTACCGCCGGCTTCAGCTGCCAGGCCGCGGCGGCCGCCAGCACACTGCCCTGGGAGTGCCCGGAGAGCACGAGCCGTCCGCCGCTCGTGCGGGTCCAGGTGGCCATGCGCCAGGTCAGGTCGGGCACGGCGCGCTCGGCGTAGCAGGGCGGTGCGAAGGGGTGGGCGGCGCGCGGCCAGAAGGTGCCGACGTCCCAGAGGATGCCGATGGTGCGGCGGGCGGAGGGGTCCTGGTAGGCGCGGCGGCCCCAGGTGACGAAGAGTATGAAGCCGAGTCCGATCAGCCAGGAGCCGAGCGCCTGGGCGGTCTCGGCGGCGCCTTGCACGAAGGCGTACGCCCCCCGCGCGGCCTCGCCCGGAGGGTCCTCGGTCGCGAAAGCACCCGCCAGGGCTCCGGCGCCCAGCAGCAGCGTCGCGGACGAGATGATGCCGAGCATGAGCGGCGCCCGGTCGGTGAGGGCGGCCATCGCTCGCGTGCGGGCGATGCGGCTCGTGCGGGCGGTGTCTTTGGGCTCCCCCTTGTAGTCGAGCTGCACGGTGTCCCTCTCGCGGCTCCGCAGCTGCCAGGTACGCCAGGCCAGCCAGCCGAAGAGGGCCAGCAGCACGATGATCAGCGGGGGGATCGCGGAGGCCTGCCAGGTCAGCAGGACGGGCGGGCCAGGGACCGAGTGCCGGGTGCCGTCCAGCCAGTCGGCGACACGCTGGGAGACCCCGCCGGACATCACGCCGCCCAGCGCGCAGGCCAGCATCGCGACGGCGGGACCGGCCAGACCGCGCATCGCGGTGCGCGTGTCGGGACGGGTGCGGTACAGGATGCGGGCGACCACGCCGAGCGCGATGACCAGCAGCCCCTGGAGGAGGGCGATGCCGCCGAACGTCGTGTCGCCGGGCAGGCGCCCGGCCGAATGCCAGCCGGGGCGTGACCATCCGGCGTACACCAGGGTCAGGGCGAGCAGAACGATCGAGCCCAGGGGCAGCCAGCGCACGAGGGTCTGGTCCAGTTCCTGGTCCAGCCGGTTCTCGCTGCGGCCCCTGCGGCACACCACCCACACCACAACGACCGTGCCCACAACGAGGGTTGCCTCCAGGAGCCGGCCCAGGATCTCGAATACGGCGGGGCCGCCGGACCTGCGGTCGTAACGGGCCGCGGCGCTGCCGACCGCCGCGGCGACCGTGAGGAAACCCGCGGCGGTGTGCGCGGCGCGCAGCCGGGCGACCAGGCGGCGCCCGTACCAGAAGCCGGGTCGGCCGAGCCCGGTGCGGTCGGTCTCCTCGTCGGGCTCCGCCCTGCGGGACATCGGCTGGTGGGACTCGTACGCGCTCCAGGTGCGGTGGGACAGGTACCACAGGAGGCCGGTCAGCGCGGCGGGCACCAGGCAGGCCAGGGCGAGGCGGCGCCCCGGCTGACTCCACCAGCCGTCGCCGGACACCGCCGGTGAGAGGAACCCCAGCCAGGAGTGCTCCTCGGCGCACGCGCGCGTGCCCGCGCACTGCCAGGCGGTCAGATCGAGGGCGACCTCACAGGCGGCGGCGACCAGCAGGACCGTGAGGCTGAGTCCGGCCAGGCGGACGAGGAGGCCGTACAGGCGGACCGTCCTCTTGCGGCCGCGGGTGGTGGGGCGCATCCAGTGGGCGAGGTTGACGACCATGAAGGGCAGCAGCAACAGCCACAGGGCGCGGGCGCCGTTGCCGGACGTGAGGTTGCACCACACGTAGGCCTCGGGGACCGGTTTGCCGCGGTAGTCGTCAGGACGCCGCTCCGCGTCGGCGTCGTCGATGCGCCGGTAGACGGCGGCTGTCCCGTCGCCGGTGATCCGGACGGTCCGTGGATCGTCCAGCATTTCCTCGGGTGTGGTGCCGCCGACTCCATGGACCAGGAGTTCGAGGGCGATCTCGGCCGCTTCGGGCCGCTGGGCGGGGCTGCCGTGCTCCCCCGCCGAGGCATGTTCCCGTGCACGTTCCACTGTTCTGCACTTCCCCCGTGCCGCGCGTATGGCATGTGTCATGTGCAGGCACAAGAATCTCCGCTCCGGGCGGTGTGCACACCTGTTGTCACAGAATCTCCCCGATACGTGTGACAGCGGCGGCACGGGAGGTGCTCAGTGTCCGTACAGGCAGTGACGCGGCTGTCGGTGAGCCATGCGAGGATGGGGCATCCTCCAGACCTCGGACAAGGAGAATGTCCACGTGGGAGTGGGTTCGGACGGCGTGTCGGGCAGAGTGAGCGAAAGGACCGGAGCGGACGTGAGTGAGAATCAGAACCTCCTCGCGGAGCAGCGCCGCGCCCTCATCCTCGACGAGGTGCGACGCCGCGGTGGCGTCCGTGTGAACGAGCTGACCCGCAAGCTCGGCGTCTCCGACATGACGGTCCGCCGCGACCTCGACGCCCTCGCGCGCCAGGGCGTCGTGGAGAAGGTGCACGGCGGCGCGGTGCCGGTGGTCGAGGCGAGCACGCACGAGCCGGGCTTCGAGGCCAAATCGGGTCTGGAGCTCAGCGCCAAGGAGGACATCGCGCGCGCCGCCGCCGAGTTGGTCGCGCCGGGCTCGGCGATCGCGCTCTCGGGCGGTACGACTACGTACGCTTTGGCCCATCAGCTCCTTGACGTCCCCGACTTGACCGTGGTGACCAACTCGGTACGGGTGGCGGACGTGTTCCACTCGGCGCAGCGCACTTCCGGCCAGCGGCAGGGCGCGGCCACGGTGGTGCTGACGGGCGGGGTGCGCACGCCGTCCGACTCCCTCGTCGGGCCCGTGGCCGATCAGGCCATCGGGGCGCTCCACTTCGACGTGCTGTTCCTGGGTGTGCACGGGATATCGGTCGAGGCGGGCCTGTCGACGCCAAACCTGGCGGAGGCGGAGACCAACCGGCGACTGGTGCAGTCCGCACGGCGTGTCGTGGTGGTCGCCGACCACACCAAGTGGGGCACGGTGGGCCTGAGTTCGTTCGCCGCGCTGGAGCAGGTCGACACCCTGGTCACCGACGCCGGACTGCCGGCCGAGGCCCGTGCGGAGGTCTCGGAGCACCTGAGGCGGCTGGTGGTGGCGGGAGAGTCCGGAGACCGTACAGACATCTGACGGTCCGCCAGCTATGGTGACGCTGCCCGCGCCACCTGCGGTGCGGGCCTGCCCTGGGCATGGACCGTTGCCGCCCGGGACTCCGTTCTCGCAAGGGGGTTTCGTACATGGCACGCCGTCTGCGTCAGGTGGGACCGGACTTCGTCGAGACCGCTCCGCTGCGTCTGGTGTTCGCGCGGGGGGTGGCCGCGCCTCCGGAGGCGGTCTTCCGTGCGCTCGCCGAGGACGTAGCCGGCTGGAGCGAGTGGTTCTCGGCGGTGACGCTCGCCCGGCCGACCCATGACGGCGCCGGGCGCGAGGTCCGGCTCAGGGGCGGCACGCGCTTCGAGGAGACGGTCCTCGTGGCCGAGGCTCCCGAGGTGTACGCGTACCGGGTGGATGTCACGAACGCACCCGGGGCCCGCGCCCTGGTCGAGGAGTGGCGCCTCACGCCCGACGGGACGGGCACACGCGTCCAGTGGACGTTCGTCGCCGACGGCAGCGCCCCGTTCCGGTTCGCCCTGAAGCTGGGCCGAGGGGGACTGGGCCGGGCCTTCCGCGACGCGGTCACGGCACTGGACCGGCGGCTGGCGCCGGCACGCGCCTGACCGGGGTCAGTGCGGCCAGACGCCCGTATCGAGCAGTGACGCGATCGCCGCCATGTACGGCGCGATGTCCAGCCCCTGTTCGGCCAGCCACGCGTCCGAGTAGTACTTGTCGAGATAGCGGTCACCGGGGTCGCACAGCAGCGTCACCACACTGCCCGTACGACCCTCCGCCACCATCTCGGCCACGATCTTCAGCGCGCTCCACAGGCCGGTGCCCGTCGAGCCGCCCGCCTTGCGGCCGATGGCCTGCTCCAGGGCGCGCACCGCGGCGACGCTCGCCGCATCGGGCACCTTCATCATCCGGTCGATGGCGCCGGGCACGAAGCTCGGCTCCATGCGCGGCCTGCCGATGCCCTCGATGCGCGAGCCGCAGTCGCAGGTGACATCCGGATCGCCGGTGGTCCAGCCCTCGAAGAAGCACGAGTTCTCCGGATCGGCGACACAGATGCGGGTGTCGTACTGCATGTAGTGGACGTAGCGCGCGAGGGTGGCCGAGGTGCCGCCGGTGCCGGCCGTGGCGACGATCCACGCGGGTTCCGGGAACCGCTCCAACTCCAGCTGGCGGAAGATGGATTCGGCGATGTTGTTGTTGCCGCGCCAGTCCGTGGCCCGTTCGGCGTAGGTGAACTGGTCCATGTAGTGACCGCCGGTCTCGACCGCGAGGGCGGCGGACTCCTCGTACATTTTGCGCGAGTCGTCCACGAAGTGGCACTGCCCGCCGTGGAACTCGATCAGGCGGCACTTCTCGGCGCTCGTCGTACGCGGCATGACCGCGATGAAGGGGACGCCGATGAGCTTCGCGAAGTAGGCCTCGGAGACGGCCGTCGAGCCGCTGGACGCCTCGATGACGGGGCGGCCCGGCCGGATCCAGCCATTGCACAGCCCGTACAGGAACAGCGAGCGGGCGAGCCGGTGCTTGAGGCTGCCGGTGGGGTGGGTCGACTCGTCCTTCAGGTACAGGTCGATACCCCACCGCTCGGGCAGCGGGAAGCGCAGCAGATGCGTGTCGGCCGAGCGGTTGGCGTCGGCCTGGACCTTGCGCACGGCTTCTTTGAGCCAGGTCCGGTACTCCGCGTCGCTGTGGTCGACATCGAGGGTTTCGCCGGTCCGGATCTGCTGAGGGGTGCTCACGGCGGGGCTCCTTACGCATCGCGCCGACGCCGGTTCAGATGGTCGGACGCCTCGATCATAAACACCTTGCGCACGCTTCTCACCTGCATAAACACACCTTTGAGCAGCTCAAAGGCACCCCTGGGGGACGGGTGTGCGAGGCGGCGGGGGGCGCATCCCGGCGTATGCTCCCGTCCCTGCCATCGCCTCGCCATGCGTACTGGTGCTCGCCGCCACCTGCGGGCAGACTGCACCGCACGGGGGCGACGGTCCCCGACGGGAATGCACACTGGATCACGGCGGAGCACAGCCGAAGCGCACAAGGGGGCGGGGCATCATGGCGGAGCCGGAGTTCACGGCCACGGGCGTGCGGATCGGGAAGAGGTTGCGCTCGCTCACCCGGGCCGGGCAGGTCCGGATCAGCGACGGCAGGCTGCAGTTGCTCACCAGTTACGGCAGCGAGATCGACAGCGCGCCGGTGCAAGCGGTGCGGGCGTCGAAGCCATGGTTCGCGCACGAGGACCGGGCGATGGCGGACGTCAACGGCACGCGCTATTCCCTCATCCTCGGCGAGCACGATCCCGCGCCCGGAAAACCGGGGCCGCCTTCGGCGCGCCGGTTCATCGAGGCGGTGCGCGAGGCGGCGGGGCGGCACGGCTGAAGCCGGTCGCGAGACAGCGGGGCCCAACGGCCGAGGCATGTGCAAGACGGCGGGAAGCAACGGCCGGAGCAATGGGCACGACAGCGGACCGCAACAGCCGAGGCCACGTGCACAACAGCGGGATGCAGCGGCTGAAACAGCGGCCGCAGCGGCTGAGAGTGCCGCGAGTTGCAGGACCGCACCCCCTGGGTCACGCTGGTCTCACATCATCACTCTGGGTTTACCGGCGATAACGCTGCGAACCAGCCCGCCGGCCACCTCAGCAGGCGGCCGTTCCACTCAGCCACTCTGCTGGATCCGATCTCCGTCTTCTTCCGGACCTCAATTCGGGGAGTCGCAGCCGTGATCAGCCAGCCAAGCAGGCATTGCACGGTGGAGCTCCAAGCCCTGCCGTCGCGGATCGGCCAGGTCCGCAGAATCGTCTCTGCGCAGTTGCGCTACTGGCATCTGGACCCCTTGATAGACCGGGCCGCGCTCGGTGTGACCGAGCTGTTGACCAACGTCCACCGGCATGCCCAGCCCGACAAGCAGTGCACCGTGGAGATCGAGCTGCTGCTCGACCGGCTCACGGTGTCGGTGCGCGACCACGACCCCCGCCTTCCCGAGGTACGGGACGCGGACCCCACCGCCACCGGCGGACGCGGCCTCGCGATGGTCGCCGCGGTGAGCGAGAGCTGGGGAGCGCGTCCCGACGGCGAGTCGGGCAAGGTCGTGTGGTTCACGCTGCCGGCCACAGTGCCCAAGGTGGCGGTACCGCCCGCCCTGTCGCCCCATGACACGGCCCGCGAGACCGCGCGCAGGCACACGGTCGACGGGCGCAGGCCCGAACACGCTCCCGCCCGGTCCGCCGTTGCCGGCTGACCGGGCGGTGACCCCCACCTGGCACATCACAGGGTGGTACATCCCTGGGTGGCTCACTCGGTGGCGATGGCGCGCAGCACGTCGAGGCGCGCCGCCCGCCGGGCCGGGCGAAGGCCCGCGAGGGCTCCGGCCGCGAGGCCCACCAGCGCCACCACGACGAGCCGCGCGGGCGGCAGGGCGAAGGCGAAGGCGCTGTCCGACGCGCCGTCGGAGGCCTTGACGAGCACCCAGCCGAGGAAGGCGCCGAGGGCGAGCCCGCCGACAGTGCCGAAGGCGGCCACGAGGACCGACTCCCAGCGGACCATGGCGCGCAGTTGCGCCCGGGTCTGTCCGACGGCCCGCAGCAGGCCGAGTTCGCGGGTGCGCTCGTGGATCGCGAGCGTGAGGGTGTTGGCGATGCCGAGCAGCGCGATGAGCACCGCGAGCGCGAGCAGCGCGTAGACCAGGGTGAGCATCATGTCGATGCCGCCGGCCGAGGACTGCGCGTACTCGTCACGGGTCTGCACGTCGGGGTTGCCGTACCGCTCCGCGACCTTCTGCACCGCGGCCTTGCCCTCGTCCGTGCTCACCCCGTCCTTGAAGGACACCGCGACGAGCGTGTCGGAGTCCTGGGTACGGTGCGGGGCCCAGGCGGCTCGAGTGATGACGTAGTCGCCGGCGAGTTCGGACTGGCCGTAGACCGCGCGGACGGTGAAGGGCTCCTTCTTGCCGTCGGTGAAGGCGAGTCGGGCCGTGTCGCCGACCTTGAGGTGCTGCTTGTCGGCCTCCTTCTGGGTGATGGCGATGCCGTCGAGGCCCAGGTGGTCGAGCGAGCCGCGTACGTCGCCGAGGTCGAAGACCTCGGCGAGCGTGACCGGGTCGGTGACGGTCAACGCGCGCCCCTTGCCGTCCACTTCGGCGACTCCGCGCCCCAGGCCGACGGCGTTTTCGACAGTCGCCTGCTCGGCGATCGCGGGAGCCAGCTTCGGGCTCAGCCCGCTGCCGCCCGCGCCGAACGACGGGGTGCTGACGGCGACATCGCCCGCGAAGGACCGGGAGACCGTCTGGTCCATGGTGGCCTTCAGTGAGGCGCCGAAGACCGTGAACAGCGAGACGACGGCGACGCCGATCATCAGGGCGCTCGCGGTGGCGGCGGTCCGCTTCGGGCTGCGCAGCGCGTTGCGCCGGGCGAGTCCACCCGTGACGCCGCGCAGCCGGTCGAGGGGGACGCCGAGGACACGTACAGCGGTCGAGGACGCGACGGGGCCGAGGACCACGAAGGCGGCGAGGGCCAGGACGGCGCCGAGGCCCGCGAGCCACAACGACGGATTCGCCAGTACGCCGGTCAGGGTGGTCCCCACCGCCAGTGCGGCCAGACCACCGCCGACGATCGCGCGCCCGCGCGAGGCCCCGGACTGGTCGACGGCCGTCTCGCGCAGCGCGGCCAGCGGTGCGGTGCGTCCGGCACGTACGGCGGGCAGCAGCGCGGAGCCGAGGCAGACCACGATGCCGACCGCGAGCGGCAGCAGCATGGACAGCCCGCTGATCACCAAGTTGCCGTCGGGGAACGGGAATCCGATGGCCGGGAAGAGCGCCTGCAGCCCGGCCGCGATGCCGATGCCGCCCGCCAGGCCGACGGCCGACGCGGTGACGGCGACGACGCTCGCCTCGACGAGGGTCGAGACGGTGACCTGGCGGCGTGAGGCGCCGAGGGCGCGCAACAGGGCGTTCTCGCGGGTGCGTTGGGCGACGACGATCGCGAAGGTGTTGTGGATGGAGAAGGTCGCGACGAGCAGCGCGATGCCGGAGAACACCAGCAGGAAGGTGGTGAAGATGGTCAGGAACTGGCTGGAGATCATGTCGGTGTTCTCCTGCGCCGACTCCTGGCCGCTGATCGCCTCAACTCCCTGGGGCAGTACGGGAGTCAGGTCGGAGACAAGCTGTTCCTGACTGACGCCGGGGCCTGCGCGCACGCGGATGCTCGCGGCCTCGCCGGGCTTCGCGGTGAGGTACTTCTCGGCGTCGGCCTGCGTCATACCGGTGAACGTCACCTGCGCCATGCCGTCCGCGCCGCCGAAGGTCGCGAAGCCCACGATCGTCACCTTGACGGGATCGGGCGTGCGCAGGGTCGTCGTGTCGCCGATCTTCAGGTCGCCCTTCTTGGCGGCACCCCGGTTGACGACGACCTCGCCGGACTGCGACGGGGCCCTGCCTTCGGCGAGTTGGTACGCGTTGAGCTTCGGGTCGTCGATCCAGTTGCCCGCGAGCGTGGGCGGGCCCTTGCCGCCGATGGGCTTGCCGTTGGAGCCGACGAGCTGGCCGGCGCCCTGGATGTCGGGCACGGCGGCCGCGACACCCGGGGTCTTCTCGATCGTGTTCACCAGGCCGGTGTCGACGGGCCGGCGCACGCCCTGGCTCTCGCCGGGTGTAGTGATGGTGTCGGCGCTGCGGACGACGGCGTCGGTGCCCTTCGTCGCGTTGCCGAACATCGAGTCGAAGCTCGCCCGCAGCGTGTCACCCATGACCAGCGTTCCGGCCAGGAAGGAGACACCGAGGAGCACGGCCAGGAACGTACCGGCGAAGCGTCGTTTGTGGGCGCGCAGGGACGAGACGCTGATGCGCAGCGAGGCGTTCACGACCGGACCCCCGTGCCGTCGAAGGCCTTCATCCGGTCCAGCACCTTGTCGGCCGTCGGGGACTCCATCCGGTCCACGAGGCGGCCGTCGGCGAGGAAGACGACCTCGTCGGCGTGCGCGGCGGCGACCGGGTCGTGGGTGACCATGACGACGGTGCGGCCCATCTGGCGCACCGCCCGGCCGAGGAGGTTCAGCACCTCCCCGCCGGAGCTGGAGTCGAGGTTGCCGGTGGGTTCGTCGGCGAAGACGACGTCGGGCTGTCCGGCGAACGCCCTTGCCACGGCGACGCGTTGCTGCTGTCCGCCGGAGAGCTCGCTGGGGCGGTGGTGGAGCCGGTCGCGCAGGCCGACGACGTCGACGAGCGCGTCGATCCATTCGCGCGTGCCCGTGGCCCCGGCGAGGTCCATCGGCAGCGTGATGTTCTCCGCGACGGTCAGCGTCGGGACCAGGTTGAACGCCTGGAAGACGAAGCCGATGCGGTCGCGGCGCAGCAGGGTGAGGCGACGGTCGTCGAGCGTGCTCAGCTCGGTGTCGCCGATGAACGCGGCTCCGGAGGTGAGCGTGTCCAGGCCCGCCGCGCAGTGCATCAAGGTGGACTTGCCGGAGCCCGAGGGCCCCATGATCGCGGTGAAGCGCCCGGCCTGAAAGCCGACGCTCACCCCGTCCAGGGCCGTCACGGCGGTGTCTCCGCTGCCGTACACCTTGACGGCGTCGGCGACGCGGGCCGCGGCCTGTGTGACGGTCGCGGTGGTCATGCCGCACCTCCCTTGCCCGTACGGCCGAACTGCTCGTCCAGGACGGAGAGCCGGCGCCAGTACTCGTCCTCGTCGATCTCGCCGGAGGCGAAGCGGCGGCCGAGCATGGCGATCGGCGAGTCACCCGTCAGGCGGGAGTCGCCCTCAGGCCCGCCCATCCCGCGCCACGGGCCGCGGCGTCCGCGCCGGCCGGTGCGGCGCAGGACGGTCACGACGCCGATCACGACGGCCGCCCAGATCAGCGGGAAGAAGAGGATCCACGGGCCGGGTCCGCCGTCCCAGTTCGCCAGGGTCTGCATCTCGAGTCATCTCCTCGGTGGGATCTGTTGCGATGCTTCGAGACTCGCTCCGGGAGGGGGTCCGAGTCGTCGTACGGCCAGCGGCCGTTCGCGTACCTCCGTGGGAGTACGCGGGGGGGTCGTCGGCTGCTTCCTGAGGCGCTCCTTCAGGGGCGCGAAAAGAATCTCGCAGGGGCGCGAAAAGGATCTCGACTTCTGTACCTACTAGTATGGATTCTGTACCTACTAGTAGGTACAGTGGCGTCATGAGCACTCCGGAGCGACTGATCGAGTCCACGCGCGAGCTGTTGTGGGAGCGCGGTTACGTGGGCACCAGCCCCAAGGCGATCCAGCAGCACGCGGGCGCGGGGCAGGGCAGCATGTACCACCACTTCAAGGGCAAGCCCGATCTGGCGCTCGCCGCGATCCGCCGCACCGCCGAGGAGATGCGGGCCACCGCCGAGGGCGTACTGAGCACGCCCTGTTCGCCGTACGAGCGCATCGAGGCGTATCTGCGCCGCGAGCGTGACGTCCTGCGCGGCTGCCCCATCGGACGGCTGACGATGGACCCGGATGTGATCGCGAGCGACGAGTTGCGCGCACCGGTCGACGAGACGATCGACTGGCTGCGGGAGCGCCTCGCCGGCATCGTCGAAGAGGGCAAGGAGCAGGGCCAGTTCGCGCCCTCGCTCGACGCGGAGGAGATCGCCGCGACGATCATCGCTACCGTCCAGGGCGGCTATGTCCTGGCCCGCGCGTCCGGCTCGCCCGCCGCGTTCGACACGGGAGTCCGCGGACTGCTCGCCCTTCTCTCGCCCCGCCGATAAGGCTCTCCCCCGACAAGGAAGTTCACCTACGTGCACATCACCAGGAAGCGCCCCGACACGCAGCCGGGCTCGGCCGAGAACTTCACGGGGACGGTGTGGCTCGACGAGGTCGCCGTGCCCGAATCCCCCTCCCGGCTGCGCGTGTTCAACGTCCACTTCGCGCCCGGCGCGCACACCGCCTGGCACCGCCACCCGCACGGTCAGGTCCTGCACGTCCTGGAGGGCGAGGGTCTGGTCCAGCGCGAGGGCGGTGGCGTCGAGACGATCCGCGCGGGCGACACCGTGTGGATCGAGCCCGGCGAACGGCACTGGCACGGCGCGGCGCCGCGCACCTTCATGACGCATCTCGCGGTCGTCGAGGCGGCCGAGGACGGCACGACGACCCACTGGGACGCGCACGTCGACACGTATCCCGCCTGAGGAAGGGCATCCCGATGCACGCCATGCAGTACGAGCTCACCTTCCCCGCCGACTACGACATGGACATCATCCGCGGCCGTGTCTCCCGCATCGGGCACCTGCTCGACGACTGGGACGGGCTCGGATTCAAGACGTTTCTGATGCGCGAGCGCGGGGTGGACGGTTCGCCGGTCAACCAGTACGCGCCGTTCTACCTGTGGAACGCCGCCGAGGGCATGAACTCCTTCCTCTGGGGCGGCGCGTTCCAAGGGCTCGTCAATGACTTCGGGCGGCCGGTGGTCCAGCACTGGACGGGTCTCGCGTACGAGGAGGGCGGCGCCGCCGGCTCACCCGCCAAGGTCGCGGTGCGGCGGCGGCAGCCCATTCCGGAGGGGGTGGAGCTGTCCGAGGTGATGGAGGAGGCCGCGCGCGAGGCCGGGCGGCTGGCCGCGCTGGACGGCGCGGTCTGCGCGGCTGCTGCCGTCGATCCGCGCCACTGGGAGCTGGTGCACTTCTCGCTCTGGGACCACGACTCCCCCAAGGCCTCGGGCGAGGTCTTCCGAGTGCTGCACATGTCGGCCCCGGAACGCGACCGGCTGCCGCGGGGCCGGCAGTGGTGAGCAGGGTCCGTACGGTGCTCGGGGACGTACTCCCCGAGGACCTGGGAGTGTGCGATGCACACGACCACCTCTTCTTCGCCAGCCCCCAACTCCCGGGCCAGGAACTGCGCGACGTGTCCGCCGCGCGGGCCGAGCTGGCCGCGTTCCGCACGCAGGGCGGCACGAGCGTGGTGCAGTGGACGCCGTACGGCCTCGGCCGGCGCGCCGCGGAACTGCCGCTGATCGCCCGCGACGCCGGCGTCCACGTGGTCGCGGCGACCGGGCTGCACCAAGCGGCACACTACACACCGGAGTTGCTCACCGCAGTGCGCGGCAGGCTGGCCGAGGTGTTCGTGTCCGAGCTGACGGCGGGTATCGGCACGTCCGGGGTCCGGGCCGGGCTGATCAAGGTCGCGGGCGGTTTCCACGCCCTCGACGCGCACGCCCGCTGGACAATGACCGCAGCGGCCGAGGCCCATCACGCCACGGGGGCGCCGATCGCCGTCCATCTGGAGCTGGGCACGGGTGCCCTCGACGTACTCGACCTGCTGTGCGGGGAGTTGGACGTACCCGCGCACCGGGTGATCCTGGGCCACCTCAACCGCTCACCGGACTTCGTGGTGCAGCGCGAGGCCGCCGAGGCGGGCGCGTACCTCGCCTTCGACGGCCCCTCCCGCGCCCACCACGCCACCGACTGGCGCATGCCCGACGCCGTACGCGCCCTCGCCGACGCCGGTTTCGGCCACCGCCTGCTCCTCGGCGGCGACACGACGACCGCGGCGGCACGCTCGGTCAACGGCGGTCCTGGGATGCCGTATCTGCTGCGCCGGGTGCGCCCGCGGCTCGAACTCGCCCTGGGCAAGGACCTGGTGGACCACCTCCTCACCGACAACCCAGGGCGCGCCTTCGCCGTCACATGGCGCTAGGCCACCGAAATGTCCACAGAGGGGCGCAGTTTGCCCGCGGACCCACCGCCGGAGCCGTTCCCGATCGGCTTGTGCGTACGCCGAACGGACCTGCGCCGACCCCTGGTCGCGGCGCTGTGGAGCCTCACGGGGGGGAGTTTCGCCGCTAGGACTTGTCCTGGCCGACGGGGTGGACACGGACGAAACCCTCGGTCCACTCGTCGCCGTCGATCGTGTACTCGTCGATGACGAAACACTCCGGCTCCTCGGCGAAGCCCGGCAGGAGCCGTGCGCGGCGCTTGCGTTCCTCGGCCTTCGCCGGCGTGGAGTAGACGCCGAGCAGCTTGGGGTCGTCACCGTCCTGCTCGTCGATGTGCACGGTCTCGCCGTCGAGGTGCAGGGTCGCGCCGCCGTCACCTGCTTCGTTCTGGTGTCCGATGTGCCACAGCAGATAGACCGTCATGGCCGCACGCTATCTTTCGAGCCTTGGCGGGGTCCGCCAGAGGGCCCTAGATCTGGGCCAGCGCCGCCAGCGGGTCGTCGAGTACCGGCTGCCAGGCCAACTCGGCCGCCCCCACAAGACTGTTGTGGTCCAGTGTGCAGGCGAGGATCGGTACGCCGCCGCTCTGCCCCCACAGGCTGCGGTCGGCGACGACGGCGCGCAGCCGGTCCGGGTCGGCGTCGAGCAGGGTCCGGTGCAGTCCGCCGAGGATGATCCGGTCGGGATTGAGGATGTTGACGAGGCCGGCGAGTCCGAGGCCCAGCCGGTCGATCAGCGCCTCCGTGGCCATGCGGACGCCCGGGTCGGCGTACTGGCCGCGGATCAGCTCGTTGGCCTGCTGGAGCAGCGACACCTCGGGGCCCGGATCGCGGCCCGCCGCCGTGAGGAAGGCCAGCGGGTCCGCCTCGACGTCGAGACAGCCGCGGCTGCCGCAGTAGCAGGGGCGGCCCTCGGGGTTGACGGTGAGGTGGCCGACTTCGAGGGCCAGCCCCGAACTGCCCGTGTGCAGGCGCCCGTCGAGGACGAGGGCGCCGCCGACGCCCCGGTGTCCGGTGGCCACGCACAGCAGGTCGCGGGCCCCGCGGCCCGCGCCGTGGCGGTGCTCGGCGAGGGCGGCGAGGTTGACATCGTTGGCCGCGAAGGCCGGCCCCTGGATTCCGGCCGCGCGCACCCGCTCGGCGAAGATCTGCCGTACGGGCGCGCCCGCGGGCCAGGCCAGGTGCAGCGGGTTGAGGGCGAGCCCTTCGGGTTCGGCGACGGCGGACGGCACGGCGAGACCGGCGCCCACACAGCGCCGCCCGCTCGCGCGGAGCAGTTCGGTGCCGGCCTCGACGACCGAGGCGAGCACCTTCGCCGGATCGGCGTCGACGGTGTCGCAGTTGGGCGTGGTCGCGACGATCCGGCCGCCGAGCCCGACCAGCGCGGCACGGAACCCGTCGGCGTGCACCTGCGCGGCGAGCACGACGGGCCCGTCCTCGGCGACCTCGAGGCGGTGCGAGGGCCGCCCCTGCGAACCGGCCGCCGCCCCGGGCCGCGCGTCGACCCGGATCAGCCCCAGCGCTTCGAGCTCCGCGGCCACCGCGCCCGCGGTCGCCCGGGTGACCCCCAGCTCGGCGGTGAGCACGGCACGCGTCGGCGCACGTCCGGTGTGCACGAGCTCCAGCGCGGGCCCGAGCGCCCCGCGCCCCCGGTCCAGTCGCGTCCGCGTGTTCGCATCCCCCGCCGCCCGGGGGCCCGCCTTGCCGTTCATGAGGGCGAGTCTCCCATGATCCGCTCGTCCGGAGGCCCGTCCGGCACACCATCGCGGACCGGCGCGGGCTCAGAGGCCGCTGACCCGCAGCGTGACGTTCAGACGGCCGGTCAGCCCCAACTCGGACGGCGCCGTGCCCGCGTACACCCGCGGTACGCCGTGATACGCGAGCCGGGAGGCCCCGCCGAACACGAACAGATCGCCGCTGCGCAGCTCGACATCCGTGTACGGCCGCGCCCGCGACTCGGTGTTCCCGAACCGGAAGACGCAGGTGTCGCCGAGGCTCAGCGACACCACCGGCACGTCCGACTTCTCGTCGCTGTCGCGGTGCATGCCCATGCGGGCGTCGGCGTCGTAGAAATTGATCAGTGCGATGTCGTACGGGGCTGTCGCCGCGGCCTCCGGGCCGAGGGCGTCGCCGACCGCGCGGCGGCCGAGGTCGGCCAGCCAGGCCGGGAAGGGCTTCACCGGGGAGCCGTCACCGTCGACGACGGTGCGCGCGTACCCGTACGGATACCAGTGCCAGCCGAGGCAGACCTGGCGGGAGGTCATCGTGCCGCCACCGGGGGTGCGGACCGTGCGCAGTCCGGCCGGGGGGCGGGCCCACGTCCGGCAGGCCTCAAGGAGCTGCCGCTGATGGTCGGCGTCCAGCCAGTCCGGGACGTGCACCGCGTCGGGCGCGATCTCGGTACGGCTCCGGGGGAAAAGCTCCGCGTCCATGGACATGGCTTCATCCTCGCGCACCCGGCCCGCCCCGGGCTGAGCTGCGGCTCGGCTAGCCTGGACCCACGATGAACGACCGAATGACCACACCCTGGGGCGAGTACGCGCTGGCCCGCTTCCCCGAGAACCCCCGCGACCAGCTGCGTGCCTGGGACGCCGCCGACACCTATCTGCTGCGGCACCTCGCGGAGAGCGGGACCCCCCTGTCGGGTGCGGTCGTGGTCGTCGGCGACCGGTGGGGCGCGCTCGCCACGGCGCTGTCTGCGCACCGGCCGACGCAGATCACCGACTCGTTCCTCGCGCAGGAGGCGACCCGGGCGAATCTGGCGCGGGCCGGTGCCGAGACGGACGCGGTGCGTCTCCTCACCACGCAGGACCCCCCTCCCGAGCGCATCGACGTGCTGATCGTCCGGGTGCCGAAGAGCCTCGCTCTCCTGGAGGACCAGCTGCACCGGCTGGCGCCCGGCGTGCACGAGGGGACGGTCGTGGTCGGCGCCGGGATGGTCAAGGAGATCCACACCTCGACGCTGCACCTCTTCGAGCGGATCCTCGGTCCGACCCGCACCTCGCTGGCGGAGAAGAAGGCCCGGCTCATCTTCTGCACCCCGTTCCCGGGGATCGCGCGGGAAGCGAACCCGTGGCCGTACAGCTATGAGCTCCCCGACGGCATCGGCCCGGTCTCCGGCCGCACCGTCACCAACCACGCGGGCGTCTTCTGCGCCGACCGTCTCGACATCGGCACCCGGTTCTTCCTGGGGCACCTTCCGCGCAGCCGCGGTGCCGAGCGCATCGTCGACCTCGGCTGCGGCAACGGAGTCGTCGGTACGGCGGCCGCGCTGGCCAATCCCGAGGCCGATGTGCTGTTCGTGGACGAGTCGTACCAGGCGGTGGCCTCGGCGGAGGCGACGTACCGGGCGAACGTCGAGGGCTCGAGCGCGGAGTTCCGCGTGGGTGACGGGCTCGCGGACGTCCCCGCCGGGAGCGTCGACCTCGTCCTCAACAATCCGCCGTTCCACTCCCACCAGGCGACGACGGACTCCACGGCCTGGCGGATGTTCACGGAGGCACGGCGTGCGCTGCGGCCGGGTGGCGAGCTGTGGGTGATCGGCAACCGCCACCTCGGCTATCACCTGAAGCTGCGCCGGCTCTTCGGCAACAGTGAACTCGTGGCCAGCGACGCGAAGTTCGTCGTTCTCAGGGCCGTCAAGAAGTAGCCCCCCGCAGTGACCTCGGCGCGGCCCCGAGCTCCCTGCGGCACGCCTTGTTGAAGGCCTGCAGGTCGGGGATGCCGACGGAGGCGGCCACGGCCGGGATGGAGAGCGTCGAGGCGCGCAGCAGGTGGCGGGCGCGCTCCAGTCTGCGGCGGCGTATGTAGGCCACGACGGTGATGCCCGTCTCGGCGCGGAAGAGCCGGGTGAGGTGGTTGTGCGAGATCCCTGCGGCGCGGGCGATCTCGGGGATGGTGAGCGGGGCGGCCAGGTGCGCCTCGATGTGGGCGATCGCCGTGCTGACCGCGGGATGCGGCCCGGGGCTCGTGGCGACGGCCGGGGTGAGGTGGGCGACGCGCCACAGGGCGGTCCAGATCTCGGCCCGGGTGCGCTCGGGTGCGCCGGGGGCGGCCGCGATCGCGTGCAGCAACAGGCCGGTGAGTATAGGGAGTTCGGGTCCCGCGTCCTGCACGACGGGGACGGTGCGCGCCGGGCCGACGGGGGCGATGCGCAGGTGGGCGTAGAGGTGTTCGGAGCGGCCCTGGTAGCGGTAGCGGACCGTGGTGCCGGGCGGGACGAGGCTCACGCGGCCGGGACGGATGACGTGCGCCGTGCCGTCGACGGTCAGCTCGGCGTCGTACTGGTAGAGGTGCAGCTGCCACAGCTCCGGCAGCCGGAAGACGTCCGTGGCGCCGGCGACGCCGTGCACGCCGACGCCGATATTGACGACGGCGGGCGGCTCGCCGAGGTGGAGCTCCGTGTCCCGCATGGTGAAAAACTACCAGCGGTGGTGAGTGGGGCCAACGCGCAGACGACAAGGCCGCTCCTACGTTGGGGCGCATGACCAACACGTGGGAGCACACGACCGGCACCTTGGGGCACACGACCCGCACCGCACTCCTGAGTTCGGTGCGGATGGCGCACTTCGTGGCCCACGGCTCACTGCGGCTGGATGCCGTGGTGCCGCCGGAGATGAACGCCGAGGGGTTGGACGTGCTGAGCAACGGGCTGCCCCGCGTGCCCTGCGGCAGCGCGGTGCCGGACGCCTACCCGGAGGGGTCCTTCGTTCGCCGCCTCCTCGAAATCCCTGGTGTGGCAGGGGCGTTGCACAGTCTGGTCGGGCCCGGTCCCGCCGTGGACCATCATGCCGTCCACGTCCGGGAGCCTCGTCAGGGGCAGGCGCAGCCGCTGCACGGTGACGCGATCATCGATGTGCGCGCCGATGCCTTCGATGTCCAGTTGATGTACTACCCGCAGGACGTCACGCTCGACATGGGCGGCACCCTCAGCGCGCCGGGCAGCCATCTGCGCCGGACGAACGAATCGGACACCGGGCGCTATCAGAACCTGCGCGGGCAGAGCCGCCTTGTCTGCCCGGCCGGCACCGTGGTGTTTCTGCACCATGGGCTCTGGCACGGCGGGCGGCGCAACGACAGCGATGCGGTCCGCTATATGTTCAAGATCCGCTTCAATCCGACGGTACGGCAGCGACGACTGTGGGACACCTCGGATCTCGGTGACCCGCGGGTCGCCGAGGAACTCGCCACGACGTTCCCGTGGTACGAGCCCGCCACAGGCCGCCTCGAGGTGTACAACCGCGTCCTGCTGTGGCGTTCGCTCACCGGGGACGACTCCTTCGACGTGGACCACTGGGTGACCAGGGTCTCCAACCGCCCTCAGGAGCACACCGCATGAGCATCCGTCAGCAGGTTCTCGTCCTCTACCTGGCCACCTCCGCGCTGGACGCGGACGTGGTGGGCTGGTCGGTCTACGACGGCACCGGCCGTACGTTCCCCACGACCGGGGACAGCGACGAGCCGCCGTACAAGTCGGGCGTGCACGCCCTGGAGGACGGCTGGCGGCTGTTCCAGGCGGCCCAGCTGATCCCGCCGTATCCAGGTCACGAGTACGACGTGTCGTTCCTCAAGCACGAGTTCTTCTTCGAGAAGCTGGTCGAGATCGAGGCTGCCTGAGGTGACCCACGCAGTACACCGGTGGGTCGGCCACGCAGAACGCGAGTGGGTCACCCGCGCAACACGCCTATGGGTCACCCACGCAGCACCCCGGTGGGTCACCCGCGCAACACGCCGATGAGCCGCGCGACCGTCCGCGCCATCGCCTCCCGTCCCACGCTGAGGTATTTGCGTGAGTCCACGGCCTCGGGGTGGGTGGCGAGGAACTCCCTTACGGCGCCGGTCATCGCGATGTTGAGGGCCGTTCCGACGTTGACCTTGGCGATGCCACCCGCGACGGCCGCCGCCAGTTCATCGTCCGGCACTCCGGACGAGCCGTGCAGGACGAGCGGCACGCCGAGCGCCGCGGTGAGCCGCTTGAGCAGGTCGTGGTCGAGGGCTGCGGTGCGGGTGGTCATGGCGTGCGAACTGCCGATCGCCACGGCCAGCGCGTCCACGCCGGAGTCGGTCACGAAGGTGCGGGCCTCGGCGGGGTCGGTGCGGGCGCCGGGCGTGTGCGCGTCGAGCGGTGCCTCACCGTTCTTGCCGCCGACCTGCCCCAACTCGGCCTCGATCCACAGTCCTTGGGCGTGTGCCCAGTCCGCGGCGGCCCGGGTCGCGGCGAGATTCTCCTGGTACGGCTGCCGTGCCGCGTCGTACATCACGGAGCTGAACCCGGCGCCGGGCGCCTGCCGCAGCAGGTCGTCGCTCTGGACGTGGTCGAGGTGGAGCGCGACCGGCACCGAGGCGCGTTCGGCCGCCGTGGTCGCGGCGCGGGCCAGCGGGAGCAGCCGTCCGTAGCGGAATTTGACCGCGTTCTCGCTGACTTGGAGGACGACGGGCGCGTTCGCGGACTCGGCGCCCGCGATGACGGCCTCGACGTGTTCCAGGGTGATGATGTTGAACGCGGCGACGGCGGTCCGCGCCTGGGCGGCGGCGGTGACCAGTTCACCGGTTGCTGCGAGTGGCACAACTCCTCCTTCTTGGCGAGTGGTTGAGCCGACTCAGCGGGCCGTCTGGCTGAGGATCACCGAGCGGGTGAGGTGGCGCGGCTGGTCGGGGTCGAGCCCACGGGCCGCGGCGACGGCGACCGCAAGTCGCTGGGCGCGGACGAGTTCGGCCAGCGGGTCGAGACCGCCGGCCACCCACACCCCGCCGGTGGCCCGGACCTGTTCGGCGAGTCCCTCGGGTGCCTCGCCGAGCATCCAGGTGGCGGTGCCCCGGGTGGTGATGCTGATGGGGCCGTGCCGGTACTCCATCGCCGGGTAGGCCTCGGTCCAGGCCAGCGACGCCTCGCGCATCTTGAGCCCGGCTTCGTTGGCGAGTCCGACGGTCCAGCCGCGGCCGAGGAAGGTGAACTGCGTGCAGCCGACGAGCCCGTCTGGCAGCGGGGTCTTCAGCGCGGTGCGCGCGTCGGCGACTACGGCGTCGGTGTGCAGCCCGAGGTGGGCACGCAGCAGCGTGAGCGCGGTGGTCGCGAACCGGGTCTGCACGACGGACCGCTCATCCGCGAAGTCGAGCACGACGACGTCGTCCGCGGACTGCATCACGGGAGTCCTGGGGTCGGCGGTTATCGCGGTGGTGCGCGTACGTCCACGCAGGTGTCCGAGGAGTTCGAGCACCTCGGTGGTGGTGCCGGAGCGGGTGAGGGCGACCACACGGTCGTACGCGCGGGTGCCCGGGAACTCCGACGCGGCGAAGGCGTCCGTCTCACCCTGCCCGGACTGCTCGCGCAGCGCGGCGACGGCCTGCGCCATGAAGAACGAGGTGCCGCACCCCACGATCGCGACCCGCTCCCCCGCCTCGGGCAGCGCGGCCCCGTGCGCCGCGGCCTGCTCGGCGGCGCGGATCCAGCACTCGGGCTGGCTGTTCAGCTCGTTCTCGACATGGGTCATGCCGTACCCCTCCCACTGATGCTTGTTTGTGCAAGATATAGCGAACTTTCGAGCACAATCAAGCATTCGGGCGGGAGTGGGGGTGCGCTAGGGTCGCGGAAGATCGAGGAATGGAGAGTGCGGATGTCGCGCGACGCCCGCTGGAAGGCGCTGCTGGAACTGCTCGTGGAGCGGGGCCGATTGGATGTCGAGGAGGCGGCGGCCCAGCTGGAGGTGTCGGCCGCGACAATCCGGCGCGACTTCGACCAGCTCGCCGAGCAGCAGATGCTCGTACGCACCCGGGGCGGCGCGGTCGTCCACGGTGTCTCGTACGAACTTCCGCTGCGCTACAAGACCGCCCGCCACGCCTCCGAGAAACAGCGCATCGCGAAGGCGGTGGCCGACCTCATCGTGCCCGGCGAGGCGGTCGGCCTGACCGGCGGCACTACGACCACCGAGGTGGCCCGCGCCCTCGCCGTACGCCCCGATCTCGCCTCCGGTTCGCCCGCGCTGACCGTGGTCACGAACGCGCTGAACATCGCCAACGAGCTCGCCGTCCGTCCCCAGTTCAAAATCGTGGTGACCGGCGGGGTCGCGCGCCCTCAGTCGTACGAGCTCATCGGCCCGCTCGCGGACGGCGTCCTCGGCCAGATCACCCTCGACGTCGCCGTGCTCGGCGTGGTCGCCTTCGACGTCACACACGGCGCGGCCGCCCACGACGAGGCGGAGGCCGCGATCAACCGGCTGCTGTGCGAGCGCGCCGAGCGCGTCATCGTCGCCGCCGACTCCAGCAAGCTGGGCCAGCGCGCGTTCGCCCGGATCTGCGCGGCCGAGTCGGTGGACACCCTGGTCACGGACGCGGCGGTGGGGCAGGAGACGGTGCGGCGATTCGAGGAGGCGGGGATCAGGGTTGTCGCGGTCTGACGTGTCCCGGTGATCGCCTTGGCCGGAGCACCGACCGGTCCGGCTCACTGAGCGCCCTTCGCGCTCTCATCCCTTCGCACTCTCATCGAGGTCGGCTTGTCCGGCTGGGCCGTCCTCTGGTTCCAGTCGGCCTGTCCGGTTGGGCCGCCCTCCGGTTCCGCGAGCGTTCACGAGGCCATCATGTCCAGGCCGCCGGACGCGCAGACGACCGCACTGGCGTCCTGCGGTCAACCGAACCCACAGGAGTGAGGTCTCGATGTCCCCAAGACGCTTCCTCGCCGGCCTGGCCCTGGTGCCGGTGTTCGCCTTCCCGGTGGCCGCTCACGCGACGACGGACCATGGCCCCGAAGTGCCGTCCCACAAGACCCACTTCGACCTGCAGGCCCACCGCGGCGGCATCGGCATGACCACCGAGGAATCGCTGGAGGGCTTCGGCAAGGCTATGTGAGCTGTTCGTCCGCCGGGTCTACCAGGAGATCCACGCCTCCGGCATCGAGGACCAGGTCACCATCCAGTCGTTCGACTGGGGCGCGCTGAAGGCGATGCACAAGCTCGCGCCGAACTGGCCGCTGGTGGCGCTCACGAACTACGACTTCCTCCAGGTCGGCCGGCCCGGCGCCTCCCCGTGGCTCGGCGGGATCGACGCCGACGACTACGACGGCGACTTCGTGAAGGCGGCCGCCACCATCCCCGGCGTCAGGGCGCTGTCCCCCAGCTACGGCTTCCCGCAGAGCGGCAAGACGGTCAGCGCCCATGTGCCCCCGGGCATCCAACGGCTTGCCGCGCGCCTGGGCGACGTCCCGATCGGGGTGTTCACCGCCGACTGGACCCTCGTGTGGTGGAACACCACGTGGAGCGCCCTGCACGGCGACCCCGCCGTGCTCCCGGCCCCCGAGCGGAACCTCGCGCGCGCCCTGTTCGGCAACGGCGCCGCTCATGCCTCGATGCTTCCCGTCCGATCCGAGGCCGGACAGGACGCCTTCGAGGCGTCGATCGTCGCCGATCTCAAGGACGCCGTGTCCCGCTATCCCGCGGACGCCCCGCTCGATCGTCTCGTGCGGGAACTGCGAGGCATGTCCGACGTCTTCGCCCATCTCTGGGCCACTCGGACGGCCGCCGCCCAGCACACGGCCGACCGGAAGACGATCCGGCATCCGGAGGTCGGCGACATCGTGCTCGACTGCGACGTCCTGATCGTTCCGGGCGCCGACCTGCGCATGGTCACCTACACGGCAGCGGCCGGGAGCAGCGACGCGGGAAAGCTCGACCTTCTTCGGGTCACCGGTGGTCATACCGCCACCACGCGCCCCTGACACCGGCTCCCGCTACCACTGCCACTGCGGCTGCGGCTGCGGCTGCGGCTGCGGCTGCATCGTGGGCGGGACGCCCTTCCTCATCACCCGCGACGCCCGGGGTACTTGTTCCCTGGTGTCCGAGCCAGGACTACACGGCCTTGAAGTTGTGACCTTCTTCGAGGTCCGGGATGAGCGCGGCCTGCCCGGGATACCAACCCAGCTACTTCTGGGTCAAGGCGCTCGACGCCGGGCCGTCGAGCGACGCGAAGGCGCCGAGGAAGCCGAAGTGGGCGTCTGCCTCTTCGCGGGAAATACCGGTCACCGGCAGGTTCAGGTGCCGACCGATGACGTCGGCGATGTCACGGAAGGGCACGCCCTCCTCGCCGGCCCCGTGCAGTCGTGCGCCCGCAGGCGCCGCTTCCAGACCCCGCAGTAACTCGTCGGTGAGCGGGGCGAAGGGGCCGCCATCGTCCGTCGCCGTCGCCGTCGCGTCCCAGAACGTCCTGGTGGCTATCGGGCACCTCGCTTGATCTGCCTGAGGATGGACTCGTCGGTGATCTCGGTGTCGGCGGCAAGCAGGAACGCCTTGCTGAGAATCAGCGAGAGCCGGTCGTCCTCGAACGGCAGGAACACCTTGCCGTCACCCTTGCCACGCGACGGGACGATGCACAGGTAGGAATCGTCCGGCTCCATCAGGATGTTGGCCGAACCCAGATGGATCTTGTACGTGCCCAGGTCCCCGCGGACGACCAGGAAGCGGCCGTCGAGCGAGCACCGGCCGGCGATCTTCAGGCGCGGCAGGATCCGTTCCAGCGCCTCGCGGCGGACCTCGGCGCTCGCCGGCAGCGCACCGAACGTGGACGTCCGCCAGTACACGGCATAGCGGTCCTCGCCCCGGTCGGCCCAGTCGGGATCGGCGGCGATCGAGGTCACGCCCACGAACAGATCGACGTCCCTCATCGCCTCGCTGAACACCGGCGGGGGCACCTCCGCCAGCGGAACCTCCCGCCAGCGCCGGCCGTCCCGCCGCTCGAAGCGGACCTGGTCCGTCGCGGCATGCTCGGGCTCGTAGCCGCCGTCGTCATCCGCGGCGGGCTCGTGGTGGAAGCAGGCCCGCCACGTGCCGTCGCCGAACTCGGCCCGCGCCTTCCCGTCGTAACCGCCGTCGTGCCGGCCGAGGAAATTGGCCTGCCAGCCGCGTTCCTTGAACAGCGCGTAGAGCTGCCGGTAGTGGACGATGTGGGCGGCGAACCGGTTGGAGTAGACGCCGGTCTCCTCCTCCGCCGGGGTGAGCAGGTAGACCTCCCGGAAGGCCTGTTTGAACGGCTGCCGCAGCCGCTCGGCGACGAGCCGCTCCCGCCACGCCCTGATGTCGTCCCTCGACGCCCGGATCGGATGCCACAACCGGACGCGCTCGGGCCGACCAGGCGGATCGGCCATCGGTGCCACCGTGCGCCACTGGCTGTCCGCGTCCTGGAACTCCCAGATCAGGCCGCGGACGAGAACCCCCGTGACCGGATGGTCGCGGTAGTAGCGGCACCACTCGTCGCACGGCCACTCGCGCCCGGCCGACATCAGCGCCTCGACGCGGGCCCGCTCGCCCGACAGCGTGCTCCGCACCTCCTTGGCCAGGGCCTTCAACTCCTTGAACTCGTCCGGGTGTCCGTCCTTCACCTCCGCCGGAGCAGTGCGGGACGTCCCCCCGTCGGGGCCGGTGAAGGTGAGCCGCACGGTCGCCGCTTCCTCGATCGCCACCCGTACCCGGTATCCGCCCAACTCCAGTTCCAGCGAGCCGTCCGGCGCCAGGCCGTGGTCCGGCACGCTGCGCTCGACGAGCTGCCCCGCCGTGATGCCCTGCCGGTCGGCGGCCGTCACCAGAGCGGTGTCGAGCTGCTTGCGCAGAGCCCGGTGCTTGATCCGGGACTGCAGCCGCCACAGAGACTCCAGGGCGGCCGGATCGTCGATCTCGGCCAGCGCGTTGATCGTCGCGCCCGCGAGCTTGAGGTCCTCGATCACGTCGGATCCGGGGCCGCCGGCCCGCAGGGCGAGCGCGTCGAGGTACGGCACCGCGGCCGGGCTGCCGGTGAGCGCGGCCGCCCAGACGACGCCGCGCGCCAGGTCGCCGTCGCTCTGATGAACGACGTAGTGGTAGTGGTAATCGCCCATCCAGCCGGTGTGCGGACCCTGTCCGCTGCTGCACAGCGGATCCCCCTCGGTCAGCCCCCGCAGGATCTCGACCGCGAGGTCGCCCACCGCCGCCGCGTCCGCGAGCGCGCGGCATGTCCGCCGCCACCGCTGCGTGGGACGCGGCCCCGACAGGCTTGCCAGGTGCCGGACGAAGCCGGCCAGCTCCGGCGTCGGCGTCGTGTTGACGCGGTCGCGCAGTGGGGCGGCCCAAGGGGCGTACGAGGGGATCAGTCCCTCGGGGATGTGAGCCTCGTCCACGCTTTCGAGCAGCGTACGGAGGCGTTGGGCGAGCGGCCCGCGCCGGCGCGCCGCGACATCGGTGTTCATGAGCTCCGCGTGGGCGTGCCGCAGCCAGGGCGCGACCGCGCGGCGGCCGTCGGCGTCGAGGCACTCGGCCGCGTTCAGCACCATCCTGAGCGATTCGGCAAACCAGTGGCTCATGTCGTACTCGGTGGCGCGAAGCAGCATCACGGCGACCTCGTCCGAAGTCCAGCCGCGCACCCGCGAGATCAAAGTCCCTATCTGGCTGTCGTACTGCCAGAAGCCGGTGTCCTCGAAGCGGGCTGCCAGCAGGAGGCACAGGACCGCGGCCCTGCACTCCTCGTCCGCGCAGGCCGCGAGCCGCATGTCGATCTCGGTCTGGGTCGCCGCACACGCCGCCGCGAACCGCTCGTGCCCGCCGGGCTCCAGCCACCTGACGTCGCCCCACCGGGAATCCGTCCGCTGACGTTCCAGGAGGTCGACGAGCCAGCGGACGCGGCCGAGCGCGGCAGACCTCACGTCGTCGAGCGAGTCGTTCCTACGGGATTCGGCCACCAGGGCGTCGTAGAGCATGGGCGGGATCATGGCAGAGGGGACTGACAATGCGATCAACCCGCTGGATCCTCGCGTCGGTTCATGTGATCCGGGGCCCGACTACCGGCGGTGCGGAGGTTCCGGAAGCCGGGGGGGGGGGGGGGGGGGGGGGGGGGGGGGGGGGGGGGGGGGGGGGGGGGGTGTGGGGGGGGGGGGGGGGGGCTAGGTGGGGGGGCGGGTGGTTGAGCACCCCCCCCCTCCCTCCCCCCTTCTCTCTCCCCCCCCCCCCCCCCCCCCCCCCCCGGGCCGCTCCCCTGGGCGGCGGTGCACCGACTACGGGGTCCAGGTGTGCCCCGGCGCCGCGCGGAGTCCGGCTCGGCCGGGTGTGGCGCAGGCGCCGGCTGCGCACGCCGTGAGCCACTGGTCGAAGTCGGCGTCGTAGCGGGTGGCGATATCGGAGCCGTAGACGGCGTATCCGCCCGTGTAGTCGCCGACGCGGAAACGGGCGAGCATGCGGTGGATGTCCGTCGGGTGTTGCTCGAACATGTAGCGGACCGCGAGGTAGCCCCATGGGTAGGTGCGGGTCACGTCGCTGTTGGCATAGGTGTTCTGGAACAGCGTGCTCAGTCGGTAGGTGTGCTTGCCCGCCTCCGTGACCGCCTGTTCGTCGGTGATGCCGCGGTAGCCGTAGGAGACGTATTCGGCCAGGCCCTCGATCCACCAGACGTCCGGCACCGACGTCTGCTGGGCGAAGTCGCCCTTCATGTCGTCGCGGGCGTCGAGGAAGTGCGTGTACTCGTGGTTGAGGTTCCAGATCCGGGCCGTGAAGCCGTCATCGACGTTCTTCTGGTACATGATCGCCAGCGGTTGGTTGGCGGGGTCGGACGGGTCTCCTGTCAGCGTGATGCCGCCGTTGTCCGTACTGACGCCGAAGATCGCCCCGGCGTAGGTCTGGTAGTCCGCGCGGCTGGCGAAGACGACGAGTTGGAGGGTCGACACGTACTGGCCGGGTATGGGGCCGTCGTCCGTGACGAGACTGTCGAAGTACGGGTCCTGACCCAGCAGGTTGGCGCAAACCGCGTCGAGTTCGGCGGAGGTGAGCGCCTGGGCCCGGACGGTGTGGTTCGCGTCGCAGGTGTGGGTGATCGGCAGGGCCGCCCTGGTCAGCCGGCCGGTCAGGTCGCAGACGTCGTAGTACGAGCAGTTGGGGCCGTCGTAGTAGCCGGCCTGCGTCGCCACCGCGATCCACAGCCCGGCCTTGGGGCCGGTGATCTCCGACGCGTTCAACAGGTCCTTGGCCAGAGGCCGGACCGTCGCCTGCAGCGCGGTGTGTTCGACGTAGCGGGCGAGATTCATCCCGGCGTTGGAGTTCAGGTAGGCGCGGTCGGTCCCGAGCAGATCCAGGTGCTTGAGCGCGAACGTGTGGAGGGTCCGGACGACGCCCGGGTCGGCGGCGACCGCGTTGACATAGTCCGTGTTCCAGTTGCCGCGCCACAGCGGGGTGTAGACGTCGTTGACGGCCGCGAGCATGCTGCCGACGGCGTCGTAGGAGCTGTCGTATCCGTTGAGCACCCGCCGGTAGACCTTCAGATAGCGGGCCTGCTGGTCGGCGCTGTCGGTGAGGATGACGACCTCCCCCAGCACGTCACCGTTCGCCGCGGTGACATCCCCGGAGTGCCGGTTGGCGAAGAAGGCGTCCAGGCCGCGTGTGGTGGCCCCGGACAGGGTCGCGCCGTAGGGGCCGACGTCGGCCGGGTTGTTGAACTGCACGTAGTAGCCGGCACGCAGGAACAGGACGAGCTGCCACACCTGGGACGAGTTGTCGCCTCGATAGCGTTGCGCCTCTCGCGTGAAGGCCTTCGCCATAGTGACCATCTGGGACTCGCGGAAGATGTCGCGGGCGTCGGTACCGGTGACGGCGAACAGGGTGTTGACGCAGTCCGTGGTCGAGGCTTTGACGAACGCGACGAGTGCGGAACCGGTCCTGCCGGCGAAGTCGGCCGGAGCGCAGGAGGCGGCCTTCGGTGTGGTCTTCGTACCGGTTCCCGCGCTCGGACGGGCCCGGGAGGGCGTCGGCGCCAGAGGAGGCAGCTGGGCCGCGGTGAGCGGTCGGCCCTGTCGGGCGGGACGGTCGGTGGCGCCGACGGTCGAGCCGGTCGGCGGCGGGGGTGGCGTCGCCTTCCGGGACGCGGTCACCGGGGTGGTGCCGTCCCCAGCGGGGGGTGCCGCGAGCGCCGGCGTCGACAGCAGGCCGGCGAAGGTGACGCAGACGGCGAGGACGCCGGCCATGCGTCTGGGCAGCGCGAAGCGGTAGCGCATCTGGACTCCTCCACGGATGGATGCGCCTCGATACGGGTGTTGAGGCGTGTGTGGCACCTTCTCAACACCGGCCCGACCCAACAATGGCGTGTGACATAGCACATTGCATCGGCGAGCCATAACACCAGGAGCCGCCCTACGCCCCGGTCACGCTCCAGGTGCGCGCGGCCCACGTCCTCAAGTGCGGTGACTGGCCGACGAGTTCGCGGTACGCGGAGGTGGCGGAGTGGAACAGCGTCTCCGCCACTTCCCCGGCAACCGCATCGCGCCGCCAGGCCAGCACGTAACGGCACCACAGTGGCGTACCGATCAGCGGCTTGATCACCACGTCCGGGATCGGTCGCAACGTCGCCTGTACGACGGACACACCGAGGCCGTCGCCGATCATGCTCTGCAACTGCAGCTGGTCGCCGAGGAATTCGTGCACGGCAACCGGCGAGAAACCGGCCGCTTCACAGGCGGTGTAGAAGACTCGCGGCCAGCCGGCTCCGTCGTCCGGTGTCAGGAACCACGCGTCCTCGGCCAGATCGGCGAGCGAGACCTGAGCGCGGTGTCTGAGGCGATGGCGGGACGGCAGGGCCACGAACGTGGGCTCGGTGACGATCCCGCGGTGCGTCACCGCGTCGGAATGCCTCAGCTCCATTCCGGGGTAGTCCGCGGCGACCGCCGCGTCCACCGCGCCCTCCTCCAGGAGTTCCACGATCCGCGAGGAGGCGTACACACTGCTCACCGCAAGCGGGACATCCGGCAGCCTGGCCCGGACCCGGGAGACCATGCCCGACAGCACCGGGGAATTGGTCGCCGCCACGCGCAAGGTCCGACGGGTTCTCGCGGCTTCGCCGGCCGGACGGCACCCGATCGCGGCGGTACGGGACAGGACATCTCGCGCCTGAGCGACGACCTCGATGCCGTACGGTGTCAGCCTCACCCCCGCCGGCCCGCGCTCGAACAGCGACTCGCCGAAGTAACGTTCGATCCGCCGGAGTTGGGTGCTCATGGCCGGCTGCGAGTAGCCCAGGTCCGACGCGGCCCGGCCCACGCTCCCCGCGTCGGCGATCGCGCACAGGACGCGCAGATGCCGAAGCTCCAGCTCCATCCGTCCACTCCCCCATCCGTCCACCCGGCCGGCCCCACGACGTCATCGCCGGCGTGGGCCCCTACTGAGCCGATGCCGGTCCGTGGTCGCGGCCGGCGGACAGGAAGCGTTCCATCGCGTCGTCGCAGGCACAAGGCACATGTCCGCCACGGCGCGGCCGACCGCGCCCATCGCGTCCGTCGCAACACCAAGGCCGAGAAAGCGGTGATCGCGACCATGATCGCCCACGGCGCCATCAACACCGGCATGGCGCCGTGGCAGCCCGCTCCCTCACCGTCGCCCGTCCAGCGCTCAGTGTCCGCGGAACGCCTCCTCAAGCCACCAGGCCCCCCGGTCTCTGACCACCTTCGCGTCGATGAGCAAAGGCGCGGATCGTGGCCCGGCGACCCAGTCCTCGACGGCGTTCAGATCCGCCCGCGTGCGCACGGTCACCGCCTCGAAGCCGTATCCGCGCGCCACGGCGGCGACGTCCGTCGGCGGGAACTCGACTGTCCCGAGCGGATATCCGTCGGGCCCGAAGTGGTGCACCTCGGCTCCGTAGGCGTCGTCGTTGTACACGACGACCACCATCGGCAGCCCGAGCCGGCGTACCGTGTCGAGTTCCGCGGCGCCCATCATCGCGCCGCCGTCCCCGAGCGCGGCCACCGGAAGCCGGTCGGGCTGCGCCAGTGCCGCACCGATCGCGGTCGCCAGCCCCAGGCCGATCGACTGGAACGCCTGGGTGAAGCACAGGCCGTTCTCGTCCGGCACCGACAGGTACATGCTCGGGTAGCCCATGAAGTTGCCGGAGTCCACGCCGATCACCCGCTCCATGGGGAGAATGCCGTCCAGCGCGATGCTCAGCGTTCGCGGGTCGATCCGCTCGCGGCTGCTCGTGTCTTCGTACGGCACATCCCGCCACCGCACGCGTGCGGGGAGAGCCGCCCCGACATCGGCGGTCCGATAGCCGTTCCGCCGCCCGCCGGCCCTCGCGAGCGCACGCCGCGCCGTCAACTCCACGTCACCGGTGACCCCGAGGTCCACTTCCCGATGCGCACCCAGCGCCGAGGCGTCGTCGTCGACCTGTACCACGGTGGTGTCCGGACCGATCAGCCGGCCGTGGCGCATGGTCCACATGTTCAGCGCGCAGCCCCACCCCACGATCAGGTCCGCCCCCTGGATCAGCTCGGCCGCCAGGGGTGACGCGAAGCCTCCGGACACGTCGAGCGTCCACGGATTGCCGTGGAACAGGCCGCGGGCGACGGCCGACGTCGCCAGCAGCGCGCCGTGGCGTTCGGCCAGCGCCGCCAAGGCCTCCCGGGAACCGGGCGAGCGCGCGCCCCGGCCGGCCACGAAGACCGGGCGCCGGGACTTCTCCAGCGCCTGTGCCAGCGCCCCCACGTCGGCCGACGCCGGCTCGATCGCGGTCCGTTCGGGCGGCGCCACGGCCAGGGCGGGTGCGCCGTCGGGTGCATCGAGGGCCTGTACGTCCAGCGGGAGGTTGAGCAGCACGGTACGTCGCTCGTGCACAGCACGTCGTAGCGCGTCGCAGGCCTGCGTGACGGCGCCCTCCGGCGACGTCACGCGCGCCGTGACCGCGCCCACCGATCGCGCCAACGCCTCTTGGTCGACGTAGAAGTTGGATCTCGGCTCGGTCACCTCGGCTGCCAGCACGAGCAGCGGTGTACGGCTCTTGGCCGCCTCGGCGATGCCGGTCATGGCGTTCGTCAGGCCGGGTCCCTGATGAACGCTCAGCGCGGCCACTGTGCCGCTCATCCGGCTGTAGGCGTCGGCCATCGTCGCCGCGCCGCCTTCATGGCGTGCGGCGACGAACCGAGAGCCCTGCGCGACCATGGCATTGGTGAGATGGAAGTTGCCCGATCCGACCACGCCGAAGACATGGCCGACCCCGGCCGCGGACAGCGCCCGCCCGACGGCCTCCGCGACTTTCACGAGCTCTCCACGAGCGCGAGCACCCGCGCGGGAGCCCCCGACCCCGTGACGATGGGCAACGGTCCGGCGATGACGACGCAGCCGGTCGGCGGCAGCAGCTCCAGGTTCTGCAACTGGGTCAGCCCGTACTTGTCACTGCCCATGAGATAGGAGTGACACGGGAAGGCCGGGTCGAAAGCGTGCGCACGTCCTGCGTCGGTGCCCACCGTCTCGACTCCGAGGCCGATCACCGGCGACTCCTGAGCCACCCAACGGGCGCATTCCGGCGACAGGCCAGGGGTGTGCGGGCCGTTCTCGTCCGCGTTGAGGAACGCCTCCTGAGAGTGCGCGCGGGCGTCCCAGCCGGTGCGCAGCAACAGCCATCCGCCGTCGGGCAACGGCCCGTTCTCAGCTTCCCAGGCCCGCACGTGATCCACCTCTACGAGGAAGTCCGGGTTCTCGCGCGCCTCGGCGGTGAAGTCCAGCACGGCGGCCGGTGCGATCAGCCGACGCGCCGGCACCGACGCCACGTCGGAGAGGTCCTTCCCGGTCACCCAGTGGTTCGGGGCGTCGAAGTGGGTCCCCGTGTGCTCGCCACTGCGGAAGTTGTTCCAGTACCAGGCCGGCCCCTGTTCGTCATACCTGCTGATCTCCTCCAGTTCGAACACCGCCGTCTGGCCGAACTCCGGCGGCAGCTGGATCACCGGTGTCGACGACGACAACGGCGACGTGAGGTCGACGACTTCGATCGACCCGCCCCGCAACCCGGACACCAGCGAAGCGAGGACGGACGGCTCGGACATGAGGGCCTCCTGAGACAGCGCGGAACTGACAGCATGCCAGCCCGATGTGACGGTGGCTCAGATGAACGAGCCGACGCGCCTCACCACGCGTGTGGCCGCCAGGCAACACCGGGGCCGGTCGTGAATACGCAGCCACCCCTGCTCGTACTGTGTTCCCGTTGGGGGCGGAATACGGGGTCAGTGCTTGGCGAACTGGACCCGGGTCGGCTGCACGACGTTCGGCCGGATCGCGATCCCGTCGACTGTGAGTCGTTCTCCGAAGATGTCGGTGATCCTGATCGCGCCGCCGCATCCGGTGCCGTCGTCGGAGATGAAGTAGTTGTAGTCGGTGCGGGGCAGCTGACGCCAGCCGCTGCCGGCACGGACCTCCAGCCGGGCCACTGGATTCCGGTGACCTATTACCTGGATGCCGCACCAATAACGGGTGGACCCGGTCTTGTACCGGATCGACATCGTGCCGGGAGTGCTGGGGCTCACCAGCTTCCACGTGATCGGGATCCGGCCGAGCGAGGGGTTCGCGAGTTCGGCGAAGGCCTCTGCGCTGAGGTCGATCTGCCCGGGTGAGCACTCTCCTGGGCATTCGTTGGTGATGCGGACCGTGATGGAGGCTCCGTTGGCCGCGCGGACGGACACATACGCGCCGCAGGCCTTGGCCGACTCGTAATCGGTGGAGTTCATCGCTCCGGTCATGACATCACCGCTCGGGTCGTACAGGCAGGCGCCTCCGCCGTCCGAGTCGTAGAAGGTGGCGACTCCTTCGTAGGTGACGGCGGGCCGTATGCGTCCCGACAACGGTGCGCCGGCGGACACCGCTTGCGGGGTGCCCGTCGCTGACGGCTTCGCCGACGCGGCGCTCGCGTCGGCGGACGGCGTCCGCGAAGTGTTCTTGGCTGACGGCTTCGCCGACGCGGTGGTCGCACTACCGGAGGAGGTCGGAGACCCCGTCGCGGGCGTGACGCTCGCCAAGGTGCCGACGACGGGCGTGGCCGCGGCGTGCCTGGCGTCGGCCTCATGGTCGGGGAGGAGCACCACGACCAAGGAGGCGACCACGAGCGCCGCGGCCGCCGATATGAACAGCCACCGCCTGTACATCGGACCTCCTTGACGGCCACCACCCGTTGCTGCGAGTGACGGGCGCAGCGATCGTTCCAGACCCGGGGGCACGACGGCAAGCCTGATCTCGGGGCGCACTTGTGGCCCAGCGCGGTCCGAAGAACCTCCCGGTGAGCCACTCGCCGAAGAAGCCGGGCTTCTTCCAGACACAGAAAAGGGGCGCCTACTCACGGGTGGTGAGGATGCCGTCGGCGTCGCTGTAGACGTGGCAGCCAGGCGTGAAGGTCACCTCGCCGAACGAGACTTCGACATCCTTGTCGCCGGTGCCTCCTTGCGGCTCTTGCGGCTCTTGCGGGGGTTTGATCCGATGGCCCTGATGCCGAGGTTGATCTTGGACAGCGCCTCGACGTCGCGGACGGCGCCGTGGTCCGGCAGCACAACGTCCCACGCGGCCGTGTGCCTCGTACTTGTCGTACGTGCTGAGCTTCGTCCCGCCATGCTTCCGTGTTCCGCAGGCAGCGGATTTGCGCTGGTCACCCGGCCGCGGCGCTGAGGGCCGGTCCGGTGATGGACATGTCGCCGCTGAACTGGGTGACCTGTGAAACGGTCACGTTCTCGAAGGTGACTGTGCGGGTGGGAACAGCGGGGTGGGAGAGCCACGGGGGCAGCGCGTCGGGCGTGACGGTGACGCTGCGGTCCGCCGGGAGCGGAGCGCCGCCCAGTCCGACGAGCGTTCCGGACAGCTTCTGGGTGTACAGCGTCACCACGTCCTTGCCCTTGACCGTAGATGTGGTCGCGGGCTTGGCCCGCAGACGCATCGCCGCGCGGCCGCGGCCCGCCGTCAGGTCGAGGTCGCCGAAGTCCATCGACCGTGCGGTGAACTTCAGCACCCGCTTGGACCCGTCCGCGGTCCGGACGGTGACCACGCCGCGGAAGGCACTGCCGTGGAGCACGAGTCTGTCGGCGCGCAGCACCCAGGGGACGTTCGCCGGGCGGGCCGGCAGCCGGTCGACCGGTGTGCCGGCACCTGCTGGTGCCTTGGAGGTGCGGATGCCGCCAGGGGCGAGCAACGCCTTCGAGGCCGCTGGTGTGGCGAGCTGTAGGACCAAGGACAGGACGGCCACTGCCAGCGCGCAGGCGAGGGGCCGCAGCAGCTGGCCGGCCGAGCGGCTCTTCACCGCACTGCCCAGATGGCAGGGCTCGGACTCCGGCCCGCTTGCTGCATGACCGGTCAGGTCGTCACTTGCCACCGTGGTCCTCACCCGCGGGGACGGTCGTTGATGCACGGTTCGCTGCGGGCTGCGACCCGGCGGCGCCCGTCGAAGGAACCCAGGCACAGGCGAGGGATCCGCCGATCAGGCCGGAAATCAACCCGATGAACAGGCCCCCGAAATTGGCGACGGGAAACGAGATGAGGGCAAGCAGAATGACCGTGATCCCTGCGAACACGCGCACCTGCTGGTGGAACCAGAGGGAGATGCCCAGGACCACGAGTAGAACCCCGATGATCAGCGACCCCGCGCCGGCGGAGGTCGACAGTGCCAGTGGGATGGCGCCGAAGTTCAAGTGCGCGTACGGAAAGTAGATGATGGGCAAGCCCGCCGCGAAGGTGAACAGTCCCGCCCAGAAGGGACGTTCGTCCCGCCAGGTCCTGAATCCCCGTCGGGCGTCGGCGGCAGCGACACGCAAGTTCCGGCGTCTGCCGAATAGTTCGAGAAACACGTGGGCTTTCCATGATGTGCGACGGGCGGGAGTGTGCCGCGAGCGGGCACGGAGGGTGCGTGCTCCACGCCGACGGGTCAGAAGCACTCGTGGCGGCCTTGCTTGAGCCGCACATCGAGGTCCGGAACGTTGAACGTGGCGGCCGAGACTGCGACCGTAGTGAAGCGCACGTCGCTCAGGGAGGCCGAATCCGCCTGCTGAGCAAAGCCGTTGGGATCGAAGAACCGGGAGTTCCTGTCCTCCCGACTGATCGGGCCCTTGCTGACCGCTCCCGCCGCCACACCGATGTCGAGGTCGTCGAAATTCGCCTGGCTGCTCGACAAGGATGTCGCGTCGAGGAACAAGTTCTTCGCCTCGACCCGGCTCCGTTCACCGCCGGTGACCCTCAGCGTGTACGGGCCCAGGACCGGGATCGGGACCACCACGGACTGGCACAGCCCGCTGATCTCCGCACGGCTGGCCCCGGTGACCGCGACCGGCACGAGGGCGCCCTTCCTGGTCACGTCCACCATGCCGTAGATGCTCAGACCACGGACGTCCAGAGTGGCCAGGGCCACCTGGAACTTCTGGCCGGAGATGAAGAACGACGCGGCCAGTGCTCCTTGCGCCATGCCGATGCCGAGGGCCGCGGCGGCCATGACACTCGGGACGAGAACGGCGGCAAAGCGCTTCCAGGAGGTCCTGCTGGCGCGGTGCAGCATCCCGTCTCCTCCGGTCATGAGGTGGGCCCGCCGATGCCAAGACAGGGGTAGGCGACGTCCCTTTCTCTAGTGGCGGATCCTAGGCTTCCCGGTGCGGCAGCCGTCGGCATGTCAGGTCGGCCAGATGGGTGATGCGGTTTCCGCTGCGGCATCCGGATGACACGCGGTGCAGTGATGAGGTCGATGTCTGCGGGGCACTGACACTTGGACCTCGCAGAGATGCAACGTCCCTGGCCTCACAGGCCAAGGAGCTGCGACGAGCGAGGGTGCCGGGCCGTCCCGGCGGCGTAGCTGCACCGGACGATGACCCATGACGACCACCCAGCCGCAGCCGCACCCTGCTCTACCCCTCCCGTCACAACCAGCTCGACAACCACGGCTTGGTGAGTGCTGGTCCGCGTCGAGGAGGCGTGGGCTAAGCCCGGTGCGCGTCGTCGTGCACCAGGCCGGCGATGTGGGCGATGAGCGTGTCGAGGATTTCGGTCCAGGCGGACTCGTCACCGAGCACGAGGTAGTTGAGGGTCAGACCGTCGGTCATGGCAGCCAGATAGCGGGCCAGCACCGGGACGAGCACACGGAGTTGGAGGTTCATGCTCCGGGTCAACTGGTCGATCAGAGCGGCGTACGCGTCGCTGTACAGCTCGTACTGCCGTCGGGCCAGATGCTCGAACCCCGGCTGGCGCAGGGCGTATTGCGTCAGTTCGTAGGTGAGCATGTGCTCGTCGGGGTGGGCGCGGACGTGGCCCCAGTACGCCTGGAATCCGGCCCGGACCGTCTCCTCGAGCGTGGCCCTGGGTCGTAGTGCGTCCTTCACCACTGTCACGGAGTGTTCGGTGAGGGTCATGATGACGGACTCGACCAGGGCATGCTTGGAATCGAAGCAGTAGTGGAAGACGCTCAGGGACACGCTCGCCTCGGCGGCGATGGACCGGGTCGTCGTCTTGGCGACGCCGTCCCGGGCCATCGCCCTGATCGCCGCTTCCGTCAGCTGCCGGCGCCGTTCGGCCAACGGCATCCGTGCCATCCGCGTGTCCTTCGTGCTCGTGCCGCAACTCAGCTGCTGTGGACGCCCACTTCGTAGAGCGAGTATCCCCAACTGGTGCCGCGTTCCAGTCCGTGGATACGGACGTATCGGGCCGGTGCACCGGTGAACCGGGTCGTGTCCAGGCCGCCGTCGCCGGACGTCGTGGACCAGGCGGTCTGCCAGTTCACTCCGTCGGTGGAGAGTTCGATGCGGTACGACTCCCCGTACGCACGCTCCCAGTCGAGCGTGACGCGCCCGACCAGGTGCGTGGAGCCAAGGTCGATGCGCAGCCACTGGTCGTCGCTCCAGTCGCTGGCCCAGCGGGTGTCCCGTGTGCCGTCCACGGCCCGGCCGGGTGCGTAGCTCGTGAACGGGTTCCACTCCGCCGAACTGGCCGTGGCCGCCGCGCCCTTGGCGAGGTTGACTCCGGCCTGGTGCTTCTCGGCCGCGCCCCACGTGTCGAGGTAGGACTCGGCGCCCCGGAAGAGGTCGTTCACCACGTCCTGTCCGCCGACGAGCCGGATGTCCTCGATCCAGTCCGGCACGAGGCCGTAGTGCGCGGCTCCGTCGGTGTTCAGGTCCCAGGTGCGCTCGCCGGTGGTCTGCCTGTCGATGACGGAGCCGCCGTCGACGCTGCGGAAGGGGTACGTGACCTTGTTGACGGCGTCCGCGCCGCGTGGTGCCGGCCAGCCGCCGACGCCGTTCATGTCCGTGCCGTAGCCGTAACCGACGTCGTACTTGTCCCGCAGCGCGTCCGTACGCTTGGCCTCCGCGCTGAACGCCTCGGAGCCGTGCATGTACTGGGCGACGAAGCCGCCGAGGCCGTAGACCCGCTCGGTCCAGTTCAGATCCATCCAGCTGTGCGAGGAAATCACGCCGGGATACGACTCGGCCTCGAAGATGTCGAGCGCGCGGCCGACGGCCTTGACGCTCATATGGTCGATCTCCAGCATCATCTTGCGTTTCATCATGCCGCGCACGGCGTACTCACCGAGGTCGGTGAGACCGCGGGTGTTGCACTGGGCGTCGCTGTCGTACGCGGGGACCTCCACGCCCGTCGGGAGTTTCTCCTCGGCCTCGGACGCGGAGGCTCCGTTGATGGGGTTGTCGTGCTGCGGGCCCGTGCACTTCTCCGTCTTCCAGAAAGTGCCGGTCGACAGGAACTGCCCGACGTTGATGGCCGTTCCGAGCGCACCCTCGTCGAAGCGGACCCCGCACAGGGCGTTGTCGAACTTGTGGCACAGGAACATGCTGCGCACGCCCAGCGCGTACAGCTCGTCCAGCCCTGCGTCGATGTCGGCCTTGCTGCACTGCGCAATGTCCAGGACCTGCTTGCAGCCGAACGGCTCGGAGGTCTCGACGCCCAGGATGACCGCCAGTTTGCCCTGCTTGATGACCTCGCGGGCCTGCGCGCTGTCAGTGACGATCCGGAACCATCCCTTGCCCGTACCGCCGTACATCTTGTCGACGTAGGCCTGCAGGTCGTACGTCAGCTTCGCCTGCAGTCGGATCGACGTCATCTCGTCGCAGCTGCGGTCCTTGAAGAAGTACACCGAGCAGATCACACCGTTGGTGACGAGGTCGTTGACGAGCACCCGCTGGCCGCCGCGCCAGGCCCGTTCCACCCAGGCGTAGTAGTTCTGCTGGTGGGTCAGCGAGTCGTGCGCGGGCCAGTCCTTGAACGTGGGCCAGCCGACCGGGTCGTGTCGGCCGTCACCGCCCTTGGTGATGAAGTCGAAGACCGCGAGCGAACCATCGGGGTAGTGCTCGGGACAGTCCTTGAGCGCGTCGGCGATCCCGGCCTCGGAGAATGTCTTGCCGCAGATGAGTCGCCCGCCGAAGGCCTCGTTGGCAAAGAGGTGGTCGTGGGCGTCGACGAAGCCGCGCACCTCTCCTTCGGCGTTGGTGCCCGTGAACGGCTCACCGGTGACGTTGATCTGGGAGTCCGGGGTGGGGCGTGCGGTCGGGGTCCACCAGTCGTTACCGGCGGCCGAACTCGGCGTGGGGCCGAGGGCCATGGCCAGCACGAGGAGGAGCAGCGACACAAGTGTGACGTCCTTGCGCCTGTGGTACGAGCATCGATCCACGGCCACTACCCACATCCCTCGGTCGGCGGGGATGACGCGGTCAACGAGCTGACCGGCGGGGGTCCGAAGACAGCCCCTCCGAATTGTCATGACCGGTGCAAGTTATGCGACGAGGATCACGGCTGACACATTCCGAGTCAAGAGTCCCGGACGATTGACCTGATGGCCCCGTGACGCCCGTCCCCTCGGCCGGAGCATTTGGCCCGGGTCGGGAAACCTGGACTCCTTGGCCGTCACAGCAGCCGTCCCCTCGCATCAGCGGATCGCCGTCGACGACGGTCAGGTCGGCGAGCCGGTCTTCCTCGACAGCGCCAAGGTCGACGCCGAAGGCGCAGGCGGGCGGGACGGTCACCGTACGCAGGGCCTGTGCCGGGGACAGGCCGCCCCGGTGCGGCGATGGTCGCGGCAAGGAAGGTACGCCGGGCATTCCCCGTAGATCGTCATCAGCGCCGCCCGCCCCCCAACCGAGCCGGAGAGGGCAGACCGGGCGGCGGGCCAGACCCGTCGGCGCGCGCCTCGGTGATGGGAGCCTGACGTGACGCGGCTGTGACCCGGAACTATGGCCTCCATCACAGTCGGGTTTCCCGGATCCTGATGAGCTGGCTCGATGCGCAGAGCCGCCCCCCACTTACTGGTCCTCGCCTCAGCACTCGCCCTCACAGCGTGCGGGCACCAGGCCGACGCGCCCACGTCCCACGCGGGGCCCACCTCGTCGGACGACCCGAGGTTCCTGCCGCTGGACGCGTACGACATGCCCGAAAACGACGGCCGTACGGTTGGCATGGCCCGGTGGACGCTCGCCAAGGAGTGCATGGCCCGCCTCGGGTTCGACAGCCTGAAGAACCTCGCCACCGACCCCGTACCCGCCTGGCCCCAACGCCCCTCCGGCACGGGCGTGCTGACGGCCGTCCTGTACGCCTCGGACGACTTCCGCTACGGCATCCAGGACCCCGAGCAGGCCGCGCGGTACGGCTATGACGCGGCGCAGGCCGAGTATCAGCGCCGCTACCCGGAGAAGAAGTGGTCCCTCCCCCAATACCTCGCGCTCACCGGCGAGTTCGTCGGGGACGATCCGAAAACTGTCCACGGCCACCGCATCCCGGAACGCGGCTGTCTAGGCGAGGCAGATCGCACGATCTACGGGACGAACCGGCAGGACCGGAAGGATCCGGTCCTGGACCTGGAGACCAAGAGCCTCCAACAGGGCATGCGGGACCCCGCCTGGAAGAAGGCGGACAAGGCGTGGTCGGCATGCATGCGGAAAGCGGGCTACCACTACGCCACCCCCAAGGACGCCGCGATCGGCAGCGACCGCAACCGTCAGGAGCTTGAGGAAGAGCTGACCGGGCGGCAGCACGACCCCGCCGTGCCGTCCGACCTCGAGAAGAAGACCGCGACCGCCGACGCCCGCTGCAAGCGACAGACGGGCTACGTCCGCACGGTGCACGCCATCGACGTACGCATCCAGAACCAGCTCATCGCCAAGAACGGAACGAAGCTCGCGGAACAGCGCCGCTGGAACCGCGACGCGGCCCGTAAAGCCCACGATGTCCTCGAGGACCGGTCATGAGGACCGGCCTTCCGTCACCCGCGCTCGTCGGCGTCCTGGACCCGACCATGTGCGGAGCGGAGCGCGACGGCTTGTCGGGCGGTGCGGCGGTGCCGCCGTGTCGACCCGGACGCCACTCGGCGACCCACTGACCTCGAGAGGGTTCGCCGCTCCTGATCCGCTCTTTCAGCCGTCGCCGGCATTGCTGCGGCGTCGTCTGGGGCTCACGCTCTCGGGAGCTCTGGTCCGCGAGCTCAACTCCTGTCGACAACGGCTGCCGGGCAACCGCTTTCAGCCAGCGGCAGACGGGGCAACGAGCCGTTTCGACAGGGACTTGCAGCCACTCTTCACCGCTCCAGCCAGTCTTCTCTCTTGCCCTGACCTCCATCACCGACCTAGCCTGACTTTGTGCCGCTAATAAACAAAGTCCGAACGCACAACGCCGTGCCGGGCAACGACCTCACCCGACTCCGCATCGCCCTCACCGCCTTCTTCGCCCTCGACGGCTTCGTCTTCGCCGGCTGGGTCGTCCGCATCCCCGCCATCAAGGAACAGACCGGCGCCTCGGCCAGCGAACTGGGACTCGCCCTCCTCTGCGTCTCCGCCGGGGCGGTGATCACGATGACGCTCACCGGTCGGCTGTGCCGCCGCTTCGGCAACCACCCGGTGACCGTCGTCTGCGGCGTCCTGCTCTCGCTGAGCGTGGCGCTCCCGCCGCTGACACACTCCGTGCCGGCCCTGGGCGCATTCCTGTTGATCTTTGGAGCGGCATACGGCGGGATCAATGTGGCGTTCAACAGCGCCGCCGTCGATCTGGTGGCCGCGCTTCGGCGGCCGATCATGCCCAGCTTCCACGCCGCGTTCAGCCTCGGCGGCATGATCGGCGCGGGGCTCGGCGGACTGGTCGCGGGATCCCTGTCGCCCGCCCGCCATCTGCTCGGCCTCGCCGTGATCGGCCTGCTGGTGACCGCACTCGCGGGACGCACCCTGCTGCGCCACGAACCCGCAAAGGCACCGGATCGTCCGCACTGCGAGGATGACGCCCCGCGCCGGCTCGACGCCCGCACCCGGGGACTGGTCACCGTCTTCGGTCTGATCGCCCTCTGCACGGCGTACGGCGAGGGCGCCCTGGCCGACTGGGGTGCGCTGCACCTGGAGCAGGACCTGGACGCGCACCCTGGCGTCGCGGCCGCGGGCTACTCGTGCTTCGCCCTGGCCATGACGATCGGCCGGGCCGGCGGGACGACCCTGCTGGAACGGCTCGGGCGGACCCGGACACTGGTGGCGGGCGGCACCCTGGCCACCGCCGGAATGCTGCTCGGCTCGCTCGCCCCCTCGCTGTGGGCGGCCCTGCTGGGCTTCGGCGTCACGGGACTCGGGCTCGCCAACATCTTCCCGGTCGCCGTCGAACGCGCCGGCGCCCTGGCCGGCCCCAGCGGAGTCGCGATCGCGTCCACGCTCGGCTACGGCGGCATGCTCCTCGGCCCGCCCTCGATCGGTTTCATGGCGGACTGGTTCTCCCTGCCCGCGGCCCTCACCAGCGTGGCGGCGCTCGCGGCGGTGGCCGCCCTCATCGGCGCCGCGACCCGCCGCGCGGCCCTGAGCTGACGCTCCACTCCCGCAACGCGCCGCCCCCCACGCCTTACCCTCGACCGCAGTCCATCCGGCACACTCGCCGCATGGAGATTTCGGAGTTCGTGGAAACCCTGGGCCGGGAGGGCCGGTTGCTGGCAGCGGCCGCCGAGGAGGCCGGGTCCGACGCCAAGGTGGCGACGTGCCCCGGCTGGCAGGTACGGGATCTGGTGCGGCACACGGGGATGGTGCACCGGTGGGCCACCGCGTTCGTCGCCGAGGGGTACACCTCGTACCACCCCGACGGCGGCCTGCCGGACCTCGACGGTGACGAGTTGCTGGCCTGGTTCCAGGAGGGCCACGGCCGGCTCGTCGACACGCTCAGCGCCGCTCCGCCCGATGTGGAGTGCTGGAGTTTCCTGCCCGCACCCTCGCCGCTCGCCTTCTGGGCCCGGCGGCAGGCGCACGAGACGACCGTGCACCGAGTCGACGCGGAGTCCGCGCTCGGCGGGGAACCGACCGCGCCGGCCACGGACTTCGCGGTGGACGGGATCGACGAGTTGCTGCTCGGGTTCCACGGTCGCCCGAAGAGCAGGCTGCGGACACAGGAGCCGCGCGTCCTGCGCGTGCGGGCCACGGATTCCCCGGACGCGGTGTGGACCGTACGGCTGTCGGCGGATTCACCGGCCGGCGCACGAGGCGGACCAGGAGAAGCGGACTGCGAACTGGCCGGACCCGCCGCGCGGCTCTACCTGGCGCTGTGGAACAGGCTGCCGTTCCCGAGCGTGACGGGCGACGCCTCGCTGGCCGCGCTGTGGCGGGAGAAGTCCGGCGTCACCTGAAGTTGACCACAGAGGTGAGGGATCGCCCGGAGCCGTCACTCGCAGGCGGAGGCCGGGCCGCCCGCCAGCATTCGCGTCAGCACCGCACGCTGCACCGGCAGCACCTCGCCGTGCAGCTCGCGTCCCTTCGGCGTGAGGCACACACGCACGCCCCGCCGGTCCTCCTCGCACATGCCGCGCGTCACGAGACCGTCCTTCTCCAGGCGGCCGATCAGCCGGGACAGGGCGCTCTGACTCAGGTGGACGCGCTCGGAGATCTCCTGGACGCGGAAGGCGGCGCCGCCACCCGACGCGGTGCCCTCGGCCAGTACGTCCAGCACCTCGAAGTCGCTGGCGCCCAGGCCGTGTCGATGCAGCTCGCGGTCGAGCTCGCACAGGGTGCGCGCATGCACCGCGAGGATGTCGCGCCACTGATCCACGAGCACCTGCTCGGCCTTCTTCGCCGCCATGGGCGCACCGTAGCAAAGAATTTTCTTTGTTGCATCGGAATTAAATGCACTTGCATTGAATGCATGCGCATGTAGTGTCTACGTCATGACCTCTCCGCTCACCACCCCCGCGTCCCAGGGACGCTGGACCCCTCGACTGTGGGGCACCCTGCTGGTGCTCTGCGCCGCGATGTTCCTGGACGCGCTGGACGTGTCGATGGTCGGCGTCGCCCTGCCGTCCATCGGTTCCGAACTCGATCTCTCCACCTCGACGCTCCAATGGATCGTCAGCGGCTACATCCTGGGATACGGCGGACTGCTCCTCCTCGGCGGACGCACCGCCGACCTGCTGGGCCGCCGCCAGGTCTTCCTGGTGGCCCTGGGCGTCTTCGCGCTCGCCTCACTGCTCGGCGGACTCGTCGACTCCGGCCCGCTGCTCATCGCCAGCCGCTTCATCAAGGGCCTGAGCGCGGCATTCACCGCGCCCGCGGGCCTGTCGATCATCACCACGACCTTCGCCGAGGGCCCGCTGCGCAACCGCGCGCTCTCGATCTACACCACCTGCGCGGCCACCGGCTTCTCCATGGGCCTCGTCCTGTCCGGCCTGCTCACCGAGGCCAGCTGGCGTCTGACCATGCTGCTGCCCGCGCCGATCGCGGTCATCGCCCTGCTGGCCGGGCTGAAGCTCATCCCGCGCAGTGAGCGCGAGAAGGACCACCGCGGCTACGACATCCCGGGCGCCATCCTCGGCACCGCCTCGATGCTGCTGCTCGTCTTCACCGTCGTGCAGGCGCCCGAGGTGGGCTGGGGCTCGGCCCGCACGCTGCTCTCCTTCCTCGCCGTCGCCGTACTTCTCGCCGTCTTCGTGACCGTCGAGCGGCGCAGCCCGAGCCCGCTGATCCGGCTCGGGGTGCTGCGCTCCGGCAACCAGATCCGGGCCCAGCTCGGCGCGATGGCGTTCTTCGGCTCGTACGTCGGATTCCAGTTCCTGGTGACGCTGTACATGCAGTCGCTGCTGGGCTGGTCGGCGCTGCACACCGCGCTCGCCTTCCTGCCGGCCGGCGCGCTGGTCGCGCTGTCCTCCACCAAGGTGGGGTCGATCGTCGACCGGTTCGGCACCCCGCGGCTCATCGCGGTGGGCTTCGCCCTGATGGTCGTCGGGTACGCGCTCTTCCTGCGCGTCGACCTCGACCCGGTGTACGCGGCGGTCATTCTGCCGACCATGCTGCTGATCGGCGCGGCCTGCGCGCTGGTCTTCCCCTCGCTCAACATCCAGGCCACCAACGGTGTGGACGACCACGAGCAGGGCATGGTCTCCGGTCTGCTCAACACCTCGGTCCAGGTCGGCGGCGCGATCTTCCTGGCCATCGTGACGGCGGTCGTGACCGCGAACTCCTCCGAGGGTTCGTCGCCGCAGGCCGTGCTCGACAGCTACCGGCCCGGCCTGATCGTGGTGACGGGCATCGCCCTCGCGGGTCTGCTCATCACGCTGCCCGGGCTGCGGACGCGGCGTCCACAGGAGAGCATCCTGATCGCCCGGTCCGCGCAGGAAGTGACGCAAGAGGCGCGGGTGGCGGTCCGCGACTGATCCGCCTCTCCAACTCGGTGCGTCCGGCGGGCAGTTCCTTGCCCGCCGGACGCGCTGCCGTGACACTCGACGCATGGGGAAGCGCACGCAGGCCGAGCGCGACGCGATGACCGTCGAGATCGGCTACGCGCTGTTCGCCGCCACGGTGCCGGCGGGCGCGTCGTACTTCGCCGTGACCGAAGTGGCGCCCGAGTTCGTCGGATCACTGAGCGAGCGGCAGACCCGGCTCAACGCGGTCGCCCTCCCGCTCACCGTGGTCGTCTTCGTCGTGGTCGTCGTGACGGTGCTGGTGCGCTTCCGGCGCGCCCGTCAGCCCAGCCAGCCCGGCCGCACCAGCCCCGACTCATAGGCCAGCACGACCAGTTGGGCCCGGTCGCGGGCGCCCAGTTTGACCATCGTGCGGCTGACGTGGGTCTTCGCCGTGAGCGGGCTGACCACCAGACGGCGGGCGATCTCGTCGTTGGACAGACCGATACCGACCAGGGCCATCACCTCCCGTTCCCGCTCGGTGAGTTCGGCGAGGGAGGCGGCGGCCGCGGGCTCCTTGGAACGGGCCGCGAACTCGGAGATCAGCCGGCGGGTCACCCCCGGCGAGAGCAGGGCGTCACCCTCGACCACCGCCCTTACCGCGCGCAGGAGTTCCTCCGGCTCGGTGTCCTTGACCAGGAAACCGGAGGCTCCGGAGCGGATTGCCTCGAAGACGTACTCGTCCAGCTCGAAGGTGGTGAGCATGACCACCTTGACGTCCTTCAGGTCCGCGTCGTCGGTGACGCGACGGGTCGCGGCGAGGCCGTCGAGCAGGGGCATGCGGATGTCCATCAGGACGACGTCGGGGCGCAGTTCGCGCACCTTGCGCACCGCCTCCTCGCCGTCCGCCGCCTCACCGGCCACCTCGATGTCCGGCTGCGCGTCGAGCAGCGCCTTGAAGCCTGCCCGGACCAGCGACTGGTCGTCGGCGAGCAGTACGCGGATCACCGGTCCTCCTTGACGTTCAGCGGCACTACGGCCAGCACACGGAAGCCTCCGTCGTCGCGCGGGCCCGCCTCGATCGTGCCACCCAGGGCCACGGCCCGCTCCCGCATTCCGGCGAGCCCGTTGCCGCTGCCGCCCGCGTCCGCGCCGGTCGCGGGCCCGTCGTCGTCGATACGCAGCCGCAGCGCACCCTCCGCGTGATCGAGCCGCACGCGCGCGTGCCGCGATCCCGAGTGCCGTACGACATTGGTGAGCGCCTCCTGGACGATGCGGAACGCGGCGAGGTCGGTGCCGGGCGGAAGCTTCGGTGCCTCGCCCTCGATCTCGACCGTCAGGCCCGCGCCCGCCGCCTGTTCGACGAGTTCGGGGAGCCGGTCGAGTCCGGGCGCCGGCGTGCGAGGCGCGTCCCCCGGCGCACGCAACGTGTCGAGCACCTGCCGGACCTCACCGAGCGCCTCCTTGCTCGCCGCCTTGATGGTGGTGAGCGCCGTGCGCGCCTGTTCCGGATCGGAGTCGAGGAGCGCGAGGCCGACGCCCGCCTGAACGTTGATCACCGAGATGCTGTGCGCCAGGACGTCGTGCAGCTCTCGGGCGATCCGCAGCCGCTCCTCGTCGGCGCGCCTCCTGGCAGCCTGCGCGCGCTCCGCGCGATCGCGGGCCCACTGCTCACGGCGTACCCGGACCAGTTCCGAAACCGCCACCATCGCCACGATCCAGGTGGCGATGGCGATCTCCTGCCCCCATGATTCAGGCCGGTCCCCCGACGGCGGCAGCCAGCGGTAGAGCCAGTGCGCCACCAGCACATGCCCGGCCCAGAGCATGCCGACGGCCGTCCAGGCGGCTCTGCGGTGTCCGGCGACGACAGCGCTGAAGCAGCCCAGGGCAACGGTCAAGAAGATCGGCCCGTACGGATATCCGGCGCCCAGATAGACCAGGGTGACCGCGGCCGTGCCGAAGGCGACGAGCACCGGCTGCCGCTGCCTCCACAGGAGCATGCCGCAGCCCACGAGCAGCAGCGCCCGCGCGAAGAAGTCCAGGGAAACCCGGTCGCCCTCCTGAGCGTGGGCCGCGAAATTGGAGCCGCCGAGCACGAAGGCGGTCAGCAGCAGCGTGGAACGCCACGGCCAGTGGGCGCGGCGCTCCTCGTCGTCCCAGCGGCTCCACCCGGGCGGCCCGTGCCGCCACCTCTGGGGTGGACCACCCCATGACGGGGACCTGGGAGTGCGCTGCTCTTCCATGACGGTCACGCTAGACGGCAGGGACCGCCCGCGGCGTCCGCCGGGCGAGGTGATCACACGTACTCCCCGGGGAGTACCGCATCGGTGATCCCCCGGCGTCTGCTCGGAAGGTCGCCGGGCGAAGGGCGACCGCGGCCTCGACGATGAGCGCGGAACCTTCGCCCGCCTCCTGACCCGTTTCGTACAGGACTACGACACTCTCCGCAGCCCGGACCACGACGGCCGCGAAGGCCCGCAGCGCTGAACCCGCCGAACGCGCCGACCCCTCCGACATGCGCCGCCCGCACCGCGACCGGTGTGCGACCGGTGCGCGGCCGGTGCGCGGCCCGGTCACTTGCTACCGGAGCCCTTGCCCGCAGCGCCGGTGGGTTGAGGGAACACCAGGCCGACCCCGTGCGCGAGTTGGTCCACCGCATGCCGGAAGAACGTCTCGCGGTCCTCCACGACCCGGTTGAACTGCCCGAACAGCTCGAAGCCGATCAGCCCGTAGAGCTGTGCCCAGGCGGCCACGAGCGCCACGGCCACCTCGGGCGGGAGGTCGGGCGCAAGATCGGCGGCCATCCGCTGCGCCTCGGCCTTCAGTTCGGCGGGCAGCGGCGGGCGGGCCACGCCCTTGCCCCGATACGCGTCGCGGACGATGCCGATCAGCAGCAGGCCCACCCGGGACGCGGCCGGGATGGTCGTCTCCGGCGCGGTGTATCCGGGCACGGGCGAACCGTAGATGAGCGCGTACTCGTGCGGATGCTCCAGCGCCCAGCGGCGGGCCGCCACGCACACGGCGATCCAGCGCTCCCGCGGGCCGGCGTCGGCGACTTCGGCGTGCGCCGACTCCGCGGTCTCGCCGAGGGAGTCGTACGCGTCGATGATGAGTGCGGTCAACAGGTCGTCGCGGCTGGGGAAGTAGCGGTACAGCGCGGAGGAGACCATGCCGAGCTCGCGGGCCACGGCCCGCAGCGAGAGCTTGGAGGCGCCCTCCGCAGCGAGCTGTCTGCGCGCCTCGTCCTTGATGGCCGCCGTGACCTCGATCCTGGCTCGGGCCCGTGCCCCTCGTGCGGTACTCATGCGGGGCAGTGTCCCACGTTTTCGGAGCAGTGCACACAAACGAGAGCGGCGCTCTGAAACCGGAGCGGTGCGCTCTGGCCCGAGCGGTGCACCAAATCAAGAGCGCCGCACAAAATCGAGAGCACTGCTCTTGCTTTGGATCACCGATCTCATGCAGACTGCTCTCAAGCGAGAGCAGTGCTCACAAAAGGAAGCAGCGCTCTCCATAGCTGGGGGTCACCATGCCGTCGTCATCGCCGTACTACCTCAAGGGCAGCCCGCTCAACGTCCGCCTGAACAGCGTCATCGGCTGGCTCGCCCGGCACGGGATCAGCCTCATGGGCTCGGCCGAGATGTCGGTGCGTGGCCGCAAGAGCGGGCAGATGCAGCGCATCCCCGTCAACCCGCACACGTACGACGGCACGCAGTACCTGGTGTCCGCCCGCGGCCACTCGCAATGGGTGCGCAACATGCGGGTCGCGGGCGGCGGCGAGCTGCGCGTCGGGCGGAAGGTCCGCGAGTTCGCCGCGGTGGAGCTTCCCGACGAGGAGAAGCTCCCGATCCTGCGCAGCTACCTGGAGAAGTGGGGCTGGGAGGTCAACCAGTACTTCCAGGGCGTCACGGCCAAGTCCACCGACGAGGAGCTGACCGCCGCCGCCACCGACCACCCGGTCTTCCGGATCACGGTCAAGAGCTGACTGCCGCCGCCCTGCAGGTCACCGGTCTATGGCGGTCAGGGCGCGCCCGGCCATCGGGTGGGAGCGCACCAGCTCGCCCAGCGTGGTCGAACCGCGAGTGATCCCCGCGAACGCCCTCCACGCGGGCCTGAAGCCCGTGATCGCGGCGTGGAACATGCCGGGGCGGCGCTCGAAGAGGGTGAGCAGGCGCTTGCCGACGCTCATCTCGACGCCGAGCCCCGCCTTGATCGCGAAGGCGTAGTTCAGCGCCTGGCGGCGGGCGTCCACCGCGTCGTGCGCCTCGGCGATCCGTACCGCCCACTCCCCCGCGAGCCGTCCGGAGCGCAGTGCGAAGGAGATGCCCTCGCGGGTCCAGGGTTCGAGCAGTCCCGCCGCGTCGCCGCACACCAGCACCCGCCCGCGCGACAGCGGCGAGTCGTCGGCGCGGCAGCGCGTCAAGTGGCCGGAGGAGATGGCCGGTTCGAAGCCGGCGAGGCCGAGCCGGGCGATGAAGTCCTCCAAGTACCGTTTGGTGGCGGCCCCTTCACCCCGGGCGGAGATCACACCGACGGTGAGGGTGTCGCCCTTGGGGAACACCCAGCCGTAGCTGCCCGGCATGGGCCCCCAGTCGATGAGGACCCTGCCCTGCCAGTCCTCGGCGACGGTCTCCGGCACCGGGATCTCCACCTCCAGGCCGAGGTCGACCTGGTCGAGCTTCACGCCGACGTGCGCTCCTATGCGGCTGGCGCTGCCGTCCGCTCCGACGACGGCCCGCGCGAGCAGGGTCTCACCGCCCTGCAGGACGACGGCGACGGTGCGCCGGTCCGGTACGGCCGACCCGTGCTGTTCGACCCTCGACACCGTGACACCCGTACGCAGCTCGGCGCCCGCCTTCTGGGCGTGCTCGACGAGCTGCTGATCGAACTCGGGCCGGTTGATCAGCCCGAACAGCATCTGCTTGGAGCGGCGGGTGCGGTTGAACTTGCCGTCGAGCGAGAACGTCACCGCGTGCACCCGGTCCTGGAGCGGCAGCTCGAAGCCGGGTGGCAGCGCATCGCGCGAGGGGCCGATGATGCCGCCGCCGCACGTCTTGTAGCGGGGCAGTTCCGCCTTCTCCAGCAGCAGGACACTGCGTCCCGCGACCGCTGCCGCATAGGCGGCCGAGGCGCCCGCGGGCCCCGCGCCGACCACGACGACGTCCCACACCCGCTGCCCGTCGTCCGCCGACGCCCGCTGCTCGTCGTCCGCCGATGAGTTCTCGCTGCTCACGATGGTCTACTGCTCCCAGTCCAGCCGTCTGCCGCACCTGTCTCCCGCATCCTACGGCGGGCATCGCCGCAGGCCACTGTGGGAGGATCGGCGGCGTATGCGCCCTGCAACCAGTACGCGCCTACGCACCGCACGATCATCTGTACACAGAAATACAACGTCGCACCCACAAGGAGCGTGCCCATGTCGTCGAATCCGGTCGCCGAGACCGTCGCCTCGCTCATGCCCCGGGCCAAGGCGGAGCTCACCGAGCTGGTGGCCTTCAAGTCGGTGGCGGACTTCGACCAATATCCCAAGAGCGAGAGCGAGGGCGCCGCGAACTGGGTCGCCGACGCGCTGCGCGCCGAGGGTTTCCAGGATGTGGCGCTGCTCGACACCCCCGACGGTACGCAGTCGGTGTACGGCTTCCTGCCCGGGCCCGAGGGTGCGAAGACGGTCCTGCTGTACGCGCACTACGACGTGCAGCCGCCGCTGGACGAAGCGGCCTGGGTGACGCCGCCGTTCGAGCTGACGGAGCGCGACGGCCGCTGGTACGGGCGCGGCGCCGCCGACTGCAAGGGCGGCTTCGTCATGCACCTCCTCGCGCTGCGGGCGCTGAAGGCGAACGGCGGCGTTCCCGTGAGCGTCAAGGTGATCGTCGAGGGCTCGGAGGAGCAGGGCACGGGCGGTCTGGAGCAGTACGCCGAGGAACACCCGGAGCTGCTGACCGCCGACATCATCGTCATCGGCGACGCCGGCAACTTCCGGGCCGGTCTGCCGACGGTCACCGCGACCCTGCGCGGCATGACCCTCGTACGCGTCCAGGTCGACACCCTGGAAGGGAACCTGCACTCGGGGCAGTTCGGCGGCGCGGCGCCCGACGCGCTGGCCGCGCTGATCCGCGTACTGGACTCGCTGCGCGCCGAGGACGGTTCCACGACCGTCGACGGGCTGGCGGCCGACGCCCAGTGGGACGGCCTGCAGTACGAGGAAGCGGCGTTCCGCGAGGACGCCAAGGTGCTCGACGGGGTGGAGCTCATCGGTTCCGGCACGGTCGCGGACCGGGTCTGGGCGCGTCCGGCCGTCACCGTCCTCGGCATCGACTGCCCGCCGGTCGTCGGCGCGACGCCGTCCGTGCAGGCGGGCGCCCGCGCGCTGATCAGCCTGCGGGTGCCGCCGGGCATGGACGCGGCCGAGGCCACCAAGCTGCTCCAGGCCCATGTGGAGGCGCACACGCCGTGGGGCGCGCGGGTGAGCACCGAGCAGATCGGCCAGGGCCAGGCGTTCCGCGCCGACACCTCCAGCCCCGCGTACGCGTCGATGGCCGAGGCCATGTCGGTCGCCTACCCGGGACAGGAGATGCAGACCGCGGGCATGGGCGGCTCCATCCCGCTCTGCAACACCCTCGCCTCGCTCTACCCGCAGACGGAGATCCTCCTCATCGGCCTGAGCGAGCCGGAGGCACAGATCCACGCGGTGAACGAGAGCGTCTCGCCGGACGAGTTGGAGCGCCTCTCGATCGCGGAGGCACTGTTCCTGCGGAACTACGCGGCGAGCTGATCCCGGACGCGACCGGCTGATCCGTCTTGCCCACAGCAACCGGCTGATCCGGTTCTGCCCACGGCACTCGGCGTCGATCGTCCGGGCCATCACCGAGAGCGGCCGGCACCCTGCCGACGTACGACACATCGTCCTGACCCACTTTCATGAGGATCACGCGGGAGGGGCGGGCGAGTTCGCCGCCCTGAGCGGCGCCTCCGTGCTGGCCCACCGTCTGGACGCGGGCGTCGTGCGCGGTGAAGTCCCGGGGCCTCCACCGGTGTTCGAGGACTGGGAGCGTCCGATCCACGCGGAGGTCAGCAGGCTGTTGCCGCCGCGGCCGATCGAACCCGCCTGTCCCAATGACATCACCGAGCTGTCGGACGGCGATGTCCTCGGCTTCGGTGGCGGCGCACACGTCGTGCATGTCCCGGGTCACACGGATGGCAGCATCGCGCTCCATCTCCCGGCGCACGGCGTGCTGCTCACGGGCGACGCGGTGGCGGCCTCGCCGGTGGACGGCCAGGTGATGCTCGGCGTGTTCAACCTCGACCGGGAACAGGCGGTCACCTCGTTCCGCCGGTTGGCCGAACTCGACACCGACGTGGCCTGTTTCGGGCACGGCGACCCGGTGATCGGGCAGGCCTCGGCGGCACTGCGGGAGTCGGCGGCGCGGTACGACGAGGGGTAGCTTGTCGCGGTGAAGAGTCCTGACACGGCGCATGCCGCCCGCATCGATGTCCACGGTGACGTCTCCACGTCGCTGGCCCTGTGCAGTGATCGCGAGCTGGCGGAACTCCTCGCCGCCGCGACGCCTCTCGGCTCCGGCATCGGTGGGAGATCCGTGCTGATGGACGTCGCCGAAACCCCGGTCTTCGTCAAGCGAGTCCCGCTCACCGATCCGGAGAGGCTGCCGGAGAACGTCCGGTCCACGGCCAACCTCTTCGGACTGCCGTCCTTCTGCCAGTACGGCATCGGCGGCCCGGGCTTCGGAGCCTGGCGCGAGCTCGCCGTGCACATCATGACCACGAACTGGGTGCTGGCCGGGCAGTTCGGGGGCTTCCCGCTGATGTATCACTGGCGGGTGCTGCCCGACTCGGTGCAGCCGCTGCCCGAGGAACTGGCCGACGTGGAAAGGGCCGTGGCCTACTGGGGAGGCTCTGAGGAGGTGCGCCACCGGATCGAGGCGCTCCGTACCGCTTCGGCGAGCATCGCGCTGTTCCTGGAGTACATCCCTCACACCCTCCACGACTGGCTCGGTGCCCGGCTACAGGACGACAACCAGGCGCTCGCCCTGGTGGAGCGCGGCCTGGAAACCGGGGTCTCCTTCATGAACGCGCGCGGACTCGTGCACTTCGACGCACACTTCGAGAACATCCTCACCGACGGCCGACAGCTGTACTTCGCGGACTTCGGCCTCGCACTCTCCTCCCGCTTCCAACTGTCCCGGGAGGAACGCGACTTCTTCGACCGGCACCGGACCTACGACCGTTCCTACACGGTGACGCATCTGGTGAACTGGCTGCTCACCGCCTTGTACGGGTACGGCAAGGAGGAGCGGGACGCGGTGGTGCGCGCCTGCGCCGAGGGCGAGCTGCCCGAGGGAATCCCCTCGGCGGCCGCCGCGATCCTCGACCGCCACGCGCCCCTCGCCGCCGTGACGGCGGACTTCAACCGCAGGCTCCAGTTGGAGAGTCGGCAGACCCCGTACCCGTGGGAGGAGCTGCGCCGACTCGGTCAGAGCAGCTCGACACTCTCCGCGTAGTGACAGGCCACCGGGTTTCCGCCACCGATCCGGTGACCGACTTGATCCGGTCGTAGCCGGCGGTGCTCTGCGGCGAGCAGCCCTTGGTCTGGGTGGAGTCGCTCGCGGGCGGCGGCGGACAGTCCTTGCCGTTGTTGGTGCGCCAGTAGTAGACGAAGTCGTCTGCGGTGATGGCCGTACCGTCGTTCCACGACGCCTTCGATGCTGAAGTCGGTTGCGGGTATGAAGACTTGGGGCAGGACGACGCCGAGGGTCTCGCCGTTCTCGAAGGTGTTGCCGTTGGTGTCCTGCACGTTCCACTGCTGGATTTTCTTCTCGTCGTAAGTTCCCGATCCATACCGGGATTGCGTCGATTCTCCCTCGCTTCCCTCTTGGATCCCTCTCGCTTCTCTCTCGGAACGTCTCATGCCGGGCAAAGTCGCGACGTCAGCCGACTGGAACCCCTGCCTCCAGATAGAGCGCCGCCCCGCGCTCGCGCGCCCGCAACGCCCACCTCAGCCGTTCGTAGCGCACGGGTGGCAGCAGTTCGGCCGCCTCCTGTTCGGTGACGAAGCGCCAGTCACGCAGTTCGGGGCCGGGCAGCAGCAGACGCCCGGTCTCCGCGGTGTCGAGGCGGCCGCCGTCGAACAGCAGGCGCAGACCGCCGAAGCCGGGGGGTGCGGGCGACTCCCAGTCGACGACGAGGAGACGGGGTACTTCGTCGAGCGTGAGGCCGGTCTCCTCGGTGACCTCGCGCATGCCCGCGCGCGCGGGGGCCTCGCCGGGTTCGACGACGCCTCCGGGAAATTCCCAGCCGGCCTTGTAGGTCGGGTCGACGAGCAGCACGCGGTCCTGTTCGTCGAAGAGGAGCACTCCCGCGGCCACGGTCTCGGCGGTGGGTTCGGGGGTCTGCACGATGTCGCACACGGGCGCGTCCCCGGTGCGTACGGCATCGGCGATGCGCAGGGCGGTGTCGTACGGGGTGAGCGCGCTGGTGTCCACGGGGTGGGCGTCGGCGGTGAGCCAGGAGGCGAGCGCCGCGTGGTAGGGCTCGATGTGGTCGTAGGACCACTGGCGCACACGCATTTCACCGTCGGGCAGGTCCGGGGGCACCTCGCGCCCGGCTATTCGCTCGCGCAGGATCGTTTCCGCCGGGGCGAGGAGCACATGCCGTACGGGGATCCGGCGCGCGGCGAGGCCGCCGAAGATCTCATCGCGGTACTCCTGGCGGAGCAGGGTCATCGGGACCACGAGGACGCCACCGAGCTCGGCGAGCATGGCGGCCGCGGTGTCGACCACCAGGCGTCGCCAGATCGGCAGGTCCTGGAAGTCGCCGACCTCGGCGAGGCGTTTGGGCGGCAGCAGGTGCGTGAGTGTGCCGCCGATGTCCTCGGGGTCGAAGAGTGTGCTGTTCGGGATCAGCTCGATCAGTTCCCGTGCGGTGGTGGTCTTCCCCGCACCGAACGCACCGTTGATCCAGACGATCACGGTTCCCCCTCTTCTATTGGCCCCCTGTGGCTTGCCCGCTTCACCCTGCCGCGGAAACCAGGCCCTGATGAGGGAGCCGACCCGCCGGCGCCGGTGCCCCGTCCCAGGAGGCACCGGCGCCGTCGATGGACCCTTCAGGTGTTCTGGCCCAGCGCGCCCTCGTCCATGGCCAGACTGTCGCTGCTGATGGTGTGATCGAGGGTGCTGACCGTGTCGTTGACATTCGGATCGCCGAGGACATGGCCGTCCGCGGCATGGGACGGGGTGATCGCCGCGACGACGAACCCGGTGGCGAGGGAGGCGATGGCGAGCATGCTGCGCTTCTTCATGCCCGGTTCAACTGCGAAACCGAGGGTGGGTCACGGTTCACTCGCGTGACGGTCAGGACGTGACCTGCGGAGTCCCGGGGCCCCTGCTCCAAAGGGGTGGAGCAGGGACGCGGGTTCACTTGCGCCGGCCCAGCAGCGTGGCGAGGACGGCCAGCGCGGCGGCCCTGCGTTCGGGCCTGCGCGACCAGACGGCCGGAGCGACCGCCACCATCACCACGAGCAGCAGTGCTGCGGCGACCGAGACGGTCATGAAAAGAGCCGCGTGATCACGAAACGCGACCGCAAGAATTGCGCCAGTGATGGCTGTGCCGGCAGGCACAACCGCCGAAGCGCGGCTCGAATCCATCGGCGCGGTTTCTTCCGGGGGCTCGGGCCCCGTAGGCTGGGTATCGATGATTCCCTCCTTGAGCAGAGCGGATTATCACTCGCGGCTCCCCGTCGTCAGCGGGGAGCCGCTTTTACATTGTGCCGCCGCACGCTCGGCCGAACTGTCAGATCTCGACAGCGCGGAGGGGGTAACGCACAGTCCGGGTCCACCAACTCCGCCACCGGCCGACCAACTGCCGAGAGGAGCGAGTTGGCGACCTGGCGGTAGACGGCCTCACCAGCGGGAATAAGGACCACGGGTCGGCAGTTCGGAGTCCTGGGCGGCTCAGCCGACTCGGTCAACACAGTCAACCGGACACTCAAGTTGTCCCCAGTTGGTTACTGCGCTCGATTCGACTGGCAACCAAGTGGGGACAACTTGCTGTCGTACACATAAGCCGGGAGAACTCGCCCGCCGGGCTTCAACAGCGGGGATTGCGAAAGCCGGACGAAGCTGGCACCCAACTTTCGACCAACTTCATTCGCACGACGCTTCCACGAGATCATGGCTATTCAGCTGGCATATGATCTGGATCTACCAACTCGTTTCGTTGATCGGCCGAAAATCACCGCTGCCGAAATGGCCTGCTCGTCGCCGAGCCCGTCCTGACTCAGTCAGCCCTTCGTCGACCCCAGCGTCAACCCCGCGATGAAGTGCCGTTGCAGCACCAGGAACACAATGATCGTCGGGAGGGCGACGAGGACCGAGCCCGCGGCCAGCAGGTTGTAGTCGGTGAAGAACTGGCCGCGCAGGTTGTTGAGGGATGACGTGATCGGGAGCTTGTCGGGGTTGGAGATGAAGATCAGGGCCCAGAGGAAGTCGTTGTAGATCCAGGTGAATTCCAGGGTGCCGAGGGCCGCGAGGGCCGGGCGGCAGAGCGGCAGCGTGATGCGCCAGAACTGGGTCCACACGCCCGCGCCGTCGACGATCGCGGCCTCCAGGATCTCCTGTGGCAGCGTCCGCATGAAATTGGCGAGCACGAAGACGCAGAAGCCCAGCTGGAAGCCGATGTTGACGATGATGACGGCCCAGTAGGAGTCGTACATCATCAGGGAATCGGACATCCACCAGGGCAGCGGGATCTTGTTGAACAGGACGTACAGCGGGGTGACGATGACCTGCTGGGGCAGCAGATTGCCCGCCGTGAAGAACATCAGGAGTACGAGGCCGCCGCGCAGCTTCAGGCGGGAGACCGCGAAGGCGACGAACGAGGCCAGGAACAGGGTGATCAGCACGCCGGGTACGGCGATCAGCAGCGTGTTGGTGAAGTACTTGCCCATGCCGGACTCGGTGTAGGCACGGCGGTAGTACTCGAAGGAGAGGTGTTTCGGGAAGGAGAAGTAGCCGTGCTGCGCCGTCTCCTCGTACGGGCGCAGCGAGGCGTAGACGGCGAGCAGGAGCGGCGCGAGGAAGGCGAGCGAGACGCCCATGAGGAAGATGTGCACACCCCAACGACCTTGGCGCGTACGGGGCTTGGGAGTCTCCACCGGAGCTGCGGCCGGACGGGTGGGGGCGCCGGCGCGGATGTCGGCTGTCATCGGTCGCGCACACCTCGCAGCTCTTGGACCAGGAACGTCACGATGAACCCCAGGGAGACGGTGAGCAGGACGACCGCGATGGCGGAGCCGAATCCGATGCGGCTGGCTTCTCCGATGATGTTGTCGGTGATCAGGACGGAGAGCAGTTCCAGGCCGTTGCGGCCCTTGTTGACCGCGTAGACGATGTCGAAGGCGCGCAGCGCCTCGATGACGGTGATCACGCCGACGATGACGTTGACCGGGCGCAGCGTCGGGAAGACCACACGGAAGAACGTCTGGCGCTCATTCGCACCGTCGATCGCGGCCGCTTCCTTCAACTGCGGGTCGACGGACTTGAGTCCGGCGAGGTAGAGGATCATCACGTAGCCGGTATGCCGCCAGCTCGCCGCGATCATCATCATCCAGAGGTTGATGTGCGAGTCGCCGAGCCAGTCGACCGGGTCGTTGTGGTTGTTCAGGATCGTGTTGATGACGCCCTGGTCGGTGCCCAGGATCAGCTGGGCGATGAAGCCGACGATGGCGAGCGAGAGCACGACCGGCAGGTAGATCGTCGACTGGTAGAAGCGGCTGAAGCGGACGCCCCGGTCGATGAGGACGGCCAGGAAGAGGCCGAAGGGGGTCGCGATCAGGCCGAGGAAGAGCAGCCACAGGATGTTGTGGCGGACGGCCGGCCAGAAGACCGGGTAGTTCTCGACCATGTTCTTGTAGTTGTCACCGCCGACCCAGTGGATGTCGCCGATGCCGTCCCAGGAGGTGAAGGACAGTCCGATGGAGGCCAGTGTGGGGCCCCAGATGATGACGATGTCCAGCAGGACGGGTATGCCGAGGAGCACGCTGAGGACGACGACGTCGCGGCGGGTGAACCGCCGCAGCCGCCGCCGTCCGGCGCGCCGTGGGATGTTGAGCGCCACGGAACGTCTTCCCCCAGGTTCAGCCGACGGGCGACGAGAAGATGGTCTTCTTCTGTCGTTCGATGCTGTTGCAGAGACCGTCGACGTCCTTCGGGTTGCCGATGAAGTCCTGGATCGCCTTGATCATCACGGTCGAGGCGAAGTCGGGCCGGGTGTCGCGGTCCATGAACTGCGAGATCTGCTTGGCGCCCGAGACGAGCTGGGCCGACTTCTTCTGCAGGGCGCTGTACTTGGAGGTGTCGGCGCCGTCGTTGACCGCCACGTTGTTGGGGTCGAGGGCGAGGTAGGTGTCCTCGGCCTTGGGCGTGCCCAGCCACTTCAACAGGGCCTTGGCGCCGTCCAGGTTCTTCGACTTCTTGGCGACGAGGAAGCCGTCGATGGGGGCCTCCACGGCGTCCTGCGCGTACTGCGGGTCGATCTCGGGAAAGGCGAAGAAGTCGATGTCGTCGCGTTCGTTCTCCGGGAACTGGGTGCCGGGGTGCGGCATTCCGAAGACCGCCATACCGGTCTTGCGCTGCTGGAGGCTCTGCCCGGCCTCCTCCCAGGTACGGCCGAGGGCGCCCTTCTGGTAGTACGGCATGAGCTCGCGCCAGGTGTCGAAGACCTTCTTGACCTTGGTATCGGTCCACGACTCCTCGCCCGCCATGAGGGACTTGTGGAAGTCGTATCCGTTCAGGCGCATGTTGATGTAGTCGAAGGTGCCCATGGCGGGCCAGCCGTCCTTGTCGCAGAAGGCGACCGGTGTGCCGTCCTTGGACATCTGCTTGGCGAGAGCGGCGAACTCGTCCCAGGTCTTGGGCTGTTGATATCCCTGCTTCTGGAAGAGGCTCTTCCGGTGGAAGACGGCCCACGGGTAGTAGTAATAGGGCACGAAGTACTGCTTGCCGCCGTGCGTCGACTGCTCCTTGAGGGCATCCGAGAATCCGGTGAAGCCGCTCCACACATCGCTGATCTCGTGCAGGAGCCCCTTCTCCGCGAAGTACTGCATGCGATATCCCGCGAACCACATGAAGACGTCGTCGGGCGTGCCCTGGAGATAGCGGCTGATGTTCTCCTGGAAGTCGTTGTGGTCCTTGGTGTTGACCTTGACCTTCTTGCCGGACTTCTTCTCGTACGCCGAGAAGGCCGCCGCGTACGCCTTCTTGGGGACCGGGTCCGACGCGTTGGACCCCACGGTGACTTCGTTCTTGTTTCCGCCGGGCCCGCTGCCGCACGCGGAGAGCAGGGCGGGGAGCGTGAGCGCACCGGCACCGACGGCCGCACCACGCAAGAGATTTCGCCGGGACATCCGATGTCCTGTCGTTCCTCCGGGCACGACGAGCCCCTTCACCGATGACTGTGCCATGTCCCCCTCCTCGGGGTGCCACTCAACACAACCGAACGCGAGGCTTGGATCTCACTCCCATGTGGCGAGACGGTCAAGGGTTCTGACGAGATATCGAACAACCGTTACCACTTCTCTTCCAACAGAGTCCGACACGTCCTAACGTAAACGCGCACCGTTGTCGCGGACATGCAGACATCCAACCTTTCGCGAGTTCGGAGGAACGTAACGATGCGTCACCTTCCCACCCGCACAACCCGCCGAAGAGTGATCGGAGCGCTCGCCGCAGGACTGTTGTGTACGAGCGGGCTCATGACGCCCGCCTTCGCCGCTCCCGCCCAGGAACCCGCCTCCCCGGCACTGGCGGACGGTCTCGCCCTCACCCCGCCGATGGGCTTCAACAACTGGAACTCCACGCACTGCCGTGCCGAGTTCAACGAGGACATGGTCAAGGGGATTGCCGACATCTTCGTCGACAAGGGCCTCAAGGACGCCGGGTACCAATACGTCAATCTGGACGACTGCTGGGCACTCCCGACCCGGGACGCGAACGGCAAGTTGGTACCCGACCCCGTGCGATTCCCCAATGGAATCAAGGCGGTTGCCGACTATGTGCACACCAAGGGGCTCAAGCTCGGCATCTACACCAGCGCGGGCACGAAGACGTGCAACAGCGCGGGATTCCCGGGCGCGCTCGGCCACGAGTACAGCGACGCCCAGCAGTTCGCGGACTGGGGTGTCGACTACCTCAAGTACGACAACTGCAACAACCAAGGCGTGGACGCCAAGTTGCGCTACACGACCATGCGTGACGCTCTGAAGGCGACCGGCCGGCCCATCGTCTACAGCATCTGCGAGTGGGGCCAGAACCAACCCTGGGAATGGGCGTCGGACGTCGGACATCTGTGGCGTACGACTGGGGACATCAGCGACAGCTGGGGCTCGATGCTGTCGATCCTCAAGCAGAACCTGCCGCTCGCCGCGCACGCCGGTCCCGGGCACTGGAACGACCCGGACATGCTGGAGGTCGGCAACGGCGGCATGACCGACACCGAGTACCGCTCGCACTTCTCAATGTGGTCGATCATGGCGGCGCCGCTGCTCATCGGCTCCGACCTGCGCAAGGCGTCCGCCGCGACCTTCGACATCCTCGACAACAAGGAGGTCATCGCGGTCGACCAGGACCCGCTGGGCGAGCAGGGCACGGTGCTCTCCTCCGAGGGCGGACGCTGGGTCGTCGCCAAGGAGCTGAAGGACGGCAGCCGGGCGGTGGCGCTGTTCAACGAGACCGGCAGCGCACAGCGGATCGGCACGACCGCGCAGGCCGTGGGACTACCCGACGCGCACGCGTACACGCTGCGCGATCTGTGGCAGCACACGAGCTACAACACCGCGGGCGCGATCTCGGCGACCGTCCCCGCGCACGGCACCGTGCTCGTACGCGTCTCCACCGACGCCGAGTGGGCCAAGAACCCACCCGCCGTCGAACTCGGCCTGAACGGGAGCCCGTTGGTCGAGGCGGCGAAGACGGCCGTGCTCACGTCGACCGTCACGGACCTCGGCCGCACGCCCGCGAAGCACGTCTCGGTGACGCTGAGCGGGCCGGAGGGCTGGACGGTCGAGGCGACCTCACCGACCACCGCGGGAGCGGTGCCGACGGGCCGCTCACTGCGTACGAGATGGAAGGTCACCGCGCCCGACGGCACGTCCACGGGCTCGTACGACCTGACGCTGAAGGCCAGTTACCGCTCACCGACCGGCGTGCGCGCCGAAAGCGTGCTGCCGCTGAAGGCCTCCGTGGTCGTGCCGCCGCCCTCGGGGGTCTCCTACCTCGGGGACCTTCCGTGGCTGTCAACGACCAACGGCTGGGGGCCGGTTGAGCGCAACACCAGCAACGGGGAGAGCGCCGCGGGCGACGGTCGTCCGATCACTCTCGGCGGGGTCGTATACGCCAAGGGGCTCGGTGTGCACGCCGAGAGCGCCGTCGAGTACTACACCGGCAAGGCGTGCGAGACGGTCACCGCGGACGTCGGCGTCGACGACGAGAAGGGCGCCAACGGCACCGTCGCCTTCGAGATCTGGGCCGACGGTACGAAGGTCGCCTCGACCGGCGTCCTCACCAACGCGCTGCCGGCCCTGCCTGTCTCGGCCGACGTGACCGGCGCCCAGGTGGTCCGGCTCGTCGTCACCGACGGCGGCGACGGAATCGACTCGGACCACGCGGACTGGGCGGACGCCAAGCTCAGCTGCTGAGGCCGGACTTCGGGCGAGGTCGGGCCTCGGCCGAGGTCAGGCCTCGGGCGACGTCGGGCCCCCGCCGAGGTCAGACTCCGGCCGTAGTCACACTCCCACCGAAGTCGCGCCCCGCCGAAGTCACACTCCCGCCGCGGTCGCGTTCGCCCTCCGGGTGAGCGCGGCCGCCGCCGCGCCGACCAGACCGGCGTCCGTGCCCATCAGCGCGGGCGCCACGGTCACACGCTGCGCGAACGACAAGGTGGCGTACTCACGCAACGCGGCCCGCAGCGGCGTGAAGAGCACGTCCCCCGCCTTGCCCACTCCCCCGCCGACGACGGCGATGTCGATCTCGACGAGGGTCGCGGTCGCTGCGATGCCCGCCGCGAGCGCCTGCGCGGCCCGCTCGAAGGAGGCCACCGCCACCGGGTCGCCCGCGCGGGCGGCGGCGGCCACCGCCTCCGCCGAGGTGTCGCCGTCGGGACCGGGCTGCCAGCCGCCCTCAAGGGCCCGGCGCGCGATGTTCGGGCCGCTGGCGATGCGCTCGACGCAGCCCCGTGACCCGCACGGGCACGGGTCTCCGTCCAAGTCGACGCTGATGTGCCCGATGTGGCCCGCGTTGCCGGTGGGGCCCGGGTGAAGCTGCCCGTTCAGGACGAGACCGCCGCCGACGCCCGTCGACACCACCATGCACAGCGCGTTGTCGTGGCCGCGCGCCGCGCCCTGCCAGTGTTCGGCCGCCGTGATGGCCACACCGTCGCCGATCAGCTCGACCGGCAGCCCCCGCGTGGCCGTACGGACTCGCTCGACCAGCGGGTAGCCGCGCCAGCCCGGCACGTTCACCGGGCTTACCGTGCCCGCGGAGGCGTCCACCGGGCCCGCGCTGCCGATGCCGACGGCGCGCGCCCCGCTCCACAGCGGGGAGACCGTCAGCTCGCCGATCACGTCCTCGACGGCCCGCATCACGGTGTCGCCGTCCTCCTGCGCGGGCGTCGCGCGCTGCGCACGCAGGAGGATCCGGCCGTGGCCGTCCACCAGCGCTCCGGCGATCTTGGTGCCGCCGATGTCGAGCGCGGCCACGATGTCGGTGTGCATCAGAGTCAGGTCTCCCAAGGCGGTGTCGTATCGGGCCCGCCGCGCTGCGGGTCCGGGTCCCCGGCCGGGTATTGGGCAGGACGACGCGCCCCTGGGGGAAGGCGCAGGCCGGAGATTGCGGTGGACAGTCTCCCTCGCATCTGACAACGTTGTCCAGGCTCTATGCTCGATGCCACATCCTCATACGACCCCATGGACCGACGCCTCCCCGTGGACGACAGGACAGGACAGCACATCGTGGCCGAGACCGCCCGCCGACCCGACAGCCGCTACGGCAACCGTCCGACCATGAAGGACGTAGCCGCGCGTGCCGGAGTCGGCCTCAAGACGGTCTCGCGCGTGGTCAACGGCGAGCCGGGGGTCACCCCGGACACCGAGCGCCGCGTCCAGGAGGCCATCGACGCGCTCGGCTTCCGCCGCAATGACAGCGCGCGTGTGCTGCGCAAGGGCAGCACCGCGAGCATCGGCCTCGTCCTGGAGGACCTCGCGGACCCGTTCTACGGGCCGCTGAGCCGGGCGGTCGAGGAGGTGGCCCGCGCGCACGGCGCCCTGCTGATCAACGGCTCCAGCGCCGAGGACCCGGACCGCGAGCAGGAGTTGGTCCTCGCCCTGTGCGCACGCCGCGTGGACGGACTGGTCGTCATCCCGGCCGGTGACGACCACCGCTACCTGGAGCCCGAGATAAAGGCGGGCGTCGCCACGGTCTTCGTGGACCGCCCCGCCGGAAAGATCGACGCCGACGCCGTACTGTCGGACAGCTTCGGCGGAGCCCGCGACGGCGTCGCCCATCTCATCGCACACGGCCACCGCCGGATCGGCTTCATCGGCGACATGCCCCGCATCCACACCGCCGTCGAGCGGCTGCGCGGCTACCGCGCCGCCATGGAGGCCGCGGGCATACCGGTCGAGGACGCCTGGATGTCCCTGGGGGTCACCGACCCGCAGCGGGTACGGAAGGCGGCCGAGGGCATGCTCTCCGGTCCTTCCCCCGTCACCGCGGTCTTCGCGGGCAACAACCGTGTGACCGTCACCGTGGTCCGCGTCATCGCCGAGCGCGGCCGCCCCGTCGCCCTCGTCGGCTTCGACGACATCGAGCTCGCCGACCTGCTCCAGCCCGGCGTGACCGTCGTCGCGCAGGACGCCGCCGCCCTCGGCCGCACCGCGGCCGACCGTCTCTTCCGCCAGCTCGACGGCACCCTCGTCACCCCGGAACGCATCGAACTCCCGACGCGGCTGATCACCCGCGGTTCGGGGGAACTGCCGCCGGCGGACTGAGCCATGGCCGACCCGGACCCCCGTTCGCTCGAAGCGCTCGGCCTCGCCGAGGCACCCCGCGACCGTCCGTTGAGCTATCCGGGCGCCTGGCCGGTGGAGTCCGGTCTCCTGGACGGGGACCGGCTGTTGCCCCTGAGTCGTCTGGTGTACGAGGACCGTGTCCCGGTCGTCGCGGTCGGTTCCAACGCCTGCCCCGGGCAGCTGCGGCACAAGATGGCGGAGCACGGAGTCTCCGCCACGATCCCGATGGTGAAGGCGCGGGTCACCGGCATCGGCATCGGTGTCTCCGCCCATGTGAGTCTGCTCGGATATGTGTCCGCGTCACCGTTCCACGCGCCGGGAACCGTCAGCGAGTTGTTCATCACCTGGCTCGACGCGGCCCAGCTCGCGATCGTCGACGCGAGCGAGGGAGTGCCGGTGCCGACCGGTGCGTACGACCGTGCCAGGCTCCCCTCGTACGACTTCCGGATCGAGATGGAGTCCGGCGAGCTGCTGCCCGGCGCGCACCTCTACGTCAATCGCCGCGGCGTCCTGCACAACGGCTCCGGGACGCCCCGCACGCACCCGGGCGAACGTCCGCTGCTCGCCGCTCTCCTCGCCGCGTCGCCGCGCCTGCGCGAGCTGTTCGGGGACACGCCCGAGGAGTTCTGCGCGCGGGCCCGCTTCGACCGACGGCTCTGCGAGCGGGGCACCCGGCTGTTCGCCGAGGAAAAGCTCACCACGGCATCCGGTCTGGAGAGGTACGTACGGCCTCAGCGGACCGGAAGCCACGGCAGCGGTGCATCGTTGTCGCCGCCTTTGATGTAGACGACGCTGACGAAGACGTTCGACGGCCCCTGTGAGGCGATTACTTGGCCGAGATCGTCAGATCCCCCCGCCTCGGCGACGCGAAGCCCTCCAGGTCGACCCGGGTCAGACCGGTCACGCGGGCGACCTCGGCGATGTCGAGGGCGCCGCAGTCCAGACCGCGCAGGAGGTAGCCGCTGAGCGCCTTGGCGGTGGCGGGCTCGTCCATGACATCGCCCGCCGCGTGGTTGGCGTACCGGGAGAGGCGCGCCGCGGCCTGCTCGAAGCCCTCACGGTAGAAGGCGAAGACTGCGGCGTAGCGGGTCGGGATGTGGCCGGGGTGCATGTCCCAGCCCTGGTAGTAGGCGCGGGCCAGGGCACGGCGGGTGAGGCCGTAGTGCAGCCGCCAGGCGTCGTGGACCTTCTCGGTGGAGCCGACCGGCAGGACGTTCGTGGAGCCGTCGGAGACGCGTACGCCGGTGCCCGCGGCCGCGACCTGCATGATCGCCTTGGCGTGGTCGGCGGCCGGGTGGTCGCTGGCCTGGTAGGCGGCGGAGACGCCGAGGCAGGCGCTGTAGTCGAAGGTGCCGTAGTGCAGACCGGTGGCGCGGCCCTCGGCGGCCTGGATCATCCGGGCGACGGTCGCGGTGCCGTCGGTGGCGAGGATCGACTGGCTGGTCTCGATCTGGATCTCGAAGCCGATCCGGCCCGGCTCCAGGCCGCGCGCCTTCTCGAACTCCTCCAGGAGCCGGACCATCGCGGTGGCCTGCTCCGCGTACGTCACCTTCGGCAGCGTCAGGACGAGCCCTTCGGGCAGGCCGCCCGCCTCCATCAGCCCGGTGAGGAAGATGTCGAGGGTGCGGATGCCGCGGTCACGGACCGGGGCCTCCATGCACTTCATACGGATGCCCATGTACGGGGCCGCCGTGCCGTTCGCGTACGCCTCCGCGATCAGGCGTGCTGCCCGCGCGGCGGCCTCGTCCTCCTCGGCGTCGGGGCGCGGGCCGTAGCCGTCCTCGAAGTCGACGCGCAGGTCTTCGATGGGCTCGCGCTCCAGCTTGGCCCGTACGCGGTCGTACACGGGCTCGGCGAGCTCGTCGGTGAGGCCGAGGACGGCGGCGAAGGAGGCGGCGTCCGGGGCGTGCTCGTCAAGGGCGGCGAGGGCCCGGTCACCCCAGGAACGGATGGTGTCGGCGGCGAACACGTCACCGGGTACGTACACGGTGTGGACGGGCTGCCGGCTGCCGGGGTCTCCGGGGTAACGGCGCTCCAGCTCGGCGTCGACCGGGGCGAGGGAGGCACTGATCTCCTCGCTGACGGCGCCCGCGAGGCTGGTCGCCACCTTCTCCTGCTGACCCTGACCCATCCCACACCCTCCTATTTTCCGCTTCACGGAATCAAAAATCCGTATAGCGAAGTTATCCGGGGACCTTCCCGCTGGTCAACACTCTCTTGCACCCTTCATCCTGACCCGCGACCGAAGGAGCACGCGTGCCGAACACCAGCAGAGTGACCCGTCGCATGGGGCTGCGGACCGCCGTGGCCGCGGCGGCCGCCGTACCCCTGCTCAGTACAGCGCAGGCCTCCGCGGTCAGACGCGCGGGCAGACCCCTGGACGTCATGACGTTCAATCTCCGCTTCGCGAGCACCGCCGAACCCAACAGCTGGGCCGTGCGCCGGCCGGTGATGCGCGAGCTGTTGCGCCGCCGGGCGCCCGCCGTCATCGGCACCCAGGAGGGCCTCTACCAGCAAGTACGCGACATCGCGTCCGACCTCGGACCCCACCACGACTGGATCGGCACGGGCCGCGCGGGCGGCAGCCGTGACGAGTTCATGGCGGTCTTCTACGACACCCGCCGCCTCGCCCCGGCCGAGTACGACCACTTCTGGCTGTCCGACACTCCCGACGTGATCGGTTCGAACACCTGGGGTGGCGTCTGCGTCCGGATGGTCACCTGGGTCCGCTTCCGCGATCTGCGCGACGGGGAGCGGGAGTTCTACTTCCTCAACACCCACCTCGACAGCGAGAGTCAGTACGCACGCGCGCGTGCCGCCGCACTGATCGGTCAGCGCGTCGCGGGGCTCGATCGCTCCCTGCCGCTCATCGTGACCGGCGACTTCAATGTCGCGGCCCACAAGAACGCGGTCTACGACGCGATGCTCGGCGCCGGCCTCGTCGACACCTGGGACACGGCGGCCGAGCGGAGCAAGCTGTACGCCACGTTCCACGGCTACCAGCCACTGGTACCGGACGGCGACCGCATCGACTGGATTCTGGCCACGCCCAAAGTGACGGCACACCGGGTGGCGATCGACACGTTCGCCCTGAACGGACAGTTCCCGAGCGACCATCTGCCCGTGTGCGCGACGCTGAGCCTGGGATGAGCCGAGGCCCCCGTGACCGCGACGGTCACAGGGGCCTCGTACCCACGAAACAGCTCAGCCCTTGCGGGACTTGATCTCCTCGGTGAGCTGGGGGACGACCTCGAAGAGGTCGCCGACGACGCCGTAGTCGACCAGGTCGAAGATCGGGGCCTCGGCGTCCTTGTTGATGGCCACGATGGTCTTCGAGGTCTGCATACCGGCGCGGTGCTGGATCGCGCCGGAGATGCCGGAGGCGATGTACAGCTGCGGCGAGACCGACTTGCCGGTCTGGCCGACCTGGTTGGAGTGCGGGTACCAGCCGGCGTCGACCGCGGCGCGCGAGGCGCCCACGGCGGCACCGAGGGAGTCGGCGAGCCCCTCGATGATCGAGAAGTTCTCGGCGCCGTTGACGCCACGGCCGCCGGAGACCACGATCGCGGCCTCGGTCAGCTCGGGGCGGCCGGTCGACTCGCGCGGGGTGCGGGCGACGACCTTGGTACCGGTGGCCTTCTCGGAGAAGGACACCGCGAGGGCCTCGACCGCACCGGCGGCCGGGGCAGCCTCCACGGGAGCCGAGTTCGGCTTGACCGTGATGACCGGGGTGCCCTTGGAGACACGGGACTTGGTGGTGAAGGAGGCGGCGAACGCGGACTGCGTGGCCACCGGGCCCTCGTCGCCGGCCTCGATGTCGGTGGCGTCAGTGATGATGCCGGAGCCGATACGGACCGCGAGGCGGGCGGCGATCTCCTTGCCCTCGGCGGAGGACGGGACGAGCACGGCGGCCGGGGAGACGGCCTCGTACGCGGCCTGGAGCGCGTCCACCTTCGGTACGACGAGGTAGTCGGCGAACTCGGGCGCGTCGGCGGTGAGGACCTTGACCGCGCCGTGCTCGGCGAGCGCGGCAGCGGTGTCGGCGGCACCGGCGCCGAGAGCGACGGCGACGGGCTCGCCGATGCGGCGGGCCAGCGTCAGCAGCTCAAGGGTGGGCTTGCGGACGGCGCCGTCCACGTGGTCGACGTAGACGAGAACTTCAGCCATGGGGATGCTCTCCTGCGGATTGCGAAGTCTGAGGGGCGGTAAGCGGGGTGGGCCTTGCATGCTGTGTCGGCCCGGGGGTGAACCCCGGACCCCCAGCCGCTAGATGAACTTCTGGCCCGCGAGGAACTCAGCGAGCTGCTTGCCGCCCTCGCCCTCGTCCTTGACGATCGTGCCGGCGGTGCGCGCCGGACGCTCGGCCGCGGTGTCGACCTTGGTCCAGGCACCCTCGAGGCCGACCTCGTCCGCCTCGATCTCCAGGTCCTCCAGGTCCCAGGACTCCACCGGCTTCTTCTTGGCGGCCATGATGCCCTTGAAGGACGGGTAGCGCGCCTCACCCGACTGGTCGGTCACCGACACGACGGCCGGGAGGGAGGCCTCCAGCTGCTCGGAGGCGGAGTCGCCGTCGCGGCGGCCCTTGACCGTGCCAGTTGGGCCACCCTCGACGGAGACCTCGGAGAGCAGCGTGACCTGCGGGACGCCCAGGCGCTCGGCCAGCAGCGCCGGGACCACACCGGCGGTGCCGTCGGTGGAGGCCATGCCGGAGATGACCAGGTCGTAGCCGGCCTTCTCGATCGCCTTCGCCAGCACCAGCGACGTACCGATGACGTCGGTGCCGTGCAGGTCGTCGTCCTCGACGTGGATGGCCTTGTCCGCACCCATGGAAAGCGCCTTGCGCAGCGCGTCCTTGGCGTCCTCGGGGCCGACGGTCAGCACCGTGATCTCCGCGTCATCCGCGTCCTCGGCGATCTGCAGCGCCTGCTCGACGGCGTACTCGTCGAGCTCGGACAGCAGGCCGTCCACGTCGTCACGGTCGACGGTCAGGTCATCGGCGAAGTGCCGGTCGCCAGTGGCGTCGGGCACGTACTTCACAGTGACAACGATCCTCAAGCTCACGCCGGCTCTCCTACTGCATCGTCATTTCTGGGCTGCCTTCTTTCAGGCAGCATAGGCGCCTGAAGCGGCCGATCCCGGTCGGGGCGGCCCGCGCTCCGAACGAAATATTACTCGTCAGTACACCCAGTTCGTGCCCACTAAGCAAGCGCTTTGAACTGTGACCTTGGCAACGCTGTGTAACCGGCGAGTAGGTTCAGCCGGGCGGGTTCAGTCGCGCAGCCCGTTGAAGCGCCCCTGGTGATAGAGCAGCGGGCGGCCCGCGCCCGACGGGTCGCCGAGGGCGACCTCGGCCAGGACGATGCGGTGATCCCCCGCCGGCACGCGCGCGACGACCCGGCACACGAGCCACGCGAGGACGTCGTCGAGGACGGGGACGCCCTCCGGACCCTCGCGCCAGCGGGTGGGCGCGCCGAAGCGGTCGGCGCCGCTCCTGGCGAAGGTGGCGGCGAGCTCCCGCTGGTGCTCGCCGAGTATGTGGATGCCGACGTGCTCGGACTCGGAGACCGCGGGCCAGCTGGAGGCGCCGACACCTATGCCGAAGGAGACGATCGGGGGCTCGGCGGAGACCGAGGTGAGCGAGGTGGCGGTGAAGCCGACGGGGCCCTCGCCGCCGGGGGCCGTGATCACGGCGACACCGGCCGCGTGCCGCCTGAAGACGGAGCGCAGCAGGTCGGGAGAGGCGAGTCGAGGAGTGCCTAGGTCGGGCGTGGCCGTCATGGAGTTGTCCTTCTGCGAGAGGTGACGAGCTGGTCCGTGGCTGCTCAACAGCGCGGACAGCGCGCACTCGCGGTGCGGGCCAGGTCCACGTGGACACGCTCGAAAAGAAGGAGTTCCGGGGGCATACGGTCAGGCTGACGATAGATGGTGGGTGCAGTCAAGTGCGTTCCGGCATCTGGGAGATGCCTCACCCGGATCGCCATGACTCAGACGGCCTCTCCCAGCGCCGCGATGACATCCGCCTTCCGCGGCTGCCCGGTCGCGCGGCGCACGATCCTGCCGTCCGCGTCGAGCACCAGGACGGTCGGCGTCTTGAGGATGTCGAGTTCGCGTACGAGGTCCAAGTGGTCCTCGGCGTCGATCTCCACGTGCGACACGCCGGGGACGATGTCGGCCACCTCGGTGAGCACCCGCCGCGTGGCCCGGCAGGGCGCGCAGAAGGCGCTGGAGAACTGGACGAGCGTGGCCCGTTCACCGAGTCCCTCGCCCAACTCCGCTGCGCCGAGCCGCTTTCCGCCGTCGCGCCCGCGCACTCTCACCCTCCCGCTCCGCTGCCGATGCAGCACTCCGTACGCGCTCGCCGCCGCGAGCACCACCACGCACACCACAAGTCCGGTCACAACCTGCACAAGCATTCACGAGACCGCAAAGATTCCCGGCTCCACGGATCGCTTCCGATACGGAATGCTTGAACCATGGACATCGATGTGAGGGGACCGCGGTTCGGTGCGGTCCTCACGACCGTCGTACTGGCGGTCGTACTGATCACCGGCAGCGCCTGGCTGCTGGCCTGGCAGGTACTTGCCTTCGCGCTGGGCGCGTCGGGCGGCGTGACGCGCTCCCCGTACGGCTGGCTGTTCCGGAAGGCCGTGCGCCCCCGACTTGGGGCGCCGACGGAGTTCGAGGCGCCGGAGCCGCCGCAGTTCGCGCAGGCGGTCGGGCTCGTCTTCGCCGTCGTGGGGCTGATCGGCTACACGGCGGGGCCTCAGTGGCTCGGTCTCGCGGCGACCGGATGCGCACTGGCGGCCGCGTTCCTCAATGCCGCGTTCGGGTACTGCTTGGGGTGCGAGATGTACCTGCTCGTACGCCGGGTGACGGTACGCGCGGAGTAAAGGCGAGTTAAAAGCCCGAGGTGGATCAAGGGATGGACGTGACGAGAATCTCGCCGCTCTCCGGCACCAGGACTGGCTACTCGTCCGTTCTTCGGGCACGATCTGCGCAATGCCGTAAACCTACGGCTGCGTAACTTTCCCGCCGGGAGACCCCGTTCCCAGGCAGAGAGAAGGGTCCACCCCGTCCATGGCTGAGCTTGTCTACCGTCCCGTCGTCGGTCTCGCCCAAACGTTGTTCAAGGCCTGGGACCTCAAGATCGACTGCCAGGGATCGGAGAACATTCCGCGCTCGGGCGGCGCCGTGCTGGTGAGCAATCACATCAGCTATCTGGACTTCATCTTCGACGGTCTGGCCGCCCTTCCGCAGAGGCGCCTGGTGCGCTTCATGGCGAAGGAGTCGGTGTTCCGGCACAGGATCTCCGGTCCGCTGATGCGGGGCATGAAGCACATCCCGGTGGACCGCAAGCAGGGTGAGACGGCGTATCAGCACGCGCTGGACTCGCTGCGCTCGGGCGAAATCGTCGGCGTCTTCCCCGAGGCGACCATCTCGCAGTCCTTCACCCTGAAGAGCTTCAAGTCCGGTGCCGCGCGCATGGCCCAGGAGGCCGGGGTCCCGCTGATCCCGATGGCCCTGTGGGGCACCCAGCGACTGTGGACCAAGGGCCACCCGCGCAACTTCAAGCGCAGCCACACCCCGATCACGATCCGGGTCGGCGCGCCGGTGGAGGCCCCGCAGGACCAGTACGCGGGCGCCATCACGCGGCGGCTGCGCGAGCGCGTCCAGGAGCTCCTGGAGGCCGCGCAGCGCGCCTATCCCGTACGCCCCAAGGGTCCGGACGACACCTGGTGGATGCCCGCCCACCTCGGTGGCACGGCGCCGACCCCCGAAGAGGTGAAGGCAGCCGAGGCCCGCTGACCCACCGGCTGCCGAATCGTCACTCCGGGGCGTGGACGGTGATCCGCGCGCCGGGGCTGAACTTCTCGAGCAGTTCGGCGAGTTCGCCCCCGGCGGCCTCGACGTCGGCCACCGGCATCGGCGCCAGGCTCTCAAGCAGGAAGATCGCGGAGGTGGACTCCTCCGTGAGCCGTGTGCGCGGCCCCTGGCGCCAGTTCCAGCGCCGGCAGGTCACGCCCGCGTCGTCCCGCCACACCACCTCGCCCGCGTCCGGGTGCTCGACGACCTCCTCGCCGCCCGCCACGGTCACGAAGTCCTCGTCACCGAGAGCGCGCACGAGGCGCATCCCGCCCCGGATACGGTCGGTGTCCTCACCGCCGACCGGGAGCAGATGGGCGACGCTGATCGCGTTGTAGACGTCGACGAGCACATTGATCCGGGGCAGTCCGGCATCCGACAGGGCTCTCTTCGCCAGCGCCTCCGCCGAGTTGCGCGTCCGCGACGGCTTGGAGCCGAAGGCCGTGTAGACCTCCCGCCAGGCCGCCATGTGCGGGTCCTCGTGCGGAGCGCGACCGTCCAGTCGCCGGGCCAGACGGCGGGCCGCGTCGTCGAGCAGCGCCGAAGTCCCCTCGGTGCTGGGCCCGTTGACGAGTCCGTACGCCTCGATGGCGACGTGGGTGAAACCGGGCGCGAGGGTGCGCACCTCGTCGGACACGGTGAGCGTGAGAGTCATCGTCCGCCTTGTCTCAGAGTGCTGTGGGGAGCGTCTTCCACAGGGACGGCCGGTCCGGGGCGCCCATGAGGGCGCGCAGAACGGCCAGGTGAGGTTCAGCGTACAGTACCGGGTAGTCCACCTCACTGGACTTCGGGTCGGGAATCCAGGCCAGCCGCTCGCCGTCGAGGGAGAACTGGGCATCGACGCCGGGCTTGTTCCCGCGGCAGTCCTGCCGGTGCCAGGCCCCGTGGAACCGGACGGCGACCAGACCGTGCACGGCACGCGCGCTGCCGTCGTCGTGCATCAGCGACTGGTAGCACAGGGCGGTCGGAATGCCCTCCGCCCGCAGCAGCGCGGCCAGCGCGTGCGCCTTGGCGTGACAGATGCCCGTGCGCTTCTCCAGGACGTCGGAGGCGCGCCAGGTGACGCGCAGGTCGCCGGCGTCCTGCGAGTGCGGAATGGTGTCTCGCACGAATTCGTACGCGGCTCGCGCATAGGCATACGAGTCCACCGCACCCTTGGCGAGGCGCGCGGCCGTCTCCCGCACGAGCGGATGGTGATGGTCGATGACCTCGTCGGCTGCCAAGTAGGCGGACAGGTCAGGGGTTTCCTGGATGAGCTCCATGTCCGCAGAGCATAGGAATACGGCCGACCGAGAGTCAATGACTTTTCGGTCGGCCGTATATCTATGCACAGTGTGGCGCGCCGGTGAGCCGCGTCGGCCTACTGGTGGGCCATCTCCTCCTTGAGCGCCGCCACGAACCCGTCGACGTCGTCCTCGGTCGTGTCGAAGGCGCACATCCAGCGGACGTCGCCCGCGGCCTCGTCCCAGAAGTAGAAGCGGTAGCGCTTCTGCAGGCGCTCGCTCACGTCGTGCGGAAGGCGCGCGAAGACCGCGTTGGCCTGGACCGGATAGAGGATCTCCACGCCGTGCACCGCACGGACGCCCTCGGCGAGCCGCTGGGCCATCTCGTTGGAGTGGCGGGCGTTGCGCAGCCAGAGGTCCTTGGCGAGCAGCGCCTCCAACTGCACCGAGACGAAGCGCATCTTGGAGGCGAGCTGCATCGACAGCTTGCGCAGATGCTTCATGTGGCTGACGGCGTCCCGGTTGAGGACGACCACGGCCTCGCCGAACAGCGCGCCGTTCTTCGTCCCGCCGAGGGACAGGATGTCGACGCCGACCGCGTTGGTGAACGTCCGCATCGGGACGTCCAGGGAGGCGGCCGCGTTGGATATCCGGGACCCGTCCAGGTGCACCTTCATGCCGTGCGCGTGGGCGTGGTCGCAGATCGCTCGGATCTCGTCGGGCGTGTAGAGGGTGCCCAGCTCGGTGCTCTGGGTGATCGAGACGACCTGCGGCATCGCGCGGTGCTCGTCGTCCCAGCCGTACGCCTGCCGGTCGATCAGCTCGGGCGTGAGCTTGCCGTCGGGTGTGGGCACCGTGAGCAGCTTGAGGCCGCCCATGCGCTCGGGGGCGCCGCCCTCGTCGACGTTGATGTGCGCGCTCTCCGCGCAGATCACCGCGCCCCAGCGGTCGGTGACCGCCTGGAGCGCGACCACGTTCGCGCCCGTGCCGTTGAAGACCGGGAAGGCCTCGGCCGTGGCACCGAAGTGGCTGCGGATGATCTGCTGGAGATTCGCCGTGTAGTCGTCCTCGCCGTAGGCGACCTGGTGTCCGCCGTTGGCCAGGGCCAGGGCGGCGAGCACCTCGGGGTGAGCCCCCGCGTAGTTGTCGCTGGCGAAGCCGCGGACGGCCGGGTCGTGGTGACGCTGGGCGTCGGTCTTCGGAGGGTTCACGGCTTCTCGGTCAGCCACAGACGTTTTCCGTTCACTTCACCGGCGGGCCGGTCCCAGACGCCGGCGATGGACTCGGCCAGATCCTTGACGTCGGTGAAGCCCGCGAACTTCGCGTTCGGGCGCTCGGCGCGCATGGCGTCGTGCACCAGTGCCTTGACCACCAGGATGGCAGCCGCGGATGTCGGTCCCTCCGCGCCCCCGGCCTTGCGGAAGTAGTCGGCCATGGCCAGCGTCCACGCCTCGGCGGCGGCCTTGCCCGCTGCGTAGGCGGCGTTGCCCGCGGTGGGCTTGCTCGCGCCCTCGGCGCTGATCAGGACGTACCGGCCGCGGTCGCTGCGCTGCAGCGCCTCGTGGAAGGCGAGGGAGGTGTGCTGCACGGTGCGGATGAGCAGCAACTCCAGGAAGTCCCAGTCGTCGAGGCTCGTCTTGGTGAAGGTCTCGCTGCCACGCCAGCCGCCGACGAGGTGGACCAGACCGTCGACGCGGCCGAAGTCCTTCTCGATGCGGGTGGCCCAGTCGTGGGTCGACTGCAGGTCGAGCAGGTCGACCGTGTCCCCGACGACGGTGGCACCGCCGTGCCCGTAGCGGGCCGCGTCCACGGCCTCCGCGAGCCGCTCGGGGTCGTTGTCCGAACCGACGACGGTCGCGCCCGCGTCGGCGAGCCGGGCAAGTGTCGCGCGCCCGGCGGGTCCACCCGCACCGGCCACCGCGATCACCGCACCGCTGAGAGCCCCGTTCTGCATCTTCTTCGCCTCCTGAACATCCCCGGTATGAGCACTCACGCGGCGGCCCGCTCGGCGCTCGCCGCGGTGATGCCCCTGGTGGAGGCGATCACGTTCTTCAGCTTCTTGGAGAGCGCCTCATAGAACATGCTCAGCGGAAACTCGTCCGGAAGCACGTCGTCCACGAGTTTGCGCGGGGGCTGAGTCAGGTCGAGGGCGTCCGGACCCTTGGCCCAGCGGGAGCCGGGGTGCGGGGCCAAGTAGGTGGAAACCAGCTCGTACGCCTTGAACCAATGGACGAGCTTGGGGCGGTCGATGCCCGCCCGGTAGAGCTCCTCGATCTCGGCGCACAGCTGGTTGGTGACCTGCGGGGCGCGCTGCCAGTCGATGTGCAGCTTGTTGTCCGTCCAGCGGACGACGTCGTGCTTGTGCAGGTAGGCGAAGAGCAGCTGGCCGCCGAGGCCGTCGTAGTTGCGGACCCGGTCGCCGGAGACCGGGAAGCGGAACATCCGGTCGAAGAGCACGGCGTACTGCACGTCGCGGCCGTGCGCGCTGCCCTCGGCCTCCAGCTTCACGGCCTCCTTGAAGGCGGTGAGGTCGCAGCGCAGCTCCTCCAGGCCGTACATCCAGAACGGCTGGCGCTGCTTGATCATGAACGGGTCGAAGGGCAGGTCGCCGTGGCTGTGGGTGCGGTCGTGGACCATGTCCCAGAGCACGAAGGCCTGCTCGCAGCGCTCCTGGTCATGGACCATCGCGGCGATGTCCTCGGGCAGCTGAAGGCCCAGGATGTCCACCGCGGCGTCGGTGACGGCGCGGAAGCGGGCGGCCTCGCGGTCGCAGAAGATGCCGCCCCAGGAGAAGCGCTCGGGGGCCTCGCGCACGGCGATGGTCTCCGGGAAGAGGACGGCCGAGTTCGTGTCGTAGCCCGCCGTGAAGTCCTCGAAGGTGATGCCGCAGAACAGCGGGTTGTCGTAGCGGGTGCGCTCCAGCTCGGCCAGCCAGTCCGGCCAGACCATGCGCAGCACGACCGCTTCGAAGTTGCGGTTCGGATTGCCGTTCTGCGTGTACATCGGGAAGACGACCAGGTGCTGGAGACCGTCCTCGCGGTGCGCGGCGGGCTGGAAGGCCAGCAGCGAGTCGAGGAAGTCGGGCACCTGGAAGCCCGCGTCCGCCCAGCGGCGCAGGTCCTTGACGAGCGCCTCGTGATAAGCGGCGTCGTGCGGCAGCAGCGGGGCGAGCTGCTCGATGGCGTCTATCGCACGGCGTACGGCCAGATCGGCGTCGGAGGCATCGGGCGCGCCCTCCGCCTCGAAGTCGATGGAGCCGTCCTTGGCCTGCCAGGGCCGGATCTCCTCGACGGCATCCTTGAGCACGGGCCATGCCGGGTGCTCCACCACCCTGGCCACGGGAGGAACCCGCTCCTCCGTACCCACCTGCACAAGAATTTCCGTCATATCCCATCCTCCACGGGAGAACCACGCGTATGGACACCGTATGTAAACGAGGTTCCTTCCCGCAAGAGGAGACTCGGGAGATTATCCTGCGCCACCCCCGCCTTCACCGCTCTTTTTCCTGCCGGACACCGTGGAGGCGATTACTTCCGCCACGCGAGACTGGGCGGCACGGGCGTCCGCGAGAAGTTCGGGGAAGCCGAAGAAACCGTGGAACATCCCCGGGTAGTGGCTCTGCGTGACCGGCACTCCGGCATCCCGCAGCTTCGCGGCATACGCGCGGCCCTCCTCGTCAAGAGGGTCGAAGCCCCCGGTGACGATGTGCGCGGGCGGCAGACCGTGGAGCTCGGCCACGACGGGCGAGGCATGCGGGTGCGCGCGGTCGCCGTCGGGCCCGAGGTACTGCTCGACGAACCAGCGGCCCTGGGCCTCCGTGAGGAAGTACTCCTCGCCACCCGGGCCGCGCCGGTCGTCCCGCGGCCGGACGTCGGTGGCGGGGTAGACCAGAACCTGGAGCGCGAGCGCCGGTCCGCCCCGGTCGCGGGCGATCAGCGCGGCCACGGTCGCGAGGTTCCCGCCCGCGCTGTCACCGGCGACCACCAGCGCGCCGGGGTCCCCGCCCAGCTCGCCTATGTGCTCCGCGGCCCAGCACAGGGCGGCGTACGCGTCGTCGACGGCCGCGGGGAAGCGGGCCTCGGGCGCGAGCCGGTAGTCGACGGAGACGACGGCCGCCCCCGCGTCACGGCACAGGGCGCGCGCGATCGGGTCGTGGGTGTCGAGGCCGCAGATGACCCAGCCGCCGCCGTGGAAGAAGACGACGGTGGGACGGGGCTCAGGGCCGCTCGCCGACTCCGGCAGATAGATCCGTACGGGAATCTCCGGCGCCCCCCGCGGCCCGGGGATCGCACGGTTCTCGACCGAGCCCACGGCCGGCGGCTCGAACGGCGAGGACGGCGCGGCGGCGAGGATGCGGCGGGCCTCGGCCGCGTCGGTGACGGCGCCTCCGAGGTCCGGGAAGTATGCCGTGATGACGTCGATGAGGGCACGGACGTCGGGTGCGGGTTCGGTGGCCATCGCACGACCTCTCAGGTGCTCGGGCGAACTCCCTTACCAGGAAGGGAATATGACTAGTCGTCATGTCGCGAGGAGGCAAGGGGGACGCCCCGCGGTCAACCGTCGTGAGACTCGCCCACGCCAGGGTGACGCGACCGGGCGGCACGGTGCCGATCTCCCCGGCGGGACGCCCCCATTGCCCGCTGTAGAAGCGGGTACATCGTCGAGCCGGGCCATTAGGCTGCGGCCTTGCCGCGTGGGCGCCCCCGTCGCTACCACGCGCGAGCCGAGCCGCCGTCGACGGAAGCGAGTCGAACCTTGAACTTCCTCACCATCGGTCACCGCGGAGTGATGGGTGTCGAACCCGAGAACACTCTCCGTTCCTTCGTCGCCGCCCAGCACGCGGGCCTCGACCTGATCGAACTCGATCTGCATCTGAGCAAGGACGGCGCTCTCGTCGTCATGCACGACGCCGAAGTGGACCGGACGACCGACGGCTCGGGGCCGATCGCCGAGAAGACGCTCGCCGAGCTGCGCGCGCTGGACGCCGGCCATGGTGAGCGCGTTCCCGTCTTCGAGGAGGTCCTGGACGCCATCAGGACGCCTCTGCAGGCCGAAATCAAGGACCTGGCGGCGGCCAGGGCGCTGGCCGAGGTGATGCACCGGCGAGACCTGGTCGGGCGGGTCGAGGTGTCGTCGTTCCACGACGAGGCGATCGCCGAGATCGCCCAGCTCGTGCCGGGCGTCCGCACCGCGCTCATCGCGAGCCGCTATGACCTCGATGTCGTGAACCGCGCCACGGAGGCGGGCGCCGCGACCGTCTGCCTGAACATCCGCCGGCTGACCCTGGAGGTCGTCGAGGCCGCCCGCAAGGCAGACCTGAGGATCATCGGCTGGGTGGTGAACACCCAGGACCAGCTGCGGCTGGTGCGCGCCCTGGAGCTGGACGGCGCGACCACCGACTACCCCGAGATCAAACGCACCGGCCGCTTCACCGCGTGAAGGTCACACCAGCGGCTTGACCAGCAGCTCGAACTGCAGGTCGTCGCGCTGCGGAATGCCGAAGCGCTCGTCGCCGTACGGGAAGGGCGTCATCTTTCCCGTACGGCGGTAGCCGCGCCGCTCGTACCAGGCGATGAGGTCGTCGCGTACGGAGATCACGGTCATGTGCATCTCCGTGACACCCCACGTCTCGCGGGCCGTCCGCTCCGCCTCGGCGATGATCACCTTGCCGAGGCCGCCGCCCTGCAGGGTGGGGCTGACCGCGAACATGCCGAAGTAGGCGTGGTCACCGCGGTGTTCGAGCTGGCAGCAGGCGACGACCGTGCCGTCCCGCTCGACGGTCAGCAGGCGGCTGTCGGGCGACTTGATGACGTCGAGCACGCCCTCGGGGTCGGTCCGCTGGCCTTCGAGGATGTCCGCCTCGGTGGTCCAGCCGGTCCGGCTGGAGTCTCCGCGGTACGCCGACTCGATCAGCCCCACCAGGGCGTCCACGTCGCTGTCGGCGGCGTTGCGAAAGGTCAGTCCGGTGGAGGCGGCGGTGTCCATGGAGCGGTTCTCCGTTTCAGTGGCGCGGCTCGGGCACCGACGAGCGTAACCCTCCTCTACGCTCCGGGTGCATGGTGCATGTACTGAGCAGCCGAACCCTTCTGCGCCCCACCGACCCGGAACGCTCCCGGGCGTTCTACGGACAGCGGCTCGGTCTCGCCGTCTACCGCGAGTTCGGCACGGGCCCCGAGCGCGGCACCGTCTACTTCCTCGGCGGCGGCTTCCTGGAGGTCTCGGGCCGCTCCGAGGAGCCGCCCTCCCCCGCTCTCAAGCTGTGGCTCCAGGTCGCGGACGTGACGAAGGCGTACGAGGAGCTGACGGCCGCCGGTGTCGAGGTGCTGCGGCCGCCGGTGAAGGAGCCGTGGGGGCTCATCGAGATGTGGATCGCGGATCCGGACGGCACCGAGATCGTGATCGTGGAGATCCCCGGAGATCATCCGCTGCGCTACCGGCCGTGAGGCCTCGCCCCGGTCCCCGCCTCCGGATGGCCGGTGCGGCGGGCGGGGCTTAGCGTGCTGAAGGGGTCTCGGTGCGGAGGGAACGTCATGATCGCTGCGGAAGGAACCTCATGAAGCTCGACAGGCCGGTGACCGGCGGGCCCTGCTGGACCGAGCTGGGGACCAGCGATCTGGAGGGGGCCAAGCGCTTCTACGCCGATCTGTTCGGCTGGCGCCCGGAGACGGATCCGCGCCAGGAGGCGGGCGGCTACACGGTCGCCCACCTCGGCGACGCCGCCGTCGCGGCGATCTCCCCGCTGTACCAGGAGTCGCAGCCCGTCGCCTGGAACGTGTCGTTCGCCGTGAGCGACGCGGACGCCGCCGTGGAAGCGGTGACGGCCGCCGGCGGCACGGTCGTCCTCGGCCCGATGGACGTGTTCGACGTCGGCCGTTTCGCGGTGGCGTACGACCCGGGCGGCGCGGCCTTCCAGCTGTGGCAGGCGCGGGCCTTCCCCGGCGCGGGGCTGTTCAACGCCCCGGGCGCGCTCGGCTGGGTGGAGCTGCTGACCCGCGCACCGGACCGGGTCACGGAGTTCTACACGACTGTGTTCGGCTGGACCGTGAACGCCTCGGAGCACTACACGCAGTGGGGCATCGACGGTGCCGACTTCGGCGGCATGCTGACGATGGGCGACAAGTTCCCGCACGAGGTCCCGTCGCACTGGCTGCCGTACTTCGCCGTCGAGGACGTGGACGCCACCGCGGACGCGGCCGTCGGGGCGGGCGGCAGCATGCTGATGGAGCCCACATCCGTGCCGGAGGGACCACGGATCGCCGTGCTGCGGGACCCGCAAGGGGCGGCCTTCGGGATCCATGTGGCGGGCGAGGAGGGCTAGGGCTGGGCCAGGGCCTGTCCGGCGGATCAGGTCGGAGGAAGGCAGCGGCATCTGATCAGCGCCGGTGAGCGGCTCCTGGTGCGTCCAGCTGCAAGGCGGAGGCGGGCGTCGACGCGATGGGGGTCCTCCCGCGCGAGCGAGGCCGAGCGTGGGGGAGGGCGTGCCAGGAGCCGCGTCTCCGGGATGATCCGTCGGACAGGTCCTAGCTCCCTGGCCGCATCGGTGTGAGCTGATGGATGCCGTGCCGCGACCGTACCTGCGCGATCGCGGCCACGTCGGGCGGACCGGGGGCGTCGAGGATCTCGGCGATCTCCTGGATGTAGTGCTCGTGGCCCGCGGGCGCGGCGAGGAAGAGCATCCGGGCGGGCTCGGAGCGGGGGTTGGCGAAACCGTGCGGGCAGCCCGAGGGGAGGTACATCAGGCTGCCCGAACCTCCGCGTTCGGCCTTCCGCCCGCTGTCGGACTCCCAGGTCTGCCAGTCCCCGGCCGTCCTGACCCGCGGCTCGAAGGCCAGCAGGTCGAGTTCGCCGTCGATGATGTAGAACAACTCCTCGGCGTCGTCATGGAAATGCGCGCCCACGTCGAATCCCGGCTGAACCTCGGCCTCGAACACCGACCATCGGGCCGAGTGTTCGGCCCCCACCTTGAGCGTCATTCCGGACGTACCCATCCGGCGGCCCGACCCGGGCGGCAGCACCAGTCCATCGGTCATGGCGCACATCGTCACCCGGAAGCCGGACTTCAGGAAGGTGTCAGGCCAGAGGTGTCAGGCCAGAGGTGTCACCGCCACCTGGTCGATGACGGGCGCGTACGCGGAGCGCTGCCGGTACGCGTTCGATGTGTCGCCGTCGAAGTCGGGCAGCTCGTCGGCGGTGAAGGTCAGGGTGTTGGCGCCCTTCTCCAGCGTCACCGCGACGGTGAGGTCCCAGAAGTTGTTGAAGTGGAAGGTGGTGGGGAAGAGGACGCGCTGCGGCGTCGCCGCGTTGACGGAGATGTCGGCGTGGCGGCAGACCGGGTCCGGGTTGTAGTGGGTCGCGGGGGCCTGCTCGCCGTTGGAGTAGCGGATGGTCAGGGCGTGGCGACCGGTGTCTGCGGCCGTGACGGTGAGGGTGAGGGCGTTCCCCGCTCCCCCGCCGATGCCGTCGACCGCCTTCCCGCCGGTGGCGAAGGTGTGGGCGCCGGTCACCTTCGCGTCACCCGTCCGGGTGCCTTCTTCGGCGGCGTACACGGTGGTCTTCAGGCGGTCCTGCCCCGGCCCGACCAGCAGGCGGTCGAGGACAAGCCGGTCCGAAGTGGCCGTGACCGTCAGCTTGTTGATGCCACCGGCCAGGAACAGCGGCATCCGCCCCAGACGCCCGAGGGTCTCCCCGTTGACCGTCAACGTGCCCTCGCCTCCACCCAGTTGACCGACCGTCACGTCCGCCTCACCGTCGGCCGCCGCGTGCACCCAGAAGGTGGCGGTGCCTCCGCGGGGCAGCACGGCGGCACCCGGGCCCGAGGCCCCGCGGTGCGCATGGCTGACGTGCGCTCCGCCGCCGAGGGCCGCGTACTCGGCCTCGTAGAGCGCGGGAGCCGTCACGCGCTCGTCCCGGAGCGCCAGGTCGATCCTGTCGATGATCGCGTCGCCCCGGGTGACGCCGAGTTCGGGGTCCTGGGCGGACAGCGTGAGCGCGTGCCTGCCCGCGGTCAGCCGCACCTGGGTGTCGGTGTGGCCCCACACCACCCACTTGTAGCCGAGCGGCAGCCGCAGCTCCTGCGGGTCCCCGCCGTCCACGCGCAGGAAGACGTTGGTGGGGCCCTGCTCCTTCACCAGGTCGTCGAGGTTGTAGGAGTTGGCGAAGACACGCAGGTCGTACGTCCCGTCCTCCGGGACCTCGACGGTGAAGGCGAGGACGACGTCGGACCCGGTGCGCAGACCGCCGACGTGGTGACCGCCCGAGGTGGCGAACTTCTCGACGTCCGCGGGCGATCCCTCGGGTCCGTTCCTGGAGTAACCGGTGCCTGTGTACGCCGCGTTCTCGGCCTCGTACGTCGCCCGGAAGCCCACCGACGGCGATGCGGAAACGGCACCCCCGCCGCCGGGCGAGAGGATGATCTCGTACGCGGACATCTCGTCCAGGTCCGTGAGCGACAGGGTCACCTGGCCGTCCGTGACCGGCAGTTCGCCGTCCTGGAGCCGCAACGGCTGGGCGCAGGCGCCGACTTGGCCGGTCCACGGGATCTCGTGGAGCCGCAGGTGCACCGTCTCGCCGAAGACCTCGGCCGGGATGTTCGCGAAGACGACGTCCGCCGTGCCGCTCTCGCCGCCGAAGAGGGCCCGCGCCTGCCGCTTGTCCTCGTCGAGCGCGGCGACGCCCTGGAGGGTGTACTGGACGTTGGGCCGGGGCGCGGTCACCCGGACCGTGTGGCCGGTCATCCGCCCGTAGGCGTTGAACAGCCACCACTGGCCGTTGCCCTTGTTCGCCTCGACCGCCGAGTCGTTGAGGTTGCCGTCGATGTTCCAGTACGCCAGGTCGGCGTCGACCTTCGACTCCTCGATGGCGGAGATCCACTGGACGACCTGGCCCGGCACGGACAAGTGGTAGTTGTGAGCGTACTCGTTGATGTTGACGGGGAGCGGGTCGATGCCCAACTCCTCTTCCATGCGGCGGTACTTGGCGACACTCGTCCGGATCGCGGCGGGCGTGGACAGCTCGTGCCAGGTGATCACGTCGGGGAGCGCGTCCTGCGCCTTGGCGAACTCCAGGAAGTCCTTGACCTCGTCGTACAGGATGCTGGTGTTGGGGCCCGCGATGCGCGCGTCCGGGTCGAGGTCCTTGATGAGGCGGTGCACGTCCTTCCAGGCGGCGAAGTAGTGCCGCGGGTCGGTGCGCCAGGAGTTCTTGTCGTAGCTCCACTCCTCCGTACCGAACATGTTCCCTTCGGGCTCATTGAACGGCACGTACACGACATGGGACTTGTACGCGCCCATCGTCAGGACCTGCCTGACCTGCTTCTCGATCCGCGCCTTGAATCCGGCGAGCCGCTCCTCCCCCGTGGCGCCCGGCCACTGGTAGGGGAAGCCGCGGTAGATGTCCGTCATGTAGACGTAGACGTCCTTGCCGCCGGAGTCCACGAAGGACGGGAGGATCTCGAGCGCGTCGGCGCCGGGGTGCTGGGTGCCGTCCTGGGCCTTGGTCGACACCGTGCGGACGTACATGCCCTCGACGACGTTGCGGCTGGGCACGCCGTCGCCGTACAGGCCGTAGAGGGTGCCGCTCGCGCCGCCGTGAAAGGCGCCGGTGTCGGTACCCAGGTCGATGGTGAGCGCGGTCTTTCGCGTCACTCGCTCTCCCCTCCGCACGGCCTGAGCCGTCCCTCGTCAAAGCCATCCGCGTTCGACATTCCGACCATCGGCCGGAGTGCCGAACCGCAGCCGTGCCCGAACGTAGGAGGGGCGCTCACCTCATGTCAACGGTCGGTCACCGTAAAGCTCCTGACGGGCGCGACGGGATTCAGCCGCGGGGCATTCCCAGACGGCCTTCCAGCCGCCCGAGCAACTCACCCAGCAGTTCAGCCAGTTCACGCTGGCGGTCGAGCTCGACCCCGGACAGGACAGTCGTCTCGTACGCGAGCTGCGCGGGGAGGATGCCGTCGACGAGGTCGCGCCCCTCGTCCGTCAGCCGGACGTACGCGACCCTGCGGTCACGGGTGTCGCCGCGCCGCTCGACCAGTCCGCGCTCGGTCAGCTGCTTGAGGCGCTTGGTGACCGCCGCGCCCGACGAGAACGTCTCGCGGGCGATCTCACTGGGGGTCAGCTCGTGCCCGGTGCGTCGCAGCGTGCCGAGCACGTCGAACTCGGGGCGGGTGAGCCCGGCTCGGCGCAGCGGGGCGTCCTCGGCCTGCTGAAGAAGCGCCGCACAGCGGTTGATGCGGCCGATGACCTCCATGGGGCCGGTGTCGAGATCGGGGCGCACCGCATGCCACTGCCGCACGACGGCGGCCATGGTGTCGTCGGGCGCCGCCACCGGTCCGGCGTGGGCGCCGGACACCTCCGCGTGCGCGGCGGGGCCCACCGCGGCCTCCGCACCCTTACCCGCGTTCACGCTCGCCGCCCGTTCAGCACCCGTGCTCGCGTGCGCGCTCGCCGCCCGCCCGGCACGGGAATCGCGGGAATCGCGGGAGTCACGGGAATCCGCCGCCTCCGTACGCCCGACAGGGGCGCCCGCGGCCCCCGGCCGCCCGGCACGCGTCCCCGCGGTCCCCGTGCGCCCCGCGTCGGCGCCCTCGCCCGCCGCTCGCCCATCCGCTGCCGTCATGCTTGTGCGCCCTCCAAGGAGTGCAGTCCCTGCCGTCGTACCGTCGCCGCGAGCGTACGGTGTCCGGCCTGTTCAGCCAGCATCACCCGCTCCTGCGGCAGGGCGCGCTGCCACCATTCGCCGGCCGCGGTGTCGGCGGTGGCGCGCAGGTCGACGACGGCGGCGGCCAGACCCCGCCGGGCGGACTCCAGGGCACCGGGCTCGGGGTGCTCGGCGGCCAGCACCCCGGCCGCGCGCTCCCGGGCGCGCTCCACCGCGGAGAGGGCGTGCTCGATGCGGTCACCGGCTCGCCGGTTGGTGACGGCGACCGCGGCGACGAAGCCGACCAGCGCGCCCACCAGGGTGTCGACGACTCGCGCGGTGATCAGCTCGCCGGGCTGCTGGAGGCGTACGAACTCGGTGATCAGCAGAGCCATGGGCGTCACGCAGATGCTGCCGAGCCAGTAGTTGCGGCCGATCAGCGCCTCGGCACCGAAGTTGAAGGCGAGGCAGCACAGCACGAGGGCGGCCTGGCTGACGTGGGCGAGCGGGGCGACCGCGGCGAAGACCAGCACTCCGACGATGTTGCCGACGACACGCTGCACTCCCCGGCTCCAGGTCAGGGTGATGTTGGCCTGGTAGAGCGAGGCGGCGGTGACCAGGGCCCAGTAGGGGCGGCCGACACCGAGCTCGAGCGAGACGTATCCGGCGAGCGCGCAGCCCAGCGCGGTGCGCAGGGCGATGGGGGCGAGCGGGCCGAGGCGGGCGAGCAACGGCCTTTCCCCATAGGCGAGTTCGACCTCGACGCCGAGGAGTTCGTCGGCGGCGTCCGCGAGGTCGTCGGGCCGCGGAACGGGCCCGGTGCCGCGCAGCTCGCGGGCCCACCCGCGCAGCCGCTCGGGCTCCGTGTCGGCGGGCGCGGCGAGCGCGACCTCGGCGCGTACGACGAGTCGTTCGAGGGCGCGCCGGGGCGCGGAGCGGGCACCGGTGGACAGGAGCGACTGCCAGGCGGCGTGCACGGCGGCGGCCGCGGCGGCGCGGGCACGGGCGGCATGTGCGCCGTCCCCCCGCGTCTCGGCGTAGGCGGCCGCGGCGTTCAGGGCGTGCGCGGTGGCGCGCCGCTCCGGCCCGTGCGGACGCACGAGGCCCGGGGCCATGCCGACGATCCAGGCCCAGCCGCCCGCCGCGAGGGCCAGCGCGAGATGGCCCGGGACCTGGCCGAGGCTCTGCGGCGCGAACAGGGACGCGGAGCTGATGAAGGTGAGGACCACATGAGCGGGCGGACCGATGCGCGCGGCGTCGCACAGCACCTTCTGCACGGCGGCCAGCAGCGCGCCGATCGTGACCAGCACGACGGCGTCCGTGGTGAGCGAGGCCGTCACGAGCGCGACGGCGAGACCGCCGACCATGCCGAGCACCACCCAGGCGAGGGCGCGGGCCCGAGCGGCGTAGGGACGGTTGTGGGCGTACAGCGCGCAGAGCGACCCGGCCATCGTGTACATCGCCAGGTCCAGCCGGCCGAGCGCGAGCAGCGTCAGATTCGGCGGGGCGATCGCGGCGACGGCGCTCAGCGCGGGCTTGAACCAAATGTCGGAGGGCCTGCCGATGCGCAGCACACCGGCCAGCGGGAGGCGACGTACACGTGGGAGCTTGCGGGTCGTACTACTCATACCTACAAGGTTAGCATGTGTTTTACTCGTAAAGCATCTCTCCTTATGCGCTCCTCACCTGCGGTGCACCCCCGCACGCCCCCGCGCGTACACCCTTGCGCCCGCTTGCGCTCCACCCGTGCCGGGCATGCCCTGACCAACTGTCCGATGTCCGGCATCGTCGAGCGGGGAGGTACGCGGTGCACGAACCGGCTTCGCCCGGCTGGCTGCTCGTCGCGCTGTGCGCGACGACCGGGGCGTACTGCCTGCTGCGCATGCGCAGCCCCGTCGAGGAACAGCGGCGCACCGCGGGCGGCGAGGCGCTCATGGGCTTCGGCATGGCCGCGATGGCGGTGCCCGCGGCCGTGGCCTCGCCACCCCGCTGGGCCTGGCTCGCCTACGCCGCCGTGTTCGGCGCGGCCGCCGTGCGCGCCCTGTGGGCGGCCCGGACGAACCCCCACCATCTGCACCACCTGATGGGCGCCTTCGCCATGGTCTACATGGCGGCCGTGATGGCCGCGTCCCCCGCGCACCACGCCCACGGCGGCTCCGGCATCCCGCTGGTGACTGGCATGCTCCTCCTCTACTTCGCGGGCTACGTCCTGCGGTCCGGCATCCGACTCCTGCCGGCGACCTCGGTGACCACCGCGACCTCCACGACCACCGCGACCTCCGCGCCCTCCGTGACCACCGGCCCCCAGACCCTCGGCTGGGGCGACCGCGCCGAACTGTCCCAGGCGTGCCGCCTGTCCATGGGGATCGCGATGGTGGCCATGCTCGTCACGCTCTGAGACCGAGACCGAGACCCCCGCCCGGCGGAATTCGGGCGTGTGCCGCTGTACGAAACCGTGGCGTACGTCACTTGCCGTCGCAGCCCGTATCCTCCGGCGACGCTCCGCTCATAGGCTTCAGCCATGATGGTCCCCGCGGCACTGTTGCTGCTCGGCGCCTTGGCCGCCGTGGTCGCTCCGCGACTGCTCGCCCGGGCCGACTGGCCGGACCGCGAACCGGTGGTCGCCCTGTGGGTCTGGCAGTGCGTGGTGGCGGCCGTTCTGCTGTGCTGCATGCTGTCGATGACGCTCAGCGCGGCGGCCGCCTGGGTGGCGGTGCGCGGCCATGTCTTTGGTTCGGCGCCGCGCTCGGTCGTGGACGCCTACGCACTGAGCACGGGTGGCGCCTGGGCGGCGACAACCGCCGTGACGCTCGCGTGCGGCGGCGCGTGGACCGCCGCGATGCTGGTTCGCGAGATCGTACGGGCTCGGGCGCGCCGTCGGCAGCGAAGGGCCGAACTCCTCGTACGCGCCCCGCTGTTGCCCGGCGAGGAGCCCGGAGCCGACCCTCTGGTGCTCCTGGAGGGCGAGCGCCCGGACGCCTGGTGGCTGCCCGGCGCGGCACCCCAACTCGTCATCACCACAGCCGCGTTGCGCCGCCTCAAGGGGCGCCAACTGGACGCCGTGCTCGCCCATGAGCAGGGGCACGCGCGGGCCCGGCACGACTGGCTGCTGCACTGCTCGGCCGCGCTGGCCACAGGCTTCCCGCAGGTCCCGGTGTTCGCCGCGTTCCGCGACGAGATGCACCGCCTGGTCGAACTGGCCGCCGACGACGTGGCGTCGCGCCGCTTCGGCCGCCTCACGATCGCCCTCGCGCTCGTGGAACTCAACGAGGACCGGGGCGTGTTCGGCCCCTGCCCCACCCCACAGGCCCATGTCCCGCAGCGCGTCCACCGCCTCCTCACGCCCCCGGGCCGGCTCACGGCGGCGCGGCGGCTGCGGCTGACGGCGGCGGCCGCGCTGGTGCCGGTGATCCCGGTGCTGGTCGCGTTCGTACCGGGGTTGCGGGCACTGGGCTGACCGGCCATCGGCGACTCGGGCGCCCGGGGGTGGCCTGCCGCCCTGAAGCCGACGCCACGCCCCCGGGGCTGACCTCCCGCCCCGGACGTCGACGAGGATCACACCATGCACTCCCCGCCCGTCGGCTCACCGTCCCGCACACCGGACCCCCGCACCGCGGCGCTCACGATGGCGGCTCTCGCCGTGCCCTTCCTGCTGCTCCTCCTGCTGGTCACGTTCTCCTGGCATCCACTGCTCGCCCTCGACGGCGACATCGCGCGCACCACGCACCGCTGGGCCGTCGACGAACCCGGTATCACCCATGCGTTCCGTGTCCTCACGGACTGGGTGTGGGACCCCTGGACGATGCGCGCGGTGTGCGCGGCCGCTGTGATCTGGCTGGTGTGGCGCCGCTCGGCATGGTGGTTGGCCCTATGGGTGGTGGCCACATGTGCGGTGGGCACACTGGCGCAGCAGGTACTCAAAGCGGCGGTCGGCCGCGAACGGCCCGTCTGGCCCGACCCCGTGGACTCCGCCCACTACGCGGCCTTCCCCTCCGGCCACGCGCTGACGGCCACGGTGGTGTGCGGGCTGGTGGTGTGGCTGCTCCACCTGTACGACGCCGGACGCGCCCTGCGGCGTACGGTGTCGGCCCTGGCGGTGGTGTCCGTCGTGGGCGCGGGCCTGACCCGGATCTGGCTCGGCGTCCACTGGCCGTCGGATGTGCTGGGCGGCTGGCTCCTCGGAGCGCTGCTGGTCGCGTCGGCGGTGGCCGCGTACGAGCGGTGGCCCGGCTCGAGACGCCCTTGACCGGCCACGGTCGCGCCACGAAGGATCTCCCTCATGACGATCAAAGGCGTGCTCTTCGACTTCTCCGGAACCCTCTTCCGCGCCGAATCGACCGAGTCCTGGCTGCGCGCCGTGCTCCGCGGAGCCGATCGCACCCTGCCGGAAGGGGAGTTGGCCGAGGCCGCATACGCGCTGGAGATGGTGGGCGCGCTGCCCGGCGGAAGCCGGCCGCCTCACCTGCCCGAGGGCCTCGACGAGGTGTGGCGCACCCGCGACGAGAGCGCCGAGCTGCACCGGGCCGCGTACACCGGCGTCTCCCGCCAGGTACCGCTGCCCGACCCTCGGCTCTACGACGCGCTGTACGACCGTCACATGGTCCCGGACGCCTGGCACCCCTACCCGGACGCCGACGAGGTGCTGGGCGCGCTGCGTGAGCGCGGGGTCGCGGTCGGTGTGGTCAGCAACATCGGCTGGGATCTGCGGCCCGTCTTCCGCGAGCACCGCCTCGACCCGTACGTCGGCGCGTATGTCCTGTCGTACGAGCACGGCATCCAGAAGCCCGATCCCCGGCTCTTCGCCACCGCCTGCGACGCGCTCGGCGTCGCTCCCGAGGACACCCTGATGGTCGGTGACGACCGCCGGGCGGACGGGGGTGCGGCGGCCCTGGGCTGCGGAGTGCACTTCGTGGACCATCTACCGGTGACGGACCGCCCGGACGGGCTGCGGCCAGTGCTCGACCTGGTCGGCTGACCGGCCCTCCCGCAGGCCCTCGCTCGTGCTTCCTCAGCCCTGATAGCCCTCGACCTGCGACTGGGGGCGCACCCGCGCCTCGTCCGGGTTCTCGCCGTACTCGGACTTCGCGCGACGCTGGCGCAGCAGGTCCCAGCACTGGTCGAGCGCGCGCCCCAGCTCTCCGAGCCGTTCCTGTTCGGTGTCGCTGTCGATCTGCCCGGACGCGACGGCGTCGCGCAGGCGTCGCTCGTCGTCCACCATCGCCGTGATCCTGGCCAGGATCTGGTCTTGATCCATGTCCGTACGCCTCCTCGGCACTCCAGCCCACTCTAAGGAGGCCACCGCGGCTGTGCGACTTGCTCGGGGCCATGCACGTCTGCCTCGGATGTTCCCCCGCGCCACCCGAGGCAGACGGCAGGCCGGAGCGGACCCGTGAAGGGGCCGGCCCGACGCGTTGAGTATAGTTGGCTGGCAGCCAGTCAACGCAGGAGTTCCAGCATGTCCCCGCGCAGCGCCTCGGTCAATGAAGAGTTGCGGCGGCGTTCCCGGGAGCGGCTCCTGCAGGCCGCGGTGGAGCTGGTGAGCGAGCGCGGTTACGAGGCGACCACGCTCGGCGACATCGCCGATCGCGCGGGATCGGCGCGCGGACTGGTGTCGTACTACTTCCCCGGCAAACGCCGGCTCCTGCAGTCCGCGGTGCACCGGATGATGCACCGCACGCTGGAGGAGGCGCTGGAGCGCGAGCCGTGTACCGAGGACGGCCGGGAGCGGATGGCGCGGGCCATCGACGCGATCCTGGGCCTCGCCCGGGACCAGCCCGTGCTGATGCGCCAGCACATGGCCGGGATCCTGCAGGCCGAGGGGTTCGTGCAGTGCCCGGAGCAGCAGCGTCTCGCGCAGCTGCTCCGGGACACCGTCGCCCGGCACGGCTCGCCGGACGCGGCGACCGACTACCCGATGCTGCGGGCGCTGCTCATGGGCTCGGTGTACGCGGCTCTGGTGCCGGGCGTTCCGATGCCGATCGCCACGCTGCGGGCCGAGCTGTTCAAGCGGTACCGCCTGGACTGGGAGATGGGTGTCCCGCCGGACACCGCGGTGCCCGGCGGGACGTGCGAGACGGATCTTTCACGGTTCTTCGCGACCGGCGACCGGCCCGACGGTCACTCCGACGGGCCGGACGGCGAATCCGATCGGTCTGACGGCCAGTCCGATCGGTCCGACGGTCAGTCCGATCGGCCGGACGGTCAGTCGAAGTAGTCCGGCTGCGTCTGGACGTTGAGCTCCCGCAGATGGACGCGCTTGGCCGGGTCCGTGCGCCGGTCGCTGAGCTTCAGCACGTCGAAGCCCTTGGCGATGTCGTTCGAGTAGATGTAGCCGTTGTAGTAGTACGCCGACCAGGAGCCGCCGACCGTGAGCTTGTCGGTGGTCAGCGGGCCGCGCTCGAAGTAGGCGATCTCCCGCGGGTCGGCGGAGTCGGTGAAGTCCCAGACGGAGACGCCGCCCTGGTACCAGGCCTGGACCATGAGGTCCTTGCCCTTGACCGGGATCAGCGAGCCGTTGTGGGCCACGCAGTTCTCGGTGTCGGCCTGATGGCGGGGGATCTTGTAGTAGCTCTTGAAGACGAGCTTGCGGTCGTCGCCCTTGCCCACGATGTCATAGATGCCGTCGGCGCCGCGGTTCGGACCGGTGGCCTCGTTGCAGGTGGCCGCGCCACCGCCGCCCAACTCGTCGGTGAACACCACCTTGTCGGCCTTCTGGTTGAAGGTCGCCGAGTGCCAGAACGCGAAGTTCACGTTGTCCTCGACCTGGTCGATGACCTTGGGGTGCTCCGGGTCCTTGATGGAGAAGAGGATGCCGTCGCCCATGCAGGCACCCGCCGCGAGGTCCTTGGACGGGAGCACGGTGATGTCGTGGCAGCCGGTGGTCTTGGAGACGCCCGGGTTGGTGGGCGCGCCCGGGTTGCCGCCGCCGTCCGGGCCCTCACCCGGGAACAGGACGGGGAAGTTCACCACGGCCGCCTTCTCGGGGGCGTTGCGCGGCACCTTGATGACCGAGATGCCGTCGTGCGGCGGCCGGCAGTCGGGGAAGGTGGCGCTCGGCGAGTACGAGGAGACGTAGAGGTAGACGTTCTTGCGCTCGGGCACGAGTGTGTGGGTGTGCGAGCCGCAGGCGGTCTCGACGGCGGCGACGTACTTCGGGTTCGCCTTGTCGGTGATGTCGAAGACCTTCATGCCCTCCCACGAGGACTTCTCGGTCGCGGGCTGCGTGGTGCTGGCGCATGAGTTGTCGCTGCGCGAGGAGTCGGTGGACAGGAACAGCAGGTTGCCGGAGACGGAGACGTCGTTCTGCGAGCCCGGACACAGCACCTGCGCGACCGTCCTGGGCGCCTTCGGGTTGCTGATGTCGAAGATGCGGAAACCGTCGTAGTTGCCGGCGAACGCGTACTTGCCCTGGAAGGCCAGGTCCGAATTGGTGCCGGGCAGGGCATCCTTGGGGATGTTGGTGAGGTGCTCGATGTTGTCGGAGTGGACGATCTCGTCCTGACCGGGTATCTCACCGCTCGCCATCGCCGCCCGCGCCTCGGCGGCGTCGCTCGGGGAGATCTGCTCCTGCGCAACAGGACTGTCCCCGGGGTCGGGGGTCGCGGCCGCCGGGCCGGCCGTCAGCAGCGCGGCCAGGAGTCCGGCCGCGGCCACGGCAACTCCCAGTCGTCTGTGCCGCGTTCGGGGGTTTTTCAACAGGGTCACTGTGTCCTCCCTTGTAGCCGTTCGCAGTTGAACGGTTCACGGACCCCCGCAGTATCGTCCGCACCAAGCATTGATCAACAGATGGCAACGGACTCGTAATGAAAGTTTTCGATCAGTCACGTGCGGAAGCGTGCTAGGACGGTCAGCAACACCCTTGAGGTGTCCGTCCGTTCATGTGCCGCAGGAGGTCGCCGTGTCCTTTCGCCGTACGTCCCGTGCGTCCCTGGTCGCGGCGTCGCTGGCGGTCGCCGCGCTCGCGCTCGGGGGGTGCGACTCGGGTTCCGGGAGCAAGTCCGGCAAGACGAGCGGACCTTCGGTGATCGCACCCGGCAGGCCGGGCGAGGCGGCCGAGACCCTCTCCGCCGAGGATGCCGCGAAACAGCGGTCCGACGACGACTCCCCCAACTCGGCGGACTTCGCGTACGCGCGGATGATGATCGACCATCACACGCAGGCGCTGGAGATGACCGAACTCGCCCCGAAGCAGGCCGAGTCGGGCAAGGTGAAACGGCTCGCCGCGCGGATCACGGCCGCGCAGGGGCCGGAGATCGCCACCATGAGGAGCTGGCTGAAGACGCACAACGGCGAGAACACCGTCACGGAGCACGAGCACGGGGCGATGCCCGGAATGGCGACTCAGGCACAGCTGAAGAAGCTGCGCGCGGCGCGGGGCACGGCGTTCGACCAGCTCTTCCTCAAGCTGATGATCACGCATCACGGCGGGGCGATCACGATGGCCACGGATGTGAAGGCTCAGGGCAACAACATCCAGATCGAGGAGATGGCCGACGATGTGATCGCGCAGCAGACAAGTGAGATCAGCAGGATGCGCGAGATGTCGTAACGCCGCTAACGGCGGGCGTGGCGAGGCGTCAGGAAGCCGGCGTCGCGGGCCCCGGCGATGAGCCTGAGGGACCTGCGCCGGCTGTGCCCGGTCGCGCACATCACCGCCAGCACCGGGTCGATGCCTTTGTCCCGTGCCGCGAGGTACTCCTCGGCGACGAGCCGGCGGCCCTCCATGCCGCGCGGCCACGCCGTCCGGGCGCGGTGCGAGGACCCTTCCTCCGACCCTTCCTCCGACTCGTCCGGCGGCACGGTCCGCGCGCCGCACGCTTCGAAGAGCGGTTCCTCGATCCAGTCGGCGAGCATCGTGAGGTCGTCGAGCGAGAGCGGCGGCTGGGCCCGCACGTCCTCGATCGACAGGTCACCCCCGGACAGCACGGCGAGCAGGTCGACCTGGGCGCCGTCTCCGAAGGCCAGCCGGACGTTGAACCACGATGTGGCGCACTCACGCTCCCGTACTTCCCACGCGGGCCACACGGACACCGCACCGTCCGGACGGCGGCGATCAGACAGATTGAGAAAGGATGCCGCTAGCACATACGGAACGTAACCGCGTCATCACACTCCATACGAACGGACACGCACGGGTGCGCCGCGCGCCGCACCCTGTCAGCGGAGCTCCCGTGGTGCGATCCTGGAGCCATCAGCGATCTCCTCGAGCTGTTCGGGTTTCGGATAAGGAGTTCCGCCGTGCTGCATGTCGCCGTCGTCGGCTCGGGACCCAGCGGGGTCTACACCGCTCAGAGTCTCGTCCAGCAAAGCCAGCTGCCGGAGGTCCGGGTGGACGTCCTGGACCGGCTGCCGTGCCCGTACGGCCTGGTGCGCTACGGCGTGGCACCCGACCACGAGAAGATCAAATCGCTGCAGAACAATCTGCGGACCGTCCTGGAGGACGAGCGGGTGCGGTTCCTGGGCGGCGTCCAGATCGGCCCCGGCGGACTTGCGCCGGACCGGCTGCGGGAGCTGTACCACGCGGTCGTCTACTGCGTGGGCGCCGCCACCGACCGCCACCTCGGGATCCCGGGCGAGGAACTGCCCGGCAGCTGGTCGGCGACCCAGTTCGTGTCCTGGTACAGCGCACACCCGGACTCCGCGGCGGACGGATTCGTGCCCGGCGCCCGCTCTGCCGTGGTCATCGGCGTCGGCAACGTCGCCGTCGACGTGACCCGGATGCTGGCCCGCGGCACGGCCGAGCTGAGCCCCACCGACATGCCGCAGGCGGCGCTCACCACGCTGGCCGCGAGCACGGTGACGGAGATCAGCATGATCGGGCGGCGCGGCCCCTCACAGGCCCGCTTCACCACCAAGGAGCTGCGCGAGCTGGGCGCGCTGCCGGACACCCAAGTCGTCGTGGACCCGGAGGAGTTGGCGCTCGATCCGCACTACGTCGATCCGTCCGCCCTGCCTGCCGCGCAGCGCCGCAATGTGGAGGTGCTGCGGGGGTGGGCCGCCGCACCGCCGCAGGATCGGCCGCGCCGTATCCGGCTGCGCTTCTTCCTGCGCCCCGTCGAACTGCTCGCCGACGGCGACGGCGGACGCGTGGGCGCGGCGCGCTTCGAGCGGACGGTGCCGGACGGATACGGCGGGGTGACGGGCACAGGGCAGTACGAGGACATCGAGGCGCAGTTGGTGCTGCGCTCGGTCGGCTATCGCGGGGTGCCGCTCGAAGGGCTGCCGTTCGACGCGGAGCACTGCACGGTGCCGCATCTCGCGGGGCGGGTCCTGCGGGACGGGGCGATCGCACCGGGCGAGTACGTGGCGGGCTGGATCAAACGCGGCCCGACCGGCGTCATCGGCACCAACCGGCCGTGCGCCAAGGAGACGGTGACGTCGCTGCTGGAGGACGCCCCCACGCTCGTACGACGGGACCTTCCCGAGGATCCGCTCGCGGTGCTGCGGGCGGACGGGCTGACGCCGGTCGAGTGGGATGGATGGCAGGCGATCGAGCGGGCCGAGGCGGAGCTGGGCGCCTCCCTCGGGCGGCGCGTGGTCAAGCTGCCCGACTGGACGTCGCTGCTGGCGGCGGCGCGGACGGCGGGTTCGTAGCCGGGTCCGGTGCTGCGTCGTAGCAGAGTCGAGTTCACCTCTGTGGGCATGACACATATCGGCAACAGGCCGGAAATCAACAAACTGTTCAAGCCCCCTACGGTCTCGTGCTGTTCGGACGTTCTCGTGCCGTTCGGACTTCCCCGCTCCTCCGCCGCTCCTGGAGTGCCCATGGCAACCCCCGCGCCCGTACATCCCGTCGACGAGGTCCCACCCATACGCCAGTTGGCCGCCTTCGGGCTCCAGCACGTGCTCGCGATGTACGCGGGCGCGGTCGCCGTTCCGCTGATCGTGGGCGGCGCGATGAAGCTGTCGCCCGCCGATCTGGCGTATCTGATCACCGCGGATCTGCTGGTGTGCGGCATCGCGACGCTCATTCAGTGCGTGGGTTTCTGGCGCTTCGGGGTGCGGCTTCCGATCATGCAGGGGTGCACCTTCGCGGCCGTGTCGCCGATGGTGCTCATCGGGACGACGGGCGGCGGACTGCCCGCGATCTACGGCTCGGTGATCGTGGCCGGCCTCGCGATCGTGCTCCTCGCTCCGGTCTTCGGGAAGCTGCTCCGCTTCTTTCCGCCGCTCGTGACCGGCACGGTCATCCTCGTCATCGGTCTCTCCCTGCTGCCGGCCGCGGGCAACTGGGCCGCCGGCGGACAGGGCAGCGCGGACTTCGGTGAGCCGAAGAACCTCGCGCTCGCGGGCTTCGTGCTCGCCGTGGTGCTCGGCGTGCAGCGGTTCGCGCCGGCGTTCCTGAGCCGCGTCGCGGTGCTGATCGGCATGGCCGTGGGACTCGCGGTCGCGGTGCCGTTCGACTTCACGGACTTCAGCGGGGTCGGGGACGCCGACTGGGTCGGGGTCAGCACGCCGTTCCACTTCGGCACGCCCAGCTTCCACGCCTCGGCGATCATCTCCATGCTGGTGGTCGCGCTGGTGACGATGACCGAGACGACCGGTGACCTCATCGCGATCGGTGAGATGACCGACCGGAAGATCGACCCGCGCTCCCTCTCGGACGGCCTGCGCGCCGACGGCCTGTCGACCGTCCTCGGCGGCATCTTCAACACCTTCCCGTACACGGCGTACGCGCAGAACGTGGGCCTGGTCGGCATGACCCGGGTGCGCAGCCGCTGGGTCGTCGCCACCGCGGGCGGCATCCTGGTGCTGCTCGGCCTGCTGCCCAAGCTGGGCGCCGTGGTCGCGGCGATACCGGCGCCGGTGCTGGGCGGCGCGGGCCTGGTGATGTTCGGGACGGTCGCCGCGAGCGGCCTCAGGACGCTGGCCCAGGTCGACTTCAAGGACAACCACAACCTGACGATCGTCGCCGTCTCCGTGGCCGTGGGTGTGCTGCCGGTCGGCGTGCCGACGATCTACGAGAAGTTCCCGGACTGGTTCCAGACGGTGATGAACAGCGGGATCAGCGCCGGGTGCCTGACGGCGATCGTACTGAACCTGCTCTTCAACCACCTGCCGGGCAAGGCGAGTTCAGCCGAAGCCGCCGTCGAACCGGAGACCGCTTCAGCCTGAGCCGGGCCGGTCGGCCTGCCGGGTGGCCGCTGTCAGGACACTGTCGAGGAGGCCGGGGAACAGCGCGTCCAGGTCGTCCTTGCGCAGGGCGTTCATCTTGGCCGTGCCCCGGTAGATCTGCCGGATCACCCCGCTCTCCCGCAGCACCCGGAAGTGGTGCGTGGTCGTGGACTTGGTGACGGGCAGGTCGAAGTGCGAACAGGAGAGCTCGTCGCCGTCGGCGGCGAGCTCTCGCACGACCTGGAGCCGCATCGGGTCGGACAGCGCGTGCAGCACACTCTCCAGGCGGATGTCCTCGCTCGCGGGATGCGGGAGATCCCGGGTGCTGCCGGGGGCTGCGGTCGTCACGGCGGCTCCATTCCTCGGGGCGGGCTCTCGCCCGGCGAGGTCCCTGGAGGGACTTCACCGGTTCCCGCGCACCTCATTGTACGAGATCTCTCGTAGTTTGACATCTGCCATACTACGATGCCTATCGTACGAGGCGTACACCGGCCCCGCCATGAAGGGAGTCCGCCGTGAGCGCACTCTTCGAGCCCCGCACCCTGCGCGATGTCACCATCCCCAACCGGGTGTGGATGCCCCCGATGTGCCAGTACTCGGCCGCACCCGAGGGACCGTCGACGGGCGCCCCGAACGACTGGCACTTCGCCCACTACGCGGCCCGCGCCGCCGGAGGCACGGGGCTGATCATCGTCGAGGCGACCGCGGTCTCCCCCGAGGGCCGCATCAGCCCGTACGACCTCGGCATCTGGAACGACACACAGGTCGAGGCGTTCCGCCGCATCACCCGCTTCCTGAAGAGCCAGGGCACCGTTCCGGCGATCCAGATCGCTCACAGCGGCCGCAAGGGATCGACCGAGCGCCCCTGGAAGGGCGGCGCGCCGGTCGGACCCGAGGCGTACGGCTGGCAGCCGCTCGGTCCGAGCCCGGCCCCGTTCGACGACCACCACCCGGTGCCGACCGAGCTGACCGTCGCCGAAATCCAGGCCGTCGTCGGGCAGTTCGCGGATGCGGCCCGCCGAGCCCTGGACGCCGGCTTCGAGATCGCCGAGATCCATGGCGCCCACGGCTACCTCATCAACTCGTTCCTCTCCCCGCACTCCAACCACCGCACGGACGAGTACGGCGGCTCGTATGAGAACCGCACCCGCTTCGCCCTCGAAGTCGTCGACGCCGTGCGCGCAGTCTGGCCCGACGACAAGCCGCTCTTCTTCCGCGTCTCCGCCACCGACTGGCTGGACGAGGACGGCTGGACCGCCGACGACACCGTCCGCTTCGCCGGCCGGCTCAAGGAACACGGAGTGGATCTGCTGGACGTCTCCACGGGCGGCAACGCCTCCGGCGTACGCATCCCGGTCGGACCCGGCTACCAGGTCCCCTTCGCCGCCCGTGTGAAGAACGAGACGTCCCTGCCCGTCGCCGCGGTCGGCCTCATCACCGATGCCGAGCAGGCCGAGAAGATCCTCGCCAACGGCGAGGCCGACGCGGTCCTCCTGGGCCGGGAACTGCTCCGCAACCCCTCGTTCGCCCGCCTCGCGGCCCGCGAACTCGGCGCGGACGTCCACGTGCCCGATCAGTACCACCGCTCCGTGCAGGCGCGCGGAGGGCGTTAACCCTACGTGATGTAGGGTGAACGCCGCTCGTGCACACTTCACGGCTGCCGGTCGTCGTACGACCGTGAGCCTCTGACGTCCCGGGGGACCCATGAAGGCACCTGACGCCGTGCGAACGGGACGCGGACCGGTGGCCGTGCTGGCCCTGCTCGTGCCGAGTCTCGGGGTCGCCGCCGCGGGCGTGTATGTCCTGTGCGGCTTCGACCTGCACGCCCTGCACGTACGCCCGCACTTCGGCGACGGACTCGTCATGGCGATTGTGATAATGGCCGCCGTGACGGCGGGAGCGGCCCTGGGCGATCTCCTCTGGTGGGTGACGACGCGCAACCGTTGCGCCGCGGACGACGGGGAGCCTCGTCCGGGTCAGCCCTTGAGGAGGGCGCGGCCCAGCCAGTCGGAACGGTTCTTCACGCCCGGCAGGGCGAAGAAGTAGCCGCCCCCGGTGGGGATGATGTAGTCGACGAGCGGCTCGTCGATCAACCGTTCCTGGGTCGCCTCGAACTGCCGTACCACGTCCTGCTGGTAGCAGCAGAAGACGAGCCCCATGTCGAGGTTGCCCGCCTTGTCGACGCCCCGGTCGTAGTTGTAACCGCGGCGCAGGATCCGGGTCGCGTCGGTCTTCGTCGTACGGGGGTTGGCCAGGCGGATGTGCGCGTCGAGCGGGATCGCCTGGCCCTGCGGGTCCTTGGTGTAGCGCGGGATGTCGGTCTCCTGCGCGCCGTCGAGCGGAGCCCCGGTGTCGCGGCGGCGGCCGATCATCTTCTCCTGTTCGGTGAGCGAGACCCGGTCCCAGAACTCCACGAGCATGCGGATGACGCGCACGACCTGGTAGCTGCCGCCGACCGCCCAGTCCGGTTCGCCGTCTGCGTCGGTGACCCAGACCAGCTTGTCCATCTCGCGGGCGGAGGTCGTGTCGGGGTTGGCGATGCCGTCCTTGAAGCCCAGGAAGTTGCGCTGCGCGCCGGTCGGGCGGGACGGGTTCTGGAAGCCGTCGACGCGCCACTTGATCTGCATCCCGCCGCGTGTGTGGCGGGCGATGTCGCGCAGGGCGTGCAGCACGGTGTCGGAGTTCGCGTGGCGCCCGCGAGGGCGGCTCCGGCCGCGCCGACACCGGGGCTCCGTGGCCGTGGTGATGCGGCGCCACAAACGGGCCGCGTGGATCTTCAACGTGCTGCTGGCCGGACCGCTCTGCGCGCTCTACGCCCTGGCCCTGACCCAGGACCGGTATCAACGGCACGTCTTCAACTGGATCTCGGCGCTGCTCACCGGCCTCTTCGTCGCCGCGCTGCTGCTGGGGCGCAAGGAGTTCCACGCCGTCGGGGACCGCTCCAACCCCCGACTGGCGCTGGCCGTGGGGGTCGGTGGCCTCCTGGTCTGCGGCACCGTCGGCACCCTGCTGGTGAGCGCCACCAACCAGGTGTCCGGGACACCGATGAGCGACCGGATCGCGTACACCTTGCTGCGCGGAGTCAGCGTCGGCCCGCTCGCCGACCGCTTCGACACCGTTGCCGCACCCCGCTGGGTGGACATCCTGATCAACGTCCTCATGGCCGTGACCTTCCTCCTCATGCTGTACGCGTGCTTCCGCGCGCCGCGCGGTCGCGAGCTCCTGGGCGAGGAGGACGAGCAGCGCCTGCGGGAGCTGCTCGCCCGGCACGGCGAACGGGACTCACTGGGCTACTTCGCGCTGCGCCGCGACAAGGCCGTCATCTGGTCCCCGAGCGGCAAGGCGGCGATCGCCTACCGAGTCGTCGGGGGCGTGACCCTGGCCTCCGGCGACCCGATCGGCGACCCCGAGGCCTGGCCCGGCGCCATCGAGGCATGGCTGCGGGAGGCGCGCCGGCACGCGTGGACACCTGCGGTGATGGGCGCGAGCGACGAAGCCGGCACCATTTACGCCCGGCACGGCCTGGACGCCCTGGAACTCGGTGACGAAGCCATCGTGGACCGCGCCGACTTCACCCTGGAAGGGCGCGCGATGCGGGGAGTCCGGCAGGCGCACAACCGCATCCGCCGGGCCGGATACACCGTCCGCGTCCGCCGCCACGCGAGCATCCCCGAGGCCGACATGGCCACCCTGGTCGACAAGGCGGACCACTGGCGCGACGGCGAGACCGAGCGCGGCTTCTCCATGGCCCTCGGACGGCTCGGCGACCCGGCCGACGGGCGTTGCGTCATGCTGGAGTGCCACGACAGCGAGGGTGAACCCCGGGCCGTGCTGAGCTTCGTACCGTGGGGCGAGCGGGGGCTGTCGCTGGACCTGATGCGACGGGACCGGAACTCCGAGAACGGGCTGATGGAGTTCATGGTGATCGAACTGTTGCTGCGTGCCCAGGAGTTCGACGTCGAGCGGGTGTCCCTGAACTTCGCCATGTTCCGGTCCGTCTTCGAACGCGGCTCCCGGCTGGGCGCGGGGCCCGTGCTGCGACTGTGGTGTTCGGTGCTGACGTTCCTCTCCCGGTGGTGGCAACTCGAGTCCCTCTACCGGGCCAACGCCAAGTACCGGCCCGTCTGGGAGCCCCGCTATCTCCTGTTCGAGAAGAGCAGCGACCTCCCCCGCATCGGGATCGCCGGCGCTCGCGCGGAAGGCTTCCTCGCCCCGCCCGCCCTGCCGCGGTGCGGGTTCAGTGCGCGGCGCCCGAGGCCTCTGCGTTCTCGTCCTTCATCGCCTTGGCCTCGCTCTTGAGGATGCGCATCGACTTGCCGAGCGCACGGGCGGTGTCCGGCAGCTTCTTCGAGCCGAACAGCACGACGAGCACGATCGCCACGATCAGCAGGTGCCAGGGTTCCAGTCCGTTGCGGAGCATCGCGCCCCCGCCTTCCTCGCATCGGTCGAGGGCGCGCCTCTCCGGCGACCCCTCCATGGTTGCTACATTGCGCAACTGTACAACCATGAGGTGGCTTGCCGGCCGCCGTCCCTATTCCGTGCGCAGGGCCGTGGCGGTGCGGGTCCGGGCGGCCCAGCCCGCGGGCAGCAACGCGCCCAGGACGGCGATGAGCAGCCCGCCGAGTGCGAGCAGGATCAGTTCGGTTGTGCCGTAGACGGCGATGGCGGAGTCGGGCAGCTTGAGGTCGGCGCTGTGGCCCATCGCCGGGATGACCCAGCCGTGCAGTGTCACGCCGAGCGGCACGCCGAGGGCGCCGCCGACGAGTCCGGTCACGAGGACCGAGGTGACGACCATGGTGACGATCTGCCGGGGGGTCATCCCGAGGGCTTTGTGGATTCCGAGGTCACGAACCCGTTCGCGGGTGTCGAGGACGACGCCGTTGAGCACGCCCAGACCGGCGACGGCGACGAGCATCACCGTGAGGATCGCGGTCAGTGTGTTCAGGATGACGGCGGTGTCGCTGCCGTTGCGCAACTGGGCGATCGCGGCGGTGACGCCGAGGGGCTTCAGCGCGCTGTTCAGCTTGTCGACGTACGCGGACACATCCGTGCCGGCCTTCACCGCGATGTGGTGGCTCACGACCTTCAGGTTCGGCTCCGCGGCCTTGAGCGTCCCCACGTCGGTGAAGACCTCCATGCCGTCGTTGTGGGTGTCGAGGACTTCGCCGACGATCCGCACGGCGACCGCCTTGCCGTGGTCGTTGAGCGTGACGGTGTCCCCGACGCGTGTCCCGGTGGCGGTCAGGAACGGAGTCGGCACCACGGCCTCGCCGGCCTTGGTGAACCAGCGCCCCGTGACCATCGCGTAGCCGCCCCAGGAGCCGTCGCCGGAGAACGCGACGACGTCGGTGGTACCGGTCACCCCGGAGACGGTCGCCTGCGCCATGGCGATTCCGTAGTACTTCCCTGTCCCCGGCTGGGAGTTGATCGCCTCGGCGATCGCGGCGGGATCAGCAGCGGGATCAGCGGCGGGATCAGCAGGGGCCGATCCCGCTGGGGTCTGCTGCACGCCGCCTGCGATCTGCGGTCCCACGGGTTCGATGACGACGTCGGCGGCGTTGTGCTCCCGTGCGGTCATCACCTCGCTGAGCGTCGAGCCGAGGCCGACGGCGAAGGTGACGGCCACGGCGCCGAAGGCGATCGCCGCGCACATGGCGGCCGCACGGGCGGGCCGGACGAAGGGCCGGGCCAGCCCGAGCACGACCGGCCGCGGCAGCGGCAGCCGGGCGCTCAGCCGGGCCGCCCGACGGCCGTGGCCGGACGACGGGGTTCGTCCGACGGCGAGCGCGTCGACCGTGCGCAGCCGTCCGGCGCGCCATGCGGCGGCCCACGCGGTGCCGGTCACCAGGCCCAGCGCCCCGGCGACCACGGCGATGTCGACCCACGGGGCGACGGCGGAGCCGGTGGTGCTGTAGGCATCCTCCGCCTCGGACAGCACCGGGACGGCGGCGAGGTTGCCCGCGACGACGCCGAGCACCGTGCCGACCGCCGCCGGGAGAAGCGCCTGGCCCACATAGGCCCGGACGACCTGGCGCGGGGTGAATCCGACGGCCTTGAGGATGCCGATCTGGCGCAGCCCGGAGCCGACCGTGCCGGCGACCACGTTGCCGACGATGAGCACCGACATGACCAGACCCAGGATGCCGAACGCGACGAGGAACGGGACGAACAGCGCGGTCTGGCGCTCGGCTGCCTTTTTGACGGCGAGCCAGGACTGCGCCCCCGTCACGGCTTTCGCCGGGACGGCCGCCGTCACCGCGCGGCGGCCCGCGGCGACCTGCGCGGCGGTGTCCGCCGCGGTGAAGCGGTAGAGCATCTCGTACCCGCCGCCGCTGCTCGGCGTGAGCGCGGCGATCTGTGCGGGGGCCACCCAGGCGTCGGCGGTACGGCTGACCGACCGGGCCCAACCGACCACCTTCAGCGTCGGGTTGCCGGGAAGACCGGCGAAGTGCAACTGCCGGCCCGCGCCAGGGAAGGTCTCCAGATCGGCGGAGACGACGATCTCACCGGGCCGGGTGGCCCACCGTCCCTTGGTCAACGTGACGTCGTCGACCGCTCTTTCGCCGGGTTCGGCTCGGCCGACGACCGTCATCGGCGTCAAGTCCTCGCCCTGGTCGCCCTGTGGGGTGACCGACGCCGTACGGAACGGACCGGACGCGTCGGCGACCCCGTCGGTGTGCGCGGATGCCGACAGTTGCGCGGCCGTGGCTCTGTCGGCGTCGAACTGCACGGACAGATGCGCGCCGTGCTGCCTGCTGAAGGCGTGTTCGAACGGTGCGCTGGAGGCGACCAGCAGGGAGCCGCCGAGGACGGACGCGGTCACCGCCATCATCATGGTCAGCCCGATCACCAGGGTCTGCACCCGGCGGCGCCCCACACCCGAGCGCACCACTCGGCCGAGCGCGCTCATCGGACGGTCTCCGCCGCGAGGTCGCCGGTGATCCGGCCGTCGACGAGCTGGATCGTGCGAGTGGTGCAGGCGCGGGCCAGCGCGAGGTCGTGGGTGACCACGACGAGGGTCTGTCCGTCGGCGTTGAGCTCGGCGAGCAACTCGCTGACATCCTCGCCGGAGGCCGTGTCCAGGGCTCCGGTCGGTTCGTCGGCCAGCAGCAGCGGCGGGCGGTTCATCAACGCCCTGGCCACGGCGACGCGTTGCCGTTCGCCGCCGGACAGCCGGCCCGGGTAGGCGCGGGCGTGCCGGTCGACGCCGAGCGTTTCGAGCAGTTCCGTCGCGCGCCGACGCGCCTCCCCGCGTGCCATGCCTGCCAGTTGCGCGGGCAGGACGACGTTGTCGGCGACGGTCAGGTCGTCGAGCAGGTTGAAGAACTGGAAGACCATACCGATCTTGGCTCGCCGGAAGCGCGCCGCGGCGGCCTCGCCCAGCCCGTCGACCCGTACGCCGTCCACGGTGACGGTTCCGCTGTCCGGCCGGTCGAGCCCTGCGATCAGGTTGAGCAGCGTGGACTTGCCGCTGCCGGACGGCCCGAGGACCGCGACGGCCTCACCGGCCCGTACGGTCAGCGACGCGTCGCGCAGCGCGGGCGGCCCGTCGTCGTAAGCGCGGCTGGCATCGCGCAGCTCTATCACCGGCGTGGTCATGGTGTCTCCCTCGGTCCGTCCGACGGTCAAGTCCGTCCGACCCGTCGGAAGTTAGGCGCGCGCGCCGTACGGCCGCGTCGGTCGGCCGGGTCATTTCCGGTACCGCGCCGGGAGGAGGGCCTCTCGTGTCATCCCTGCGAAGTAGGCGACGGATGTACCCGGCCGTCGGACGGAGGTCCGCCGGGAGGATGTCGCGGCGTTCGGCCGTCGGTGAGAATGAGCCGGTGAAGAGCTCGTCAATGGCGGACCTGCTGCGACACGGAGTTGTCCTGCTGCGGCGCCCAACGGGTCCGCTGCCGCGGCCGGGCCGGCGCAGCCTCGCCTTCGACGCGGCGCTGACGCTGCTCGTCGGTGTCGCGGTGCTCCACTACGCCGTCGACGTGGCGCAGGACAAGATGCGCGAAGCCACCGATGGCATCGGCCCGTACGTCCGCGCCACGGAGGCGGCCAGCGTGACCGCCGCGGCGGTTCTGGCGATCCTCGCCGCGGCGCCCTTGGCGCTGCGCCGCAGGTATCCGCTGGCCGTGCTGTGGGCCGTGACGGGCGCGTCCGCGCTGACGCCGCAGGATGCGCAGCGAATCGTCATCTACTCCTCCGTCATAGCGGTGTACAGCGCCGTGGCCTACAGCCCCTACCGAGTGGCGACGCTGGCGAGTGTGCCGGTGACCGTACTGGCGGTCGGCAGCCTCACGAGTGATGTGCCGGCAACCGCCGTCGCGCCCGACCCCACCAAGGTCGTCATCAGCTCCTCCCACTACGTCACCGTCCCCACCCAGTACGTGCCGCTGCTGATCCTGGTTCCGCTCATCCTGGCGACCAACGGCCTGCGCACCTGGCGGATCCGCGCCGACGAGAGCCAGGCGCAGATGTCCGCGCTCGAACGGGAGCAGGCCGAGGAACTGCGCCGCGCGACCGAGCAGGAGCGCGCCCGCATCGCCCGCGAGCTGCACGACGTGGTGACCCACAACGTCAGCGTGATGGTCATCCAGGCCGGCGCCGCCCGCAAGGTCATGGATGTCGCCCCGGACCAGGCCCGCGAGGCCCTGCTCGCGGTCGAGGCCAGCGGCCGGGGGGCCATGTCCGAACTGCGGTACGCCATGGGCCTGTTGACGATGGACTCCGAAGGATCCGACCCGGCGGCCACCGCGGATCTCGCGCCCCAGCCGGGCCTGGACCAGTTGCAGGCCCTGGTCGGCAGGGTGCGGGACTCCGGTGTGCCCGTCGGGCTGACCGTGACCGGTACCGCCCGGCCCGTACCGGCCGGGGTCGGGCTGGCCGCGTACCGGGTGGTGCAGGAGGCGCTGACCAACACGGTGAAGCACGCCGCCGGTGCGACCGCGGCGGTGACCCTCGAGTACGGCGGCGACCACCTGCGGGTCGCAGTCACCGACACCGGCGGCCGGCCGAGCGCGTCCGCGGCCACCGGCAACGGACACGGCCTGATCGGACTTCGCCGGCGGCTGGCCGTCTACGGTGGCACCCTGCACACCGGAAGACGCCCCACCGGCGGCTACCGCGTCACCGCACTGATCCCCTTGGAGGCACCGTGACCGGGCAGCCGTTGCGCGTGGTGGTCGCCGACGACCAGACCCTGGCCCGTACCGGATTCCGGATGATCCTGATGGCCGACGGCATCGACGTGGTCGCCGAGGCGGCCAACGGCGCCGAAGCCGTCACCGCGGTCCGGCGCACCCGGCCCGACGTCGTGCTGATGGACATCCGGATGCCCGAGCTGGACGGCCTGGAGGCCACCCGCCGCATCCTGAACGGCGCCCCCGGCGCACCGCGCGTGATCATCCTGACCACGTTCGACCTCGACGACCTCGTCTACGCCGCGCTGTCCGCGGGAGCCAGCGGCTTCCTCCTCAAGGACGTCACCCCCGAACACCTGGTCTCCGCCGTCCGCATGGTGCGCTCCGGCGACGCCCTGCTGGCACCGGCCATCACCCGCCGCCTGGTCGAGAGGTACGCCCGCCGGGGCCCCGAGGCCGCGGCACTCCACCGCGATCTGGCCGCGCTGACCCCGCGTGAACTCGAAGTCCTGCGCCTGCTCGCCCAGGGCCTGAGCAACACCGAACTCGCCGCCCACCTCCACCTCGCCGAAACGACCGTCAAGACCCACATCGCCCGCATCCTCTCCAAACTCGGCCTCCGCGACCGTGTCCAGGCCGTGGTCACCGCGTACGAGACGGGCCTGGTCACCCCGAGCACCCCACCACCCGCCGGGCTGCCGTCAGCGCCGTCGCGTACAGCGTGAGGACCGCGGCAAGGAGCACGTAGTAGAAGGCCGGCAGTGCGGTCATGCCGAGGAGCGGGCCCAAGGGGGAGAGCGGGAGCAGCAGACCGGCGGCGGCGAGTGCGGTGGCCGCCAGGGCGAGCACGCTCGGGGGCCGGCGGTGCTCGGCGGTGCGGCGGCCGACGCGCAGGAGCACCATGACCAGGGCCTGGGTCGTCAGGTTCTCGGTGAACCAGCCGGAGTGGAACGCGGCCGCGTCGTCGATGGCGTCCGGCCCGTCCAGGGCGAGCGCGAGGATCGCGAAGGTGGCCAGGTCGGCGACGGCGTTGAGCACGCCGAAGCCGGTGATGAAGCGCAGCAGGCGCCGCGGGCGCAGCACCGTGGGGCGGCGCAGGGCGCCGGGGTGCGGGCGGTCGTAGGCGAAGGCGAGTTGTGCCGCGTCGAAGCACAGGTTCTGGGCCAGGACCTGCGCCGGAAGCATCGGCAGAAAGGGCAACAGCAACCCCGCGGCGAGCATCGCGATCACATTGCCGAAGTTCGAGGACAGCGTGATGCGCAGATACGAGGCGATGGTGACGCTGCTGTGCCGGCCCGCCGTCACTGCATGCTCGATCGCGGTGAGGTCCTTGGCGGCGAGGACCACGTCGGCGCTCTCCCGGGCCACGTCGACGGCGTCGCGCGGTGCGATCCCGACGTCGGCGGCGCGCAGTGCGGGCAGGTCGTTGACGCCGTCCCCGAGGAAGCCCACGGTGTGCCCGCCTGCCCGCAGGGCGACGGCGATACGGGCCTTGTGCTCCGGGGTGCAGCGGGCGAAGACGGTCGTACGGCGGACGGCTTCGGTCAGTTCGGCGTCGGTGAGGGCGTCGATCTCCGTGGCGGTGAGGGCATCGATTTCCGTGGCGGTGAGGGCATCGATGCGGCCGACTGCCGCCACCTCGCCGGGGTCGAGGCCCAGGTCGCGGCAGGCACGGGCCGCCGTGCCGGGGTGGTCGCCGGTGAGGATCTTGACGGTGATCCCCCGTTCGACAAGGGCCTTCAGCGCGTCGGCGGCGGTCGGGGCGAGCGCGTCGCGGAAGGTGAGGAAGCCGCGGAAGGCCAGGCCGCGTTCGTCGGCGGGTGTGCAGTCGTGGGTGCGGGCGATGGGGGTCCCCCCGCTCGAGCGAAGCCGAGAGTGGGGGAGTTCGGCGGTGGCGACCGCGAGCACCCGCAGTCCGTCGTCGGCCTCGCGCGCGGCGAGGGCGAGCAGTCGCGCACGCTCGGCCTCTTCCAGTACGCACCTCTCCAGTACGTTCTCGACGGCGCCCTTGACCACGAGCGTGTGCACGCCGAGTCCGCGCGGGTGGCGTACGACGGCGGTGGCGAGGCGGCGCACGGGATCGAAGGGCAGCGCCGCCACCCCTTCGTACGGCTCGGCCTCCCCGTCCGCCGCCTCCAGGACCGCCTCGTCGAGCGCGTCCGGCGTGGGCAGTTCGGCGATCTGGAGGGTCCACCAGGCGTTGACGGCGGCCCAGCGCAGGACGTCGGGGTCGTCCCGCCCTTCCCCGTCCAGGGCGCGGTGGACGACCGGCCGGTCCTGGGTGAGGGTGCCGGTCTTGTCCAGGCACAGCACATCGACGGCACCGAGGTCGTGCAGCGCGGGCAGCCGTTTGACGATCACCTTGTGGGTTCGGGCCAGCAACGACGCACCGCGCGCCAGACACGTGGTGACGATGACCGGCAGCATCTCGGGGGTGAGCCCGACCGCCACGGCGACGGCGAACGGCAGGGTCTCCACGGCCCGCCCGCGCAGCGCCGCGTTGGCCATCAGCACCAGCGGCGGCGTGAGCAGCATGAACCGGATGAGCACCCAGGAGATGCCGTGCACGGACCGGTCGAAGGCACCGGCTTGGGACGGGCCACCGCGAGACGTACCGCCGTACGCGGACGAGAACCACGTCCGCGCACCCGTGGCGAGCACCACCGCCGTCGCACTGCCCGTCACCACACTGCTGCCCTGGAAGCAGAGCTGCCGCTGCGCGAAGACCCCGTCGTGCGACGGATCCGGTGCGTCGACGGCTGCCTTCGCGACCGCCGCCGACTCCCCCGTCAGCGCCGCCTGGAGCACGGTCAGCCCACTCGCCCGCAGCAGCCGTACGTCGGCCGGGACAAGGTCGCCGGGCCCGAGCCGCACCACATCGCCGGGCACCAACTCGTCGACGGAATGTCCCGGGCCCGTGCGGGAGCGTCCGCGTCGGCCCGCCGCAGCACGGTCGCGGTGCCGGCGACCAGCTCGCGCAGCCCTGCCATGGAACGGTCGGCCCGGTGCTCGCCGGACGCGCGCAGCGCGCAACTGACCACGACCAGACACAGGATCACGGACGCCGTCCCCCACGCGGCCACGACCGCCGACACCAGCCCGAGGCACAGCAGCACCGCGGTGAAGGGGTCGCGCAGGCCGCGCGCGAACAGGCGCGGCCCCGACCACGTCCGCCGGCCCGGAACCGTGTTGGCGCCGAAACGGACCAGCCGCGCCTCGGCCGCCGCCTCGGTGAGCCCGCGGGGGCCGGCGTCCAGCTGTCGCAGAACTTGGAGCGAGGTCAGCCCGGCGAGACCCTGAGGGCCATCACCGGCGAGGGACGCACCGGCGTGCGCGCGCTCCCTCCCGACCGCGGTCGCGGCGGTGTCAGACCCCAAGGCCACGGATGCGCCGCGCCGAACCCCGCGCGGCGCGGTCGGCTCGCTCGGCACGATCGGCGCGGTCCGTCAGCTGGCCGACCATGAGCCGTACGACGGTCACCACGTCCGGGTCGTCGACGAAGTAGATCTGGCGCCGCCCTTCGCGCCGGGACCGTACGAGACCGGCGAGCTTCAGCTTGGTCAGGTGCTGGCTCACCGCGGGCAGCGCCCCGCCGACCCGCTCCGCGAGCCCGGTCACATCGCTCTCGCCCTGCGCCAGCGCCCACACGATGTGCAGCCGCGCCGACGACGCGAGCAGCCCGAAGTTCGCCGCCGCCTCCGCCAGCACCTCGGCGGACGGATCCTCGAAGCCACCGGCCTCCGCCACCACCGCCACCACCGTCTGTCCTTCCCGTCCCGCCGGGACCGTCTCCTGTGAATCGTCCCAGTCTAGGGCGCCGCCGCACGTGCCCCATGGGGCGGCGAGGGCGCCGGTACGGCTTCCGGGCGTCACTGTCAGTGCCGTGGTGCACACTCGCGATCAGTTGCCTTACGCCTGGGGAGGACGGCCGAACTGGTCCGGGACCGCGACCCCGAAGTACGCCGGGCGGTGCCTACGGCGCTCGTGCGGTTCCTCGACGAACCGGCGTGTGTGCTTGGCCTGTTGAGGCAGCGACTCGACGACGAGCAGGAGCGCCGCGTCCGGCTGGCGCTGGCCGAGGGCCTCGGGCTGTTCGCGTGGCTGCGTGCCGAGTCCTCCGCTCCGGCGGTGGACTGTCTGGTGGCGCTCTGCGTCGCGCCGCACGATCCCGGGCTGCGGCTCGCCGCGCTCGGTCAACTCGCCGGCTGCGCGCCGGATCGCCTGCCCGCCGACCTCGTGCCCACCGTCATCGCCCTGCTCCGGGCCAGATCGCAGCGCCGCCCGGAGCCCGCCGAGCCCGAACGGCCCGACACCGACACACTCATTGGCCATCTGTGGCGTCTTCGGCCCGCGGACGAGGAGGGCTCCCACCTTCTGCGTACGCTCCACTCGGCCCTCGACGGCCGCACCGCCGACCGGATCGCCCTGCTCAAAGGGCAGTTGACCAGCGAGAACCCGGCCGACCGGAGCAATGCTGTGTGGATGTCCGCGGGGCTGCTGCGCGAATGGCGCGCGCCGTACGAGGAGCGTTGCGCCCGCGGGCTGCGCCGGGCACGGACCACCGGCCCTGCCATGGGTCCGGTCGGCCCGTCCATGGGTCCGGTCGGCCCCGGGACAGGCCCAGGCCCCAGCCAAACACCCAGACACCCCCGACGACCCGGTCAGCTCGTCATCCGTCCCCACAGCGGACCGATCCGCTCCCACTCCGCGTCCCACTGCCCCATGCGCCGCCGTTCCAGACAGCCACAGAGGAGGCGTCCGCAGACGAAGGGCACGCCCGCCACGCTCACGCCGGCGAGGACTCCCACCATGGAGGCCCGCAGCTCGGCCTGGGACGCGGTGGCGGGTTTGGTGACGAGGTGGCCGTCGAGATCCGTCCAGACGGTGACCCGGGTGCCCGCGCCGGTGCCCCCGAACACCCGTGCTTGTCCCGTGCGCGCAGAGCCGTCCGCCGCGGTCCAGCGCACCTTCGCCCACACCAGGTCGGTGCCGGTTTCCGTCGCGCTCGCATCCGGCGCGTTCTCGCTGAGGACCGCCGGGACGGAGTGCCACTCGGCGCGCTGCCGGGCGAGACCGTGCTCCACGGACTGGGTCGCCGCCAGACCTGTGAGTACCCCGCCGAGCACGGTGAGTAGCCAGGCGACGAGCATGATCCAGGCCTCCAGGGCATCACTGCGACGCCGTAGCGGGTTGCGCCGCCATCGCCACAGCCACACCTTTGGACCACGGAATGCCGCCATCAATGGCATCCTCCTCCACAACCGCACGGACGTGCCACTTCTCCCTCCCATACGCGATCGGTCCCCCCGATGCTCAGACCGCGGCCATCGACTCATGGGTCCCAGGTCTTCCGGCATCCCTCGGCCGCATTCGACGGGGGCCGCCAAGAAATCCCGCCAAGCACCGAAAACACCGCTCTGACCTGCGGAAATACCGTGTCCAGGGGTGACTGTCAGTGCCGGGGTGCAGACTGGCCGGTGTCTGAGACAACGACGTCGCGGAGGTGGTCGGCATGGCCGACGTACTGCTCACCGTGGGCACTCGCAAGGGGCTCTTCATCGGGCGACGGCGCGGTGGCGCCTGGGAGTTCGACGAGAGTCCGTACTTCAACGCGCAGGCCGTGTACTCGGTCGCGATCGACACCCGGGGTATGACGCCAAGGCTGCTGGCCGGAGGGGACAGCGCGCACTGGGGCCCGTCCGTCTTCCACTCCGACGACCTGGGCCGGACATGGACCGAACCGGCTCAGCCCGCCGTCAAGTTCCCCAAGGACACGGGCGCTTCGCTGGAGCGGGTGTGGCAGCTGCACCCGGCGGCGGCAGAGCCGGACGTGGTGTATGCGGGCACGGAGCCGGCCGCGCTGTACCGCTCGGCGGACCGGGGCGAGTCCTTCGAGCTGGTACGCCCGCTCTGGGAGCACCCCACGCGGTCGAAGTGGGTGCCGGGCGGCGGCGGGGAAGGACTGCACACCGTCCTCACCGACAAGCGTGATCCCAGCGCCGTGACGGTCGCCGTCTCCACGGCCGGGGTGTTCCGCACACACGACGGCGGTGCGAGCTGGGCGCCGTCCAACTCCGGTGTCTCCGCGGTGTTCCTGCCGGATCCGAACCCGGAGTTCGGCCAGTGCGTGCACAAGATCGCGCAGGACGCGGCGACTCCGGACCGGCTGTATCTGCAGAACCACTGGGGTGTGTACCGCAGCGACGACGCGGGCGGGCACTGGACGGACATCGGCAAGGGCCTGCCGTCCACGTTCGGTTTCGCCGCGGCCACGCATCCGCACCGCGGCGACACGGCGTACGTCTTCCCGATCAACGCCGACGCGGACCGGGTCCCGGCAGGGCGCCGATGTCGCGTCTTCCGCACGGCGGACGCGGGCAAGAGCTGGGAGCCGCTGACGGCCGGGCTGCCCGCCGAGGACCACTACGGCACGGTGCTGCGCGACGCGCTGTGCACGGACGGCGCGGACCCGGCGGGCGTCTACTTCGGCAACCGCAACGGCGAGGTGTACGCATCGGCCGACGACGGTGACAACTGGCGGCAGTTGACCTCGCATCTGCCGGACGTACTGTGCGTACGCGCCGCCGTCGTGGGCTGAGGGCGTCCCGGAGTCACCCCGTTCGTCAACCCGGCGGTCAACACCGGTCGCCCTTCGGCCACCGGTTGATCTCCGTCGCGTGTACGGCAGTAGGGTGACGCCCGTGGCACCACGACCGTTGCATGAAATCGTCGAACCGGGCTGGGCGAAAGCCCTGGAACCCGTGGCCGGACGGATCGCCGAGATGGGCGACTTCCTGCGCGCGGAGATCGCCGCGGGACGCACCTATCTCCCGGCGGGGGCGAATGTCCTGCGCGCCTTCCAGCAGCCCTTCGACGAGGTACGCGTCCTCGTCGTCGGGCAGGACCCGTATCCGACACCGGGGCACGCGGTGGGGCTGTCGTTCTCGGTGGCGCCGGACGTACGTCCGCTGCCCGGCAGCCTGATCAACATCTTCCGGGAACTCAACACCGACCTGGGCCTGCCCCAGCCGTCCAACGGCGACCTGACGCCCTGGACACAGCAGGGCGTGCTGTTGCTCAACAGGGCGCTCACCACGGCTCCGCGCAGTCCCGCGGCGCATCGCGGCAAGGGCTGGGAGGAGGTCACCGAGCAGGCGATACGGTCGCTGGCGGCGCGCGGGCGCCCGCTGGTGTCCATCCTGTGGGGCCGTGACGCCCGCAACCTGCGTCCCCTCCTCGGCGACCTGCCCTCGGTGGAATCCGCCCACCCCTCCCCCATGTCGGCGGACCGCGGCTTCTTCGGCTCCCGCCCCTTCAGCCGCGCCAACGACCTGCTGGCCAGGCAGGGAGCCCAGCCCGTGGACTGGCGTCTGCCGTGACACCCGGCGGCGCGCTGCCGGGTGTGCTGGCCGTGGATTCGGGGGGCTCGGGCCTGCGCGCGGTGCTCGCCGTGCGCAGGGAGGTCCGCGGCGTTCCGCTGACGTCGAAGGAACCGGTACGCACGGGCCCGCGCGGTATCGACGCCGGACATCTGCTGGAGCAACTGCTGCCGATGGCACGGCAGTTGATGGCCGGAGCGGGGGTCGGCGAGCTCGCGGCCGTCGCCGTCGGGGCAGCGGGCCTGGCCACCCTCGGCGACGCGCTGCGCGCCGAGCTGCCCTCGGCGCTGGAGCATGAACTCGGCGTGCGGCGGCTCGCGTTGGTCGCCGACGCCGTCACCGCGTACACGGGTGCGCTCGGTCAGCGACCGGGCGCGGTGATCGCGGCGGGCACCGGCATGATCGCGGTCGGGACCGACCTGACGCGCTGGCGCCGGGCCGACGGATGGGGCCATCTACTCGGCGACTGCGGTGGCGGAGCGTGGATCGGCCGTGCCGGGCTGGAGGCGGCCGTACGGGCCTTCGACGGGCGCCGCGGCGGGTCGGCGGCGCTGCTGACGCGCGCCGAGGAGATGTTCGGCCCGATAGCGGGGCTGCCGGGCAAGCTGTACCCGCGCGCCGACCGGCCGGCCGTCCTCGCCTCGTTCGCCCCCGAAGTGGCCGCGTGCGCCGGGAGTGACCCGGTGGCGGCGGGCGTGCTGCGGGCGGCCGCCCGGCACATGGCCGAGTCAGCGGCCGCCGTCTGCCCGGACACCGGCGAGGCCCAGGTCGCCGTCACCGGTGGCCTGTTCAAGATGGGCGACCCCCTCCTCGTACCGCTGCGTGAGGAGCTGGCCCGGCAACTGCCGTACGCCCGGCAGGTACCGGCCGCGGGAGATCCGCTGGACGGTGCCCTGCGCATCGCCGTCGACCTGGCGGACGACCGCCTCGCGCTCCCTCGCGACGAGCGGATGCTGCACGTGGTGACCGAGTAGCCAAACCCGAAATGGGGGATTGATCCACCTTATCGGATAAGTGAAGTTGACGCTCAGCCCGGGTGCCGTCGCGCGTCACAGGGCAGGCAAGTGGTTGGTACCGATCACTTCCGATCCGTACGTAACTCATCAGACAAAAGTGGACGGATACCGCTCACCTGCACCCTCCCCGAACAGGGGAGCCCAACAAGCCAGTAACATGCGGCGCCATGAGCTCCTCCACTGGGCCCGCGTCCGGCCTGCCAGTACGAATGCCGCGACCCCGCCAGCCCGGGCGGCACCGCCGTCCGGAACCCCTGGCGGCTCCCGAGGGCGCGCCCGCGCTCGTCCTCGCGGTGCCGGGCACCCCCAGCGCGGCCACGCGCAGCCTCACCGAGGAGGTCGTGAGCATCGCGCGCTCCGAGCTCCCCGGCCTCGACGCCCGGATCGGGTACCTCGACGGGGACGACGCCGAATTCCCCACGCTGCAGTCCGTGCTGGCCCGCGCCGCCGAGGAGCGTGCCGCTCGCTTCGAGCAGGCCCGCGCCGCCGGTGCGGACGTGGCTGAGCCCGACGGCCCCGTCGCCGTCGTGGTGCCGCTGCTCGCCGGGCCGGACAACGCGCTGCTGCGCCGGGTCCGCCAGGCCGTCATGGACAGCCGTGTAGCTGCCGATCTGACCGATGTGCTCGGCCCGCACCCGCTGCTCGCCGAAGCACTGCACGTGCGCCTGTCCGAGGCGGGTCTGGCACGTGCCGACCGCGCCCGGCTGTTCACCGTGGCGACCGCCGCGGACGGCATCATCCTCGCCTCCGTGGGCGGCGAGGAGGCCGTGCAGGCGGCCGGGATCACCGGCATGCTGCTCGCCGCGCGGCTCGCCGTGCCGGTGATGGCTGCGGCGCTCGACGAGGAGGGCGCGATCGCGGCCACCGCCGAGCAGCTGCGCGGCTCGGGCTCCCAGCAGCTCGCGCTCGCGCCGTACCTGATCGGTCCGGAGCTCGACGCGGGTCTGCTCGACGCGGCCGCCAAGGAGGCGGGCTGCGCCGCCGCCGAGGCGCTCGGCCCGTACCCGGCGATCGGCAAGCTCGCGCTGGCCAAGTACACGACGGCGCTGGGCATCGCCCCGCAGCAGCCGCAGGGCGCGCCGGTCCTCTGAGCCGCCCGGCACACCAGTACGAAAAAGGGCCCGCTCCTCTCGCAGGAGCGGGCCCTCTGCCATGCGCGCGACGGCGAGGTCAGCGGGCGGAGGTCAACGGCCGGAGGTCAAAGGTCAGCGGTCAGGGGGCAACGGTCAGGTGTCAGGGGTCAACCCTCAGCCGAAGACCACGCAGGACGCCGCCGGAGCCTCGACCGAGCCGCCGCGGCGCGGCACACCCGTGTCCGGGTCGACCGCGAACCAGGTCACGTCGCCGGAGCGCTCGTTGGCCGCGTACAGGAAGCGCCCCGAGGGGTCGATGGCCAGCGCACGCGGCCAGGTGCCTCCACAGGGCACCGTGGCGACCAGCCGCAGCCCCTCGCCCACCGCGTCGGGCGTGAGCACGGAGACGACGTCCTGGCCGCGTGTGGCGGTCCATACGAAGCGGCCGTCGGGCGACACGACGATGCCCGAGGGGTACGCGTCACCGTCCGGGACGCCGGACAGCACCGGCGTCTCACCGACGGGCCGCAGCGAGCCCTCGGCGGCGTCCCAGCGGCAGACGGTGACGGTGGGCGCGAGTTCGTTGAGCACGTACGCGTGTTCGCCGCGCGGGTGGAAGACGAGGTGGCGGGGCCCGGAGCCGGGGCGCAGCGCGATCTCGCGGTGCAGCGTGAGCGTTCCGCCGTCCAGCGCGCACACCCGTACGGAGTCGGTGCCGAGATCGACGCTCACCGCCCAGCGGCCGCTCGGGTCGGGCTGCACCTGGTGGGCGTGCGGCCCCTGCTGACGCCGGGTGTGCGGGCCCGAGCCGGTGTGCTGGAGCACACTGGAGACGGCGCCCGCGAGACCTCCGTCGGCGCGTACGGGCACGGCGGTGACGCTGCCGGAGCCGTAGTTGGCGGTCAGCACATGTCCGGCGAACACGCTGAGGTGCGTGGGACCGCTGCCGCCGACCGCCACGGGCGGCGCCGTCAGCTCCGGCTTGTCGCCGCGCACGCGGTACGCGGCCACCGCGCCGTCGGCCGTCTCACTGACCGCGTACAGCACGTCCCGGGCGGGCGACAGGGCGAGGTACGACGGATCGGGGACGCCGTCGACCGCGCTCAGGACGGTCAGCGCGCCGCTGGCCGAGTCCACGGCCGCGGTCAGGACACCCAGGCCTCCCGCCGCCGTGAACGAGCCGATGAACGCCCGCTGTTGCCGCCTGCCGCCGTCTGCCACTGCTGTCTCCTCTCGGTCCCGCGTCGTCCGTGGCGACGGTAGCAGCCGAAGATCGGCGGTCTAGACCAGGAAGGCGCCGCGTGCCCGTTCGTGGGCCTCCGGGTGGTGGACGTACGCGGGACGCCGCTCCACGGCCTCGTACGTGCGGTGGAAGACGGGCGTGGCGCTGCCGGAGATGGGCGGCACGATCCACGACCAGTCCGCGCCCACCGGGCGGCCCTTGCGCTCCTCGCGGCCGAGGTGGGTGAGGAAGCGCCGGGACTCGGTGTGGTGGTCGGTGACCGTGACACCCGCGCGGTCGAAGGAGTGCAGGACGGAGCGGTTGAGTTCGACGAGCGCGCGGTCCTTCCACAGGGAGCGGTCGGTGCGGGTGTCGAGGCCGAGGCGCTCGGCGATGTGCGGCAGGAGGTCGTAGCGGTCGGTGTCGGCGAGGTTGCGGGCGCCGATCTCCGTGCCCATGTACCAGCCGTTGAAGGGCGCGGCCGGGTAGCAGATGCCGCCGATCTCCAGGCACATGTTGGCGAGCGCGGGGACGGCGTGCCAGCGCAGTCCGAGCGCGCGCCACCAGGTGTACTCCGGGTGCGCGAGCTCTACTTCGAGCACCGCGTCCTGGGGCAGCGCGAACCAGCGGGGCTTGTCGTGGGCGCCCTGGATCACCAGCGGCAGCACGTCGAAGGGAGTGCTGGGGCCGCCGGGCCAGCCGAGTCGCCGGGCGAACGCGGTCAGGCCCGCGTTGCGCGGATCGCCGGTCACACCGCCGTCGGGGCGTGCGTAACCCGCGTACCGGATGAGCTGTTCGTTCCAGATCCGCGGGCCGGGACGTCCCGGCCCGTCGGGCGCGAAGACCGTGATGAGCGCCCGGATCCGGCCATCGCGGGTCGCCTCCCGCAGATGGTCCGCCGACGCCTCGGCGACGTCCTCCGCGTCCCGCACGTCCCTGCGGTCACGTACGCACAGGGAGTGCCAGTAGAGCCGCCCGATGCACCGGTTGGCGTTGCGCCACGCGACACGTGCGCCGAAGACGAGTTCCTCTGTGGTGTGGCGGTACGTCCCGGTGTCCGCGATCTCCGCGCGCGCGGCGGCGATGCGTCGGGCCGGGTCACCGAGGCGTTCCTCGGTGTGGTGCAGGGTGAGGAACTCGGCTGCTGCGCGGAGGCGTTCGTACGGTGCGGGCTCGTCGCCCGGCGGGACCACCTCCTGATCGGCGAGGGCGCCGCTGTCGAGACCACCGGAATTCCGCGGTCCCCTGACGCCCGGGGTACATGCACCGGAGCCACCGCCGACCTGCGCGTACGGCGCGTACGGGGCCGTACCGTCCCGCAAGCGGCCGGCCGGAACCCGGTCCAGCCAGCCGCCCGGCCCGCCGGCGGGCGGCGCCGGGCATCCCTCGCTCCCGTCGTCGGCGAAGCGTTCTCCGTGTCCGGTTCTGCGAGGGAAGTCCCGCATGGCGCCACCCCCAAGAGGCTCCGCCCGCGGGCCGCTCCCGCACGGTCCGCGGGTTCCGTGCGTCTGATAGCCGCGGGGTTACCCGGCCGCTGCGGTGATCCACCCTCTAGATGGCCGGTGAAAGTGCCTCAGTCCGGGGCTCGGTGTCCACACGGCCTGGTGGCCGCGTCCTGGTGCCGGACGCTCATGAGCCGCTGTCAGGCGCTCATGAGCTGCGCGCGGCGCAGGGGCGTGGCGAGCGCGACGAGCGCGTGCTCCAGGCCATGGAGGTGGGCGAGTGCCTGCTCGGCGCCCGGGTGGTGGCCAGGGGCGCCCCGGTGGGCCGTCAGAGCGCGTTCCGGCACGGCGCCGACCAGGGTCTCGACCGCCGTCTCCACGCGTCGGCACGCGGCCGTGAGGCGCGCGTCGTGCGAGGCGTCCGGGTCGGCGGCGACGGCCGCGAGGCCGCGTACCTCGCGGGCGCAGTCGTCGAGCAGGGCGAGTACCTGGCGGGCGCGGGCCTTGCGCGCTCGCGCCGGGTTGAGGGGGTGCACGAGGGGCGCGAGCGCCATCCGTACGCGCCCCAGAAGTGCTTCGAGCTCCGCCGCGCGCGGCGCTGGGTCGGCAGAGGCGTCGCCCGCGAGGCGCCCGGCCGCCGCCGCGGTGCAGCCGTGCACCGCGTGCAGTGCCCGCTCGACCCAGCGGTCGGTGACCGCGTGCGTGGTGATCGGCAGGATCAGCGCGACGGCCAGCGCGGATCCGAGCGCTCCGACGCCGGTCTCGGCGAGACGGAGGCCGAGCAGCCCGGGGTGCAGCACGCCGAGCAGCCCGTACAGCAGGCCCGCCATGACGGTGACGAAGAACATCATCCAGCTGTATGACGGCGCGGCCGTGTAGAAGATCCCGAAGACGCAGACCGCGACGAGCGCGGCCGTGGGCACCGGGGCGCCGTGCAGCGGTACGGCGATCAGGAGCCCGGCCACGATGCCGGTGACCGTGCCGACGACGCGCCGGAATCCGCGGATGAGCGTCTCCCCGCGCGAGGCCGTGTTGACGAAGATCCACCAGGCGGTGCCGACGGCCCAGTACCAGCGGTCGTGCGAGAGCCACTGGCCCGCGGAGAGGGCGAAGGCGCAGGCGGCCGTCGCCTGGAAGGCCTGGCGCGTGGCGGGGCGCGCGAGCCCGCGTCCGTCCAAAGGCGCCGGCGCGGAGGGCAGCGGAGTGCGCCGCTCGATGCACCACGCGCCGAAGCGCGCCACCGAGGACGCCCCCACGGACAGCGCGACGGCCGCGTACAGCTGTGGGAGCTGGCCGGGGACGGCGTGCAGGAACTGCGTGGTGAAGAACATCATGAACGCGAAGATGCCGAGCGCGTGGCCGCGCGGGCCCCAGCGGCGAGCGTAGACACCGCAGAAGATCACCGCGAGCCAGGACGCGTCGCGCAGCGTCGGCATCTCGTGCAGGGCGGTCGCGAGCGCGAGCACCGGGAAGCCGACCACCGGCAGCAGGGCGGTCGTGAACGCCTGGCCGCGCACGGTCGGGTCGCCGACCGTGAACAGCGCGAGAAGGGCCGCGAGCCCGCCCGTGATGGAGGCGGGCAGCGAGAGCCCGGCCAGCTCGGACAGCGACACCGCGAGGCCGATGCCGAGCACCGCCCGCAGCGAGACCCGCAGCCGGAACAGTTCCGGATCCGGAGCCATGAACATCTTCTTCACCGTCGGCGGCCCGCCCCCACATCGCTTCAGCATCGACACATGCGAAAGGCGCCGCGGGTCCGGTACGGCGCCCTTGCCGTCCGGCGCTGCGCAGCGCCATCAATACAGACAAGGTATGCAACAGCCAGGAACTGGCTCAACAGGCTCAGTTCTGGCTGCGCCATTGGTACAGTCGGTGGTGATCACCTCAGGCGGCAAGGAGGCCAACGGACCATGGCCGTGGACGAACTCGACACCCGCATCCTGCGACTGCTGCTTGAGCAGCCGCGCACCAGCGTGCGCGAGTACGCCCGCATTCTCAGTGTCGCCCGCGGCACGCTGCAGGCCCGCCTCGACCGGCTGGAGCGGGACGGAGTGATCACCGGGACGGCCCCGTCCCTGTCCCCCGCGGCCCTCGGCCATCCCGTCCTCGCGTTCGTGCACATCGAGGTCACCCAGGGCCACCTCGACGACGTGGGCGACGCGCTCGCCGCCGTACCGGAGATCATCGAGGCGTTCTCGATCACCGGCGGCGGCGATCTGCTGACCCGCGTCGTGGCGCGCGACAACGCGCACCTGGAGGACGTGATCCAAGCGCTGATCAGCCTGCCCGGCGTCGTCCGCACCCGCACCGAGGTGGCGCTGCGCGAGCGCGTCCCGCAGCGGCTGCTGCCACTGGTGGAGTCGATCGGGCGCGCCGCGAGGGGGTGACCGGCGTCGCTGCGAGAACGCGAGGAGGTGACCGACGTCCGCGCGAAGAGCCGGCCTGCGTCGCCGCGAAGAGCCGACCGGTGTCCCGGCACGGAGTTGATCATTGGCATCCTGGACCCCATGAGCACTCTCGGCAGCACTTCGGTCATCTTCGATCTCGACGGAACGCTCGTGGACAGCGAGCCGAACTACTTCGAGGCGGGGCGGCAGACGCTCGCCGAGCAGGGCATCATCGACTTCACCTGGGCCGACCACGAGCAGTACGTCGGCATCAGCACCCAGGAGACGCTCGCGCTCTGGAAGGAGCGCTATGGCTTGACGGCCCCGCTCGACACGCTGCTCGCCGACAAGAACCGCCGCTATCTGGAGCTGGCCCGCGCCACCACGCGCGTGTACCCGGAGATGCGGAAGTTCGTGGAGCTGCTGGCCGCCGAGGGCGTCCCGATGGCCGTGGCCTCGGGTTCCTCGCCGGAGGCCATCGAGGCGATCCTGGCGGGATCGGGCCTGGCCGCCCACCTGACGACCGTCGTCTCGGCCGACGAGGTCGCGCACGGCAAGCCCGCGCCGGACGTCTTCCTGGAAGCGGCGCGCCGTCTGAGTGCCGCCCCGGTGGACTGTGTGGTCCTGGAGGACGCCGCTCCTGGTGCCGCCGCCGCGCACGCGGCCGGGATGCGCTGCATCGCCGTCCCGTACGTCGCCGCGCAGGCCGACGACCCGGCGTTCGCGACGGCCGGGCTGCTGCTGCGGGGCGGTCAGGCCGACTTCACGGCGCAGGCCGCGTACGACTGGCTGACGGACTCGGCTCCGGCTTTCTGACCTCTTGGCCTCCGGACCTCGTGACCTCTTGACTCCCGACCTCCGGACCTCGTGACCCCCTGACCTCGTGACCCCTGCCCCTGACCTCCTGAGCTCAGCCCCGGCTGCCGATTGACGTTGACGTCGGCATCACTGAGCATGGCGAGGCCGACCGCGGCTTCTCGGAGGGGCTCATGGGTTCTGCCGCCGTACTCGTCGCCAACCGCGGGGAGATCGCCGTACGCGTCCTGCGCGCGGCCTCCGAACTCGGGCTGCGCACGGTCGCGGTGTACGCGGAGGGCGACGATCTGCACGCCCGGCGGGCCGACGAGAGCGTGCCACTGAAGAGCTACCTCGACGGGGACGCGCTCGTGGCCGCCGCACGGAGCACCGACTGCGCCTTCCTCCATCCCGGCTACGGCTTCGTCAGCGAGAGCGCGGAGTTCGCCCGGCGCTGCGCCGCCGAGGGGATCGGATTCGTGGGCCCCTCCCCCGAAGTCCTCGACCTCTTCGGCGACAAGGCACGCGCGCGTGCCTTCGCTTCCGCACTCGGGGTGCCGGTGCTGCCCGGGGGCGGCACGACCGTGGCGGAGGCGCGGGAGTTCCTGCGCGACGGGCCGGTGATGATCAAGGCGGTCGGCGGGGGCGGCGGGCGTGGGATGCGGGTGGTACGCACGGCCGGGGAGCTGGCCGAGGCCTGGGAGCGCTGTCGCTCGGAGGCTCAACAGGGTTTCGACCGCGGCGAGTTGTATGTGGAGCGCCTACGGGAGGGCGCCCGGCACATCGAGGTGCAGATCGTCGGCGACGCGACCGGTGCCGTCACCCATCTGTGGGAGCGGGACTGCAGCGCCCAGCGCCGCCACCAGAAACTCGTCGAGATCGCCCCGGCTCCCGAACTGGCGGACTCCGTGAGGGAGAAGCTGCTGTCCAGTGCCCTGCGGATGGCGGGCGCGACGCGCTACACAGGGCTCGGCACCTTCGAATTCCTCGTCCGTGGCGAGGAGTTCCACTTCATCGAGGCCAATCCGCGACTTCAGGTGGAGCACACGGTCACCGAGGAGGTGACGGGCGTCGACCTGGTCGCCGTACAACTGCGCCTGGCGGCGGGCGAGTCACTGGAGTCGCTCGGCCTCGCGGGACCGCCCGCGCCGCCGCGCGGCTTTGCCGTGCAGGCGCGGGTCAATGCCGAGGTGACGTCGGCGGACGGGGTGGTCAGGCCGTCGGCGGGGCGGCTGACCCGTTTCGATGTGCCGACGGGACCGGGCGTGCGGGTCGACACGGCCGCACGCGCGGGTGCCGAAGTCGGCGTCCGCTACGACTCGTTGCTCGCCAAGGTGGTGGCCCATGTGCCGCACGGCGGCTGGGAGGCGGCCTGCGCGCGGGCCCGCCGGGCGCTCGGCGAGTTCGTGGTCGAGGGAGTACGGACGGGCATCCCGCTGCTGCGGGCGGTTCTCGCGCAGCCGGATTTCTGGGCGCACACGGGCTTCGTCGAACAGCATCTGGCCGAGCTGCTGCCCGAGGAACCGGCGCCGGAGTCCGTATCCAGGGACGGGGACGGGGACGGGGACGGGACAGCGGGCGCGCCCCTGAGCGGCACGGTCGTCTCGCTCGACGTCGCGCCGGGCGACCGAGTGCGCGCCGGCCAGCAGTTGCTGGTCCTGGAGGCGATGAAGATGGAGCACGTGGTACGGGCTCCGGGCTCCGGAGTGGTCCGCGCTCTGCACGTGCGCGTGGGCGACACGGTCGGCGAGGGCCGTCCGCTGGTGCGGCTGGACGAGGTACGGGACACGGCTGCCGAGGACGGCCCCACCGAGGCGGTGGACCTCGACGCCGTACGGCCCGACCTGGCCGAGGCGCTGCGCCGGCACGCGGTCGGCCTGGACGAGCACCGTCCGCAGGCCGTCGCCAAGCGCCGTGCGATCGGCCGGCGTACGGCACGCGAGAACATCGAGGCGCTGTGCGACGAGGGATCGTTCACCGAGTTCGGTGCCCTGGCGATCGCCGCGCAGCGGCGCCGGCGGTCCCTGGAGGAGCTGATCCGCACCACTCCGGCCGACGGGCTGGTCAGCGGCACGGGGCGGGTCAACGGGGCGCCGTGCGTGGCGATGTCGTACGACTACACGGTCCTCGCCGGTACGCAGGGGCTGCAGAACCATCGCAAGGCCGACCGGATGCTCCAGCTCGCGGAGGATCGACGGCTACCGGTGGTGCTGTTCGCGGAGGGCGGCGGGGGCCGCCCGGGTGACACGGACACCACGTCCGTCGCCGGGCTGGACGTGACCACGTTCCACCAGATGGGCCGGCTGAGCGGTCTGGTCCCGCTGGTCGGCATCGCTTCGGGACGCTGCTTCGCGGGCAACGCCGCCCTGCTCGGCTGCTGCGACGTCGTCATCGCCACGCCCGATGCCACGATCGGCATGGGCGGCCCGGCGATGATCGAGGGCGGCGGGCTCGGCGTGTTCCGTCCCGAGGAGGTCGGGCCGGTGTCGGTCCAGGTCCCGAACGGGGTCGTGGACATCGCGGTCGCCGACGAGGCGGAGGCGGTGACAGTGGCGCGCCGCTATCTCTCGTACTTCCAGGGAACACAGGGCAGTTGGGAGGCACCGGACCGGCGGCTGCTGCGCCATGTCGTCCCGGAGAACCGCAGGCGTGCCTATGACATGCGCGCGGCCGTCGAGGCGCTGGCGGACACGGGCTCGGTGCTGGAGCTCCGACAGGCGTTCGGCGTGGGCGTGTTGACGTGTCTGGCGCGGATCGAGGGCCGCCCGATGGGCCTGGTCGCGAACAACCCGGCCCACCTCGGCGGGGCCGTCGACCGCGACGCCGCGGACAAGACGGCCCGCTTCCTCCAACTCTGCGACGCCTTTGGGCTGCCGGTCGTCTCGCTCTGCGACACACCGGGATTCATGGTGGGTCCGGACGCCGAACGGACGGCGACGGTACGGCACTTCGCCCGCCTCTTCGTGACGGGCGCGAACCTCCGCGTTCCCCTGGTGACCCTGGTGCTCAGGAAGGCGTACGGCCTGGGCGCGATGGCGATGATGGGCGGCTCCACCCGTGCCCCGCTGGCCACCGCCGCCTGGCCCACGGGCGAGTTCGGCGGCATGGGCCTGGAAGGCGCGGTCCGCCTCGGCTACCGCAAGGAACTGGCGGCGATCACGGACCCCGAGGAACGCGAGCGGGCCTTCGAGGCACGCGTGGCCGAGCTGTACGAACACGGGAAGGCCGTCAACGCGGCGGCCGCGTTGGAGATCGACGCGGTGATCGACCCGGCGGAGTCGCGCGCGTGGATCCTCGCGGCGCTGGACGGTCACCAGAGCCGGGCAGAGGAGCGCGGGCACGAGCGGGGGCACGGGTTCATCGACACCTGGTGATCCTCCTGCCGAGGTGCCGCCCGCCGCTCAGGACACCTTGAGCGCGATCTGGGGGCTGAGGAACATCGGAACGAAAACCGGCGCCAAGCCCGTCCGGCCTCTGCGACGGCATGGAAGACCAGATCGGCGCGCTCGGCCTGGTGCTGAACGCGCTGGTGCTGTTCAACACCCGGTACATGGACGCCGCCGTCACCCAGTTCCGCGCCGACGGCTTCGACGTCCGCGACGAGGACGTCGCCCGCCTCTCGCCGTTCGTCCGCCACCACATCAACATGCTCCGCCGGTACTCCTTCCAGCTCCCCGACCTGCCCGGCGGCATGCGGCCCTTGCGTGACAAGGATGCCCCCGAGGGCGAATGAGGGGTGCGGCCCGCGGCTGCGTCGTCGAGGCACTGAACCACGGCCGCCGCCCGGAGCGATCACCGAGCTCGCGGCGCCATCCCAGCAAGGGCACCGAGATGACCACCACCGCCGAGAAGAACATGGCCCTGCTGCGCGCGGCATACCAGTCGCTGGAGAGCGGTGACCTCGACGCGTGCGTAGAGCTGTTGACGGAGGACTTCATCGCCAACGTCCCCGGCCTGCCCGACCCGCTGCACGGCCGGGAGGTCTGGCGGCAGGGCGCGCAGGCCATGCTGGAGGCCTTCCCCGACCTGAAGATCGATGTCCAGGACATGTTCGGCGCGGGCGACAAGGTGACGGTGCTGGTCCACTTCCACGGCACTCACCAGGGCGCGTTCCAGCAGTTCGAGGCAACGGGCCGGCAGGTCGCCTACCGGAGCATCGAGGTCTACCGAATCGAGGGGGACCAGATCGCCGAGGAGTGGGTCGCCCCGGACATGCTCAGTCTCATGCAGCAGATCGCGCCCGCCCCCGCCGGCCACTGACCCAGGCCCGATCTACCCACTGCGCGCCAGGGAACTGGCACATGGGCCGACTGCAGCTGTTGCTCTGGCTCTTCCGCGACCTGACCTGACCGACCGCCCATAGAACCGCGAGACGCCCCTCCCCTACGGGTCAGGCGCGTCTCGCGGTTCGTAGCCCTCAGGCCCCGATCTTCCCTCGCCGGCGCCCGTCCTCGAGAGCCGCGTAGGCCCGTGCGGTCTCGGCCGGCGGCACCACACGGTCGACGCGCGGGGCCGGCTTGCCGTCGGCGACCAGCCGGGACAGCTCGTCCAGGCCTGCCCGGTCGGGCTCGACGAGGAACACACCGCCGTCCTTCAAGGGGTCGGGCGGGGCGACGATGCTCACCAGCACACCACCGGGGCGCAGTACCTGCCAGGAGCGGTCCTGGGTGTCGTCGCCGACCGTGTCGAGGACCAGGTCCACGTCCTTGACATGCTCCTCGAAGCGTTCGCCGCGGCAGTCGACGACCTGCTCGGCACCCAGCTCGCGTACGAAGTCCGCGGCCCCGGCGGCGGCCGTCGCGGTGACGGACGCGCCCAGTGCCGCCGCCGGCTGCACGGCGACCGAGCCGACTCCGCCCGCGCCGCCGTGCACCAGGACCCGGGAGCCGGGGCGCAGCCCTCCGTGACCGACCAGGCCCTGCCAGGCCGTCAGCCCGGCGAGCGGCAGGGCCGCCGCCCGGTCGTGGTCGAGCCGCGGCGGTTTGGCGGCCGGCACGACCGCGGGGACGGCGACGAACTCGGCGGCGGCCCCGTCCCTGGTGAACGGGATCAGCCCGTACACCTCGTCACCCACCGCCCAGTCGGTCACCCCCGGGCCCAGCTCGGCGACGACCCCCGACGCCGACGGTGACCTCGCGCCGCGTGCATCGTGCTCATGTCGGCCTCCGGCTCCGTATCGGTACTTCCAGACTGCGGGGCGGAGCGCCGTGGTGCCATGAGTGAGTCATCCGACTGAAGTCGTCGACACCGTCACCCGTTCGCGGTCACCGGCTCGGGGCCGCTCGTCGGTGTCATGGTGGATCGGCGTCCGTGCGCCGGTCAGCGGTACGCCCGTGCCGCCTCGCCGCGCCGCGACGATCTCCGCGGCGATGGACAGGGCGGTCTCCTCGGGCGTACGGGCGCCGAGGTCGAGGCCGATCGGTGAGTGCAGCCGGGCCAGTTCGGGTGCGGTGAGCCCGGCCGCGCGGAGCCTGCGGTCGCGGTCCTCGTGGGTGCGGCGCGAGCCCATCGCGCCGACGAAGGCGACCGGCAGCCGCAGGGCGGTCTCCAGCAGGGGTACGTCGAACTTGGCGTCGTGCGTGAGCACGCACAGGACGGTGCGCTCGTCGGTCTCGGTGCGCCGGAGGTAGCGGTGCGGCCAGTCGACGACGATCTCGTCGGCGTCGGGGAAGCGGACGCGGGTGGCGAAGACGGGGCGGGCGTCGCACACGGTCACATGGTGGCCGAGGAACTTGCCCGCCCGGACGAGCGCCGCCGCGAAGTCCACGGCGCCGAAGACGATCATCCGGGGCGGCACCACCTTCACCTCGACGAACAGAGTCACGCCGCCCGGGCAGCGCGATCCGTCCTCCGAGAGCTCGACCGTGCCGGTGCGGCCCGTGTCCAGCATCGCGCGGGCCTCTGCCACGGCGGTCCGGTTCAGCACCGCGGTCCGGTCCGGCAGCGCGGTCGGATCCGGCACCGCGGTCCGGTCCGGCAGCGCGGCGGGATCCGGCACCGCGGTCCGGCCCGGCAGCGCGTTCCGATCCGGCACCGCCGTCCGGCCCGGCACCGCCGTTCCATCCGGCGTCGGGTGCCCGCCAGGACTCCCTTCGCGCGGTCCGAGACCGCCCTCGTACGACCCGTCGGTGTGGATGAGCAGCGGTCTGCCGAGCAGTTCGGCCGGGCCCCGGGCCACCCGGGCGACCGCTGTCGCCTCCCCTCGCGCCGCGGCCGACAGCGCCGCGGCGAACACCGCCCGCTCCGGCGCGTCCGCGCGCACCGGCGTGACCAGCACCTCGATGACCCCGCCGCAGGTGAGGCCCACCGCGAAGGCGTCCTCGTCGCTGTAGCCGAAGCGCTCCAGGACGGTCTCGCCGTCCGCCAACGCCTGTTGGCAGAGCTCGTACACCGCACCCTCGACACAGCCACCGGAGACCGAGCCGATGGCCGTGCCTTGGCTGTCGACGGCGAGGGCGGCGCCGGGAGCGCGCGGGGCGCTGCCGCCGACGGCCACGACGGTGGCGACGGCGAAGTCCCGGCCCTCCTCGGCCCACCTGTTCAACTCGTCGGCTATGTCAAGCACTTCGGCTCCCGGCCGCTGGTGCGGTTCCCGCGAGCAGGACGCGGTCGGGCCGGATCGGCAGGTTCCGGTGGCGTACGCCGGTCGCGTGCCAGACCGCGTTGGCGATCGCCGCGGCGGCGCCCACGATCCCGATCTCGCCGATGCCCTTGATCCCGATGGGGTCGTCCGGGTCCGGGTCGTCCACCCAGTCCGCCTCGATGAGCGGCACGTCGGCGTGCGCGGCGACGTGATAGCCCGCGAGGTCGGCGCCGACGTGGCCACCCGAGGCCTGGTCCCTGATCGCCTCCTCGTGCAGGGCCATGGAGAGGCCCCAGGTCATTCCGCCGATGAACTGGCCGCGCGCGGTGAGGGGGTTGACGATCCGGCCGACGGCGAAGATGCCGAGCATGCGCCGCACGCGCACCTCGCCGGTGGAGACATCCACGGCGACCTCGGCGAACTGGGCCCCGAAGGTGTGCCGCTCCTTCTGTGCCAGCGCGCCGATGGCCTCGGAGGTGTCCGACCTCGCGGTGATCCCCTCGGGCGGAATGTCACCGCCCAGGGCCAGTTGCTCGCGCAGCTCGCCCGCCGCGGCCGTGATCGCCCAGGCCCAGGAGCGGGTGCCCATCGAGCCGCCCGCGAAGATCGCCTGGCCGAAGTCGCTGTCCGCGATCCGCATCCGGATGCGCTGCGGCTCCACTTCCAGCGCGTCCGCGGCGACCAGGGTCAGCGCGGTCCGCGCCCCGGTTCCGATGTCCGCCGCGGTGATCCGTACGGTGAAGGTGCCGTCCGCCTCCGCCGTCACGGCCGCCGTGGACGGGGCGGACAGTGTGGGGAAAACGGCCGCGGCCGTGCCGGTCCCGAGCAGCCAGCGCCCTTCGCGGCGGATCCCGGGACGCGGGTCGCGGTCCGCCCAGCCGAACCTGCGGGCCCCCTCCTGGAAGCAGGCGCGGACATTGCGGCTGCTGAACGGCAGCCCGGAGACGGGTCCCACGTCCGGTTCGTTGCGGCCGCGCAGCGCGATCGGGTCGATGCCGCACTTCTCGGCGAGTTCGTCGAGCGCGGACTCCAGCGCGAAGGATCCCGTGGCTTCGCCCGGCCCGCGCATCCAGCTCGGGGTCGGCACGTCGAGCCGTACGACACGGTTGACGGTGTGGTGCGCGTCGGCGTCGTACATGGGGCGCCCGAAGTCGGCGCTCCGCTCGACGAATTCATGGACGGTGGAGGTGAGGCACTCGGCCTGGTGGTCGAAGGCGCGCAGCCGCCCGTCGGCGTCGGCGCCGAGCCTGACCCGCTGAGCCGTCGGGCTTCGGTAGCCGACGAGCGAGAACATCTGACGGCGGGTCAGTACGACTCTGACCGGCCGGTGCAGGACGGTCGCGGCCATCACGGCCGTCACTTGGTGCGGGGTGACCGTCTTGGACCCGAAGCCGCCGCCGACGTGTTCGGAGCGCACCCGCACCGAGGCCGGGTCGAGGGAGAAGAGTTTCGCGAGTTCGGACGCCACCCAGAGCGTGCCCTGATTGGAGTCGACGACCTCGAGCCGGCCGCCCTCCCAGCGAGCCGTCGCCGCGTGCGGCTCCAGCGCGCTGTGGTGCTCCTCCGGTGTGCTGTACTCCGCGTCCACGACGACGGCGGACGCGGCGAGTTCGGTCTCGACATCCCCCTTCTCCGTCTCCGCCCGCCCCATGGGGGAATCCTCCGGCGTGTACGCATCGGGACGCCCAGCAGAGAACGCGATGTCGTGCGGCTCCTCGTCGTACTGGACGACCAGCGCCTCCGCGGCCTCCCTCGCCTGCTCGGACGTCTCGGCCACGACCAGGGCCACCGGCCAGCCCACGTACGGCACACGGTCGTGCTGGAAGACCCCGAGGACGGGGTTCGGCCGCCCGTGCAGGCTCAGGTACTCGGTGTCGACGCGTGGAGCGTTCCCGTGGTGCAGCACGGTGAGGACGCCGGGCATGGCGAGGACGGGGGCGTCGTCCACCGAGCGGATACGGCCGCGCGCGACGGTGGACAACACCAGCCAGCCGTGGGCGAGTTCGGCGAAGGGGATCTCACCCGAGTAGCGGGCCGCTCCGGTGACCTTGTCCCGGCCCTCCACCCGGGTGTGCGCCGCGCCTACCGCTCCGGTCACCACCGCACGTCCGGTCGTCGTGGTCATCGGGCGGCCTCCTCGGTGAGTTCGGTCAGCACGGCGACGACGAGATTGCGCATCAAGGTCACCTTGTATCCGTTCTGCGGCAGCACCTCGGCGACCGCAAGTTCGGCGTCCGCGGCGGCGGCGAACGCCTCGGCGCTCGCCGGACCCCCGGTCAGCACCCGCTCGGCCTCCCTGGCGCGCCACGGCCGGGACGCCACCGCCCCGAAGGCGAGACGCACTTCGCGTACGGCATCGTCCTGGACGTCGAGAGCGGCGGCGATCGAGCCGATCGCGAAGGCGTACGAGGCACGCTCGCGCACCTTCCGGTACCGCGAGACGGCGGCGACCGGGGCGGGCGGCAGCGTGACGCCGGTGATCAGCGCGCCCGGCGGCAGCGCGGTCTCCAGGTGCGGGGTGTCGCCCACGGGCAGATAGAAGTCGCCGAGCGGCAACTCGCCCGGCCCGTCCGGCGTTTCGTAGGACACGACGGCATCGAAGGCGGCGAGTGCGACCGCCATGTCCGAGGGGTGGGTGGCCACGCAGTGCGCGGAGGCACCGAGGATCGCGTGGTTGCGGTGCTCGCCCTCGACGGCCGGGCAACCGCTGCCGGGGGCACGCTTGTTGCAGGGCTTCGACAGGTCGGTGAAGTAGCCGCAGCGGGTGCGCTGGAGCAGGTTCCCGCCGACGGTGGCCATATTGCGCAGCTGTCCCGAGGCACCGGCCAGCACGGCCTGCGCCAACGCCGGGTAGCGGCGGCGTACTTCGGGATGCGCGGCGAGATCGCTGTTGGTGACGGTCGCGCCGATGCGCAGTCCGCCGCGTTGCGTGAACTCGATCTGGCCGAGGGGGAGTTCGCGCACGTCGATGAGCCGCGCGGGCCTCTCCACGCCGGCCTTCATCAGGTCGACCAGGTTGGTGCCGCCACCGAGGAAACGGGCGTCGGGATCGTCACCGAGCAGGGCGACCGCGCCGGAGACGTCGAAGACGCGCTCGTAGCCGAATTCCCTCATGCCGCGGCCTCCTTGGTGCCGGCCTCGGCCTCGGCCGCCTGGGCTTCCGCCGCCCGAGCCACCGCCTGGACGATAGACACATACGCGCCGCAGCGGCACAGGTTGCCGCTCATCCGCTCGCGGATCTCGTCGGCGGTGAGCGGCGGCACTCCCGCTTCGGGCCGGACATCGGCGGTCACGGCGCTCGGCCAGCCCGCCGCGTGCTCCTCGATCACCGCGAGGGCCGAACAGATCTGCCCCGGTGTGCAGTAGCCGCACTGGTAGCCGTCGAGGTCGAGGAAGGCCTGCTGCACCGGATGCAGCCGCTCACCGTCCGCCACACCCTCGATGGTGGTGATCGCGCGCCCTTCGGCGGCGACCGCGAGCTGCAGACAGGAGACGGCCCGGCGGCCGTCGAGCAGCACCGTACAGGCGCCGCATTGCCCCTGGTCACAGCCCTTTTTGGTACCGGTCAGATCGAGATGCTCACGGAGCGCGTCGAGCAGCGTGGTGCGGTGGTCGACGGGCAGCGTGTACTTCTCGCCGTTGATGTTCAGGGTGATGGCGCTGTACGTCGATGAGGGGGCTGGGGCCATGATCAGCCTTCTTTCGCGTTTGCGGTGCGCGTCGAAGTCGAAGTCAAAGAGGAGAGTCGAAGTCGAATAGGAGATTCGTGGCGGCTTGAAAATCTGCCCGGTGCGCGAGAATTCCGGTCGGCGATCGGTTCCGGCCATGCACACGGAGCGTGTCAGCCACTAAAGTGAGCTCTAAGCGGACAGCTGTCCGTTATCCATGAACCTAACGGACAGCTGTCCGCTTAGCAAGGGCGGCCCGGCCGTGATTCCGGAAGGAGCCCGGCCATCGTTCCTGAAGGAGGACGAGTGCACGCCGACAAGGAGGCACCGTTGCGCTCGGACGCGCAACGGAATCGCGAGCGCATCCTGGAAGTGGCCCTCGCCGAGCTGACGCGTTCGGCGGACGCCCCGCTGAGCGCGATCGCCAAGAAGGCGGGCGTCGGACAGGGGACGTTCTACCGCAACTTCCCCAACCGCGAGGCGCTCGTCCTGGAGGTCTACCGCTACGAGGTACAGCAGGTCGCCGACACCGCGGCCCAGCTGCTCGAGACCCGCCCGCCGGATCAGGCCCTGCGGGAGTGGATGGACCGCCTCGCGCAGTACGCCATGGCGAAGGCCGGCCTGGCCGACGCGATGCGCAAAGCCACCGCCGACGTGGCGCGCGGCACCCTGACCAAGCTGGGACACGGCCCGGTGACCTCGGCCGTCACGCTCCTGCTGAAGGCGAACGAGGAGGCCGGGACCATCCGCCCGGGGGTGACTCCCGACGATTTCGTGCTCGCCATCGCCGGGCTCTGGCAGATCGACCCGCACGAGAGCTGGCAGCCGCGCGCCGCACGCCTCCTGGACCTCGTGATGGACGGGCTGCGGGCGGGAGCGCCCGGGCCGGGTGGGGCGGGCACGTCGGCTTGATCGGGCGAGCGGGGGCCCAGCCCCGCCGGAGAAGGCTGAGCCACGCTGAGCCCCGCCCGAGAAGGCTGCCCCGCCAAACCCCGCCGAGCCCCGCTGCCCCGTCCGGCAAGGCCGAGCCGGACCGCCGAAGACGTCAGCAACGGACCAGCCGGGCGTGCGTGGCGGCGGGCGAGCCGACCAGCTCGGCGACCCGATAGCCGTCGATCCCGTCCCCCAGGTTGTCGAGCAGACGCTCACCCCTGCCCAGGAGTTTCGGGACGATGGCCAGGTGCAGCTCGTCGACCAGACCGGCGCGCAGATACTGCTGGATGGTGCCCGGTCCGCCGCCGATGCGCACGTCCTTGCCCGCCGCCGCCTCGAACGCCCGCGCGAGCACCGTCTCGATGGGCTCGTCGGTGAAGTGGAACGTGGTCCCGCCCTCCATCGTCAGCGACGGCCGCAGGTGGTGCGTGTGCACGAACACGTCGTTGTGGTACGGCGGGTTGTCGCCCCACCACCCCTTCCACGACTCGCCCGCCCACGGCCCGCGCTGGGGCCCGAACATGTGGCGCCCCATGATGGTCGCCCCGATGTTCTCCTCACTCCGCTCGACGTATTCGACGTCGACCCCCGTCTTGCCGTCGGCCCGGTCCCGCATCGCGGCGAACATCCACTCGTGCATGCCCTCGAAGCCCTCACCGAGCGGGTGCTCCAGGCGTTGGCCGGGACCGGCGGCGAAGCCGTCCAGCGAGATCGTGAGGTTGTGTACGCGCAGCTTCGGCATGGCCGTGCTCCTTGGGTTCGTCGTTTCGCACTCTCACCCATGCGTCGAACGGAATACGCCCGGATCGACAGCCCTTCCGAGAAAGCTCTCGCACTCAGTCGCCGTCAGCATGGTTCAACCCATCAGTGATCGCCCGCCCTGTCTCCGCCGCCGTGAGGTAAGGCCGGACGTCGTGCGCCTTGGCACCGTTGTGCACCAGTACGTCGGTCACTCGGTCGCCGAAGAACGGGGCCAGTTCCTTGACCAGGGCTACGACATCACCTCGATCGGCGATGTTGGTCCAGCGACTCACCGGTGCGGGCCACCTTCCGTATCCCGCCCTTGGCTGCGGCAGAAGGCGGTCGAAGACCAGGCGGGGCACGGCGAGCGGGGAGCCGAGGGTGACGAGCTTGAGGTCGGGCCAGTCCGGTCGTGCGCACAGTGCCTCGTAGGCGACGACGGTGCCGAGGGAGTGAGCGACGATCACCTCCGTGCTGTCGGTGACGGCGCGTGCCAGGCGGTCCTGGATGTGTGCGCGGAGCTCCGGCTCGGTGAAGTAGCGGCGAACCTGCCGAGCGCTGTAGATCATCAGCCGTTCACTCACTCCGGCGAAGAAGGCCGAGTGGCTCAGCGCGTTGAGCGCCCGCTGCACGGTGTCGGAGGTACGCATCCGCGCGGCGGCCTGCGGCCCGGCGACCTGGCTCTCCTCGCGGGCCGCCGACTCCCACCACTGAAGCAGCAGTTCGCGTTCGAGTCCCTCCTCCACGTCGCCGGCGTCTAGGTCGGGAATGCCGAGCCCTCGGTGCCCTGCGGGGCGGAACAGGTCGCCGTAGAACGCCATGTCCACCTGGTCGGCGCCCAGTCGGGGCCCACCGGCCAGGGCGACGCCGTCACACAGTGCGGGAAACCAATCGGCCAGCAGCGTCTCGGCTCCCTTGAACTGCTGTCCGATGCCATGAACGACCACGATGCGGGTCATAAGGCGCTCCCCGGCTCCTTCACAAGCTCGGTCAGGTGGATGCCGAGCACGACGGCGCCCATGTGCGTGGCGACGCAGACTCGATCGCCACCGACCGCGAGATCGGTGACACCGCTGCCGATGTCGAGTTCCGCCGACCAGTTGGCGGACCGCAGGTCCCACACTCGTGTGATGCCGTAGCCATCGGCCGCGATCAGCATCGGGACGCCCTGGATGTCCGCGACCCGAAGCGCCCGGACGGCCGACGGGAACGGTTCCAGCTCGACGCCCGCGTCGGTCTGGTCCGCCAGATCCCAGAAACGCAATCTCCCGTCGCCCGCACCCGACACCAGGACGTCGCGGCCGAGGCGGGCGAAGTCCACGCTGAACGCGCCCCTGCCATGGCCGCCGATCGGATCCGACAGGCTTTCGCCTGTGCGCAGGTCCCACAGCCGGACGGTTCCGTCCACCGAGGCGCTGGCAGCGAGTTCCACCTCGCCGACCCGGCCCGCCCGCAGGCCCATCACCTCAGCCGTGTGACCGGTCATCGGTGGGCACAGGGGCGACTGGGTGTGCAAGTCCCAGGCGTGCAGCGTGTGATCGCCCCCGGCGGACACCACGACGGGTTTGCCTGCCAAGGTGTGCAGACACGCCCGCCAGGCAACGCCGGAACGTCTGCCCAGCCGCCGACGGGGTTTCAGGCCCCAAGCCTCCGCTTCCGTCCAACTGCCGCGGACCACAACGGTCTCGCCGTCCACCTCGGCACTCGCCACGTCGAACACTGTTTGGACGGCCGACGCGATGTGGGCGGCGGTCTGGCGCCCGTCTCCGAGGTCGTGAACCCGTACCGTGCCGTCGACGCTGCCGGTGACGACGATCTCCCCGCCGTCCGGGACGGGTACGACGTCCGCCGAGACCAGGGCGTGGTTCACACCGCACAGCGGTTCCCCGATCGGCTGCATGGTGGTCAGGTCCCACACGCGCACCTCGCGTGAATAGGAGGTGATCGCCACGGGGTTGCCGTCCACCCGACCCAACGCCGGAGCGGGAGGGTCCTCCGCACCACCCAGCCTGGTCAGACCTTCCAGCGGTGCCCCCAGGGCCGCACCCGTGTCCAGGTCCCAGACGCGCGCCGTGTCGTCGAAGGCGACGGACGCCACCAGGGTGGTCGTGCCGGTGCGGACCAAGCTCCCCGCAGTGAGGTAGCCGGTGTGGCCCAACAAAGGGTCGCCGATGGCGGTGCGGGTCGCGATGTCGTGCACGTACAGGCCGTTGCCCTCGCGGGTCGACAGCACGACCGGGCGGTTTTCGTGGAAGGCCACGCCGACCGCCCGGGCGGTCGGCGTCAGGTCCTCGATGTCGAAGTGCGAGGCAGGTGCGTTCGGTTGGACCGTGCCGCTGCCGCCCACCCGCCACACGTACGCGTGGTCGAGCGAGGTGGCGATGGCGATCTCCAGATGCCGTGCGGTCGAGCGGACCGCCAAGTGACGGACGGCGCCGATGTGCCCGGAGAGCGGGGGCGCCACCTGCGCCCAGGAGCGAGCGGACCAGATCCGGACCGTGCCGTCCTCCCCTCCGCTGACCACGACCGGCTGGTCAGCCAGCAGACCGAGCGCCACGCACCGCACGACGTTGGTGTGTCCCGTGAGCGGTGGGCCCAAGGCCTCCCCGCGCAGCGGGTCCCAGAGCCGGACCGTGGTGTCGGATCCTCCCGTGACGGCGAGCAGACGCCCGCCCACGTCCTCAAGGGCCACAGCGAGTACCTGGCCGCGATGGCCTCCCATGGGGCGTCCGGCCTGGCTGCGCGTTCGGAGATCCCACAGCCGCGCCGAACCGTCCTCTCCTCCGGTGAGCGCCAGGGGACGGCCCCTGACGTCACGGAAGGACACCGAGTGCACCTGACCCGAGTGGCCGTCCGCCGGCTGGTCGCTCGAGAGATCCCAGATACGGGCAGTGCGGTCGTCTCCGACCGTGACCGCCAGCGACGCGTCCCCCCGGTCGGTGAGAGCGGCCGCGGCGATGTCGTTCACATGCCCGCGCAACGGGTGGCCGAGTTGTCGCAGCGTCCGCAGATCCCACAGCCTGGCTTCCCGCACACCGGCGGTCAGGGCCACGGCACGGCCGTTGAAGTCACCGATCATGGCCGAGGCGACCCCACTGCGTACCAGGTAGCGATGAGCGGTCACCTGCTCGCCGAGCTGGCGGCGTTCGGCCAGGTCCCACAGGCTGAGCATGCCGGACTGATCGCCGACCAGTGCCACCGTGCGGTCGTCCAGCCGCCCCAGACTCACCGCCGTGACCGCCTGTGCCGGACCGATCAGGGGGCTGCCGTCGATGCGGGGGTCGCCCCCGGTCAGTACGTCGCTCAGGTCCCAGACGTAGACGGCCTTGTCCTCGCCGCCGGTGACCGCGACCGGACGCCCGTCGAGCTCGCCCAGGGCCGCATCCCTGACCGTGCGCTTGTGCACGGCCAGTTCGCAGCCGAGCTGCCTCCTGGCGACCAGGTCCCAGATCCGTGCCGTGCCGTCCTGGCTGGCCGTCAGGACGACCGGACGCCCGTCGATGGCCCCGATCCGCATGGCATTGATCCGGTTGGTGTGGCCGGTCAGCGCCTGCCCGTACTCCTGTCCCGCCGAGAGGTCCCAGACCCGCACCGTGCCGTCGACGCCTCCGGTGAGGGCGACCGTGTAGTCGTCCAGGTCACCGATGGCGATCGCGCTCACGGCGATGCCGACCGGCAACGGTTCGCCGATCTGCCGCTGGGTCGTGAGATCCCAGACCCGCGCTGTCCTGTCCAGACCACCGGTGACCGCGATGGGCCGCCCGTCGAGGTCGCCGATGGCGACACAGCTGACCCCTTTGGTGTGCCCGCTGAGCAGCCGGTGAGCGCCGCTCGCCGACCACCAGGCCCAGCGCGCGGTCCACGGCAGCGCCACCCCGAGTTGACCCATACGGTCGGCCAGTTCGTTGGCCTCGCAGCGCCGCGCGGACAACTGGAGGTCGGCCGCTCGGCTGCCGAGTGACCGGTCGGGCGTCATACGGTGCGCCACCTGCTCGTACGCCGTCCGTATCCGTCTCGGGCCCTCGCCGTCGATCGAGGTGAACGCCCGCAGCAGGCCCAGCGGTTCGCTCGCCAGCAGGAAGCCCGGATCCCTGATGAGATCGACGAGTACACCCGCCGCACCGGCGTGTGTGGCCAAGTGCCGGCGGAGGTACGGAGGCGCGGCGAACCAGTCGGGCCGGCCATCGTCGGGTGCGACGGGGACGACGCCGGTCAGGGCGTCGACGACGGTCTTCTGGATCTCGGCGGCCGGGCGGCCGGTGGTGGTGCGCAGATGCTCCGCCAGGGCTTTGTGGTAGAGCCGGTAGACCGAGCGGCCGTCGTCGTCGATGACTTCGGCGACATAGGCTCCGGCGACGTCCAGCAGCCAGGAGGCGTCCTGCTCCGTGCACACCGTGCCGGAGATCGCGGAGCTCAGCGTCGTCCATACCTGGCCCCGGGGAAGGCCCTTGCCCTCGGAGAAGGCAAGCGGGAGCAGCATGCGGCGCACGCGTGGCTCGTCCGGGCCGAAACGCGCCAGATAGTCGTCGAACGCCTCACCCACCTCGCTGGGCAGCCCCTCCGCCCAGCCCGGCCGGGAGACGTCCACGACGGCGCGGTCCGATCTCAGGGTGCGTGCCGTGGTCCTGGCGTAGAGGTAGACGCCGTCCGCCCGGGTCGCAACGCCCCGGGCGACGGTTTCGGCGAGCTCAGGGGAGTGCCGGTAAGGGGTGCGGACCTCGGGCTCCTCCGTCGCGAGCAGCACCTTGGTGACATATCCGGTGACGTCTGCCTCGTCGGCGCAGTAGCCGGGGAGGTCGAGGTCCAGGCAGGTGAACGTGGGGCCCAGGGGCGTCACGAGTTCGTGCCGGGTGCCTACCAGCAGACGTACACCCGGGATTTCCGACATCGGCCGCAGCAGTTCACGCGTGATGCGGCGGGGCTCCCCATGACCGCCGGCGTCGGCCGCGGTGTCCGATCCCGCTTCGTCGACTGCGTCGACCACGATGACGACCGGCGGTCCCTGGCGGCTCCGGCGGGTGAGTTCCTGGAGCAGGGCCGCCGTGCCGTCCACTTCGGTACCGAGCGCGGTGGCGATCCGTTCGACGACCTCCTCCAGCCGCTTGTGGCGCGCGTGCACAGCGGCCGTCACGCATCCCTCGGGGACCACGGTGACCGGATCGACGCCCGACAGGTCGAACCGCGCTCGGTACAGCCCGTCCGACAGCGCGACGATTCTCCCCAGGACCGCTGATTTGCCGCACCCGGGGCTTCCGGTGACGACCCGGCCCCTGCCGTCCCCGTCCTCGGCGGTGAGCCAGGCCGCGAGTTCGGTCAGGACCTGCACCCGGCCGCTGAAATAGAGGCCCTGTTCGGACTCGAATTCCACACCGCGAGAGCGCGGGCCGAAGTGCTCGGTGAGGTCCCGGGCGGCCACCCGGCGTTGCACTTCGAGGTCGGTGCCGAGGGGCGGCAGCTCTTCACGGAAGCCGGAGTTGGGCAGGAACGGCGCGAGGCCGGTCACCAGCCCGCTGGCGAGTTCGGCACGCTGGCCGCGCCCGTCGCCGTCGAAGCACTCGTTCACCGCCTTCACGAGTTCGGTGAGGTCCAAGTACTGCTGCCGCTGTCCGGTACGGCCCGTCGTGATCTGCACGGAGGAGCGCAGCGCGATCGCGAAGGCGCCGTCCTCGGCGATGTCCTTGCGACGGGCGGAGGCCAGGAACCACAGTCCGCCGGCGCTTCCGGAGCCGCCGTGCCGATAGGCGATGGACTGCAGCGCGACCCCGGCCGCATCCGCGCTGCCCGCACCGGCAGCGCAGGTGTCCAGGATGAGAAGGAGGTGGCGCAGGTCTCCTCGGCAGAGGATCCGCACCAGGTCCTCGGTGGCCAGGGCGGTGGTGGCCGGATCCTCCGCCTGGGAGTCCCAGCACATCAGATAGTGCCGGTCCCGGTCCTGTACGAGTCCGTGTCCCGCGAAGTAGACGACCACGACGTCATCGGGAGACAGACACGTGTCCGCCGACCAGTGGCGTAACTTCTGCCGTATCTGCTCGGCTCCGTCGTACTCACCCAGTCCGGGCAGCACCGCCCGGTATCCGAAGCTCTCGAAGAGAGCCGTCATCAACCCGACATCCGCGGGGACTTGGTGGAGCTGTTCGTCTGCTGCGAGGTGGCAGTAACGACCGCTGCCCAACGCTATGAAGAATCGCCGCTCCACTCGCAGCCCCACTGTCGCCTCTGACTGGCTTACGGAAGAACTGTAACGAGATGATCGCCGTCTGTGCCGGTCAAACGATGAACGCTGGTGGACCCGTCCCCTTCATGTCCGGGACGCCTCGCGGCCGCCGCCCGGACTACGCGCCCCGGCGGACCCGTGCGGCCTTGCGTGCCTCGGCTGTCTGGCGGGCCTCGGCGGAGCGACGGGACTCACCGCCGGCGCGGCCGGACCGTCCCGGGCGGGTGCCCATGCCGCGGAACGGGGCGCCGCCGCGCTGAGGGCGCTCCGTGGCCGGCGCACTGCCGTTGATGGGAACGCCGGACGGGGCTTGCGCGCCGGTGATGCGGCTGAGTTCGGCCTCGCCGGAGCGGACCTGGATGGTCCGCGCGCTGACGCCGGCGTCCGCCATGAGGCGCGCCATGTCCCGACGCTGGTTGGGCAGGACCAAGGTGACGACGCTGCCGGACTCGCCGGCACGCGCGGTGCGGCCGCCGCGGTGCAGATAGTCCTTGTGGTCGCTGGGCGGATCGACGTTCACCACCAGGTCGAGGTTGTCGATGTGAATGCCGCGGGCCGCGACATTGGTGGCCACCAGCACCGTGACATGGCCCTCCTTGAACTGGGCCAGGGTGCGGGTGCGCTGGGGCTGGGACTTGCCACCGTGCAGCGAAGCGGCGCGCACACCGCTGCCCAGGAGGTGTCTGGTGAACTGGTCCACGGCGTGCTTGGTGTCCAGGAACATGATCACCCTGCCGTCGCGGGCGGCGATCTCGGTGGCGGTGGCGTACTTGTCGGCACCATGGACGTGCAGCACGTGGTGCTCCATGGTCGTGACAGCGCCGGCCGAGGGGTCGACCGAGTGGACCACCGGGTCGTGGAGATAGCGACGGACCAGAAGGTCGACGTTGCGGTCCAGCGTGGCCGAGAACAGCATCCGCTGCCCGTCGGGGCGTACTTGGTCCAGCAGTTCGGTCACCTGGGGCATGAAGCCCATGTCGGCCATCTGGTCGGCCTCGTCCAGGACAGTGATGTTCACCCGGTCGAGGCGGCAGTCCCTGCGTTCGACCAGGTCCTTGAGGCGGCCCGGAGTCGCGACGACGACCTCGGCACCCGCGCGCAGCGCACCGGCCTGCCTGCCGATCGACATGCCGCCGACCACGGTGGCCACGCGCAGCTTCAGCGACCGGGCATACGGGGTGAGCGCGTCGTTGACCTGCTGAGCCAGTTCCCGGGTAGGCACCAGGACCAGGGCCAGCGGCTGCCGCGGCTCGGCGCGCTTGCCCGCGGTACGGGCCAGCAGCGCCAGGCCGAACGCGAGGGTCTTGCCCGATCCGGTGCGTCCGCGGCCCAGGACGTCCCGGCCCGCGAGGGAGTTCGGCAGTGTGGCCGCCTGGATCGGAAACGGCTCGTTCACGCCGAGGCCGCCGAGCGTCTTCAACAGCTCCTGCGGCATGTCCAGTTCGGCGAAGGCCGCAACCGGGGGGAGGGCGGGCGTGACGGTCGCCGGCAGCGCGAACTCCCCTTGCGGTGCGGAGGGGCGCCGCCCCCGGCCGCCGGGACCGCCCTTGCGGGCGTTGGAGTAACGGTCATTCGTACGTGCTGAGCGGTTCATGGAGAACCTTCCTCGATATGGCACGTATCGAGGAATTCTCGGCAGGAATGAGCCGATTGAATTGCAAGAACGAGCCCTGATAAATAACTGAATTGCAAACGGTCGCACCGGTGCGGAAAATAGTGACGTCTGGCGTCGGAATTCCGGTGCGGAAACAGCAGCGAGCTGGGGCCCGCACCCCAAGGTGCGGGCCCCAGCTGTGTCGTGCGCCTCGACGTCAGGCGGGAACGATGTTCTCCGCCTGCGGGCCCTTCTGGCCCTGCGTGACGTCGAAGGTCACCTTCTGGCCTTCCTGAAGCTCACGGAAGCCAGAGG